>NZ_JBCHVH010000003.1:0-791758 GCF_050474425.1 Pseudomonas sp. B1-22 | reverse complement strand
TCATCCGCTCGACTTGCATGTGTTAGGCCTGCCGCCAGCGTTCAATCTGAGCCATGATCAAACTCTTCAGTTCAATACTGCTTGGGTTTTGCGAAAACCCTAAACTTGGCTCAGCAATCGCATGCTCTATTTAAAGAGCTAAAACTCTCGAATTCACGAGTGTTACTTGCGTTGCTGATAATCAGTCGATCATCAGTCTTACATCACAAGCACCCACACGAATTGCTTGATTCGACTTGTTAAAGAGCGTTTGGCTGAGGCTTTCGTCTCAACCGAGGCGCGCATTCTACGCTAACCTCTTTTTCCGTCAAGCGTTATTTTCGAAAATCTCTTTTCTACTCAACCGCTTGCGCATCAGTGAAGGAAACCTTCTCATCAGCGGGAGGCGCATTCTACAGCGATCAAAATCACTGTCAAGCACCTCGATGACTTTCTCTTCAGTTCGCTGCCGGAGCAGCCAATGAAGAGCGACAAGTGAATCACCTGCCTGATCACCACCCTCAACTTCTATTCACTGTAAGTGCTTGATTTTCAAGCTCTTTCAGCGCTTCGTCGCTGGGAGTGGTGCGCATTATAGGGACTGAAAAATCCCCGTCAACAGATTTCTGCAAGAAACTTCAGTTGGTTATGAAACGGCTTCGAAGCAAGGGCAGCTGCCGCGCCACTGGCGGTAGCCGCAACAGCATCAGGAAGCACCCGATAGCGGCATATATGACCCAGCGCTCCAGGTCGGAACGCACGACCCACAGCATATGCAACAGGCCCAGGGCGAGGATGACATATATCAGGCGATGCAGCTTCTTCCAGCCAGTCCCCAGCCTGCGCATGCTGTAACGATTGGAGGTTACCGCCATTGCGAGCAGCCCAAGGAAGGCGGTGACGCCGACGAAAATGTAGGGACGCTTGCGCAGCTCAACGCCCAACTGCGCCCAGTCCAATCCAAGGATGAAAACGGCGTAGGCACTCAGGTGCAGCACTATATAGGTGAAGCACCACAGGCCCAGCTGCCGGCGCACCTGTATCCAGCCATTCCAGCGGGTGAGCTTCTGCAGCGGCGTCATCGCCAGGGTGATCAGCAGCAGGACCAATCCACCCTGCCCCAGCCGGTCGACCAGTGCCTTCCCCGGGTCAGGCCCGAGGGCGAAAATCCACGCCTGGTACAACCAATAGAGCGGCGGCAACAAGGCGGAAACGAACACGGCGCCGCGCCATAACGGATTGCGCATCAGTAATCCTTCCTCAGGTCCATGCCCGCATAGAGAGAGGCCACCTCATCGGCATAGCCATTGAACATGAGGGTGGGACGAACATTGGGGCTGAATAGTCCACTGGGCAGGCGACGCTCATGGGCCTGCGTCCACCTCGGGTGGTCGACGGTCGGATTGACGTTGGCATAGAAACCGTACTCATTGGGAGCGAGGCTCTGCCAGGTAGTCTTCGGCTGTTCTGCGACGAAACTGATGCGCACGATGGACTTGGCCCCCTTGAAGCCGTACTTCCACGGCACGATCAAGCGCAACGGCGCGCCATTCTGGTTAGCCAGTACCCGCCCGTACATCCCGACGGCAAGAATGGCCAGGGGATGCATGGCCTCGTCCATGCGCAAGCCCTCGACGTAGGGCCAGTCGATCAGGGCAAAGTTGGACTGCACACCCGGCATGTCCTGACGATCCACCAGAGTCTCGAAACGCACGAACCTGGCATTGCTGGTCGGCTCCACCCGCTTGATCAGCTCGGAGATCGGAAAGCCGATCCAGGGAATGACCATCGACCAGGCTTCGACGCAGCGCAATCTATAGATGCGCTCCTCCAGTTGAAAAGGCTTGATGAAGTCTTCCAGCGCGTACTTGCCGGGCTTGCCCACCTCCCCGTCGATCACCACCGACCAGGGCTCGGTCTTCAGCGCTCCCGCATTGGCGGCGGGATCACCTTTATCCGGACCGAACTCATAGAAGTTGTTGTAGTTCGTCGCATCCTTGAAGGGCGTAATCGCCTCATTCTTTACCGTGACGGCATCCCAGCGAGCAGCCGCAAGTTTCTCGCTCAGCCAGGCAGGAGACTGCACCGCTTCGACATCGGCGTAGCGCCCACCCTCGGCAAGGCTCATGCGAGGCAACCCGGAGAGCGCGGCAGCCGCCAACGCGCCAGACATGAACTGACGGCGGGAGAAATAGAGGGATTCGGGCGTGACTTCCGATTCGTGGCAATCGGAAAGGCGGGACGACTTGATCAGCATGACGGGCTCCGCAACGACTGGCTGTATGCGCCAATAGACTGCGGAGCCCGCGGGAAATTACACGGCAGGCGGCTGCTTGCGACGGCGCAATTGCAACAAGTATTGCACCGGGCCGGAGGCGGCGTATGCAAGGAACAGCAGCAGCAGGATACGCGGCGGGTCAGTGAAGACCACGGCGAATGCCAGCACCACCACCAGGATCGCCATGAACGGCACGCGGCCGCGCAGGTCGAGGTCCTTGAAGCTGTAGTACTTGATGTTGCTGACCATCAGCATGCCGGCAAGAGCAACCATCAGGGCAACCAGCAGGGACACCTTGGCCCCCTGGACGTCGAAGTCGGCGAAGGCCCATACGGTACCGGCAACCAGGGCCGCGGCAGCCGGACTGGCCAGACCGATGAAGTAGCGCTTGTCGGCCGTGCCCACCTGAGTGTTGAAGCGCGCCAGACGCAGCGCGGCACCCGCCACATAGATGAAGGCGACCATCCAGCCGACCTTGCCCAGGCTGCTCAGCGCCCACTCGAAGGCCACCAGTGCCGGTGCAACGCCGAAGGCGACCATGTCGGAGAGCGAGTCGTACTCGGCGCCGAAGGCACTCTGGGTATTGGTCAGGCGCGCGACTCGACCGTCGAGACCATCCAGGACCATGGCCACGAAGATGGCGATGGCGGCATTGGAGAAGTCACCGCTCATGGCATTGATGATGGCGTACAGGCCGGTGAACAGCGCCGCGGTGGTGAACAGGTTGGGCAGCAGGTAGATACCGCGGTGGCGGACCTTGCGGCCTTCGGCGTCATGACCCTCTTCGATGTGCTCATCGATGGGCAGCAGACTTTCTTCGGTGTCGGAAGCCTTGTTCGGCTCCTCGTGACCTTCACTCATGGACGATTCCTTGAGAACTCGTTGAGGCTGAGATTCGCCGGGGCACGCTACTGCGCTGACGGCCCTGGCGCCCACGCTTTATACCAGATCACCGCCCCAGAACGAAAAAACGCGGCAAGCGCCGCGTTTCTTCGTATGTCGAAAAGACCTTAGTTCTTGGACTTGTCGACGATCTTGTTGGCAGCGATCCACGGCATCATGGCGCGCAGCTTTTCGCCAACAACTTCGATGCCATGGGCAGCGTTGTTGCGGCGGTAGGCGGTCATCGACGGGTAGTTGGTGGCGCCTTCGGAGATGAACATCTTGGCGTATTCGCCGTTCTGGATGCGCTTCAGAGCATTGCGCATGGCAGCACGGGATTCGGCGTTGATCACTTCCGGACCAGTCACGTACTCGCCGTATTCGGCGTTGTTGGAGATCGAGTAGTTCATGTTGGCGATGCCGCCTTCGAACATGAGGTCAACGATCAGCTTCAGCTCGTGCAGGCACTCGAAGTAGGCCATTTCCGGAGCGTAACCGGCTTCGACCAGGGTTTCGAAGCCGGCTTTCACCAGCTCGACGCAACCGCCGCACAGAACAGCCTGCTCGCCGAACAGGTCGGTTTCGGTCTCGTCCTTGAAGGTGGTTTCAATGATGCCGGTACGGCCGCCGCCAACGCCGCAGGCGTAAGACAGGGCGACGTTCTTGGCATTGCCCGAAGCGTCCTGGTAGATGGCGATCAGATCAGGGATGCCGCCGCCCTTGACGAACTCGGAGCGCACGGTGTGACCCGGGGCCTTCGGCGCGATCATGATCACGTCGAGGTCAGCGCGCGGAACGACCTGGTTGTAGTGGATGGAGAAGCCGTGAGCGAAGGCCAGGGTGGCGCCCTTCTTCAGGTTCGGCTCGATCTCGTCCTTGTACAGGCGGCCCTGGAACTCGTCCGGGGTCAGGATCATGACCAGGTCGGCGGCAGCAACGGCTTCAGCCACTTCGGCGACTTTCAGGCCGTGGTTCTGAGCCTTGGCAACGGAGGAAGAACCCGCACGCAGGCCGACGGTAACGTCGACGCCGGAGTCTTTCAGGTTGCAGGCGTGGGCGTGGCCCTGGGAACCGTAACCGATGATGGCAACTTTCTTGCCCTGGATGATGGAGAGGTCACAGTCTTTATCGTAGAAAACGCGCATTTGGGTAATCCCCTGTCAGTTGGCCTCGTGGGCCGTATTTCAAATCAGATGCTGAGAGTCTTGTCGCCACGGGCAATGCCGGTGACGCCACTGCGGACGACTTCGAGGATCGACGCGGTGCCGATGGCCTGGATGAAGCTGTCCAGCTTGTCGCTGGTACCGGCCAGCTGCACGGTGTAGACGCTGCTGGTGACGTCGACGATCTGCCCGCGGAAGATGTCGGTGGTGCGCTTGACCTCGGCGCGCTGGGCGCCGGTGGCCTTCACTTTCACCAGCATCAGTTCGCGCTCGATGTGCGCGCTCTCCGAGAGATTCACCAGTTTTACCACCTCGATGAGCTTGTTGAGGTTCTTGGTGATCTGCTCGATGACCTCATCCTGACCAGCGGTGGTCAGGGTCAGGCGCGAGAGCGTCGGGTCCTCGGTCGGGGCGACGGTCAGGCTTTCGATGTTGTAGTTGCGCTGGGAGAACAGGCCGACGACGCGGGAGAGCGCGCCGGGTTCGTTTTCCAGCAGCAGGGAAATGATGTGTCGCATGATCAGGTACGCTCCGTCTTGCTCAGCCACATGTCGCGCATCGCACCGCCGCGGATTTGCATCGGGTAGACGTGCTCGCTGGTATCAACCTGGATGTCGAGGAAGACCAGGCGATTCTTCATCGCGAAGGCTTCTTCCATCTTCGGCTTCAGGTCCTTCAGGTCGGTGATGCGCATGCCAACGTGGCCATAGGCTTCAGCCAGCTTGACGAAGTCCGGCAGCGATTCCATGTAGGAGTGCGAGTAGCGGCTGTTGTACTGCATGTCCTGCCATTGGCGGACCATGCCCAGCGCACCGTTGTTCAGGTTGATGATCTTCACCGGCAGGTCGTACTGCAGGCAGGTGGACAGCTCCTGGATGTTCATCTGGATGCTGCCTTCACCGGTCACGCAGGCGACGTCGGCGTCGGGGAAGTTCAGCTTCACGCCCATGGCGGCCGGGAAGCCGAAGCCCATGGTGCCCAGGCCACCGGAGTTGATCCAGCGATTGGGCTTGTTGAAGCGGTAGTACTGCGCCGCGAACATCTGGTGCTGGCCCACGTCGGAAGCCACATAGGCATCGCCATGGGTGACTTCGCAGAGGGTCTCGATCACGGTCTGCGGCTTGATGATGCTGCCGTCGCCCTTGTTGTAGGGGAACAGGCCGCGGTTGCCGCGCCATTCGTCGATCTGCTTCCACCAGGCAGCCTGGGCTTCCTTGTTCGGGGTCTCGCCGATTTCCTTGAGGATCGCGACCATTTCGGTCAGGACGCTGTCCACCGGGCCGACGATCGGGATGTCGGCCTTGACGGTCTTGGAGATCGAGGCCGGGTCGATGTCGACGTGGATGACCTTAGCGTTCGGGCAGAACTTGGCCGCGGTTTCGCCATTGATCACGCGGTCGTCGAAGCGCGCACCGACGGCGAAGATCACGTCAGCGTGGTGCATCGCCAGGTTCGCGGTGTAGCTGCCGTGCATGCCGAGCATGCCGACGAACTGGCGGTCGGTGCCCGGATAGCCGCCCAGCCCCATCAGGGTATTGGTCACCGGCACGTTGAGCATGCGCGCCACTTCGGTCAGCGGCTCGGCGGCGTTGCCCATGATCACGCCGCCACCGGCGTAGATGATCGGGCGCTTGGCGGCCAGCAGCATCTCGGCGGCCTTGCGGATCTGGCCGGAGTGGCCACGAACCGCCGGGCTGTAGGAGCGCAGCTTGACCTTCTTCGGATAGTTGTATTCGAACTTCTGGGTCGGGTCGCCCATGTCCTTCGGAATATCGATCACGACCGGGCCGGGACGACCGGACTGGGCGATGTAGAAGGCCTTCTTGATGACCTCAGGGATTTCCGACGGGTGCTTGATGATGAAGCTGTGCTTCACGATCGGGCGGGAGATACCGACCATGTCGGTTTCCTGGAACGCGTCGGTGCCGACCATGTTGCTCGCTACCTGGCCGGAGATCACCACCATCGGGATGGAGTCCATGTAGGCAGTGGCGATGCCGGTGACGGCATTGGTCGCGCCGGGACCGGAGGTCACCAGCACCACGCCGGGCTTGCCGGTGGCGCGCGCATAGCCGTCGGCCATGTGAGTGGCGGCCTGCTCGTGGCGAACCAGGATGTGGGTTACTTCGTTCTCTTTGAAGAGAGCGTCGTAGATATGCAGGAGGGCACCGCCCGGGTACCCGTAGATGTACTTAACGCCTTCGTCACGCAGGGAGCGGACGACCATTTCAGCGCCGGATAAAAGTTCCACGTTGTCACCTCTAGAACGCTATATACGGACACCCCCATCGTGGGGGACCGACTTGGATGGCTGCCCGGCAGACATGGGCGAATGTAATCGCCGGCTACGTCGACTGCCGAATGAGCAGAACCTGGAGACACTCCTGTTTGTGTTACGGAGAGCCTCCACCCAGCGCGAGGTAACGCGAAACAGGGTGAAACTTTGCGGCGCGGGTAGCACCTCTTGTCTGCCGAGTAAAACCAGCTTGCGGCCGGCCCACTGCAGCGAACCTTGGATTCTTCTGAAACGAAGCGGTCAAGTCAAGCCATATATAGCTTTTGGATGAAGCCGGGATGTGAACTTCTCCAGATGAATAAGCTGGCGATTTGGTTATAGTTACTGGTAGACCCCGCACCCCAAGGATCGACAACGCATGCGACGGACGATTTTCCTGGGCAGCCTGCTGCTCGCTCTGGCCCCGACCGTGATGGCCGCGCAGATCTACAAATGGGTGGACGCTCAGGGAGTCACGCACTTCGGCGCGCAGCCGCCTGAAGGCACCAACGCCTCGGCCGTCAACACCAGCACGGCACCACCCAAGTCGAATTTCCCGCTGCCGCCACCCAAGCCGGTGGTTCCTCCCAGCGCGGACGACAAGCAGAAAGCCGTGGACGACAAGGTGAAGCAGGAGGTCGCCCAGCAGGACGCCCAGCGCGCGCAGAACTGCAGCCAGGCTCGGGAAAACCTGGCTCAGCTGAGGAACAATCCGCGTGTTCGCGTGAAGGAAGAGAACGGCGAGTACCGACGCATCACCGAAGAAGAGCGGCAGGCGCGTATCGGCGAGAACGAAAAGGCGATCCAGGCAAACTGCAACTGAGGCAGCGCGGCAGCGTCAGTGCCCCGCGCCGATCAGCCGGTCGAAGGCGCCAAGTGCCTCCAGCAACACCTGTACACGCGCCCCTTCAGTGGCATAAGCCTCCTCGGCAATTTCCCGGATGCCGGATGCGGCCGGCAGATCAGCTCCACTCTCGATGATCTGTTTCATCCGCGGCAGGAAGATCCACTGCAGCCACTCCTCCAGCGCCAGCGTATCCACGCAGAACGGTTCGTGACTGGAGAGCCGTTCCAGCGAAGGACTCTCACTCCCCCACAGGCCAACGGCACGCATCTCGCGCTCGATCAGCAGCAGCTGGTCGGCAATCGCCGGCAGTCGATCATCCATCACAGGGTCACCTTGGCTTTCTGCCGGGCTTCGGCGGCACCGGCGGCGTCACCCTGCTGCTGACGGCATTTGGCGATCAGGTCCCACAGGCTGGCCTGCAAGGTCGGACGGCCGCCGGCCAGCGTCAGACCACGACGCGCCACCTGCTCGGCCTGCGCGGCATCGCCCTGGGCCAGGCGAACCTGGGCCAGCTTGTAGAGCACCTGCGGTTCGCGCGGAGCAATGCGCTGGGCGCGCTCCAGACTGGCGGCGGCGCCATTGAGATCGCCGCCGCCCTGCTGTTGCGAGGCGGTGGTCAGCAGCGCCAGCACCGGGCCATCGAGCTGCTCATCAGCAGCCAATCCGGTGTTGTTCGACGGAATACCCGACGGCGCCTTGTAGGTGCCGCCCTGATTGTAGGTATTGCCCTGGTAGGTGTTGCCCTGCGCAGCAGGCGGGGTCTGGTACGCCGGCTGCTGGTAGGTCTGCGACTGGAAACCACCGTTCGAGGTGATGCCGCCGCTGGTGGAGATCGGCTGCTGCGAATAATTCGAGCCGGTACTGCCCGGCGCGGTCGTCATCGGCGCGGTGCTGATCGGCGCCGCTCCGGTTTGCGCCGGGAAGGTCTGGATCGGCGCAGCACCTGCATCCTTGGGCACCATCACGGTGACGCCGGAATCGCCCTGGGGAATGCTCTGGCCGGCACTGGCGGAAACCGGTGCCTGATAGTTGCCACCGCTACGCCCCACGCGCTCCGAGTTGGAAACGGAGGTGCCGGAGTCCTGCACCGGGATCGCACCGTGCTGCGGAGTTGCACAACCGGACAGAAGCGCCAGAGTCGCCGACGCTGCAAACCAAGCTTTTCTCACTTCAAACCTCTCGCATCAGTTCAGCCAGCCACGCACCCAGTCCATGACTTCGTTGGCCGGCGCCTGGATTCCGCAACCGGCGCCAGGGGCCGGCTCGCTTCCTCGAATATAAGGCATCTGCACCGCGCCGGGGCAGTTGGCATCGGTGCCCTGCCCGGTATGCGGATCGACCCAGGACTGCACCACATTATCCGGCATCGGCATGTCCAGCGGCAGCGGATCGGCCTTGCGCATGAAGCTGGTCCATATCTGCAGGGCACCGGTAGCACCGGTCAGCGGCGTCTTGCCGTTGTCGTCGCGACCGATCCACACCACCGCCAGCAGGTCCTGGCCGAAGCCGGAGAACCAGCTGTCACGGGAGTCGTTGGTGGTACCAGTCTTGCCGGCCAGGGTCAGCGAGGCCGGCAGCTGGTTGTAGACCGAGCGCGCGGTACCCTCGCGCATCACCCGCTGCATGGCGTTCTGCACCAGGTAGATAGCGCCCGGGTCGAAGCGCTGCTGGACCTGGAACGGGTAACGCTTGAGCGGCTGGCCGTCGGATGCCAGCACACTGCGGATGCTCCGCAGCGGAGTGTTGAAGCCGCCGCTGGCGATGGTCTGGTACATGGTCGCCACCTGCATCGGACTCAGCGCACCGGCGCCCAGCAACATCGACGGATAGGCGGGCCAGTCGGTCGAGACGCCCAGACGCTCCAGGGTCTTCAGCACGTTCGGTACGCCCAGGTCCAGGCCGAGCTTGGCCGTGGACAGGTTCAGCGAGTTGGCCAGGCCCTGGTAGAGGAAGATGGTGCCGCGCGACTGATGATCGTAGTTCTGCGGCTTCCAGACCTGCCCATCCTTGCCCTTCACCTGGAATGGCTCGTCCTGGATGTAGCTGGTCAGGGTGTACTGGCTCGGCTGCTCCAGTGCAGTCAGGTAGACCGCCGGCTTGACCAGCGAACCGATCGGCCGCTTCGCGTCGATGGCACGGTTGAAACCGGCAAAGCGCGGATCGCGACTGCCGATCAGCGCCTGGATCTCACCGGTTTCCGGGTTGGTCACGACCATCGCGGTCTCGGTCTCGGCAACGCCCTTGCGACCGTCGAGACGCTTGAAGGTCTCGCTGACGGCGGACTCGGCCTTCATCTGCAGGATGGGATCGAAGCTGGTGAAGATGCGCAGGCCTTCTTCGGTCAGGTCTTCATCCCGATAGTCCTCGCGCAGTTGACGCTTCACCAGGTCGAGGAAGGCCGGATAGTTGCCGTTGGCCATGCTGCCCTGCTGGGTCACGCCCAGCGGCGCCTGCTTGGCGGCGGCGGCCTCTGCGGGAGTGATCACCCCCTGCTCGGCGAGCACGTCGAGCACCACGTTGCGGCGCTCCAGCGCGCGCTCCGGGTTGCGGCGCGGGTTGTAATAGGAAGGCCCCTTGACCATGCCGACCAGCAGCGCGACCTGCGGCAGCTTCAGCTCCGACAGCGGCTGGCTGAAGAAGTACTGGCTGGCGAGCCCGAAACCGTTCACCGAACGCTGGCCGTCCTGACCGAGGAACACCTCGTTCAGGTAGCTCTCGAGGATTTCGCGCTTGTCGTAATGCAGCTCCAGCAGCACCGCCATCATGGCTTCGGTGAGTTTGCGCGACAGGCTGCGTTCGTTGGTCAGGAAGAAGTTCTTCACCAACTGCTGGGTCAGCGTACTGCCGCCCTGGCGCAACTGTCCGGCGCTGGCGTTGACCCAGACGGCACGGGCGATCGACTTGATCGAAACGCCGTGGTGAGTCCAGAAGTCGCGGTCTTCCACCGCCACCAGGGTATCGATCAGGTACGGCGGCACCTGGTCCAGCTTGATCAGGATGCGGTCTTCGTTGTGCGCCGGGTACAGACCGCCGATCAGCAGCGGCTCCATGCGCGCGACCGCGAGATCGGAGCCATTGGCGCCGCTCAGTCCGGCGACATAGTTGCCGGAGAAGCGCACGCGAATCCGCTGGGCGGGCTCGGCGCCTTCATAGAACTGGAAGCCGCGGGTATTGAGGTCGACGGAGTTGCCGGAGACAGCGGCGGCGCCCGGACCGTTCACCGCACTCTCGCGGCGATAGCCCAGCGCATCCAGCTCGCGCAGGAAGTCGTCCTTGCCCAGTTTCAGGCCGACGAACAGTTCCAGCGGACGGGCATACACCTTGGCAGGAATGGTCCAGCGCTTGCCGGAGAATTTCTCCTGGACAACCGCATCGAGGTATACGGCAAAACCGGCCAGCACCACGAGGCCGACCAGGCCGAGCTTGAGAGCCCAGCCCAGCCACTTGCGCATGGCAGGCGACGATTTGCCGCTTTTTTTACGGGATTTGGAAGATCGGGGACGCGTCATGGCGGCGCATTATACGTACTTTATCCACAGGGGACAGACACCGTTCCAGACGGTATCCGGGTTCTTGCCGGGTACTGGCGCGAAGTGGCGCCGGGACTGCCGAGCTTCGACCTCGGCGCGACGGATTGGTTGCCGGGCGGTGTTTGCACCACAGGACCCAGCGGCCATAATGCCTGCCTCTCGAAAATAGACAGACAAGGACAAAACGTGAGCCAGACTCTCATCGCTGCGCTGCAGAACCCGGCGCTCTATCCTCATCCGGTCGAAAGCTTCCGGGTCATCGAAACCCATATTTCCTGGGTCCTGCTCACGGGCTCCTACGTTTACAAGATCAAGAAACCGGTCAACTTCGGCTTCCTCGACTTCACCGACCTGGCCGCGCGCAAGCACTTCTGCGAGGAAGAACTGCGCCTCAACCAGCGCCTCACCGAGGGCCTGTACCTCGACGTCCTGCCGATCACCGGCAGCGAGAGCGCCCCGCGCCTGGGCGGCGAAGGTCCGGCCATCGAGTACATGATCCAGTGCCGCGAATTCCCGCAGACCCAGCTGCTCAGCGAAGTGCAGGCCCGTGGCGAACTTGGCGCCGCACACATCGACGGCCTGGCCAAGCAGATCGCCGACTTCCACCTGCGCACCCCGCAGGTCCCGGCCGAACACCCGCTGGGCACCCCGGATGCCTGCATGGCGCCGGTACGGCAGAACTTCGAACAGATCCGCCCGATGCTCTCGGACAAGGCCGACCTGCTGCAGCTCGATGCCCTGGAGGCCTGGGCCGAGTCCAGCTTCGAACGCCTGCACGGCGTGTTCGAGGCGCGCAAGGCCAACGGTTTCATTCGTGAGTGCCATGGCGACATCCACCTGGGCAACGCCGCCATCATCGACGACAAGGTGGTGCTGTTCGACTGCATCGAGTTCAACGAACCGTTCCGTTTCACCGACGTCACCGCCGACTACGCCTTCCTCGCCATGGACCTGGAAGACCGTGGCCTGAAATGCCTGTCGCGGCGCTTCGTCAGCCAGTACCTGGAATACACCGGCGACTACCAGTCCCTGGACCTGCTGAATTTCTACAAGGCTTACCGCGCACTGGTCCGCGCCAAGATCGCGTTGTTCAGCCTGGCGCACCAGACCGACGCCGTGCAGAAGGCCGCGACCCTGCGCCAGTACCGCAACTACGCCAACCTGGCGGAAAGCTATAGCGCCATCCCCTCGCGCTTCCTCGCCGTGACCCTTGGCGTGTCGGCCGTCGGCAAGAGCCAGGTAGGCTTGCGTCTGGTAGAGGCCCTGGGCGCCATCCGCCTGCGCTCCGACGTCGAGCGCAAGCGCCTGTTCGGCGAGCAGAGCGCAGAGCAGCGCGGCCAGCACCAGAGCGGCATCTATTCCGCCGATGCCACGACTGCGACCTACCAGCGCCTGAATAGCCTGGCGGCGGACATCCTGCGCGCCGGCTACCCGGTGGTGATGGACGCCACCTTCCTCAAGCGCGACCAGCGTGCAGCCGCCTGGAAGATGGCCGAGGAAACCGGCGTGCCCTTCCTCATCCTCGACTGCCACGCGCCGGAAAGCGTTATCGCCGGCTGGCTGGCACAGCGCGAGAGCGAAGGCAACGACCCCTCGGATGCGACCCTGGAGACCATCCAGGCCCAGCTGGCCGCCCGCGAGCCGCTCAGCGACGAAGAGCAGCAACACAGCAAGCGCGTCGATACCCCGGACGCCGCCAGCCTGGACGCCCTGGTCGCCAGCATCCGCCAGCGCCTGCCGGGGCTCTGACCCTCGCGATCGGAGCCGCCAGCACGGCGGCTCCGATCCGAGCCTCCAGGCCCTCTGCCGCCCTGCCGCTCGCGCAGGGCGATATCACAAAGCCACGCTACACTTGCCTTGTGTATAGCCGGCCGCTATGAGCAGTTCTCGGCCGCGCGCCCCTGTCCGATCGTGCCGCATCGCAAGGACCGACGATGAACGACGAACTGCTGCACCTGAAGAATCTTGGCAAGACCTCCGCTCAATGGCTGCATGCCGTCGGTATCCACAGTGCCTCCGACCTGCGCCGCCTGGGCGCCGTTGGCGCTTACCGGGCGGTCAGGGCCCGTGGTTTCCGAGCATCGAAGGTACTGCTGTACGCCATTGAAGGGGCATTGCTCGACGTGCACTGGAATGACCTTCCTCCTGCGCACAAAGCCGCGCTTCTGGGCGAGCTTGAGACTTTCCCGATGAGGAACAAGAGCTAGCTCACAAGCTCCGTGGGAAAATCTTTACGCAAAAGTACCTGCCCGCTTATGGTCTCAGGGCCCTTCGTGCGCCCTCGACTGCCGCCATTCAAGGATTACGGCCATGTACCTACTCGGTGAACAACCTGCCTATGCCGATGAGCTGATCAACCGCCTGCAGGGAATTCCGGTGCAACTGCTCGCTGGCCTGGCCCCCTGCGGCGAACCGATCCGCCTCGAGCGCTCCGATGATCTCGAGGCCGAACTGCCCGACCAGCAACTGTTTCTCATCGAGAATGGCCTGGTCCATGCCCTGGTCGACGAGCGACCGCTGTTCTATCTGCAGGAAGGCGACCTGATCGGCCTGCGCGCGGGCATCGATCTGCCGCCCTGCCGTTACGTCACCGAAGAGCCGCTGTGCCTGATCCCGTACTCGCGCAGCGAGGTGCTCGGCCATATCCATGCCGATGGCCCCCGCCAGGAATTGCTCCTGCACTACCTGATCGGCCATACCGCCCTGCTCTCCGACGCCCTGGCGCATCTGAAGCAGCCGGAAATCCGCCCGGCCACCGGCTTCCAGCACTTCGCCGCCGGCGCGCAGCTGATCCAGCAGGGCGATGACGCCGAGCATGTGTTCATCATCATCGAGGGCCACGCGGAAGCCTTTGTCGACGGGCAGAAGGTCGGCGACGTACAGAAGGACGAGATTTTCGGCGCCATGGCCGTGTTCACCCGCGAGAAGCGCAGCGCCTCGGTCATCGCCAGCGAGCCGTGCACAGTAATGGTCATCCCCAAGGACCAGTTCCTCAGCCTGATGCAGAGCAACCCGCGTATCGCCCACAGCCTTATCGAAGGCATGGCCCGACGCATCGACCTGCTGAACAAGGAAGTCACCCAGCTGCGCGTGCAGCGCCAGGGCAGCTGAGGTCAAGCCTCTGCCAGAAGCCCGGCCCTGCGCCGGGCTTTTCGTTTTTCGGGAGGATGTTTCGCAATCGCGAAAAACTCCGCGAAAAGAGGTTGACTCTCAAATGATAATGATTATTATTGAGTCATCTGGTCGCGAGGCCAGACGATAAGCTCAAGAGACCACGCAGTCGGACTCTTCAGGTTATCTCCTCATCAGGCTAATCACGGTTTCGACCCGGCACTTTGCCGGGTCTTTTTTTTGCCTGCGTTTTTATGCGCAACCTCGAACCTCGACCATGGGAATAAAAAAGCATTGACTCTCAATTGATAATGGTTATTATTAACTCACTGGCCGCGAGGCCAGTCGGATAAGCTCAAGAGACCACGCAGTCGGACTCTTCGGATTATCTCCTCATCAGGCTAATCACGGTTTCGACCCGGCACTTTGCCGGGTCTTTTTTTGCCCGCATGAAAACCGTCCATGGAGACGGGCCCGAAGACCCCATCCATGACTGCGGCTTGCGTTACCGACGAAGCGCCGCGCAATAGTCCGTCGGCGGCAGCGCCGGTGTGTACCAGACAAAATCCGCCTGCCCCGGCGCCACCGCCTTGCCCACTTCCGCCAGCATCAGCACCTGCAGCCCCTGCTCCGCGCCCAGGTCCTCAAGGTGCAGCGGCACACCCAGATCGCGCCGCGCATGGAAACCACCGGCAATCATCAGTGCCGGGCCAGGCGCCGCCTTCAGGCGCTCGGCCATGCGCCGGTCGCGCTGCTGCTGTACCGCCAGCATCGCCGGCAACTGGCTGTCCGGCAGCAGGCCGCAGTGGGATTCGCGGATGTCATCCAGCAGGCTGTCGCGCACGGTATTCGTCGTGGAGCGCGAGCCCTCCAGCCGTGGCTGCTCGGAATAGATGCGCATGATCTCGCTACGATCCAGGTTGGCCGATAGCAACGGCGCCGGCTGCTTTACCAGCCAGGTCACCAGCGGGCCGTAGAGCGACCAGTCCCAGCCCGGCTGCCAGGCGAGTGCGCCGATCAGGTCCGTCGGCGCCTCGCCCCTGGCCGCGGCGGCCTGCGCGGCGGCAACCCGCGACTGCTGGTTCGGATTGAGCATTTCCATCAGCACGCTGCCACTGGGGCGGCGCTCCGCCAGGGCGCGCGCCAGCCAGAGCTCCAGGGCATGATGATCCGGATTGTCGTGCTGCTCCCCCACCAGCACGCGCGGCGCCGCGGCTAGCCGGTCGAGCAATTGTTGCGGGGTGAGCTGCTCGCCGCTGTGCAGGTTGCGAATGACGCCGAGTTCGGCACTGTCACGCCCCTCCGGGCTCTGCCAGGCCGGCAGCGGCGGCGGCGCGGAAGTGTGGCTCTGGCAGGCAGACAGCAGCGCCAGCAACGTGATCAGCAGGTACTTCACTTGAGCTCCATTCAGCGGGCGATGATCAGCGGATGGCCGCGCTCGGGATGGCGCTGGACCAGCACGTCCAACCCGAACACCGCGCGCAACGGCTCTGCGCGCAGCACCTCCTCGGGCGTTCCCTGCAGTTGCGGCCGCCCCTGATGCAGTAACAGCAGGCGATCACAGTAACGCGCGGCCAGGTTCAGATCATGCAGGATCACCAGCACCGCCGCGCCGCGATTGGCGAACTCGCGCACCGCGTGCAGCGTGGTGTGCTGATGCAGCGGATCGAGCGCCGAGGTGGGCTCGTCCAGCAGCAGGACCTGCTCCGCCCCGCCCGGCCAGAGCTGCGCCAGCACGCGCGCCAGGTGCACACGCTGGCGTTCTCCCCCGGAGAGCGCCAGGTAGCTGCGTCCGGCCAGATGGGCGGCATCCGCGGCCTCCAGTGCCGCTGCCACGATTTCGCCATCGCGCTGGCGGCCGCTGTCGTGGGGCAGGCGCCCGAAGCCGACCACCGCTTCGACGGTGAACGCGAAATTCAGCGTCGACGACTGCGGCAACACCGCCAGCCGGCGCGCCCGATCAGTACCTCGCCATGCAGACAGCGGACGCCCATCGAGGCTCACCGCACCAGCGGACAGCGGCAGATCGCCATTGAGAGCCCCCAGTAAGGTGCTCTTGCCGGCGCCATTGGGGCCCAGTACGCCCAGCACTTCACCCGGCCGCAAGGCCAGGCTCACGCCCTGCAGGACAGTCTGCGCACCACGCTTCACCAGCAGGCTTTCCGCCGTCAGCATCAGGAGCGCCCCCTTATCAGCAGGTAAAGGAAGAACGGCGCACCGATCAACGCGGTGACGATACCGATCGGCAGCTCCGCCGGCGCCAGCGCCAACCGCGCCACCAGATCGGCGAGCAACAACAGGATGGCACCGCCAAAGATCGAAGCCGGTAGCAGCACCCGGTGATCGGGCCCGACGATCAGGCGCAACAGGTGCGGCACCACCAGGCCGATGAAACCGATCATGCCGGCCGCCGCCACCGCCGCGCCAACGCCCAGTGCCGTGCAAAGGATCAGCTCGACCTTCAGGCGTTCGACGTCGAAGCCCAGATGGCGCGCCTCCGACTCGCCGAGCAGCAGCGCATTGAGCGCATCCACCCGGCGCGGTAGCCAGCAGGCCACCGGCAGCGTGATCAGCAGCAACGGCCACAGCCGGGGATAGCTGGCACCGTTCAGGCTGCCGAGGTTCCAGAAGGTCAGTGAACGCAGCGTGGCGTCATCGGCCAGGTAGGTGAACAGGCCGATCAACGCTCCCGCCAACGCGGTGAGCGCAACGCCTGCGAGGAGCATGGTGGCCACGTTGGTCTGCCCGTTGTGCCGCCCCAGGCGATAGACCAGCGCCGTCACCAGCAGGCCGCCGGCGAAAGCGCAGACGGAGAGCAGGTAGGGAGCGAAGGCTTCCGGCAACCCGCCGATGGACGCACCGAAGACGATGGCGATCGCCGCGCCCAGTGCCGCACCGCTGGAAACGCCGATCAGGCCGGGATCGGCCAGCGGATTGCGGAACAGCCCCTGCATCGCCACGCCGGCCAGCGCCAGCACCCCGCCGGCGGCAACGCCCAGCAGGGTACGCGGCAGACGAATCTGGCCGACGATCAACTCGGCCTGGCCCGACTCGCCAGCGGCCACCGGCAGCCCAACCAGGCGCGCCAGTGCCCGCAGCGTATCGCCCAGGGGCAGGCTCACCGGCCCGAGGGCCAGCGACAGCCAGACAACCAGCAGCAGGAGAAAACCGAGTAGTAGGAACAGCGGTCGAGCAGCAACGATCCGAGTCAAGGACGACCTTCCGGGTTCAGGGCCTGCGCGGAAGGATAAAAGGCGCGGGCGAGACTGGCCAATCCATCAACGATGATTCCGCCTGAGGTATTATGTCGCCCCGCGATGGCGTCGGCAGCGAAGTGCTCCGGCCATGGCTGCGCCCCTGGCACAACATCGACGAAACCATTCTCCCCTGCACGTCTGGCGACTGCGCCTCGCTGGCCCGAGCGGCGGGCGACGAGCATTTCCGACGCCCCGCTCCGACTAAAGCCCTACCTGGGGTCCACTTGCCCTGTCATGGCCAACCGGACCGCCCCCTCTTCTGCACACGGACGTGCACCCTCTTCCGGTCCCGCCATCCGCGCACGGATAATGCCCGCCCTGGATGGAGAACCCGGATGATCCTGCTCTGCTCCCCGCATGAACTGGCCGAAGGCCAGAGCCGGGGCTTCAAGGCCGCCGGCCTGAACCTTTTCGTGGTGCGCCGCCAAGGCCGCGCCTACGCTTATCGCAACCATTGCCCGCACCGGGAAATCCCGCTGGGCTACGACGCGGAGAACTTTCTCGATGCCAGCGGCCGCCTGTTGCAGTGCGGCCACCATGGGGCGTTGTTCCTGATCGAGACCGGCGAATGCATCCAGGGACCATGCCTCGGGGATGTGCTGGAGGCCCTGCCCTGCCATGAGGATGAGCAGGGCATCTGGCTGGATGAGCTGGACGAGGCCTAGCGCGGAAGCCGTGCCTGGGCCGGTTCGCGAGCAAGCTCGCTCCTACGAAGAGCAGCACAGCGCAGACCTGTAGGAGCGAGCTTGCTCGCGAACAATCCCCGCAGCGAAATCCGGGCTACAACAACACCTTCAACGGCCGCTCCAGGCAAATCTCCTGCGTATCGATCCGTGCCCCATAGGCCAGCACTTCCACCCCGGCGTTACGCGCCTCCGCCAACGACGCGGCGTAGACCGGGTCGATCTCCGCCGCCGGGCGCACCGCCTCGATGCCGGACAGGTTCACCGCGTACAACAGCACTGCACGCATGCTCTCGCGAGCGTGCGCCGCCAGCTCGCGCAGATGCTTGGCGCCACGCAGGGTAACGGCATCCGGGAAAGCGGCGACTGCGGTGCCGTCAAAGCCCAGCGTCACGCTCTTCACCTCCACATACACCGGCTTGCCGGCATACATCAGCCGGAAGTCGGCACGGCTGTTTTCCTGCCCATAGGCCACTTCTCGGCGCAGTTCATCGAAGCCTGCGAGTTCGGTCACGACACCAGCGAGCAACGCCTCCTCCACCAATCGATTGGCACGCCCGGTATTCACGCAGGCCAGCCGCCCTTGCGGGGTTTCCGCCAGCTCCCAGGTGCCCGGCAGCTTGCGCTTGGGGTCATTCGAGCGACTGAACCAGACCCGGCATCCTTCGCTCATGCAATTGAGCATCGAACCGGTGTTCGGACAATGGATGGTCAGGCGTTCGCCACTGGCGGTCTCGATGTCCGCCAGGAAGCGCTTGTAGCGTTTGATCAGGCGCGCCTCGATCAGTGCCGGCTCGAAACGCATCAGGGACGCCAGCTCTTCAGGCCACGGGCGATCCGTTCAACGGCCTGCTGCAGGCGTTCGACGCTCTGGGTGTAGGCAAAGCGCACATGGTGCGAGGCCTGGTAGCGGCCGAAGTCCACGCCGGGGGTGAAGGCAACGTGCTCGGTTTCGATGAAGTGCTGGCAGAACGCGTAGGCGTCGCCGCCAAAGGCACTGATGTCCGCATAAAGGTAGAAGGCGCCTTCGGGTTCCACTGCGATGCCGAAGCCCAGTTCGCGCAGCGCCGGCAGCAGGTAGTCGCGACGGCGGGCGAACTCGGCACGGCGCGCCTCGAAGATCGCCATGGTTTCCGGCTGGAAGCAGGCCAGCGCGGCATGCTGGGCCATGCTCGGCGCACTGATGTAGAGGTTCTGCGCCAGCTTCTCCAGCTCGCCGACCGCATCAATGGGCGCCACCAGCCAGCCCAGGCGCCAGCCGGTCATGCCGAAATACTTGGAGAAGCTGTTGAGGACGAAGGCGTCGTCATCCACTTCCAGCACGCTGGTGGCGTCGGTGCCATAGGTCAGGCCATGGTAGATCTCGTCGACCACCAGGTGGCCGCCACGCGCCTTCAGCGTGGCCGAAAGCGCAGCCAGTTCATCGCGATGCAACACCGTGCCCGTAGGATTCGCCGGCGATGCCGCAAGAGCGCCTACACTGTCATGATCCCAGTGCCGCTCGATGAGGTCGGGCGTGAGCTGGTAGCGGCTCTCCGGCCCCACGGGCACCAGCTGCGCGGCGCCTTCCACCAGGCGCAGGAAGTGGCGATTGCACGGATAGCCCGGATCAGCCAGCAGCCAGTGCTTGCCCGGGTCCACCAGCAGGCTGCTGGCGAGTAGCAGCGCACCGGAGCCGCCGGGTGTGATGAGGATGCGCTGCGGGTCGATCGACAGCCGATAGCGCTCGGCGTAGAAGCCGGCAATGGCCTCGCGCAGCGCCGGTATGCCGCGCGCCGCGGTGTAGCGGGTGTGCCCATTGGCCAGCGCGGCCTGGCCGGCGGCAATGATCGGTGCGGCGGTGGTGAAATCCGGCTCGCCGATTTCCAGGTGAATGACGTCGTGGCCCGCGGCCTGCAACTCGTTGGCGCGCGCCAGCAGCGCCATGACGTGGAAGGGCTCGATGGCGCGACTGCGTGCACTGTAGGAAGTAGCCATAGGTTTTCCGAACTTTACGACAAGGCGAGGATTCTAACAGGCCACCGAGCGACACAGGTGGACCACCGAATACCGGCGGCCTTACCTGGAAAATGCACGATCTACCAGCAAAAGCGGAGGATCGTGCAGAGGTTTGCAAAAAACTCGACAACAGCGTCCATCGAGTCGGCGACCAGGTCGCCAGGTCATGTGCGGGAACTTGCAGGCTCGACAACCGGGAGTAGCGTCCCGGGAATCGTTCTGGTAAGTTCGCCCGCTTGCGAGCGCGGGGCCGGCAGTGCCGGAGAAGGACCATCCGCGAGAGGATTAGCGAGAGTGAGAGGCGGTCATCCATGCCCACCAAAGCAAAACAACAGAGCAGCCAACTGATTCGTGGCTTCGAGCCCTACCAGGAAACCAAGGGCGAGGAGTACATGAGCGATCGCATGCGCGCGCACTTCACCTCCATCCTCAACAAGTGGAAAGTTGAGCTGATGGAAGAAGTGGACCGCACCGTGCATCACATGCAGGACGAAGCGGCGAACTTCCCGGATCCGGCCGACCGTGCCAGCCAGGAAGAAGAGTTCAGCCTCGAGCTGCGTGCCCGCGACCGCGAGCGCAAGCTGATCAAGAAGATCGACGAGACCCTGCAGCTGATCGAAGACAACGATTACGGCTGGTGCGACTCCTGCGGCGTCGAGATCGGCATCCGCCGTCTGGAAGCCCGCCCCACCGCCACCCTGTGCATCGACTGCAAGACCCTGGCGGAAATCAAGGAAAAGCAGCTGGGCTCCTGAGCCTGGTTGATCCCGAACGGGGCGCTGCGGCGCCCCGTTTCGTTTCTGCGCCCCGCTCCTAATAGAAAGCCAAAGAGACGCCATGCCCGCCTCCCGCTACGTCGGACGCTTCGCCCCCACGCCCAGCGGCTACCTGCACTTCGGTTCACTGGTGGCTGCGGTGGCCTCCTATCTGGATGCGCGCGCAGTGGGCGGCACCTGGCTGGTGCGCATGGAAGACCTCGACCCACCACGGGAGATGCCGGGGGCCCAGGCAGCGATCCTGGAAACGCTCGAACGCTACGGCTTCGAATGGGACGGCCCGGTGGAGCGCCAGAGCGAGCGTGGCGGCGCCTACGCCGCACAGGTCGAGCAATGGCTGCGCAGCGGCCTGGCTTACGCCTGCACCTGTTCACGCAAGCAGCTCGAAGGCACCCATGGCATCTACCCGGGCACCTGCCGCGATGCACAGCATGACTGGCATGGCGACGTCGCCATCCGCATCCGCGTGCCAGAGCTGGAGTACCGATTCACTGACCGCCTGCAGGGCGAGTTTCGCCAGCACCTGGGCCGCGAGGTGGGCGACTTCATCATCCGCC
This sequence comes from Pseudomonas sp. B1-22, assembly GCF_050474425.1. Classification (NCBI taxonomy): domain Bacteria; kingdom Pseudomonadati; phylum Pseudomonadota; class Gammaproteobacteria; order Pseudomonadales; family Pseudomonadaceae; genus Pseudomonas; species Pseudomonas sp. B1-22. Next base: position 770,422 of record NZ_JBCHVH010000003.1, on the reverse strand, counting down.
GCCGCGACGGGCTGTTCGCCTACCAGCTGGCGGTGGTGCTGGACGATGCCTGGCAGGGTGTTACCGATATCGTCCGCGGCGCCGACCTGCTGGACAACACGCCGCGCCAGCTCTACCTGCAGGAACTGCTCGGCATTGCCGCGCCGCGTTACCTGCACGTGCCGCTGATCGTCCAGCCTGACGGCAACAAGCTGGGCAAGTCCTACCGCTCGCCACCGCTGGAGGCCGAGCAGGCCGCCCCGCTGCTGGTACGCGCACTCAAGGCGCTGGGCCAGAATCCGCCCACAGACCTGCTCATGGCCGCGCCGCGCGAGGTGCTCGCCTGGGGCATCGCGCACTGGGATGCCAACGCCATCCCCCACAGCCTGACACTGGAAGACGCGCAGCTCTAGACTGGTAACTGTCCCCAGTGGCAGCCGGCTTGCCGGCGACTGTGCGCGCAGGTAGCCTGCCCGCCGAACAAAGAGAGAGACGACATGTACATCTACCGACTGGTGTTGCTCCTGGTCGTGGGCATCTACCTGTTCTCGCCGGCCATCATGGACTGGTGGATAGATCCCCACGGAGCCTGGTATCGCCCGTATCTGCTGTGGCTGATCCTGATCGTCGTCACCTTCATCCTGCAGAGCCAGCGCGATGCTGACGAGCTTTAGCCTTACCCAGCTGATCCTGATCAGCGCCTCCTACCTGATGGTTCTCTTCGGCGTCGCCTGGATCACCGAGCGTGGTTTCGTGCCGCGCCGGCTGGTGCGCCATCCGCTGATCTACACCCTGTCGCTGGGCGTGTACGCCAGTGCCTGGGCCTTCTATGGCACGGTCGGGCTGGCCTACCAGTACGGCTACGGCTTCCTGGCGATCTACCTGGGCGTCTCCGGCGCCTTCCTGCTGGCGCCGGTGCTGCTCTACCCGATCCTGCGCATCACCCGCGCCTACCAGCTGTCATCGCTGGCCGACCTGTTCGCCTTCCGCTTCCGCAGCACCTGGGCCGGCGCGCTGACCACGGTGTTCATGCTGATCGGCGTGCTGCCGATGCTGGCGTTGCAGATCCAGGCGGTAACCGACTCGATCAGCATCCTCACCCGCGAGTCCGAGCCCAACCGCGCGGCGCTGGCCTTCTGCGCGCTGATCACCCTGTTCGCCATCCTCTTCGGCGCGCGCCACATCGCCACCCGCGAGCGCCACGAAGGGCTGGTGATGGCAATCGCCTTCGAGTCGCTGGTGAAGCTGATCGCCCTCTGCGCCATCGGCCTGTTCGCCCTCTATGGCGTATTCGGCGGACCAGACGGCCTGGAGGTCTGGCTGCTGCAGAACCAGGAAGCGCTGAGCACCCTGCACACCCCGCTGGCCGAAGGACCGTGGCGCACCCTGCTGCTGGTGTTCTTCGCCGCGGCCATCGTGATGCCGCACATGTTCCACATGACCTTCACCGAGAACCTCAACCCGCGTGCGCTGCTCAGCGCCAGCTGGGGCCTGCCGCTGTTCCTGCTGCCGATGAGCCTGGCGGTGCCGCCGATCCTCTGGGCCGGCCTGCACCTGGGCGCCTCGACCAACCCGGAATACTTCACCCTGGGCCTGGGCATCTCGGTGGACAGCCCGGCCCTGGCGCTGACCGCCTTCGTCGGCGGCATCTCCGCCGCCAGCGGCCTGATCATCGTGATGACCCTGGCACTCTCGGGCATGGTGCTCAACCACCTGGTGCTGCCGCTCTACCAGCCGCCGGCCGAGGGCAACATCTACCGCTGGCTGAAGTGGACCCGCCGCGCGCTGATCGCCGCGATCATCATGGCCGGCTATGCCTTCTACCTGCTGCTGGGCGCCGAGCAGGACCTGTCCAACCTGGGCATCGTCTCGTTCGTCGCCACCCTGCAGTTCCTCCCCGGCGCGCTGGCCGTGCTCTACTGGCCGACCGCCAACCGCCGCGGCTTCATCGCCGGTCTCGTGGGGGGCATGCTGGTCTGGGGACTGACCATGCTCACCCCGCTGGTCGCGAACATGCAGAGCATCTACCTGCCGCTGTTCGATTCGCTCTACGTCCTCGACGACACCACCTGGCACCTCGCGGCGCTGGCCTCGCTGGCGGCCAACGTACTGGTGTTCACCCTGGTCTCGCTGTTCACCGAAGCCAGCGATGAAGAGAAAGGCGCTGCCGAAGCCTGCGCCGTGGACAACGTCCGCCGCCCGCAGCGCCGCGAACTGATTGCCGTCTCCCCGCAGGAGTTCGCCAGCCAGCTGGCCAAGCCGCTGGGCGCCAAGACCGCCCAGCGCGAAGTGGAACAGGCCCTGCGCGACCTGCACCTGCCCTTCGACGAACGCCGCCCCTATGCCCTGCGCCGACTGCGTGACCGCATCGAAGCCAACCTCTCCGGCCTGATGGGCCCAAGCGTGGCGCAGGACATGGTGGAAACCTTCCTGCCCTACAAGGCCAGCAGCGAGAGCTACGTCACCGAGGACATCCACTTCATCGAGAGCCGCCTGGAGGACTACCACTCCCGGCTCACCGGCCTTGCCGCCGAACTGGACACCCTGCGCCGCTACCACCGCCAGACCCTGCAGGACCTGCCGATGGGCGTGTGCTCGCTGGCCAAGGACCAGGAAATCCTCATGTGGAACCGCGCCATCGAGGACCTCACCGGGGTCAGCGCGCAACGCGTGGTCGGCTCGCGCCTGGCCGCCCTGCCCGAGCCCTGGAAGGGCCTGCTGGAAGGCTTCATCGATGCGCCGGACGAACACCTGCACAAGCAGCGGCTGTCCATCGAAGGCCAGACCCGCTGGCTGAACCTGCACAAGGCGGCGATCGAGGAACCCCTGGCGCCGGGTAACAGTGGTCTGGTGCTGCTGGTGGAAGACCTCACCGAAACCCAGTCCCTGGAAGACAAGCTGATCCACTCCGAACGCCTGGCCTCCATCGGTCGCCTGGCGGCGGGCGTCGCCCACGAGATCGGCAACCCGATCACCGGTATCGCCTGCCTGGCGCAGAACCTGCGCGAAGAGCGCGAGGGCGACAGCGAACTGACCGAGATCAGCGGCCAGATCCTGGAACAGACCAAGCGCGTGTCGCGCATCGTGCAATCGCTGATGAGCTTCGCTCACGCCGGCGGCAAGCAGGTGGCGGCCGAGCCGGTGTGCCTGGCCGACGTCGCCCAGGAGGCCATCGGCCTGCTGTCGCTGAACAAGCGCAGCGTCGACGTGCAGTTCTTCAACCTGTGCGACCCGGCGCACTGGGTCGAGGGCGACTCCCAGCGCCTGGCCCAGGTGCTGATCAACCTGCTCTCCAACGCCCGCGACGCCTCGCCGCCCAACGGCGCGATCCGCGTGCGCACCGAGGCGTCGGAGCAGACCATCGACCTGATCGTCGAGGACGAAGGCAGCGGAATTCCCAAGTCCATCATCGAGCGCCTGTTCGAGCCCTTCTTCACCACCAAGGACCCCGGCAAGGGGACCGGCCTGGGCCTCGCACTGGTCTATTCGATCGTGGAAGAGCATTATGGGCAAATCACCATAGACAGCCCGGCTGACCCCGAACGCGAATGCGGCACCCGCATCAGCGTCACTTTGCCGCGGCATCCTGGCCCGACGGCCGAGCAGTAAACGAGCACGTCGAGAGAGCTGAATACATGGCACATATCCTCATCGTCGAAGACGAAACCATCATCCGTTCCGCCCTGCGACGGCTGCTCGAGCGGAACCAGTACCAGGTCAGCGAAGCTGGCTCGGTGCAGGAGGCCCAGGAGCGTTACAGCATCCCGACGTTCGACATGATCGTCAGCGACCTGCGCCTGCCGGGCGCGCCGGGTACCGAACTGATCAAGCTGGCCCAGGGCACCCCGGTGCTGATCATGACCAGCTACGCCAGCCTGCGTTCGGCGGTGGATTCGATGAAAATGGGCGCGGTGGACTACATCGCCAAGCCCTTCGACCACGACGAAATGCTCCAGGCCGTGGCACGCATCCTCAAGGACCGCCAGGAGAACCGTAACGCCCCGGTCGAAGCTCGCGGTAACGCCAAGGCCGCCGAACGCAGCAGCGGTAACACCGCCCCGGCGGACGGCGAGATCGGCATCATCGGCTCCTGCCCGCCCATGCAGGAGCTGTACACCAAGATCCGCAAGGTCGCGCCCACCGATTCCAACGTGCTGATCCAGGGTGAATCCGGTACCGGCAAGGAACTGGTTGCCCGCGCCCTGCACAACCTGTCCAAGCGCACCAAGGCGCCGCTGATCTCGGTGAACTGCGCCGCGATCCCGGAAACCCTGATCGAGTCCGAACTGTTCGGCCACGAGAAGGGCGCGTTCACCGGCGCCAGTGCCGGCCGTGCAGGCCTTGTGGAGGCCGCTGACGGCGGCACCCTGTTCCTCGACGAGATCGGCGAGCTGCCGCTGGAAGCCCAGGCGCGCCTGCTGCGCGTGCTGCAGGAAGGCGAGATCCGCCGGGTCGGCTCGGTGCAATCGCAGAAAGTGGACGTGCGCCTGATCGCCGCGACCCACCGCGACCTGAAGATGCTGGCCAAGACCGGCCAGTTCCGTGAAGACCTTTATTACCGCCTGCACGTCATCTCGCTGAAACTGCCGCCGCTGCGCGAGCGCGGTGCGGACGTGATGGAGATCGCGCGCGCCTTCCTGGCGCGGCAGTGCTCGCAGATGGGGCGTCCGGCGCTGAGCTTCTCCCACGAGGCCGAACAAGCCATCCGCCACTACCCGTGGCCGGGTAACGTGCGCGAACTGGAGAACGCCATCGAGCGCGCGGTGATCCTCAGCGAAGGCCTGGAGATTCCCGCCGACCTGCTGGGCATCGACATCGAGCTGGACGATCTGGAAGACGACTTCGTCGAAGAGATGGAAGCGCGTCCGACCAACGGCAACACCAGCAACCACGAGCCCACCGAGGATCTGTCGCTGGAAGACTACTTCCAGCACTTCGTCCTTGAGCACCAGGATCACATGACCGAAACCGAACTGGCCCGCAAGCTGGGTATCAGCCGCAAATGCCTGTGGGAACGCCGCCAGCGCCTGGGCATCCCGCGCCGCAAATCCGGTGCCTCGGCTGACTCGTAGGACGTTTCACACTGTTACCGGAGACATGCTCCGTAACAAAAGCCGGGTTCATCGGTAACGGAAACCCGGCTTTTTTGTGCCTGCCGCCCAGGGGGCACTCCTCGCAAACCCTTGAAAAATAAGGATTTGCAAAAGTTGGCACGGCATCTGCTTTGTTATTGGCACAACAACAATAACAAGCACGACAACTCAAAATAAGAACAAGACGAAACGACTCCAGCACAACAAAAACAAAATCGCGGAGGCGCAGCTAACTGATTCTTTTGGAGAAGAGTAGCCGTCGGGACCAGTCCCGCAACCAGTCAGAGAAGAATAAAACTGCTTGAAGGCAGCACGAGGACTGGTTGGATCGCAAGATCATCGCTTACTCAGCGACCAAACAAATCCGTTTGCTATTGGATCCCCTCATGGGGAACATCCCCGAAGCAACTGGCTTCGAGGGACGGGTCAACAAACAAAAACAACAAGCCCGGCATCATAATAAAAACAAAGCACGCACCTATTTGGGGGGGAGCCTCGGCTCCCCCAGTAGCTTTCGCTACACCCTCTCCCCTTCTCCCCGCAAGTCCTTTTTCCTACTTTCCTTCATCATCCCACCCCACGATGCTAGAATCGCCGCGGCGCAGACGGCACCCGATTTGCTGCCATTTGTTTCCAGGCAGCAGAATACGCCCGGCATCCGCTCGAAAAGCCCAGGCTACAGGGCTGACCGGAGCCTGCGTTGGCTACCCCCACATTCACTCCCCGATAGTGCACACATGCTGAAAAAGCTGATCCAGTCCATCCGATCCCCACTGCGCCGTCCGCGCGCCGTCCGCACTACCCCGGAAGTCATTGGCAACCATCAGCATTCGCTGCGGCGGGATCAGTTCAGCAGGAACGCGGTGAATGTCGTGGAGCGCCTGACCAGGGCCGGCTACCAGGCCTACATCGTCGGTGGTGGCGTACGCGACCCGCTGCTGGGCATTGCGCCGAAGGACTTCGATGTCGCCACCAGCGCAACCCCCGAGCAGGTTCGCGCCGAGTTCCGCAACGCGCGGGTGATCGGCCGCCGCTTCAAGCTGGTCCACGTCCACTTCGGCCGCGAGATCATCGAAGTCGCCACCTTCCGCGCCAACCATCCGCAGACCGATGACGACGCCGACAGCGCCCACGCCTCGCGCAACGAGGCCGGCCGCATCCTGCGCGACAACGTCTACGGCACCCTGGAAGACGACGCGCAGCGCCGCGACTTCACCATCAACGCCCTGTATTTCGATGTCACCGGCGAGCGCATCCTCGACTACGCCCATGGCGTGCATGACATCCGTAACCGCCTGGTGCGCCTGATCGGCGACCCGGAGCAGCGTTACCTCGAAGACCCGGTACGCATGCTGCGCGCCGTGCGTTTCGCCGCCAAGCTGGACTTCGAGATCGAGAAGCACAGCGCCGCGCCGATCCGCCGCCTGGCACACCTGCTCAACGAAATCCCGTCGGCACGTCTGTTCGACGAAGTGCTCAAGCTGTTCCTGAGCGGCAAGGCCGAACGCACCTTCGAGCTGCTCAACGAGTACGACCTGTTCGCCCCGCTGTTCCCGGCCAGCGCCAAGGCGCTGAAAGCCGACCCCGAATACGCCGGCAAGCTGATGCGCCAGGCCCTGGCCAACACCGACGAGCGCATCCGCATGGGCAAGCCGGTTACCCCGGCCTTCCTCTTCGCCGCGTTGCTCTGGCCTGCACTGCCCGCGCGTGCGCTGAAGCTGCAGGAGCGCGGCATGCCGCCGATCCCGGCGATGCAGGAAGCCGCCCACGAACTGATCATCGAGCAGTGCAAGCGCACCGCGGTGCCCAAGCGCTTCACCATCCCGATCCGCGAGATCTGGGACATGCAGGAGCGCCTGCCACGCCGCCAGGGCAAGAAGGCCGATCTGCTGCTGGAAAACCCGCGCTTCCGTGCTGGCTACGACTTCCTGCTGCTGCGCGAGAGCGCCGGCGAGGAAACCGGTGGCCTTGGCGACTGGTGGACCGACTACCAGGACGCCAGCGATGGCGAACGTCGCGGCATGATCCGCAACCTGGCCAGTCAGCAGGAAGAAGGCGGCGCCGCCCCGCGCAAACGCCGTCGCGGCGGCGCCAACCGTCGCCGTCGCGGCCCGCGTAACAGTGGCGAAGGCGCCGGTAACGAATGAGCGAACGCGTCTACATCGGGCTCGGCAGCAACCTGGCCGAGCCGCGCCAGCAACTCGAAGCGGCGCTGAACGCCCTGCGGCAGGTGCCAGCCACCACGCTCGCCAGTGTTTCCCCCCTCTACGCGAGCGACCCGCTGGGCCCGCCGGACCAACCGCGCTACGTCAATGCCGTGGCCGCGCTGGATACCGATCTGGAGCCACTGGCGCTGCTCGATGCCCTGCAGGCCATCGAGCTGGAGCAAGGCCGTGTGCGCAAGGACGAACGCTGGGGCCCGCGCACGCTGGACCTGGACATCCTGCTGTTCGGCGAGCGCCTGATCGACGAGCCGCGCCTCACCGTGCCGCACTACCACATGCACGCCCGCGCCTTCGTGCTCTACCCGCTGGCAGACCTCGCCCCGCAGCTGCAATTGCCCAATGGCCAAACGCTGTCCAACCTGCTCACCGCCTGTCCGTTCACCGGCCTGGAGCGGCTGTCCTGAGGCATCCTGCGCCCCAGGTGGGGTGCAGTGGCAGTAACGCCGTAACAGTCCGGTAACACCTGCAATTGACTTCGGTCCGCCCCATCCGGACTATAGGTGCCCGTTTGCCCCTGCCCGGCGCAGAACTGAGGACACTTTCATGCCTGATGTCACCCTGACCACCCTGCAAGGTCTCAAGCAAAGCGGCGAGAAGATCGCAATGCTGACCGCCTATGACGCCACGTTCGCGCACGTTGCCAGCCAGGCCGGTGCCGACGTGCTGCTGATCGGTGACTCCCTGGGCATGGTGCTGCAAGGACACGACAGCACGCTCCCGGTCACCATCCAGGACATGGCCTACCACACTGCCGCGGTGAAGCGCGGCAACAAGGGTTCGCTGATCCTCACCGACCTGCCGTTCGAATCGGGGACTTCCCTGGACCGCCTGCTGCGCGACTCGGTAACGGTCATGCAGGCCGGCGCGCACATGGTCAAGCTCGAAGGCGGCGCCTGGCTCTCCGAGCCGATCGTGCGACTTGCCCAGCTCGGCATCCCGGTGTGCGCGCACCTGGGTCTGACCCCGCAGTCGGTCAACCTGTTCGGCGGCTTCAAGGTCCAGGGCCGCCAGGAAAACCAGGCCCGCCAGCTGCGCGCCGACGCCATCGCCCTGGAACAGGCCGGTGCCGCCATGCTGCTGCTGGAATGCGTCCCCTCGGCACTGGCCCAGGAAATCAGCGAAGCGGTGAAGATCCCGGTCATTGGCATCGGCGCCGGTGCCGGCACCGACGGCCAGGTCCTGGTCATGCACGACATGCTCGGCCTGTCGCTGACCGGCCGCGCGCCGAAGTTCGTGAAGAACTTCATGGAGGGCCAGCCGGATATCGCTTCGGCCATGGTCGCCTACGTCAAGGCCGTGAAAGACGGCTCCTTCCCCGGCCCGGAACACGGATTCGCCTGATGAACACGGTAAAGACAGTCCGCGAGCTGCGCGCCGCGGTGGCTCGCGCACGCAGCGAGGGTAAGCGTATCGCGCTGGTCCCGACCATGGGCAACCTGCACGCCGGTCATGCCGCGCTGGTGACCAAGGCCGGCCAGCGCGCCGATTTCGTCGTCGCCAGCATCTTCGTCAACCCGTTGCAGTTCGGTCCCACCGAAGACCTGGACAAATACCCGCGCACCCTCGCCGCCGACCAGGAGAAGCTGCTGAATGCCGGCTGCCACCTGCTGTTCGCACCAACCGTCGAGGAGATGTATCCCGACGGCATGGATGGCCAGACCCGCCTGCACGTGACCGGCGTTTCCGAAGGCCTGTGCGGTGGCAGCCGTCCGGGCCACTTCGACGGTGTCGCCACCGTGGTGTGCAAGCTGTTCAACATGGTCCAGCCGGACATGGCGCTGTTCGGTGAAAAGGACTTCCAGCAGTTGGCGGTGATCCGCAAGCTGGTGCGCGACCTGAACCTGCCGATCCAGATCTTCGGCGAGCCCACCGTGCGTGCCGAGGACGGCCTGGCGCTGTCGTCCCGCAACGGCTACCTCACCGATGAGCAGCGCGCCGTTGCACCCGTCCTGCAGCGCACGCTGAAACAACTGGCCGAGCGCATCCGCCAGGGCGAACGCGATTTTCCCGCGCTGCTCGGCGAAGGGCAGCAGCAGATCGAGCAGGCCGGCCTGCGCATCAACTACCTGGAAATCCGCGAAGCCGCCGGGCTGCGTCCCGCCACGGCAGACGATCGTCAGCTGGTGATTCTGGTGGCAGCTTTCCTCGGTACCACTCGCCTGATCGACAATCTCGCCTTCCACATCGACTAATCCCCGCACGACTACCGAGAATTCGCCTCAAGGCCGCATCAGTCGCGGCCTTGAGCGATTTTCCGGTGCTCGGGCATACTCGCACCGCACTCCCACTCCCAGAAAAAGAGGAGCCACGCCATGCAGAGCATCATGCTCAAAGCCAAACTGCACCGCGCCGAAGTCACCCACGCCGTGCTCGACTATGAAGGCTCCTGCGCCATCGATGGCGAATGGCTCGATCTCGCGGGCATCCGCGAGTACGAACAGATCCAGATCTACAACGTCGACAACGGCGAACGCTTCACCACCTACGCCATCCGTGGCGAGGAAGGTTCGCGGATGATTTCGGTCAATGGCGCCGCCGCCCACAAGGCCAAGGTAGGTGACCGGGTGATCATCTGCGCGTACGCTCAGTTCAGCGATGCCGAGCTGGAAGGCTACAAGCCGCGCATGCTGTACATGGCGCCCGGCAATGAACTCAGCCACACCAGCAACGCCATCCCCGTTCAGCTCGCCTGACCCCAAAAAGCCCGGAACCACCGGGCTTCTTTCAAGGTCGAGAGCACAGGTTCAAACACGCACGTCACACCCCCGAAGGTACGTCATGGAACACCACCTCACTCCGCTGGATGCCACCCGACTGGCGAGCTGGCAGGCATTGGCCGCCCATCGCCAGGACATGCAGAGCTTCACCATGCGTGAGGCATTCGCCCAGGACCCTGAGCGTTTCAAGCGCTTCTCCCTCAGCGCCTGCGGCCTGTTCCTCGACTTCTCGAAGAACCTGATCCGCCAGGACACCCTCGAGCTGCTGGTGAAGCTCGCGGAAGAGGCCAGGCTGGGCGAGGCCATCCAGTCGATGTTCCGCGGTGACGTGATCAACGCGTCCGAGCGTCGTCCGGTGCTGCACACCGCGCTGCGCCGCCCCATCGGCGACAAGGTGCTGGTGGACGGCGTGGACGTGATGCCCGAGGTGCACCGCGTGCTGCACCAGATGACCGAACTGGTCAGCTACGTGCACAACGGTCTGTGGCGCGGTTATACCGAGAAGCCGATCACCGACGTGGTCAACATCGGCATCGGCGGCTCCTTCCTCGGCCCGCAGCTGGTTTCCGAGGCCCTGCTGCCGTTCGCCCAGAAAGGCGTGCGTTGCCACTACCTGGCGAACATCGACGGCAGCGAATTCCGCGAGCTGTCCAGCCGGCTGAATGCCGAAACCACGCTATTCATCGTCTCCTCCAAGTCCTTCAGCACCCTGGAGACCCTGAAGAACGCCCAGGCCGCCCGTGCCTGGTACCTGGCCCAGGGTGGTAACGAAGCCGAGCTGTACCGCCACTTCATCGCCGTCTCCAGCAACAAGGAAGCCGCGGTGGCCTTCGGCATCCGCGAAGAGAACATCTTCCCGATGTGGGACTGGGTCGGCGGCCGCTACTCGCTGTGGTCGGCCATCGGCCTGCCGATCGCCATGTCGGTGGGCATCAACAATTTCAAGGAACTGCTGTCCGGTGCCTACAACATGGACCAGCACTTCCTCACCGCGCCGTTCGAGCGCAACATCCCGGTGCTGCTGGGTCTGCTGGGCGTGTGGTACGGCGACTTCTGGGGTGCGCGCAGCCACGCGATCCTGCCGTACGACTACTACTTGCGCAACATCACCGACCACCTGCAGCAGCTGGACATGGAGTCCAACGGCAAGAGCGTGCGCCAGGACGGTACTCCGGTTTCCGCCGGCACCGGTCCGGTGATCTGGGGCGGCGTAGGCTGCAACGGCCAGCACGCCTACCACCAGCTGCTGCACCAGGGCACCCATCTGATTCCGGCGGACTTCATCGTCCCGGTATCCAGCTACAACCCGGTGGCCGACCATCACCAGTGGCTGTACGCCAACTGCCTGTCCCAGAGCCAGGCGCTGATGACCGGCAAGAGCCGCGCCGAAGCCGAGGCCGAGCTGCGCGCCAAGGGCCTGGACGAAGCGGAAGTGCAGCGCCTGGCGCCGCACAAGGTGATCCCGGGCAACCGCCCGAGCAACACCCTGGTGATGGAGCGCATCAGTGCCCGCCGCCTGGGCGCGCTGATCGCCATGTACGAGCACAAGGTCTACGTGCAGAGCATCCTCTGGGGCATCAACGCCTTCGACCAGTGGGGCGTGGAGCTGGGCAAGGAGCTGGGCAAGGCGATCTACGGCCGGCTGGTCGGCAGCGAGGAAAGCTGTGCGGAAGACGCCTCCACCCAGGGCCTGATCGACTTCTTCCGCGGTCGTCACCGCGGCTGATGGCGATACGGACGGATGCGCGCCTGCGCATCCGTTACCGCTCTACCGGCAGAAACGCTGCCGATACTCCCCGGGCGTCACGCCCAGCGCCTGCACGAAGGCGCGCCGCAGGTTGTACTCGTTGCCGAATCCCGTGTATTGCGCGACGCGCTTGAGCGATGGCTCACCACTTTCCAGCAACTGACTGGCCCGCTCCAGGCGTAGCTGCAACAGCAGTCTGGCCGGCGTCATGCCCATCTCAGCCTGGCAGTGCCGGTGCAGGGTGCGCGACGACATTGCCAGATACGCCGCCATCGCCTCCACGTCCACCGCCTGCGCCAGCCGTTGACGAAGCCAATCCACCAGTTGCGCCACCGGCCCACCCACCGGCGCTTGCTGTGCCAGCAGCTCCGCACTGAATTGTCGCTGTCCGCCGGGACGCCGCAGGTACATGACCAGTCCGCGGGCAACGCGCAGGGAAAGGGCGCGGCCATGGTCCTCCTCCACCAGGCTCAGGCAGAGGTCCATGCCGGCGGTCACGCCCGCGGAGCTGTAGAATTTGTCGTCACGCACGAACAGCGCGTCGGGCATGACCTGCAGACGAGGGAACAGCCGTTGCAGCAACTCGGCGTAACGCCAGTGGGTAACGACCGGCCGCCCCTCCAGCAAGCCGGCCTGCGCCACCAGGAAGGCGCCGGTGCACACCGAGGCGCAGCGCGCGGCGAAGGGGGCGGCCTGAACCAGCCAGCTCGCGATACCGCCCTGCTGCATCGCCGCCTGAACACCGTGGCCGCCAGCGACCAGCACGGTGCAGCCGGCCGCCTCTGCCGGCCCGGGTAGAGGTCGGGTGGCCAACTCAAGCCCGGTGCTGGAGCGAACCAGCCCGCCGGCCAGCGACAGCGCCTCCAGTCGATAAGCCGGCCGGGCGGAGGGAGGCAGATGCTCGTCGACCGACGCGAACACATCCGCCGGGCCGGTGGCATCCAGCAGCTGGAAGTCGGGAAAGACCAGCAGAAGTACGCGATGTGGAGCTTCCATCGGAGAGTCTCGTGGAGGGCGACTGGCAGATATTCATCCATTACTGTCATAAGTGACAGCCAGCCCATCGGCAAGCTGGAAATCCCATTCCGGAGATGACCATGCGAGCCTCCCTGCTTTCGCTGATCCTGCTGCTCATGGGCAACACCCTGCTCGCGGCAGAAGACACGCTTCCCCGCTACCAACCGCGCATGGGCCGGGAACGACCGGTCATCGCCGTCATCGCCCAGAACCGCATGACCGAGCTGGTGGACTACGTGGTGCCACTGGGCGTCCTGCGCCGCTCCGGCGTGGCCGATGTATGGGCGCTATCGATCGAGCCCGGTCCGGTGCGACTGATGCCGGCCCTGACGCTCCAGCCACAGGCCACCCCGGAAGCTTTCAGCAGGCGTTATCCACAGGGCGCCGACTACCTGATCGTCCCCGCCGTGCATGACAGCGAAGACGCCGCGCTGCTTGCCTTCATCCAGGACCAGGCGGCGAAAGGCGCTACCGTCGTCGGCATCTGCGACGGTGTGCTGGTGCTCGCTCATGCAGGCCTGCTGCAGGGTCGACGCGCCACCGGCCACTGGTACTCGCGCGGCCAGCGGCAGGGTGACTTTCCCGATGTGCAGTGGCAGGAGAACCGTCGCTACGTGGTCGACGCCAGAGTGATGAGCACCTCCGGTGTCACCGCCGCGCTCCCTGCATCCTTGGCACTGGTGGAAGCCATCGCCGGAACCGCGAGGGCTGCGGCGCTGGCAGAAGAGCTGGGTGTAAAGGACTGGTCCCCGCGGCACGACAGCCGGCGCTTCGCTCTCGGTGTGGACGGCTATCTGACCGCCGTTTCCAACTACCTCGCCATGTGGCGCCATGAGCGCTTCGCCGTCCCTCTGCAGCCAGGTTTCGATGAAGTCAGCCTGGCCCTTCGCGTGGATGCCTGGGCTCGAACCTTCCGCACCGAGGTGGTGGCCGAAGCCGAGCAGCCCGTCACCAGCGCCAGCGGCCTGATGTTCCTGCCCGACGCTACGCAAGACCTTCCCAGGCTGCCGCTACCCGCGAGTAATGCCGCGCAGGGCCTGGAACAGGCGCTCGACGCCATTGCCTGCCGCTATGGTCAGTCCACCCGCCAGTTGGTCGCCGACCAGCTGGAGTACAGCGCGTCGGAACGATCCACCGCGCCGACGCGTCGAAACTGCATGGTCAACCCTTGAACCCGCCAGGCCTTGGATGCACCCTTGTGGGCATCTCGCCTCACACAACAACAAGGATTTCCCATGTACGAGATCAGCCTTCATCCTGTCCCGGAGGCCGTACGCCAGCGTGCCTACCTCGACAACGACGCCTACCAGCGCCTCTACCAGCAGTCGGTAGACGACCCGGAAGCCTTCTGGGGCGAACAGGCCAAGGCCTTCCTCGACTGGTTCAAGCCCTGGCACTCGGTGCACCACGGCGACCTGGCGAAGGGCCAGGCCACCTGGTTCAAGGGCGGCCAGCTCAACGTCACCTACAACTGCATCGACCGCCACCTGGAAACCCGTGGAGAACAGGTCGCGATCATCTGGGAAGGCGATAACCCCGCCGAATCCGCGCACATCACCTACCGCAAGCTGCACAGCCATGTCTGCCGCCTGGCCAACGTGCTCAAGAGCCGTGGCGTGGAGAAAGGCGACCGGGTGTGCATCTACATGCCGATGATCCCCGAGGCCGCCTACGCGATGCTCGCCTGCGCGCGTATCGGTGCGATCCACTCGGTGGTGTTCGGCGGCTTCTCCCCCGACGCCCTGCGCGACCGCATCCTCGATGCCGATTGCCGCGTGGTGATCACCGCCGATGAAGGCGTGCGCGGCGGCAAGTACATCCCGCTCAAACAGAACGTGGAAAAGGCCCTGAAGGACTGCCCGAACGTCTCCAGCGTGGTGGTGGTCGAGCGTACCCAGGGCGAGATCCCGTGGGTGGAAGGCCGCGACATCTGGTACCACGAGGCCCTGCGCGGCGCCAGCGAGGACTGCGCCCCGGAGCCGATGGACGCGGAGGACCCGCTGTTCATCCTCTACACCTCCGGCTCCACCGGCAAACCCAAGGGCGTGCTGCACACTACCGGCGGCTACCTGCTCGGCGCGGCAATGACCCACAAGTACGTATTCGATTACCACGACGGCGACATCTACTGGTGCACCGCGGACGTGGGCTGGGTCACCGGCCACAGCTACATCGTCTATGGTCCGCTGGCCAACGGCGCCACCACCCTGATGTTCGAGGGCGTGCCGAACTACCCGGATGCCTCGCGCTTCTGGCAGGTGATCGACAAGCACCAGGTGAACATCTTCTATACCGCCCCGACCGCCATCCGCGCGCTGATGCGCGAAGGCGAGGAACCGGTCAGGAAGACCTCGCGCAGCAGCCTGCGCCTGCTCGGTTCGGTGGGCGAGCCGATCAACCCGGAAGCCTGGGAGTGGTATTACAACGTGGTCGGCGAGAAGCGCTGCCCCATCGTCGATACCTGGTGGCAGACCGAGACCGGCAGCATCCTGATCAGCCCGCTGCCCGGCGCCACCGCGCTCAAGCCCGGCTCGGCGACCCGTCCGTTCTTCGGCGTGCAGCCGGTGCTGCTCGATGAGCAGGGCAAGGAAATCGACGGTCCCGGCTCCGGCGTACTGGCCGTCAAGGCCAGTTGGCCGAGCCAGATCCGCAGCGTCTATGGCGATCATCAGCGGATGATCGATACCTACTTCAAGCCCTACCCCGGCTACTACTTCACCGGCGACGGCGCGCGCCGCGACGAGGACGGCTATTACTGGATCACCGGCCGCGTGGACGACGTGATCAACGTGTCCGGCCACCGCATCGGCACCGCCGAGGTAGAAAGCGCACTGGTGCTGCACGACTCGGTGGCTGAAGCCGCGGTGGTCGGCTATCCGCACGACCTCAAGGGCCAGGGCATCTATGCCTTCGTCACCCCGATGAATGGCATCCAGCCCAGCGATGCGCTCAAGCAGGAACTGCTGTCGCTGGTGAGCAAGGAAATCGGCAGCTTCGCCAAACCGGAGATGATCCAGTGGGCGCCCGGCCTGCCGAAGACCCGCTCGGGCAAGATCATGCGCCGCATCCTGCGCAAGATCGCCTGCAACGAGCTGGAGAACCTCGGCGATACCTCCACCCTGGCCGACCCCAGCGTGGTGCAAGGGCTCATCGACAACCGCCTGAATCGTTGATCCCGCTTCAGGCCCCGAGGGCAAGCCGTTAGGGTTAACCTACAGACCTGACGTACTTGCCCCGAGGCCTGTCTGCCGCAATGGAAACCGTTCGCCGCCATATCGAAAGCCAGGTGCTCAGCCTGACCGGCCTCGCCCTGGGCGGGATCGACTTCGAGTCGCCCAAGGGCGATCCGGGCCTGTTCGGTCCGGACTCGATCTGCTGGAAAGTCCACGGCGACTTCAGCTCGATGCTGATCGGCGGCATCACCGCCCTGCTCCTGCAGATGCTGCATCCCGGCGCGCTGGGTGGCGTCTGGGACCACTCCAACTTCCGCAGCGACATGCTCGGCCGCCTGCGGCGCACCGGCCAGTTCATCTCCGCCACCACCTATGGTTCGCGGGCAGACGCGGACAAACTCATCGAGCGCGTGCGGCGCATCCACGACAGCGTCCAGGGCACGCTCCCCGATGGCACCCGCTACTCGGCCAACGACCCGGACCTGCTCACCTGGGTCCATGTCGCCGAGGTCAGCAGTTTCCTCGCCTCCCACCTGCGCTATCTCAATCCCAATCTGTCCGGCGAGGATCAGGACCGCTACTACGACGAGATCGCCCTGATCGCCGAGCGGCTCGGTGCGCGCGATGTGCCACGTTCCCGTGCGCAAGTGACCGCCTACCTGCAGCGCATGCGGCCGCAACTGCGCTACGACGAGCGCACCCGGGAAGTCGTGCAGGTGCTGTTCAACGCGCCCGCACCCAGCTTCCTGGCCAAGCCCTTCGGCGCCCTGATGATGCGCGCCGGTGTCGACCTGCTGCCGGAGTGGGCTGCCGACCAGCTCGGCCTGAGCCAGGGCCACCTGCAGCGCCAGCTGATCCGCAGCAGCGTCAAACGCAGTGTGCCGCTGCTGCGCTGGGCCGTACGCAACGGCTCGCTGCACCGGGCCCGTCGACGCATGGGCTTGCCAGCACCGCGCTGACCCGGCCCTTCATAGGCAGAGTTCCCCTTGTAGGGCAAGTCTCTGCTCCCGCGTCCTGCGGCATGGAATCGATACTTGACCCCGAGCATGGTTTTCGCTGGGAGCCTAGGATTTTTCCGTGCGGCCATGAACATTTGGGCTATCTTCAAGCTCAATTCGCGCCAGTTGCCACACTCAGGGAGTGAAATTACCTATGAAGAAGCGTGTCGTGCTGATCGAAGATCACCCAGCGATGCGTTTGGCGATCCGCTCGCTACTCGGGCAGGACTCGCAGTTCGAAGTCGTTCGTGAAGCCGCCGATGGCCATGGGGGCCTGGATGCCGTACGCAAGGAGCGTCCGGACCTGGTGATCCTCGACCTCAACCTGCCGGGCATGGACGGCCTCGACCTCCTCGCACGCATTCACATCTTCGATGAGAACATCCGCCTGCTGGTGCTCAGCTCCCAGGACGAAAGACTGTACTCGAGCAAGGTAGAGGCGGCGGGAGCGCATGGCTTCGTCAGCAAGAACAATGACACCAGCGCCATACTCAACGCGGCGCGCATGCTGGTTTCCGGTTACCGCTGCTTCCCGGAAAAATCGCTCAACATCGCCAGCCATACCGACCCCGTCGCCAGCCTCACCCCGCGTGAACTGGTCGTATTGCGCAGCCTCGTGCGCGGCATGAGCAACAAGGACATCGCCGAGGAGCTGTTCCTCAGCCAGAAGACCGTCAGCACCTACAAGACCCGCATCCTGGAGAAGCTCAACCTGGAAAGCGTGGTGGACCTGGTTGAGTTCGCCCGCACCCATCGCCTCAACGACTGATTCGCGCGCGAACAACGCCCGGTAGGGCATTCGTGTGATCGCAAACGCTCAGCCGTGCCATACTTCAACGGCACGTCACGACGGAAAACGACACCCGCCATGCCCAAAGGATTGATACGCGCAATCGGCGCACTGTTGCTGCTGTTCCTCTTCTACTGCCTGCTGGGCTTCCTGATCCTTCCCGGGGTCGCCCTGCGTGTGGTCAATCAGCAGTTGGCCCAGTATGCGAACATTCCAGCGCACCTGGAACGCATCGAACTCAACCCGTTCAGCCTCGAACTGACCCTCTGGGGGCTTCAGTTGGGCCAGAGCGGCGACGAGCAGGTGCGCTTCAAGCGCCTGTACGTCAACCTCGAAGCCGACAGCCTGTGGAAGCGCCATCTGCACCTGGCAGACGTCGAACTGGATGCAGTGCACACGGAGCTGCTGTTCGCCGAAAACGGCACGCTGAACCTGACCCAGCTGTTCAAGCTGCCGCCGAGCGAGCCCGCTCCGGCACAGGAAGAGCCCAGCCAACCCTTCCCCTTGCTGATCGATCGCATCCGCCTGGCCGAAGGCAGCCTGCACTTCCGCGACAGTCGTCCGAGCGAGCCGGTCGAATTCCTGTTCAACCCGATGAACTTCGAGCTGGACCATCTCAGCACACTGCCGGACGACGATGCCAAGGCCAACCTGGTGGCTATCGGCCCCCACGGCGGCAAGCTCGATTGGGAGGGCAACCTGAGCCTGGTTCCGCTGGCCTCCAAGGGCACCTTCTCGCTCCAGGGCGTCCCCCTCAAGGCGTGGTGGCCCTATGTTCGGGACAACACCCCGCTGAACCTTGATAGCGGCACTCTCGGCGTCGCCTCCGAGTACCATCTGGATCTGTCCAAGGGCACCCAATTACTGCTCGACAAGGCAGCCGTGAACCTGCGCGATCTCAGCCTCAAATCGCCCGACGGCAAGCCGCTGGCCAAGCTCGCCAGCCTGGACGTCAGCGAAACCAGCATGGATCTGGTCAAGCGCGAAGTGGTTGTCGGGCAGATTCACAGCCAGGGCCTGGAAGCCTGGGCCGCGCGGGAAAAGGACGGGCAGCTGGACTGGCAAAAGCTGTTCGCCAACTTCCACCCCTACAAGCGTCCGCAGGAACCGGTCCCCCAGGCCGACAGCGCACCGCCGCCTCAGAACACCGAGTCGCCCGCCGAGGCCAAGGCAACTGCACCCAACACAGGGAAGCCGGCTGAGGCGACCGCCAAAGCGCCGGTAGAGGCCGCCCCCACAACGGCTCAACCCTCCCAGACTCCGCCCCCTGCCGCCGAGCCTGCCAAACCGGCCCCAGCCGCCGAACCTGAAAAGGCCTGGCACGTGGTGCTGCGCGATACCCAATTGCGTGGCTACAAGGCCCACCTGGCCGATCGCGCGCCGGCCAAGCCGGTGGCACTGGAAGTCGGCCCACTGGACCTCGACCTGCAGAACATCGACAGCCGGCTCACCTCGCCCCTGCAGCTCAAGCTCAAGACCGGCCTCGGCCAACGCGGTCAGGTCGAAGCCAGCGGCCAGGTCAACCTCAGCCCGGTCAATGCCAAGCTGAAAGTCGCCACCCGCGACATCGACCTGCGCATCGCCCAGGCCTACCTCGATCCGTTCATTCGCCTGGAGTTGCGCAGCGGCTTCCTCGCCAGCGACCTCAATGTCGACCTGAAGAGCACCGAACCGCTGGCCTTCGGCATCGACGGCAGCGCCCAGGTCACCCAGTTGCACACCCTGGACACCATCAAGGATCGCGACTTCGTAAAATGGACCAAGCTCACGCTGGACGGCCTGGCCTACCGCCATGGCGACAGCCTGGCAATCCAGAGCGTGTCGCTCGAAGAGCCCTACGCCCGCTTCATCATCAACGAAGACCGCACCACCAACGTCAGCGAGCTGATCATCCCGCAGCCTGCCTCGGCTCCGAGTTCGACCGGCAAATCAGGCAGCACGGGCAGCGCTGCCGGCAAGCCGATGGGTATCCACATCGGTGGCGTGAAGGTGAACAACGGTTCGGCCAACTTCGCCGACCTGACCCTGCGTCCGGACTTCGCCACAGCCATCCAGCAACTGAGCGGGGAAATCGGCACCCTCGACAACCGCAACCCGCAACCCGCCTCGGTGGACATCAAGGGCAAGGTCGACAAGTACGCGCCGGTTACCATCAAGGGCAGTCTGAACCCCTTCTCGCCGCTGGAGAAACTGGACATCGCCACCAGCTTCAAGCGCGTCGAGCTGACCACCTTGACACCCTATTCAGGCAAGTTCGCCGGCTACCGCATCCGCAAGGGGCGGCTGAACCTGGACCTGCACTACCAGATCACTCAGGGCAAGCTCAAAGCCGACAACAAGGTGCTGGTGGAACACCTGCAACTGGGCGAGAAGGTCGACAGCCCGGACGCCGTGGACCTGCCGGTGAAGCTGGCGGTCGCCCTGCTCAAGGACGCCAACGGCAACATCGATATCCAGCTGCCGGTGGAAGGCGACCTGAACAACCCGCAGTTCAGCGTCATGCCCATCGTCTGGCAAACCCTGCGCAACCTGGTGATCCGCGCGGTCCAGGCGCCCTTCAAGTTCATTGCGGGCCTGGCTGGCGGCGAAGGTCCCGACCTCAGCAACGTGACCTTCGCCCCGGGCTCCAGTGAGCTGGACCCGGAGGCACAGGCCAACCTGGACAAGCTGGCCGACGCGCTCAAGCAGCGCCCGGCGCTCAAGCTCGAGGTCGAAGGCGTCAGCGCGGCGGCCAGCGACGGCCCGCTGCTGGCCAGGAAGCGTCTGCAGGAGGAATACCGCAAGAACTACTACAGCATGCTGCAACGTCGCGGCGAGAAGGTGCCCAGCGACGCCAGCAAGCTGGAAGTCCCGGAAGACGTGCAACCCGCCCTGCTGGAAGGGATCTACCGTACCCGCCTGAAGAAACAGCCGCCGGCTGAATGGAAGGACCTGAGCCAGGCCGACCGCACCGTGAAGCTGGAGCAGGCGGTGCTGGCCTCCTGGAGCGACAGCCAGCTGCTGCTGCGCAAGCTCGGCCAGGAGCGCGCCACCCAGATCAAGGACTATCTGGTGTCCAAGGGCGGCCTCGGCGACGACCGCGTCTATCTGATCGACGTCAGCCTCGGCGAGGCGGAGAATGGTGGCAACGTGGCTACCCAGCTCCACCTGGACAGTGAATGAGGAATCGCACCATGAAAGCCCTCGCGGCCTGCACACTGCTGCTCTGCGCCGCCACCGCGCAGGCCGAGAGCATGCGGTGCGGCAGTGCCCTGGTCAACGCGGGCGACCGCGCCTGGGAAGTCGAGCAGAAGTGCGGCGCGCCTGAGCATCGCGATGAGGTCGGTTACTCCCTCGGCAGTTACGACAATCGCGAGTACCGCATTGAGGAATGGGTCTACGGGCCGCGCAACGGCACGACCTATATCCTCACCTTCGAAGCCAACCGGCTCAAGACCATCGAGTTCAAGCGCAATTGACCCCATGCATTAACCTGCGCCCGGCGCTGCTGGTGCTCCTGCTGCTCGCCGGGCAGTCCGAAGCCGCCAGCCTGCGTTGCAACAGCAAGCTGATCAGCACCGGCAACCTCACCAGCGAGGTGCTCGATCGCTGCGGCCCCCCTGTCGACCGCTCGTTCCTCGGCTACAAGGAAGTGGTCGGCGACTGGGGCCAGCGCAACGAAGTCGCTGTGGAGGAATGGATCTACGGCCCCTGGAACGGCATGGTTTATTTCGTGCGCTTCGAGGGCAACCGCCTGACCACCATCCAGAGCAAACGCAGCGGCAACTGACATCCCCGCCTGAGCAGTGCTAGCCTGCAGCCTCTTCGCGCCAAGGACCGGTCGCCCATGCTCATCGTCCCCGCTGAACACCCGCTGGACTGGAAGAAGCCTCCAGTCGTCACGCTGCTGCTTATCCTGCTCAACGTCCTGATCTACTTCGGCTACCAGAGTGGCGATGACCAGCGGCGCGAGCAGGCCATCCAGGTCTATCTCGATCAGGACCTGCTGAGCCGCGAGCGACCGCTGTTCAGTGCTGCCCTGGAGCGTCGCGAGCGCATCCAGCCGGATCAACGCCAGGCGCTGGAAGCCCTGCCTCGCACGCAACTCGCCTGGCTCATCCTCAGCGACCTCGAATTCGGCCACGACCTGCGCAGCCTGCCGGCCTACGAACAAGACCGCGCCTGGCAAGCCGCCCGTGGAAAGGCGGAAAGCGCAAGGGACCGCCTGAGCAGCCTGCGCTTCGGCTTCGTACCGGCGCGCTTCACCGTCGAAGGGCTGTTCGGCTCGATGTTCCTCCATGGCGACTTCTGGCACCTGGCCGGCAACATGGTGTTCCTGTTCCTCTTCGGCTTCGCCCTGGAAATCGCCCTGGGCCGCTGGATGTACCTGGGCCTGTACCTGTTCTGCGGACTCTGCTCGGGGCTGCTCTGGTGGGCACTGGACCCGGCCTGGGTGCCGGGCATCGGCGCCTCGGGCGCGATCTCCGGGCTGATGGGCATGTACATCGGCGTCTATGGGCTGCGGCGCATCCGCTTCTTCTATTGGCTCGGCCCCCTGATTGGTTACTTCAGTGCGCCGGCGTTGTGGATACTGCCGCTGTGGCTGGGCAAGGAATTGTTCGGGTTGCTGCGCGCCGCGGATCACGTCAATTACTACGCGCACATCGGCGGCCTGGTGTCGGGATTCATCGCCGTCTGGCTGCCGCGCCAGCTGGGTGGATTGAAAGTCGATCATGCTTACCTCGCCAAGGAAGACCCCGACGCCCCGTTCAAGCGCGCCCTGAACAGCCTCGACGAACAGATCGGCCGATTCGCGCTTGACCAGGCAGCAGTGCGGGGAAGCGAACTGCTCGACCTCTACCCTGGCCGCCTTCCATTGATCGAACGCCTCTATGGAGTCGCCAGGGCACGCCAGGACCGCGCCTTGATGGGGCCCGTGCTCAAGCAACTTTTCGCCCTGCCCCGCAGCCAGGAGACCGATGCACTGGTTCGCCGGCTGGCCGACGAGAGCGACACGAACGACCCGAACCTGCTGAGCCATCCGGCCATCCAATTGCACCTGCTGCGCAAACTGCTGCAACTCGATGAGCCAACCCGTGCGCTGGGCTGTTGGCGCAGGCTGGTTGCGTCCGGACAACGGCCAGAACAATTGCCGGCGCTGACCCTCCAGCTGGCCAAGCGCCTGAACCCGCGACAGGACGCCCGAAGCATTGCCGAGATGACGCACTTCCTGCGTCGGCACTTTCCCGATGCCGACCCGACCCGGCAGATCCTTCTCTACCAGCAACATCTGGCCCCTCGCACGCCCTGAATGAAAAAGCCCCGCCATGACGAGCATGGCGGGGCTTCGATCGACGCAGGCCGTGCGCCTAGTCCACCGCCTTCAGTCCGTCGGCGGAAACGGCTTTCACACCCTTGATGTCCTGGGCTGTCTTGATGGCCAGTTGGCGTTCAGCGTCGGTCTTGACGTTACCGGAAAGGGAAACCACACCCTGGTTGGTTTCGACCTTGATGTTGGTGGCGCCGATGTCCTTGTTGGCGATCAGCATGGATTTCACCTTGCTGGTGATCCAGGTGTCGGAAACCGCCTGTTCGGTCTTCTGAACCGTATCGTTCGCGGCCAGCGTCGTCGGCTGGGCGAACACCGAGTTGGCGAACGAGAAGCTCAGGGCGGTTGCTGTGGCGGCGGCAAGGGCCAGTTTGCTGAAGCGATGTTTCATGGCGGTCTCTCCTGATGGTTGAAGACTGCTGCCTCCTCCTGGCGGCAGTTGCATCAGGAGTCTCGCAAGCGCCGTGCCAGCCTCAGCGAGACATTAAATTCGATAAAAATCAGATAGTTATAAAAATCAGCATTATGCAGATTGCATAGTCAGCCCAGGACCGCCATGCAACTTGCACGGCGGTACTCAGGCACTTTTACCAAGACTCGCCAGTACGGCTTCCAACTGCACGACCTCACTCATCCGCTCGAACAGCGGATAGCGCTGGCGGATGAATGCCAGCAGTTGTCGAGCCGGTTCGACCTGCCCAAGCGCTTCGGAGAAGCCCCGCGCCGCCAGCAGATAGGCACTCGGGATGCCTGGGTAGTCCGGAAAGCGCTTGTGCAGATTGCGCAGCAGGCTCAGGGCCTCTCGCGCCTTGTGCCGCTCCAGCAGCAGTTCGGCGATGCGCTCGCACACCAGCGGATCGTCCGGCAGATAATCCGCCTGCAGTTGGCGGGCATTGAGGAACGCCGTGACGGCCAAGGGCGTATTCAGGCGAACCGCCAGCGGCAGGTAATGAGGCAGATGCTTCAGGAACTCGCTGCGCGCATTCAACGAGAACAGCAACTGGTGATAGCGCTCGTTCAGCTTGAGGTCCTGCGCGCCTTCGCGCAGTGCCTCCTGCAATATCTCCAGCGCGGCGCCACCCTGCCCTTCCTTGACCCGGATCTCGGCCTCGGCCAGTGCCTTGCGACGACGCCACTCCGGCGCAGGGAAACCTGCAGGCGCATCGTCACCGGCGGCCACATAGCCCAGTTCGCCCTGATACTGGAACACCGCATAGCCCATCATGGCGCACATCACCACGCCGAAGTAACCGCTGAGCAGGGCCACCACCGGCACCATCACCACCCGGGGCAGGCCCTGGGCCAGGAACCAGCCGACATAGCTGGGCGACTGCCAGAGGATGAACAGGAACACACAGAGGATCAGGTAGCGCCAGCCCATGGCGCTCATGACCTGGCCGATTTCCGCCGGGCTCAGCGCCGAGCCAAGGCTCTTGTCCAGCGACAGGCGGATGATGCTCGCCGGCAGCGCCAGCATGAGGGCGATATTGACGCCCCAGTAGATCGCCTCGCTGTGGAAGTCCTCCGCCAGCCACAGCAACACCAGCACAATGACGAACACCGCCAACTGTTGAAAGAATGTCTGCAAACTCTCCAGGCGGAAGGCTTCGACCAGGCTCGGAGCCTCCTGGCCGCCGAAACTGGCTGTCTCGATCACGCTATGCAGGTATTTGGTCGCCACCGCGAACAGCGCCAGCCAGAGCAGCAGAACGCCAGGCATGAACACGCACGCCAACGCCAGCAACGCGGCAAAGGCCAGAGGGCCACGTTGCAGGCCATAGGCGAAGAAGCGCGGCAGGCGCTCCCAGAACGGCTGGGCGGTGTTGGCGGCGCCGAGATAGCGCAACGCACCCCGGCACAGTGGGCAGGCCGGCGCGTATTCCGGCGCATCGGAGTTCAGCGGTACGCAACAATCCCCGTAATGACGCTCGCATGGCGGGCAATGCCAGGTCGCGGGCTGGGCACTGTGGTAGTGGCAATGACGCTTGTCCATCTCGGGCATCCTTGGTACGAGATCGGCGAATGGCGCATTCTCAAGGCAAAAAAAGAGGGCCCGCAAGGGGCCCTCTTCTCTTTCACCGGTTGCTTACACGCCAGAGGCTTCAGCAGCGGCTACGTCCTTGATGGACAGCTTGATGCGGCCACGGTTGTCCACGTCGAGAACCAGGACTTTGACTTCCTGGCCTTCCTGCAGAACGTCGGTGACCTTGTCGATGCGCTTGTCGCTGATCTGCGAGATGTGCACCAGACCATCCTTGCCCGGCAGGATGTTGACGAAGGCACCGAAGTCCACGATGCGCTCGACCTTGCCGACGTAGATCTTGCCGATCTCGGCTTCCGCGGTGATACCCAGGACGCGCTGCTTGGCGGCCTCGGCAGCTTCCTTGGTTTCGCCGTAGATCTTCACGCTGCCATCGTCCTCGATGTCGATCGAGGCCTTGGTCTCTTCGCAGATGCTGCGAATGGTGGCGCCGCCCTTGCCGATGACGTCGCGGATCTTGTCGGTGTCGATCTTCATCTGGATCATGGTCGGCGCGTTTTCCGACAGCTCGGCGCGCGGAGCGGCGATGATCTGGTTCATCTGACCGAGGATGTTCAGGCGAGCTTCCAGGGCCTGGCCCAGGGCGATCTCCATGATCTCTTCGGTGATGCCGTTGATCTTGATGTCCATCTGCAGGGCGGTAACGCCCTTGTCGGTACCGGCAACCTTGAAGTCCATGTCGCCCAGGTGGTCTTCGTCACCCAGGATGTCGGTCAGGATGGCGAACTTGTCACCTTCCTTCACCAGACCCATGGCGATACCGGCAACCGGCGCCTTGACCGGAACACCGGCGTCCATCAGAGCCAGGGAAGCGCCGCAGACCGAAGCCATGGAGCTGGAACCGTTGGACTCGGTGATCTCGGAAACCACGCGAATGGTATAGGGGAACTCGTCCTGGCTCGGCAGCATGGCAGCGACGCTGCGACGG
Organism: Pseudomonas sp. B1-22; assembly: GCF_050474425.1. Lineage (NCBI taxonomy): Bacteria > Pseudomonadati > Pseudomonadota > Gammaproteobacteria > Pseudomonadales > Pseudomonadaceae > Pseudomonas > Pseudomonas sp. B1-22. Next base: position 744,406 of record NZ_JBCHVH010000003.1, on the reverse strand, counting down.
GCCAGACGGCCGTGGCCGATTTCACGACGGCCCGCGCTGCCCATGCGGCCACACTCGCCTACCGAGAACGGCGGGAAGTTGTAGTGCAGCATGAAGGGGTCTTTGCGCTCGCCTTCGAGGGTGTCCAGCAGCTGGGCATCGCGGGCGGTGCCGAGGGTGGCAACGACCAGGGCCTGGGTTTCGCCACGGGTGAACAGCGCCGAGCCGTGGGTCTTGCCCAGTACGCCGACTTCGATCTTCAGCGGGCGAACGGTGCGGGTGTCGCGGCCGTCGATACGCGGTTTACCGTTGACGATGTTTTCGCGAACGGTGCGGTACTCCAGCAGGCCGAAGACTTCTTTGACTTCACTCGCGGAGAACTGGCCTTCGCCTTCGCCGGCGAACTTGGCGACGATCTGCTCGCGCAGGGCGTCCAGGGCCGCGTAACGGTCCTGCTTGACGGTAACGGTGTAGGCCTCGGAGATGGCAGCACCGAACTCGGCCTTGATGGTGTTGACCAGGGCGGTGTTCTCGACCGGCGCGGTCCAGTTCCAGCTCGGCTTGCCGGCTTCGGTTGCGAGTTCGGCAACGGCACGGATAACGGCCTGGAATTCTTCGTGGGCGTACAGAACGGCGCCCAGCATCTGGTCTTCGGTCAGCTCGTCGGCTTCGGATTCAACCATCAGCACGGCATCGGAGGTACCGGCCACGACCATGTCGAGGCTGGAGCTCTGCTGCTGCTCGTAGGTCGGGTTGAGGATGTAGCCGATTTCCGGGTGGAAGCCAACGCGGGCAGCGCCGATCGGGCCGGCAAACGGAATGCCGGAGATCGCCAGGGCGGCGGAGGTGCCGATCATGGCAGCGATGTCCGGATCGGACTTCTTGTTGGTGGAAACGACGGTGCAGACAACCTGCACTTCGTTCATGAAGCCTTCCGGGAACAGCGGGCGGATCGGACGGTCGATCAGGCGCGAGGTCAGGGTTTCCTTCTCGGAAGGACGGCCTTCACGCTTGAAGAAACCACCGGGGATGCGGCCAGCTGCGTAGGTCTTCTCCTGGTAGTGCACGGAGAGCGGGAAGAAGCCCTTGCCCGGGTCGGCCTGCTTGGCGCCGACAACGGTGCACAGCACGGTGACGTCGTCCATGGTGACCAGGACGGCACCGGTGGCCTGGCGGGCAATGCGGCCAGTCTCGAGGGTTACGGTCGACTGACCGAACTGGAATTTCTTGATTACCGGGTTCACGGTTTCTCTACCTTCTCTTTAGTTGCCTTGGGGGAAATCGTGGAAATGCCGGGAGTCGGACCCGAATTCATTCCCTATAAAAGCGAGAAAGCCGGGAGCCAGAGCCGTTGAGCGGTATGAACCGCTCAACGACTCCGGACTCCCAGCTTCCCACTTCAGGCTTGCCGTCTTAGCGACGCAGACCCAGGCGACCGATCAGGGCGCTGTAACGAGAGGTGTCCTTGCTCTTCAGGTAGTCCAGCAGCTTACGACGCTGGTTAACCATACGGATCAGGCCACGACGGGAGTGGTGGTCTTTGCCGTTGGCCTTGAAGTGGTCCTGCAGCTTGTTGATGTTGGCGGACAGCAGTGCAACCTGCACTTCCGGGGAACCGGTGTCGCCTTCAGCTTGCTTGTACTCGTTAACGATCTGGGCTTTTTCTTGGACGCTCAGTGCCATGATGGGGCTTCCTCTGAGGTAACAGGCCAGGGACTTCTCCCTGTGTTCATAGTAAGAGGAGTGACCGTGCCTGCTGACAGCCACCCTCGGTTTCGGCCTTAAGACCGAATCAGTCGACGCGGCGCCAAGCGCCCGTCTTCGGTCACTTCACCGATACCGATGAAACGACCTTCGTGATCCTGCACCCGCAACATGCCGAACTTCGGCATCTCGGGAGCGCGCACCGGCTGCCCGTGCAGCCAGTAGTAGGCGCTGTGCTCGGAAAGCTGCAGCAGCGGCCAGTGCTCCAGGCCGGCGTCCACCGGCAGCAGGAAGCGGTCGAGGGCTTCGTTGCCGCCCTCGGCATGGATTTTCTCGAGTTCTTCCAGCGTCACCGACTGGTTCAGCTGGAACGGCCCGGCCTGAGTCCGGCGCAGGGCGGCGACGTGAGCGCCACACCCAAGCTCGCGGCCGATATCTTCGACCAGGGTGCGAACGTAGGTGCCCTTGCTGCAGGAAACGGCCAGCGTCGCACAGGGCGACTCGAAGGCGAGCAAATCCAGGCGCGCAATAGTAACAGAACGCGCCTCGCGCTCCACTACCTCTCCTGCACGCGCCAGCTTGTACAGCGGCTGGCCATCCTTCTTCAGGGCCGAATACATCGGCGGCACCTGCTCTATGTCGCCACGGAAGCGCGGCAACACGGCCTCGACGGCTTCCCGACCGACGGTCACCTCGCACTGATCGACCACTTCGCCCTCAGCATCGCCGGTGGTGGTGGTAACGCCCAGCTGGGCAACGGTCTCGTAGGCCTTGTCGGCGTCGAGCAGGTACTGGGAGAACTTGGTCGCCTCGCCGAAGCACAGCGGCAGCACGCCGGTGGCCAGGGGATCGAGGCTACCGGTGTGACCGGCCTTCTCGGCGTTGAGCAGCCAGCGCACCTTCTGCAGGGCCTGGTTGGAGCTCATGCCGCGCGGCTTGTCGAGCACCAGCACGCCGTTGACCGCACGGCGGATTCGTTTTACCTGGGCCACGCCTTACTCCTCGGAGTCGCCGCCGTGGCGGCGATCTTCGGCTACCGCCCGCTCGATCAGCGCCGACAGCTCGGCGCCACGGCGGATGCTGGCGTCGTAGCTGAAGTGCAGTTGCGGCACGGTGCGCAGCTTCATTGCCTTGCCCAGCTGCATCCGCAGGAAGCCCGCGGCATCGTTGAGGATGCTGGTGTTCTGCTTCACAACCTCGGCGTTATCGTCCTGGCCCATCACGGTGACGAACACCTTGGCATGGGACAGATCGCGCGCCACGTCGACGCCGGTGATGGTCACCAGACCCAGGCGAGGGTCCTTGATTTCACGCTGGATCAGCAGCGCCAGTTCGCGCTGCATCTGGTCGCCGATACGCTGGGTACGGCTGTACTCTTTAGCCATTTTCCTAACCTGCTTACCCGAGCCGAAAGGCTCCGGGCCTGAAAGCGGCAAACGCCCGGGGCAGTTTTCAAACTGGCCCGGGCGCTGCGTTCACGCTCGAATACCCTTACAGAGTACGAGCGACTTCGACCTTCTCGAACACTTCGATCTTGTCGCCGACGCGGACGTCGTTGTAGCTCTTCACGCCGATACCGCATTCCATGCCGGCACGGACTTCGGCGACGTCGTCCTTGAAGCGACGCAGGGATTCCAGTTCGCCTTCGAAGATCACCACGTCGTCGCGCAGTACGCGGATCGGACGGTTGCGGTGTACCAGACCCTCGGTGACCATGCAGCCGGCGACCGCGCCAAACTTCGGCGAACGGAACACGTCACGCACTTCGGCGATACCCAGAATGTTCTCGCGAACATCGCTGCCGAGCATGCCGGTCAGGGCTTTCTTGACGTCTTCGATGATGTCGTAGATCACGTTGTAGTAACGCATGTCGAGGCCTTCGGACTCGACGATCTTGCGCGCACCCGCGTCAGCACGGACGTTGAAGCCGAACAGCACCGCGTTGGAGGCCAGCGCCAGGTTGGCATCGGACTCGGTGATACCACCGACGCCGCCGCCGACCACGCGAACCTGCACTTCGTCGTTGCCCAGGCCAACCAGCGAGCCCTGCAGGGCTTCCAGAGAACCACGAACGTCGGCCTTGAGGACGATGTTGAGGGTCTTCTTCTCGTCCTGGCCCATGCTCTCGAAGATGTTCTCGAGCTTGGCGGACTGCTGGCGAGCCAGTTTGACTTCGCGGAACTTGCCCTGACGGAACAGAGCGACTTCGCGGGCCTTCTTCTCGTCGGCGACCACAGTCATCTCGTCACCGGAATCCGGGGTGCCATCAAGGCCCAGGATCTCGACCGGAATGGACGGACCGGCTTCCTTGATCGGCTTGCCGTTCTCGTCGAGCATCGCACGGACGCGGCCGTAGTTGACGCCGACCAGGACCATGTCGCCCTGACGCAGGGTACCGTCCTGGACCAGCACGGTGGCTACCGGGCCACGGCCCTTGTCCAGGCGGGACTCGACCACCACGCCACGGCCCGGGGCCGACGGAGTGGCTTTGAGTTCCAGTACTTCAGCCTGCAGCAGCACGGCTTCGAGCAGCTCGTCGACGCCGGTACCCATCTTGGCGGATACGTGGACGAAGGGAGCATCGCCGCCCCACTCTTCCGGGATCACATCCAGAGCGGCCAGGCCGTTCTTGATGTTGTCCGGGTTGGCGTCCGGCTTGTCGATCTTGTTCACCGCGACCACGATCGGCACGCCAGCCGCTTTCGCGTGCTGCACGGCTTCCTGGGTCTGCGGCATCACGCCGTCGTCCGCCGCCACCACGAGGATGACGATGTCGGTCGCCTGGGCACCACGGGCACGCATCGCGGTGAACGCGGCGTGGCCGGGGGTGTCGAGGAAGGTGACCATGCCGCGGTCGGTTTCCACGTGGTAGGCGCCGATGTGCTGGGTGATGCCGCCGGCTTCGCCCGCAGCCACCTTGGCACGACGGATGTAGTCGAGCAGCGAGGTCTTGCCGTGGTCGACGTGACCCATCACGGTCACTACCGGTGCACGCGGTACGGCTTCGCCTTCGAACTTCAGGGACTCGGCCAGCTGTTCTTCCAACGCGTTCTCGCTGACCAGCTTGACCTTGTGGCCGAACTCTTCAGCTACCAGTTGGGCAGTTTCCTGGTCGAGCACCTGGTTGATGGTGACCGGGCTGCCCATCTTGAACATGAACTTGACGACATCGGCGCCCTTGACCGCCATCTGCTGAGCGAGCTCAGCCACGGTAATGGTCTCGCCGATACTGACTTCGCGCACAATCGGTCCTGTCGGGCTCTGGAACCCGTGCTGGTTACGCTTCTTGAGCTTAGCCTTGCCACGACCACCGCCGCGACGACCGAAACTGTCCTCGTCGTCGACGCCTGCGCGGACGACGCGTGGAGCGCTGGTCTTTTCCTTTTCCTTGATCGACGGGCGATGCTGGGCATGCTTGCGATCACGGCGCTCGTCCTCGTCGTCGCGCTTGGGCACACGACGCGGCTCTTCCTTCTTGCGGTCATCCGCGGCCGGAGCCGGGGCTGCTGCAACGGCGGCAGCCGGAGCCGCTGCCGGAGCGGCGGCACGCGGGGCTTCCGCAGCGGCCGACGGGGCGGCGACTGCAGCAGTCTCGCTAGCCTGACGGGCAGCTTCGGCCTGACGGCGGGCGTCCTCGGCAGCGGCGCGCTGACGGGCCTCTTCCTCGGCCTTCAGACGAGCAGCTTCCTCGGCGGCACGCTGCTCTTCCAGCTCGCGCTGGCGCTCGGCCTCGAGCTCAGCGGGGTCACGCTTGACGTAGGTTTTCTTCTTGCGAACCTCGACGCTGACGGTCTTGCTGCCAGCGACTTTCAAGGTCGAGGTGGTCTTGCGTTGCAGGGTGATCTTGCGCGGCTCTTCCGCGCGCTCACCATGGCTGCCTTTCAGATGGGCCAGCAGCGCTTGCTTCTCGCTGTCGGTTACCACCTGCTCGGCATTGCTATGCGGCAGACCGGCTTCGCGCATCTGCTGCAGCAGGCGTTCTACCGGCGTATCGACCGTCTTGGCCAGTTCTTTCACCGTGACTTGCGTCATGCACTTCTCTCCTCAGGCCGCGAATGCTTACTCGAACCAATGGGCCCGGGCGGCCATGATCAACTTGCCGGCACGCTCTTCGTCCATGCCGTCGATGTCGAGCAGATCGTCAATCGATTGCTCGGCCAGATCTTCACGGGTGGTTACGCCACGCAGCGCCAGATCCACCGCCAGCTCTTTGGTCATCCCATCGAGGCTGAGCAGGTCTTCGGCCGGTTGTGCGTCGGCAAGTTTCTCTTCGGTGGCGATGGCTTTGGTCAGCAGGCGATCCTTGGCGCGCGAGCGCAGCTCATTGACGATGTCCTCGTCGAAGCCGTCGATGCTGAGCATCTCTTCCATCGGTACGTAGGCGATTTCTTCCAGGGTGGTGAAACCTTCTTCCACCAGTACCTGGGCCAGTTCCTCGTCGACATCCAGCTCGTCGACGAAACGCTGCAGGATGTCGCCAGTCTCAGCCTGCTGTTTGGCCTGGATATCGGCCTCGGTCATCACGTTCAGGGTCCAGCCGGTGAGTTGGCTGGCCAGACGTACGTTCTGACCGCTGCGCCCGATAGCCTGGGCCAGGTTGTCTTCAGCGACGGCGATATCCATGGTGTGGGTATCTTCGTCGACGATGATCGCCGCCACTTCGGCCGGAGCCATGGCGTTGATCACAAATTGCGCGGGGTTGTCGTCCCACAGGACGATGTCCACTCGCTCGCCGCCCAGCTCGCCGGAGACGGCCTGGACGCGGGAACCGCGCATACCGATGCAGGCGCCCTGCGGATCGATACGCTTGTCCTTGGAACGGACGGCGATCTTGGCGCGCGAGCCCGGATCACGAGCGGCGGCCATCACGTCGATCAGCTGCTCGGCGATTTCCGGCACTTCGATGCGGAACAGCTCGATCAGCATTTCCGGTGCAGTACGCGACAGGACCAGCTGCGGACCACGGTTCTCGCTGCGGATTTCCTTGAGCAGGGCACGCACGCGGGTGCCGACGCGGAAGGTTTCGCGCGGGATGATCTGGTCGCGGGCCAGCAGCGCTTCGGCGTTGTTGCCCAGATCGACGATCACGTTATCGCGAGTGACCTTCTTGACGGTGCCGGAGATGATCTCGTTGACCTTTTCGCGGTAGGCGTCGACCACCTGTGCGCGCTCGGCCTCGCGGACCTTCTGCACAATGACCTGCTTGGCGGTCTGCGCGGCGATACGACCGAACTCGATGGACTCGATCTTCTCTTCGATGACCTCGCCGGCCTTCATGCCGGGGTGCTCTTCCTGCACGTCTTCGACGGTCAGTTCCGATGCCGGATTGGAGTAGTCCTCGTCCTCGACGATGGTCCAGCGACGGAAAGTTTCGTAGTTGCCGTTGGCGCGGTTGATCTCCACACGCAGGTCAACCTCGTCCTCGAAACGCTTTTTGGTCGCGGTCGCCAGGGCCAGCTCCAGCGCTTCGAAAATCACGCCAGGCGGTACACCCTTCTCGTTGGATACCGACTCAACAACCAGCAGTACTTCTTTGCTCATCGTACGCCTCGCCTTTCAATCCATTGGAATCCGCGCTCTGGCGGCTCACTCAAATCGGGGAATGATGTTGGCCTTGTCGATCGAATCGACCGGCAGCAGGTATTCATGGTCGTCTACCAGGACCACCACATCCTGCTCCTCCACACCACGGAGAATGCCCTGGAAATTGCGCCGCCGTTCGAAAGGCGTACGCAGCTTGATCTTTACCTGCTCGCCGACATAGCGGGCGAACTGGTCAAGCGTAAAGAGAGGCCGATCCATGCCGGGGGAGGACACTTCCAGGGTGTACTCACCACTGATCGGGTCTTCCACATCCAGGATGCCGCTGACCTGACGACTGACGATCTCGCAGTCATCGATCAGGATGCCTTCCGGACGGTCGATATAAACCCGGAGCAGGGAATGACGACCTTGGGAAATGAACTCCAGGCCCCAGCACTCATAGCCGAGCGCTTCTACTACAGGGGCCAACAAGGCCTGCAACTGTTCTAGCTTGCTCGACACCTGATCGCCTCGCGTATGCTGTAGAAACAAAAAATGGGCGAAACGCCCATCCCTTAAGGACCGCCCTGACCTGGCGGTGCGGACTGTCCAGCTAGCAAAAAGCCCCTGAAAAGGGGCTCTGCCAAACTGGTTGCGGGAGCAGGATTTGAACCTACGACCTTCGGGTTATGAGCCCGACGAGCTACCAGACTGCTCCATCCCGCGTCAAAGCTGGTGCGAAATTATACGGTTGAGCCCCTTGAAGGTCAACCGAAACTCCGGAACGAAAAGGCCCGCACAGCGGGCCTTTCGTATATGGTACCGAGGAGGGGACTCGAACCCCTACAGCCTATGGCCACTACCACCTCAAGGTAGCGTGTCTACCAATTCCACCACCTCGGCAAAAACTCTTGCCTGCTTACTTCTGCTCAGGAGCCGCCGGAACATCGCTGTTACCGGTCGCAGGAGCCTGTTGCTGCCCTTGCGAGCCCGGCACATCGTTAGCTGCCGGAGCCTTTTCCTGCTTTTGCTCCATCACTACCGGATCAGGAAGGCCGGCATGACGAATCATATCAGCTTTTTCTTTAGCAAAATACGCTAAACCCAAGCTGGTAATGAAAAAAACTGCAGCGAGTATACCAGTAAAACGACTCAGGAAGGTAGCAGAACCTTGGCTACCGAAAACGGTGGCCGAAGCACCAGCGCCGAACGACGCACCAGCGTCGGCACCCTTGCCATGCTGAAGCAGGACCAGCACAACCAGACCCAGCGCCATCAGCAGGTGAATCACGATTACAACTGTTTCCAGCATCTTCAGTTTCCTGCGGCGCGACAGATCGCACCGAACTCATCCGCATTCAGGGAGGCACCACCAATGAGCCCCCCATCGATATCCGGCATTCCGAACAGCTCGACAGCATTAGCTGCCTTGACGCTGCCGCCGTACAGGAGACGAAGGCCGCGAGCTACTTCAGCGTTTTCCGCCGAAAGCTGCGCGCGAATCGCCGCGTGTACTTCCTGGGCTTCTTCAGGAGAGGCCGTCAGCCCCGTCCCAATCGCCCACACCGGCTCGTAAGCCACTACAGCGCGGGAAAACGCCCCGACGCCCAGATCTTCGATCACCGAGCCCAACTGGCGCCCGACGACTTCCAAAGTCTTGCCTGCCTCGCGCTGCTCGCGGGTCTCACCCACGCACAGCACCGGAACCAGGCCACACGATTGAACCGCTGCAAACTTGCGACTGATCACGCCATCGCTTTCACCCAGTATCAGGCGACGCTCGGAGTGACCAACCAGCACCAGAGAGCAACTCGCATCCGCCAACTGGCTGGCTGCGACCTCACCCGTCAAGGCGCCCTGCATCGGCTCTACCGCGCAATTCTGCGCACCGACGGCAATCGCCTTACCCTCCAGACCATGTTTGACCTGGTTGATGTACAGACAGGGCGGAAACACCGCCACGTCGACACCCGTAGGAAGAGCCAGTTGCCGCAGGCCTTTGATCAGCTCCGTTACACTGGAGCGGGTACCGTGCATTTTCCAATTACCGGCCACCAGGGGTCGACGCATGCTGTACCTCGCTGAGCAAAGTGGGCGCAGATATTACTCGACAGTTTTGGTACTGACAAGAGAAATCAAGCACATACCTCAGTCACGACTTTCGCCAGCTGCTCGGCGTACGCCCGCACCCGGCTCTCTTCGTCACCTTCGACCATCACCCGCACCAGCGGCTCGGTGCCCGATTTGCGCAACAATACGCGCCCACGGCCGGCCATCTCTTCAGTGACCTTGGCACAAGCCTCCTTGACTGCCAGATGTTCCAGCGGGTCAACATTGCCACCGGCAAAGCGCACATTGATCAGCACCTGCGGACACTTGCGGATGCCCATGCGCGCCTCGGCCAGATTCTGCCCGCGCGTCTTCAGCGCCATCAGTACCTGCAGCGCAGCAATGACAGCGTCGCCCGTCGTCGTATGCTGGCAGCAGACGACGTGACCGGAGTTCTCGCCGCCCAACTGCCAGTTCCGCGCGAGCAGCTCGGCCATCACATAACGGTCACCCACCTTGGCGCGCACGAACGGAATGTTCAGGTCCTGCAGCGCCAGCTCCAGCCCCAGGTTGCTCATCAGCGTGCCAACCACACCACCATGCAGCTTGCCGCGATCGAGCAGGTCGCGAGCGATCAGGAATAGAATCTCGTCGCCGTCGACCACCGCGCCGGTGTGATCCACCATCATCACCCGATCGCCGTCGCCATCGAAGGCGATACCGAGATCGGCCTGCTCGGCCAGCACCGTTTGCTGCAGCACCTCGATATGGGTCGAGCCGCACTTGTCATTGATGTTCAAGCCGTTCGGCTGCGCACCGATCACCGACACCTCGGCACCCAGCTCGCGGAATACGCTCGGGGCGATCTTGTAGGTTGCGCCATGGGCGCAATCGAGCACGATGCGCAGCCCGGCGAAATCGGTATTGGACGGCACGCTGCTCTTGCAGAATTCGATGTAGCGACCTGCGGCGTCGTTGATGCGCGACACCTTGCCCAGGCGCGCCGACTCGACGACTGTCATCGGCGCATCGAGCAGCTCCTCGATGATCAGCTCGACCTCATCGGGCAACTTGGTGCCCTGACCGGAGAAGAACTTGATGCCGTTGTCGTCGTGCGGGTTGTGCGACGCACTGATAACGATGCCGGCTTCGGCATGGAAGGTGCGAGTCAGGTAGGCAATACCCGGCGTGGGCATAGGGCCAAGCAGCATGACATCGGCGCCCGCGGCAGAGAGCCCTGCCTCCAGCGCGGATTCGAACATGTATCCGGAAATCCGGGTGTCCTTGCCCACCAGCACACGGCACTTACCCTGCTGACGGAACGCCATGCCGACCGCCCAGCCCAGCTTGAGCACGAAATCCGGCGTGATCGGCGGCGTGCCTACACGGCCGCGAATACCATCGGTGCCGAAATATTTCCTGCTCATGCGAATCTCCCCTCTTCCTTTGCACTTTCCACTGCGTGAATCATTTGAACCACGTCCACCGTCTCGGCGACATCATGGACGCGAATAATGCTGGCCCCCTTGGCCACCGCCAGCGCCGCCAGGGCCAGACTTCCATAGAGACGTTCATCGACCTCCCGACCCAGCGCGCGGCCGACCATGCTCTTGCGGGAAACCCCGACCAGCATCGGACAGCCCAGCTCCAGCAACCGCTCCATCTGCCGGAACAGGTTGAGATTGTGATTCTGGGTCTTGGCGAAACCGAAGCCAGGATCGACGATGATCTTTTCCCGGGCAATGCCCACCGCTTCGCACACCGCAATGCGCTCCCCAAGGAAGTCGAGAACCTCCTGGAGGATGTCGGGATAGCGCGGGTCGTCCTGCATGTTCCCCGGCTCACCCCGCATGTGCATCAGGCAGACCGGCAGGCCGGTATCGACTGCGGCATCCAGGGCGCCATCGCGCTGCAGGGAACGCACATCATTGATGAGGCCAGCACCGAGACGAGCGGTCTCGCGCATCACGGCCGGCGTGGAGGTATCCACTGAAATCACCACATCCAGTTCACGGGCGATCGCCTCGACCACCGGAGCGACTCGTTCCAGCTCCTCGGTGGGCGACACCACTCGAGCACCCGGACGGGTCGACTCGCCGCCGATATCGATCAGCGTGGCACCGGCTGCCACCATCTCTGCCGCATGACGCAACGCAGCATCCTGCTGATTGAAGCGTCCGCCATCGGAGAAGGAGTCAGGGGTGACGTTGAGGATGCCCATGACATGCGGGCGACTCAAATCAAGAACCCGGCTGCCGCAAGGCAACCGGGTCGGGTGGTACAACGAACTCATTCAGTGCTCTCAGTGTTCGCCAGCGGGCCCGCCAATCGGGTTTTCCTGGCGACCTTCGTCGCGCGGCGCGGGAGCATTGCCGGAGGACCCGGAATTGCCACCCTGCCAGTCACGCGGCTCGCGCGGCGTGCGGCCGGCCATGATGTCGTCGATCTGATCGGCGTCGATGGTTTCGTACTTCATCAGCGCGTCAGCCATCATGTCGAGCTTGTCGCGGTTTTCTTCCAGCAGGCGCTTGGCGGTGCCGTAGCAGTCATCGATGATGCGGCGCACTTCCTGGTCGATCAGCTTGGCGGTCTCGCCGGACACATTGGCGTGCTGGCTGCCAGCACTGCGTCCGAGGAAGACTTCACCCTCTTCTTCCGCGTACATCAGCGGACCGAGCTTCTCCGACAGGCCCCATTTGGTCACCATGTTCCGCGACAACTGGGTGGCGCGCATGATGTCGTTGGAGGCGCCGGTGGTCACGCCCTCGAAGCCCAGGGTCATTTCCTCGGCGATACGGCCGCCGAACAGGGAGCAGATCTGGCTTTCCAGGGCACGCTTGGACAGGCTGTAGCGGTCCTCTTCCGGCAGGAACATGGTCACGCCCAGGGCGCGGCCGCGCGGGATGATCGAAACCTTGTAGACCGGGTCGTGTTCCGGCACCAGACGGCCAACGATGGCGTGGCCGGCTTCGTGGAACGCAGTGTTCTTCTTCTCTTTCTCGGACATGACCATGGTCTTGCGCTCGGCGCCCATCATGATCTTGTCCTTGGCCAGCTCGAATTCACGCATGTCGACGATGCGCTTGTTGGCGCGAGCGGCGAACAGCGAGGCCTCGTTGACCAGGTTGGCCAGGTCGGCACCGGAGAAGCCCGGGGTACCGCGCGCGATCACGGCCGGATCGACGTTGTCACCCAGCGGGACCTTGCGCATGTGCACCTTGAGGATCTGTTCGCGGCCACGGATGTCCGGCAGGCCGACCACCACCTGGCGGTCGAAGCGGCCCGGACGCAGCAGCGCGGGGTCGAGCACGTCCGGACGGTTGGTCGCAGCGATGACGATGATGCCGTCATTCATCTCGAAGCCGTCCATCTCCACCAGCAACTGGTTGAGGGTCTGTTCGCGCTCGTCGTGACCACCACCCAGGCCGGCGCCACGATGGCGACCGACGGCGTCGATCTCGTCGATGAAGATGATGCAGGGTGCGTGCTTCTTGGCCTGGTCGAACATGTCGCGGACACGGGAAGCGCCCACGCCGACGAACATTTCCACGAAGTCCGAACCGGAAATGGTGAAGAACGGCACCTTGGCTTCGCCGGCAATGGCCTTGGCGAGCAGGGTCTTACCGGTACCGGGCGGACCGACCATCAACACGCCGCGCGGGATGCGACCACCCAGGCGCTGGAACTTGCCCGGATCGCGGAGGAACTCCACCAGCTCGCTGACCTCTTCCTTGGCCTCGTCGCAACCGGCGACGTCGGCAAAGGTGGTCTTCACCTGGTCTTCCGACAGCAGGCGGGCCTTGCTCTTGCCAAAGCTCATCGGGCCGCCGCGGCCGCCGCCGCCGCCCTGCATCTGGCGCATGAAGAACATGAAGACCGCGATGATCACCAGGATCGGGAAGCTCGCCACCAGGAGCTGAGTCCAGATGCTCTGCTGTTCGGGCTGCTTGCCTTCGACAACGACGTTGTTGTTGACCAGGTCGCCGATCAGGCCGTTGTCCTGGATCGCCGGGCGGATGGTCTTGAAGGTGTCACCATCCTGGCGCTTGCCGGTGATGACGTAACCGTCGACGGTCACGCGCTCGACCTTGCCGTCCTTCACCTGCTGGATGAAGTCGGAATAGTTGAGCGTCTGTGGCTCGCTCGGGCTGGAGAAGTTGTTCATCACGGTGACGAGCACCGCCGCGATGATCAGCCACAGAATCAGGTTCTTTGCCATGTCGTTCAATTGACTACCCTCTGAAGCCGGCTCCGCCCTGGAAACCGCTTCTCACGACGGCCAGACTCCTTCCGGCCAAAATTACTACACAACGCCCGCCGCCAGGCAGGCGCCGTCTGTAACCCTTTATGAACCCCGGCTTTCACCGGTACAAGCAAAACCTGCAAGGCATAGACCAACAGCCGGCCCAATCATTCCAGTCTAGGCGCCGCGAAAGCCCCGTGCGAGCAGATACTGCTCCCGCGAACGGTCGCGGGACGACAGCGGCTTGCGCATCTGTACCTTCTCGAAATTCTCGCGAACCTGTTTGTGGTAAGCGTCGAAACCCTCACCCTGGAAAATCTTGATCAGGAAATCGCCCCCCGGACGCAGCACACGGGTGCACAGGTCCAGGGCCAGCTCGCAGAGGAACATGGCACGAGGCATGTCCACGGCGGGCAATCCACTCATATTGGGGGCCATATCGGAAATCACAAGGTCTACTGGATTCTCTCCGATGGCCTGCAGCAACTGGGCAAAAACCTCGTCCTCGGTGAAGTCGCCCTGGATGAAGGTGACGTCCGGAATGCTGTCCATCGGCAGGATGTCCGACGCAATCAGGGTGCCCTTGTCGCCGATCACCCGGCTGGTGACCTGCGACCAGCCGCCCGGCGCCGCGCCGAGGTCGACCACGGTCATGCCCGGGCGCAGGATGCGATCCTTCTCCTGGATTTCCAGCAGCTTGTAGCTGGCACGCGAGCGATAGCCGTCGCGCTGTGCCATCTTCACGTAAGGATCGTCGAAATGTTCTTTCAGCCAGCGATGGCTAGTCTTGGAACGGGCCACGTATTACCTCGTCTGAGCGGCATCCCGGTATAACCGAAACTCGGGTAGAATATCCGCCTTTTTTCCCAGGGGTCAGATTATGGCGCTCTCTCAGGAGCAGAAAAAGCAGTTCAAATCTATCGGGCATCACCTGAAACCCGTATTGACCGTCGCTGAAAACGGTCTCTCGGAAGGCGTGATGGCCGAGCTTGAGCGTGCACTCAACGATCATGAACTGATCAAGGTGCAGTTCCGCATCGCCGAACGTGACGACCGTCGCGCGCTGATCGACGAACTCTGCCAGAACGGCAGCTGCGAACTGATCCAGGTCATCGGCAAGATGGCGCTGATCTATCGCCGCAATCCCAAGCCGAACAAGAACCTGTCGAACATCAGCCGCTACAGCGGTCTCTGACAGTCAAGCCCGGCAGCGCGGAGCCGGCAAGGCTCCGCCGCGTCAGCTCCGCTCGTCCCGCCCCGGCGCCGGCTGCAGCACCAGCAGCAACCCGCAGAGCGCCACCACCAGGTAGTTGAACAGCAGCCAACGCTCGGCGTCCGGCGCGACCTGGCGTACTCCGAAATACACCATCGTCATCACCAGCACACTGAGCAGCAATTGCCCACGCATCTCGCGGGTGAAGGCGGCGAATCCGTGCGCCTGCCAGAGCACCAGGGCCTGGAGCAACGCGCAGAAACCGGCGAAACCCAGCAGCAGCGGCTTCAGGGCATCCGCCACTGCATCCACCAGCAGCGGCGCCAGGCCGATCTTGGCCAGCGCCGGCAGCATCACGAACTGAAGCAGCCAAAGGCCGCCGACCCAGAATGTCTGGGCCAGCAGCCAGCTGATGGTGCCTGCGCTTGGACTTTGCCGATCAGGCGTGGCGGACTTCAACGATCTCGTACTCGACGTCACCGCCCGGAGTCTTCACCAGTACGGCGTCGCCTTCGGTCTTGCCGATCAGCGCACGGGCGATCGGCGAGTTGACCGAGATCTTGCTGTTCTTGATGTCCGCCTCGTCGTCGCCGACGATCTGGTAGGTCACGGTCTCGTCGGTCTCGACGTTGGCGATGTCCACGGTAGTGCCGAAGATCACCTTGCCGGAGTGCGGAATGGTGGTCACGTCGATGATCTGCGCGTTCGACAGCTTGGCCTCGATGTCGCGGATACGCGCCTCGGACATGCCCTGCTGTTCACGGGCCGCATGGTACTCGGCGTTTTCCTTGAGGTCGCCCAGCTCACGCGCTTCGGCGATGGCCTGGGTGATCTGCGGGCGCAGAACGGTCTTCAGGTATTTCAGTTCTTCTTCCAGGGCGCGAGCGCCCTGGACGGTCATTGGAAATTTGCTCATGCGTTGATTCCTGCATGGAGATCCTGCAGACGGCGAACGGTCTTCTCGGGACCGAACTTGAGCGCCTCACAGATCGCCTGACCCGCCGCGATGGTGGTGGTGCAGTAGATCTTGTGCTGCAGGGCGTTACGACGGATGGAGTACGAGTCAGCGATGGACTGGCGACCTTCGGTGGTGTTGATGATCAGGGTGACTTCGTCATTCTTGATCATATCGACCACGTGAGGACGGCCCTCGGTCACCTTGTTCACGCGGCGCACCGGCAGACCGGCAGCCTCGATGACGCGGGCGGTACCGGCGGTGGCGACCACTTCGAAGCCCAGCGCGACCAGGTCGCGGGCGACCTGAACGGCTTGCGGCTTGTCGTCCTCGCGGACGCTGATGAAGGCGCAACCGGCGTTCGGCAGGATTTCGCTGGCGCCCAGCTGGGCCTTGGCGAATGCCTCACCGAAGCTGTCGCCGACACCCATCACCTCGCCCGTGGACTTCATCTCTGGGCCGAGGATCGGGTCGACGCCCGGGAACTTGGCGAACGGGAACACCGCTTCCTTGACGCTATAGTAAGGCGGGATCACCTCCTGGGTGAAGCCGACTTCGGCCAGGGACTTGCCGGCCATGACGCGGGCCGCCACCTTGGCCAGCGACTCGCCGATGCACTTGGAGACGAACGGCACGGTACGGGACGCGCGCGGGTTCACCTCGATCACGTAGATGTCCTCGCCCTGCACGGCCATCTGCACGTTCATCAGGCCGACCACGCCGAGCTCCAGGGCCATCTTCTTGACCTGTTCGCGGATCTCGTCCTGGATGTGCTGCGGCAGCGAGTACGGCGGCAGCGAGCAGGCGGAGTCACCGGAGTGCACGCCGGCCTGTTCGATGTGCTGCATGATCGCGCCGATCACCACGGTCTCGCCGTCGCACACCGCATCGATGTCGACTTCGATGGCGCAGTTCAGGAAGCGGTCCAGCAGCACCGGGCTGTCGTTGGAGACCTTCACGGCTTCGCGCATGTAGCGCTTGAGCTCTTCTTCCTGGTAGACGATTTCCATCGCACGGCCGCCCAGTACGTAGGACGGACGCACTACCATCGGGTAGCCGATGTTCTTCGACAGCTCCAGGGCCTGGTCTTCGCTGCGCGCGGTGGCGTTGGCCGGCTGACGCAGGTTCAGGCGCTGCACCATCTGCTGGAAGCGCTCGCGGTCTTCGGCGCGGTCGATGGCGTCCGGGCTGGTGCCGATGATCGGCACACCGGCTTCTTCCAGGGCGCGGCAGAGTTTCAGCGGAGTCTGGCCGCCGTACTGCACGATGACGCCCTTGGGCTGCTCGACGCGGACGATTTCCAGCACGTCTTCCAGGGTTACCGGCTCGAAGTACAGACGGTCGGAGGTGTCGTAGTCGGTGGAGACGGTTTCCGGGTTGCAGTTGACCATGATGGTCTCGTAACCGTCTTCACGCATGGCCAGCGCGGCGTGCACGCAGCAGTAGTCGAACTCGATGCCCTGGCCGATGCGGTTCGGACCGCCGCCCAGGATCATGATCTTGTCGCGAGTCGACGGATTGGCCTCGCACTCTTCCTCGTAGGTCGAGTACATGTAGGCGGTGTCGGTGGCGAATTCGGCGGCGCAGGTGTCCACGCGCTTGTACACCGGCAGCACCTTGAGCTTCTGGCGATGGCTGCGCAGGTTCTTCTCGGTCACACCGAGCAGCTTGGCCAGGCGGGCGTCGGAGAAGCCCTTGCGCTTGAGCTTGTACATCAGGTCGCGGTCGATTGCGGACAGACCCAGGGTCTTCACGCGCTCCTCGTCCTTGACCAGGTCTTCGATCTGCACCAGGAACCACTCGTCGATGCGGGTCAGGTCGAAGACTTCGGCGATGCTCTTGCCGGCGCGGAAGGCGTCGGCGACGTACCAGATGCGGTCGGCATTGGGCACGGTCAGCTCGCGCTTGAGGATGCCTTCGGCTTCCGGATCGTTCAGGTCCAGCTTCGGATCGAAACCGGTGGCGCCGACTTCCAGGCCGCGCAGGGCTTTCTGCACGGACTCCTGGAAGGTGCGGCCGATGGCCATGACTTCACCCACGGACTTCATCTGGGTGGTCAGGCGGGCGTCGGCTTTCGGGAATTTCTCGAAGGCGAAACGCGGGATCTTGGTGACGACGTAGTCGATCGCCGGCTCGAAGGACGCCGGGGTGCGGCCGCCGGTGATGTCGTTCTGCAGCTCGTCGAGGGTGTAGCCGACGGCCAGCTTGGCGGCGATCTTGGCGATCGGGAAGCCGGTGGCCTTGGAAGCCAGCGCCGAGGAACGCGATACGCGCGGGTTCATCTCGATCACGACCATGCGGCCGGTGTTCGGGCAGATGCCGAACTGCACGTTGGAACCGCCGGTTTCCACGCCGATCTCACGCAGCACCGCCAGGGAGGCGTTGCGCATGATCTGGTATTCCTTGTCGGTCAGGGTCTGCGCCGGGGCCACGGTGATGGAGTCACCAGTGTGCACGCCCATCGGGTCGAAGTTCTCGATGGAGCAGACGATGATGCAGTTGTCCTTCTTGTCGCGGACAACCTCCATCTCGTATTCCTTCCAGCCGATCAGCGATTCGTCGATCAGCAGTTCGTTGGTCGGCGACAGGTCCAGGCCACGGGCGCAGATCTCTTCGAATTCTTCGCGGTTGTAGGCAATGCCGCCGCCGGTGCCGCCCATGGTGAAGGACGGACGGATGATGCAGGGGAAGCCGACCTTCTCCAGCACGCCGTAGGCTTCTTCCATGCTGTGGGCGATGCCCGAGCGCGGGCAGGCCAGACCGATGTCGCGCATGGCCTTGTCGAAGCGCGAGCGGTCTTCGGCCTTGTCGATGGTGTCGGCGTTGGCGCCGATCATTTCCACGCCGAACTGCTCGAGCACGCCGTGGCGCTCCAGGTCCAGGGCGCAGTTCAGAGCGGTCTGGCCGCCCATGGTCGGCAGCAGCGCGTCAGGGCGCTCCTTCTCGATGATCTTGGCGACGGTCTGCCACTTGATCGGCTCGATGTAGGTGGCGTCGGCCATGGCCGGGTCGGTCATGATGGTAGCCGGGTTGGAGTTCACCAGGATGACACGGAAGCCTTCTTCCTTCAGGGCCTTGCAGGCCTGTGCGCCGGAGTAGTCGAACTCGCAGGCCTGGCCGATGACGATCGGGCCGGCGCCGAGGATCAGGATGCTCTTGATGTCTGTACGCTTGGGCATGGGACTCTCGTTGCAATATTCAGGAAAGGGTTGCGCTGGCCAGCTTCACGCCAAAGCCGACGAACAGGGCGCCGACGCCACTCGAGGCGCCGGCAGCCAGCCGTTGCCGCCGACGGAACCAGGCCGCCAGACGCACACCGGAGAAAATCAGGAAGCTCAGGTACAGGGCGCTGAGGATCTCGAGGATCGTGCCCAGTACCAGGAACGACAGGCCGGGGTAGGCGTATCCCGGGTCGACGAACTGAATGAAGAAGGAAACGAAGAAGAGGATCGCCTTGGGGTTGGACAGGCTCAGCAGCAGCGCCTTGCGGAACGGCTGGTTGACGTCCACTTCCTTGGCCGGAGCCGCGGCTTCCGACAGGGGCTGGCGCAGTTTCTGCCAACCGCCGCGGAGCATGCCGATACCAAGATAGAACAGGTAGGCGGCGCCAACGTACTTCAGACCCAGGAACAGCATCGGCTCGGTCTTGAGCACCGAGGCGATACCCAACGCCGACAGCAGCATCAGGATCGCATCGCCCAGGAACACCGCGCTCGCCGCCCGGTAGCCCGAGGCCACGCCGCGCTGGGCGGCGGTGGCGAGGACGAACAGCGAGTTCGGCCCCGGCAGCAGGACGATGAACAACGTACCCAGAACGTAGGTCCAGATATCGGTGATTCCCAGGGTCGGCATCATCTTCATTTACCTCTTCGGAGGTCTCAGCGACGCTCGGCCATCGCCGCGATGAAGCGGTCGAACAGCGGGGCCACGTCGTGCGGACCGGGGCTGGCTTCCGGGTGGCCCTGGAAGCTGAAAGCCACCTTGTCGGTGCGCTCGATGCCCTGCAGGGTGCCGTCGAACAGCGACTTGTGGGTCGCGCGCAGGTTGGCCGGCATGCTCGCCTCGTCCACGGCGAAACCGTGGTTCTGGCTAGTGATCATCACCACGCCCGAATCCAGGTCCTGCACCGGGTGGTTGGCACCGTGGTGGCCGTGGCCCATCTTCAGGGTCTTGGCGCCGGAGGCCAGAGCCAGCAGCTGGTGGCCGAGGCAGATGCCGAATACCGGGATCTCGGTGTCGAGGAACTCACGGATGGCCTGGATGGCGTAATCGCACGGCTCGGGGTCGCCAGGGCCGTTGGAGAGGAAGATGCCGTCCGGGTTCAGGGCGAGCACTTCGCTGGCGGGGGTCTGCGCCGGCACCACGGTCAGGCGGCAGCCGCGGGCGACCAGCATGCGCAGGATGTTCAGCTTCACGCCGAAATCGTAGGCGACCACGTGGTACGGCAGTTCGGCGGCGGCGATTTCCGGGTGGCTGTCGGTTTCCAGGTTCCACACGCTGGAACGCCACTCGTAGCGCTCGGTGGAGGAAACGACTTTGGCCAGGTCCATGCCCTTCAGGCCCGGGAAGCCGCGTGCCAGTTCGAGGGCTTTTTCCTCGGTGGCGTCGTCGCCAGCCAGGATGCAGCCGTTCTGCGAACCCTTCTCGCGCAGGATGCGGGTCAGGCGGCGGGTATCGATGCCGGCGATGGCGACGGTACCGTTGGCTTTCAGGTAGTCCGGCAGGGACTGCTTGTCGCGCCAGCTGCTGGAGAGCAGCGGCAGGTCACGGATGATCAGGCCGGCGGCCCAGACCTTGTTCGACTCGGCGTCTTCCGGCGTGGTGCCGGTGTTGCCGATATGCGGATAGGTCAGGGTGACGATCTGTTGGGCGTAGGAAGGATCGGTAAGGATTTCCTGGTAGCCGGTCATGGCGGTGTTGAACACCACCTCTCCGACGGTCTGGCCGTCGGCGCCGATGGCTTCACCGCGAAAAACGCTGCCGTCGGCAAGTGCAAGTATGGCTGGCTTAGTCAAGAAGACCTCCCGTAGTTCAAGCCTGGCTGGGCGTGCGCAGATTGTAAAAAAGCGGGATGACATCAGAAGAAGTCATCCCGCTTTTTATGTGATCATGCTGCGCTACTTTTAGTGGACACACTAAAGCTGTAGTTTACAGAAATGCGACATCATGGTCCACCTTTTGCACGACGTACGGCCATGCCGCTCAGCGCAGGCCGAGAACATCCTGCATGTCGTACAGGCCATTGGCCTGCCCTTCCAGCCACTGAGCAGCACGCACAGCGCCGCGGGCGAAGGTCATGCGGCTCGAAGCCTTGTGGGTGATCTCCACGCGCTCTCCATCAGCAGCGAACAGCACGGTGTGGTCGCCCACCACATCGCCGGCACGCACAGTGGCGAAGCCGATGGTCTCGCGCGGACGAGCGCCGGTCTGACCTTCACGACCGTACACGGCCACCTTTTCCAGATCACGGCCCAGTGCATTGGCGACCACTTCGCCCATGCGCAGCGCGGTGCCGGACGGCGCATCGACCTTGTGGCGGTGGTGCGCCTCGAGGATCTCGATGTCCACATCGTCACCCAGAACGCGGGCGGCGGTGTCGAGCAGCTTCAGGCAGAGGTTCACGCCGACGCTGTAGTTGGCCGCAAAGACGATCGGGATGTCCTTCGCGGCGTCGCTCAGCAGCTCCTTCTCCGCCGCGGAGAAACCGGTGGTGCCGATAACCATCGCCTTGCCGGCCTTGCGGCAGACTTCGAGGTTTTTCAGGGTAACGGTCGGATGGGTGAAGTCGATCAGCACGTCGAACTCGTCGACTACCTTGGCCAGGTCGCCCGACAGCGGCACGCCGATGCGGCCCAGGCCCGCCAGCTCGCCAGCGTCCGCCCCCACCAGGGTGCTGTCCGGACGGTCGACTGCCGCAGTCAGGCCGGCGCTGCCATTGGTCTGCTGCACCGCTTCGATCAGGGTCTTGCCCATGCGCCCAGCGGCGCCCATTACGGCTATACGTCGCATATAAAACTGCTCCAAAGCTAGAAAGCCCCGGACGACTCACACCGCCCGGGGCCTTGCATCATAGATCGTCGAAGAAGCGCTTCATGCCCTCGAACCAGCCACTGGCCTTGGGCGAATGGGAGGCGTTGCCCTGCAGGGTACCGCGGAACTCTTCGAGCAGCTCGCGCTGACGCTTGTCCAGGTTGACCGGGGTCTCCACCACTACGCGGCACATCAGGTCACCAGCACCGCCGCCGCGCACCGGGGCAACGCCCTTGCCGCGCAGACGGAACAGCTTGCCGGTCTGGGTGCCCTCAGGGATCTTCAGCTTGACGCGGCCATCCAGGGTCGGCACTTCCAGCTCGCCCCCCAGGGCGGCGTCGGCGAAGCTGATCGGCACTTCGCAGTACAGATGCTTGCCGTCACGCTGGAAGATGTCGTGCTCGCGCACGTTCACCACCACATAAAGGTCGCCCGCCGGGCCGCCATGGGCGCCAGCTTCGCCTTCGCCGGTCAGGCGGATGCGGTCGCCCGTATCGACGCCAGCCGGGACTTTCACCGATAGGGTCTTGTGCTCCTCCACGCGACCCTGGCCGTGGCAGGAGCCACAGGGGTCGGTGATCATCTTGCCGCTGCCATGGCAACGCGGGCAGGTCTGCTGCACCGAGAAGAAGCCCTGCTGCATGCGCACCTGGCCGATACCACCGCAAGTGGTACAGGTGACCGGTGTGGTGCCGGGCTTGGCGCCGCTACCGCTACAGGTCTTGCAGCCGACCAGAGTGGGAACGCGAATGGTCACGGTGGTGCCGCGAACCGCGTCTTCCAGGTCCAGATCGAGGGTGTAGCGCAGGTCGGCGCCGCGTGCCGGACCGCCGCGAGAGCCGCCGCGCCCACCGCCGCCACCGAAGAAGTCGCTGAAGACATCACCAAAGATGTCCGAGAAGCTCGCGCCGCCGAAGCCAGCCCCGCCGCCGCCCATCTGCGGGTCGACGCCGGCATGGCCGTACTGGTCGTAGGCCGCGCGCTTGCTGGCGTCGGACAGGACCTCGTACGCCTCGTTGGCCTCCTTGAATTTGTCCTCGGCTTCCTTGTCGCCGGGATTGCGGTCCGGGTGGAACTTCATGGCGAGCCGGCGATAGGCCTTCTTCAGGTCCGCTTCGCTGGCGCCGCGCTCGACACCCAGTACCTCGTAAAAATCACGTTTGGCCATAAATTCTTTGCACCTTGAAAACCTCTCCCCCAGACACGCCAACGCGGGAGCAAGCCCCCGCGTGACGTTTCATGCGCACCGACACGCTGGTCGGTGCGCCGGAGCGGAAGCAAGCACGCGGCTTACTTGTTCTCCTTGACCTCTTCGAACTCGGCATCGACGACATCGTCGCCAGCCTTGTCGTCAGCGGCCTCGCCCTGAGCGGCAGCACCCGGCTGCGGCTGTTCGGCGTACATCTTCTGCGCCAGCGGAGTGGACGCCTGGGACAGCGCGTTCATCTTCGCCTCGATCTCGGCCTTGTCGTCGCCTTTCACGGCAACTTCCAGCTCGCCCAGCGCCTTCTCGATGGCGGCTTTCTCTTCGGCGGTGGCCTTGTCGCCAGCCTCGGTGACCATCTTGCGAGTGGCGTGGACCAGCGCGTCACCCTGGTTGCGGGCAGCGGCCAGTTCCTCGAACTTGCGGTCTTCCTCGGCGTTCGCCTCGGCGTCACGCACCATCTGCGCGATCTCGTCCTCGGACAGGCCGGAAGAGGCCTTGATCACGATGGACTGCTGCTTGCCGGTAGCCTTGTCCTTCGCGCCGACGTGCAGGATGCCGTTGGCGTCGATGTCGAAGGTCACTTCGATCTGCGGCACGCCGCGCGGAGCCGGCGGAATGTCAGCCAGGTCGAACTTGCCCAGCGACTTGTTCTGTGCGGCTTGCTTGCGCTCGCCCTGCAGAACATGAATGGTCACGGCGCCCTGGTTGTCATCGGCGGTGGAGAACACCTGCGACTTCTTGGTCGGGATGGTGGTGTTCTTGTCGATCAGCGCGGTCATCACGCCACCGAGGGTTTCGATACCCAGGGTCAGCGGGGTGACGTCGAGCAGCAGCACGTCCTTCACGTCGCCGGCCAGCACGGCGCCCTGGATGGCAGCACCCATGGCAACGGCTTCGTCCGGGTTGACGTCCTTGCGCGCTTCCTTGCCGAAGAACTCGGCAACGGTCTTCTGCACCAGCGGCATACGGGTCTGGCCACCGACCAGGATCACTTCGTCGATCTTCGAGACATCCAGGCCGGCGTCTTTCAGCGCAACGCGGCACGGCTCGATGGTGCGGGCGACCAGGTCTTCCACCAGGGATTCCAGCTTGGCGCGGGAAACCTTGACGTTCAGGTGTTTCGGGCCGGAGGCGTCAGCGGTGACGTACGGCAGATTGACGTCGGTCTGCTGGGTCGAGGACAGCTCGATCTTGGCCTTCTCGGCAGCTTCCTTCAGGCGCTGCATGGCCAGCGGGTCGCCCTTGAGGTCCATGCCGGATTCTTTCTTGAACTCCTCGACGAGGTAGTCGATCAGGCGCAGGTCGAAGTCTTCACCACCCAGGAAGGTGTCGCCGTTGGTGGCCAGTACTTCGAACTGGTGCTCGCCATCGACTTCGGCGATTTCGATCACGGAAACGTCGAAGGTACCGCCGCCCAGGTCATAGACGATGATGGTGTGGTCGCCCTTGGCCTTGTCCAGGCCATAGGCCAGCGCAGCCGCGGTCGGCTCGTTGATGATGCGCTTGACGTCCAGACCGGCGATGCGGCCGGCGTCCTTGGTAGCTTGACGCTGGCTGTCGTTGAAGTAGGCCGGAACGGTGATGACCGCTTCGGTGACCGGCTCGCCCAGGTAGTCCTCGGCGGTCTTCTTCATCTTCTTCAGGACTTCGGCGGAGACCTGCGGCGGAGCCATCTTCTGGCCCTTGGCCTCGACCCACGCGTCGCCGTTGTCAGCCTTGACGATGGCGTACGGCACCATCTTGATGTCTTTCTGTACGACGTCTTCTTCGAAACGGCGGCCGATCAGGCGCTTCACCGCGTACAGGGTGTTCTTCGGGTTGGTCACGGCCTGGCGCTTCGCCGGCTGACCTACCAGGATTTCGCCGTCGTTGGCGTAGCCGATGATCGACGGGGTGGTACGAGCGCCTTCGGCGTTCTCGATGACCTTGACGTTACCGTTCTCCAGGATGGACACACAGGAGTTGGTGGTCCCCAGGTCGATACCAATGATTTTGCCCATATTTCACTCTCCAGAAATTAGATTCCGCGCTGACCCTGTTGCGGGTCTTTGGCTCGGTTGATTACCCAGATGGGGACCGGGTGGTGGATTTCAAGCCTTCTCGTCGATCGAAGGCGGAGTTTGTTCCGGTGCCTTGCTGACCACGACCATGGCCGGACGCAGCAGGCGACCGTTGAGCAGGTAACCCTTCTGGAACACCTTGACCACGCTGCCCGGCTCGAGGCGAATGCTCTCCTCCATGGCCATGGCCTGGTGATGTTCGGGGTTGAACGGCTCGCCGTGCGGGTCGACCGGTTCGAGATTGAAGCGCTTCAGGGTGTCGTGGAACATCTTCAGCGTCAGCTCGATGCCTTCGCGCATCGGCTTGATCGCCTCGTCTTCCGGGTTCGACATCTCCAGCGCACGCTCGAGGGTATCGACGATCGGCAGCAGGTCGCCGGCGAATTTCTCCAGGGCGAACTTGTGCGCCTTCTCCACGTCCTGCTCGGCACGGCGGCGGACGTTCTGCAGTTCGGCGACGGCGCGCAGGCTCTGATCCTTGGCCGCGGCGACCTGCTCTTCCAGGTCCAGCACGCGGGCATTCAGGTCCTCGGCAGCGCCGTTTTCCGGCTGCTCGTTGAACTGGGAATCCTGAGTCTGTTGTTCGTCAGACATGCCACTCTCCTAAAAAAGAAAATAAGCCTTTGAAAACAAAGCGAACCCATTGGTCCGCGGCTCTGCCGTCTATATGGGGTGGAATTCGGCTTCTTCAAGGGGTAGGTGGAGAATTGCCAGCGGCAAAAAATACTGTATAAATAACCATGTCTATCTACGGAGCCGCCGCCCATGCTGGTTCACCTGTCCGTGCACAACTACGCCATCGTCGAGCACCTCGATCTCGAGCTCGCCGCCGGCATGACCGTGATCACCGGCGAAACCGGCGCCGGCAAGTCCATCATGCTCGACGCCCTCGGCCTGGCCCTGGGCGACCGCGCCGACAGCGGCGTGGTGCGCCCCGGCGCCGACAAGACCGACATTCTCGCCAGCTTCGATGTCAGCGCCATTGCCGAAGCCCGAGACTGGCTCGCCGAGCGCGACCTGGAGCAGGATGGCCCGTGCATCCTGCGCCGGGTGATCACCGCCGAAGGCCGCTCGCGCGCCTATATCAATGGCACGCCCTGCCCGCTGGGCGATCTCAAGCACCTGGGCGAACTGCTCATCGATATCCACAGCCAGCACGAGCACCAGTCGCTGCTCAAGGCCGACACCCACCGCCGCCTGCTCGACGAGTATGCCGGCAGCCAGGATCTGGCGCGCCAGGTGCAACTCGCCGCGCAACGCTGGAAGCAGACCCGCCAGGAACTGGACCGCCTATCACGCAACGGCGACGAACAGCGCGCCCGCCACCAGTTGCTCAGCTACCAGCTGGAAGAGCTGGAAAACCTCGGCCTGGGCGACAACGAACTGGAGACGCTGGAAGCTGAGCACAAGACCCTGAGCAACGCCGGCAGCCTGATCGCCGCCTGTCGCCAGGTCGTCGAACTGTGCAGTGAAAACGATGCCGGCAACGTGCTTTCCGCGCTGACGTCGAGTCTCAATCGCCTGACCGCCTTCCCGAGCCAGCCAGCTGCATTGGGCGAAGCGGTGAACCTGCTGTCCAGTGCGCAGATCCAGGTGGAGGAAGCCATCGGCGAGCTGAACCGGTTCGTCGATCACTTCGACGCCGACCCCATGCGCCTGCAGCAACTGGAAGAGCGCATGGACGCCATCTATAGCCTCGCGCGCAAGCACCGCGTGCAGCCTCACGAACTGCAGGACCTGCAGCAACGCCTGCTGGACGAGTTGGAAGCGCTGAACGCCGACGACGAAGCCGTCGAGCGTCTGGGCGACGAGCTGGCTGCCTATGCCCGCCATTACCAGGAAAAGGCGGAGGAGCTCAGCCGCATCCGCCAGGCCGCAGCGCCGCAGCTGGCCAAAGCCGTGGAAATTGAAATGCAGCGCCTGGGCATGCCCGGCGGGCGCTTTGCCATCGACCTGCGCGAATGCGCCCCGGACGAGCCGCAACCCAATGGACGGGAGCAGCTGGAGTTCCTCGTCAGCGCCAACCCCGGCCAACCGATGAAGGGCCTGGCGAAGGTCGCCTCGGGCGGCGAACTGTCACGCATCAGCCTGGCGATCCAGGTGATCACCGCGCAGACCTCGCGCATCCCCACGCTGGTATTCGACGAAGTGGACGTTGGCATCGGCGGCCCCACAGCCGAAGTGGTCGGCCAACTGCTGCGCCGCCTAGGCCAGCGCGGCCAGGTCCTGACCGTCACCCACCTGCCGCAGGTGGCCGCCCAAGGCCATCAGCACCTGTTCGTGCACAAGGACCGCGACACCAGCGAAACCCGTACAGCGGTGGCGAACCTGAAGAAGGCAGAGCGCATCGAGGAAATCGCCCGCATGCTCGGCGGTGTCGACCTGACCAAGGAATCCCTGGCCCACGCGCGCAAGATGGTGGACTCCGCCGTACAGGGGTAATCCCCTATAGGAGCGAGCTTGCTCGCGAACCGGTCTCTCCTACGACCTCGGCGTTATGCCTTCGCGAGCAAGCTCGCTCCTACAAAAAAAAACCACAAAAAAGCCGTACAAACGAAAACGGCGACCCGAGGGGCGCCGTTCTGCATTCCGCGTACGCTTATTTCTTCTTGCGCACGTAGAGCACCAGATTGTGATCGACGAGCTCGAAGCCACGCTCGCGGACGATTTCCTTCTGGCGTTTCTCGATTTCCGAGTCCATGAACTCGATGACCTCGCCGGTATCGACGCAGACCATGTGATCGTGGTGCCCGCTATCAGCCAGCTCGAAGACGGCATGGCCGCCATCGAAGTTGTGGCGCACCACAAGGCCAGCGGCCTCGAACTGGGTCAGCACGCGGTAGACGGTGGCCAGACCTACGTCCTCACCTGCCTCCATCAGCGCTTTGTAGACATCCTCCGCGCTCATGTGGCGTTGCTCGGCGGAATCGAGCATCTGGAGGATCTTGACGCGCGGCAGCGTGACCTTGAGTCCGGCTTTGCGCAGTTCGCTATTTTCAACCATGTGTGCTTTCTCGGCGCTGGAAGCTTCGCAGCTTCCCTCAATGCAGGTATGATCGGGGTTTCGTCGCTCAGCCAAGATAGTGGAAGTCACCACCCGATGCAAAACGCCAAGCTCATGCTGACCAGTCTCGCCTTCGCGCTGGGACTCGCCGCACTCGCCGGTTGCTCTTTCCCGGGGGTTTACAAGATCGACATCCAGCAGGGCAACGTCGTAACACAAGACATGATAGACCAGTTGAAGCCCGGAATGACCCGGCGCCAAGTGCGGTTTATCATGGGTAACCCCTTGATCGTCGACACTTTCCACCCCAATCGCTGGGATTATCTGTACAGCATCCAGCCCGGTGGCGGTCAGCGCCAGCAGGAGCGCATGAGCCTGTACTTCAGCGAAAGCGATCAACTGATCGGCCTCAATGGCGACTTCATGCCCGGCGTGAGCCGCGACGAGTCGATCCTCGGCACCGACGGTGGCGTCACGCCTCCGCTGGCACCGGAAGCTCCGATAAGCGTTCCGCAACCCGAGCAGCCCAAGGAGCAACCGGCCAAGCCCGGCTCCGTGGAAGAGCAGATCCAGAAGGAAGTGGACCAGGTGGAAACCGTGCCGGTCCCGACCCCGGAACCGCTGGACAAGGACCCGCAGTAAGGGTCTGTCCGACAAAAAGCCCGGCCAAGGCCGGGCTTTTTGTTGCCTGCTATTTCAGGCCCCGGGCAATCACCCCCTGGCGGCTTTCGCCCGCGCGGCACGCTGCTTGCGCACTTCCTTGGGATCGGCGATCAGCGGACGATAGATCTCCACCCGCTCCCCCTCCTCCAGCACGCGCTCATCGGGCCTGACCACGGCCTTGCCGAAAATCCCCAGCGGGCAATTCTGCACATCCAGATCGGGAAACTGCGCAGCGATCCCCGACAACAGTACCGCCTCGCGCACCCGGGTGCCGTAGGGCACGCCCAGGCGCAACAGGGCTTGCCGCTCCGGAAGCGCGTAGACGACCTCGATGGCGATGCTCGCCGGCTCAGCCATGGAGCTGCTTGGCGCGCTGGCAGAAGGCGTCGACCATGGTATTCGCCGCCTGGGTGAAAAGCGGGCCGAGGGTCGCCTTCACCAGGGCGCCGGCGTAGTCGAAGGTCAGGTCGAGGGAGATCTTGCAGGCTTTGTCGCCCAGCGCCTTGAAGGTCCAGACACCGTGCAACTGAGTGAAGGGGCCTTCTTCAAGATTCATCTCGATGCTCTGGCCGGGCACCAGCACGTTACGGGTGGTGAAGCGCTGGGTGATGCTGCCCTTGGCCACGGTCAGCTCGGCGCGCATGGCCGTATCGCTTTCCTCCAGCACGGTGGAAGCGGAACACCAGGGCAGGAACTCCGGGTAGCGCGCCACATCGTTGACCAGGTCGTACAGCGCCTTCGCCGGATAGGGCAGCAGGGCCGAACGCTGGATATGCGTGCTCATAGACATCTCGCTTGGTTGTGGGGCATTTCATACGCCCGCTGCTCAAAAAAACAGCGCGCATTGTCCGAGATTAGCCACGCCCCCTCAAGCTTGCATGCCGTCGCACACTGTCCCGATAGCGGCGCGGCGAGCGACTCCCTATAATGCGCGGCCTATGGCTAAACAGAAGAAACACCCTTCGGGGACCATCGCGCAGAACAAGAAGGCTCTGCACGACTACTTCATCGAGCAGCGCTTCGAGGCGGGCGTCGCCCTGGCCGGCTGGGAAGTGAAAAGCCTGCGCGCCGGCAAGGCGCAGCTGGTGGACAGCTACGTGCTGCTCAAGGATGGCGAAGCCTGGCTGCTGGGCAGCCACATCACGCCGCTGACCACTGCCAGCACCCACGTCATCGCCGACCCGGTGCGCACGCGCAAGCTGCTGCTGCACAAGCGCGAGCTGGGCAAGCTGTTCGGTGCCGTGCAGCAGAAAGGCTACGCCTGCGTCGCGCTGTCGATGTACTGGAAGAAGCACCTGATCAAGTGCGAGATCGCACTGGCCAAGGGCAAGAAAGAGTACGACAAG
This sequence comes from Pseudomonas sp. B1-22, assembly GCF_050474425.1. NCBI lineage: Bacteria > Pseudomonadati > Pseudomonadota > Gammaproteobacteria > Pseudomonadales > Pseudomonadaceae > Pseudomonas > Pseudomonas sp. B1-22. The sequence goes on along the minus strand of NZ_JBCHVH010000003.1, from coordinate 714,430 downwards.
CGCGGCACCGAGAAGGAGCGCGACTCCGACCGGGAAATCCAGCGCGCCATGCGCCACGGCAAGGACGACTGAGTCCTGTCGCGCCCTCTTGCGAGGGCGCGTTGCCGGTCAGGCGTCCACCGCGCCCTGGCGCCGCTGCGCCCGCTGCAGACGCACCTCCTGCGCCTGGGCTTCGGCCAGCACTTCCTGCACGTAGTCGATGTGCCGTTGGGAAATTTCCCGCGCTGCCTCCGCCTGCCCGCCGACAATCGCGTCGTACAACTCGCGATGCTGACGCATCAGCTGCTCGCGGGTTTCGTCGCGCTGCGCGTACATCCCGCCGATGTTGGTCACCACGTTGCGCTTGAGCAGGTCGAACAGGCCACGGATGGTGTGCAGCAATACGGCGTTATGACTGGCCTCGGCGATGGCCAGATGGAAGGCCGCATCCGCCGCGCCCTCCTCCGCCCGGCTGACTTTGCCGGGGCTCTGGTAGCAGTCCTGCAGGGTATCGAAGGCCTGTTTCAGGCGCTGGTGATCCACCTCGGTCGCGCGCTGCGCCGCGTAATAAGCACAGGAGCCTTCCAGTGTGTGGCGGAACTCCAGCAGATCGCGCTGCGCTTCAGGATTGCTCTCCAGCAGGTGCAGCAGCGGATCGCTGAACATCGAGCCCAGCCCTTCGCTGACATAGTTGCCGCCGCCCTGGCGACTGACCAGCAGCCCCTTGGCGCCCAGCTTCTGGATCGCCTCGCGAAGTGACGGCCGCGACACGCCGAACTGCTCGGCCAGCGCACGCTCTGCCGGCAAGCGCTCACCGGCTTTGAGCGTGCCTTCGAGAATCATCGCCTCCAGCCGCTCGACGATGTCATCCGACAGACGGCGCTGCTTGACCTGACCAAACCCCATCTTCGTGCTCTCCCACGGAAAAACGCTCTGCGCCGCGACTTGCGTGCCGATCACGGCAGTCTGACCAGCCCGGAAGCCAGCCACAAGACCGCACCACCCACCCGGGCGTCATCGACAAAAGTTGAACTGCAGCAAATTGACACGCCGACTGCAGGGCTTTTACCCTGAGCGCTCGGCTTTGTAAATTGGTATTACCAATTTACCGCAAAGTCGATTACACGACAACTACGCCGCGATCAGTCGACCGCCTGCCAGCGCGCCACAAGCGCAACGGAATCGCCCGACCGGCAACAAGGCCCTCCACCCAAAAACAATTAGGGAGCCAACCAGATGCAAACCTGGCAGCAGATCTATACCCCGCTCGGCAGCCTCGGCCTGTCCGCGCTGGTCGCCGTCATCCCGATCGTGTTCTTCTTCCTCGCCCTCGCCGTGTTCCGCCTCAAGGGCCACGTCGCAGGCAGCATCACCCTCGCCCTTTCGATCATCATCGCCATCGCCGCCTTCGGCATGCCCGCCGACATGGCCATCGCCGCTGCCGGCTATGGCTTCGCCTACGGCCTGTGGCCGATCGCCTGGATCATCGTCGCGGCGGTGTTCCTCTACAAACTCACAGTCAAGAGCGGCCAGTTCGAAGTGATCCGCAGCTCGGTGCTGTCGATCACCGGCGACCAGCGCCTGCAGGTGCTGCTGATCGGTTTCTCCTTCGGCGCCTTCCTCGAAGGTGCGGCGGGCTTCGGCGCGCCGGTGGCGATCACCGCCGCCCTGCTCGTCGGCTTGGGCTTCAACCCATTGTATGCCGCGGGCCTGTGCCTGATCGCCAACACCGCACCAGTGGCCTTCGGCGCCCTGGGCATCCCGATCATCGTGGCGGGCCAGGTCACCGGCATCGACGCCTTCAAGATCGGCGCCATGACCGGTCGCCAACTGCCGTTCCTGTCGATCCTCGTGCCGTTCTGGCTGGTGTTCATGATGGACGGTCTCAAGGGCGTGAAGGAAACCTGGCCGGCCGCGCTGGTCGCTGGCGGCAGCTTCGCCATCACCCAGTACTTCACCTCCAACTTCATCGGCCCGGAACTGCCGGACATCACCTCCGCCCTGGTCAGCCTGATTTCCCTGACCCTGTTCCTGAAGGTCTGGCAACCGGCTAGCGAGCGCGAAGTAGTCGCCACTGCCGGTGGCGCCGCCGTCCTAGGTGGTAATGCCCCGCGCGGCGCGGAGCCGACCCCCTACAGCTTCGGCGAAATCCTCAAGGCCTGGTCGCCCTTCCTGGTACTGACCGTGCTGGTGACCATCTGGACCCTGAAGCCGTTCAAGGCCATGTTCGCGCCGGGCGGAACGCTGTACAGCCTGGTGTTCAACTTCGCCATTCCGCACCTGGACCAACTGGTGGTGAAGACCGCGCCCATCGTCGCCAATCCGACGCCGATTGCCGCCGTGTTCAAGCTGGATCCGGTCTCGGCCACTGGCACCGCGATCTTCCTCTCCGCCGTGGTCTCGATGTTCATCCTGCGCATCAGCGCGAAAACTGGTCTGACCACCTTCAAGGAGACCCTGATCGAGCTGAAATGGCCGATCCTCTCCATCGGCATGGTGCTGGCCTTCGCCTTCGTCACCAACTACTCGGGCATGTCCACGACCCTGGCGCTGGTCCTGGCCGGCACCGGTGCGGCCTTCCCGTTCTTCTCGCCGTTCCTTGGCTGGCTGGGCGTGTTCCTGACCGGTTCGGATACCTCTTCCAACGCCCTGTTCAGCTCGCTGCAGTCCACCACCGCGCACCAGATCGGGGTCAACGACACCCTGCTGGTGGCCGCCAACACCAGCGGCGGCGTGACCGGCAAGATGATCTCGCCGCAATCCATTGCCGTGGCCTGCGCCGCCACCGGCATGGTCGGCAAGGAATCCGACCTGTTCCGCTTCACCCTCAAGCACAGCCTGATGTTCGCCGCCATGGTGGGTCTGATCACCCTGGCCCAGGCCTATATCTTCACCGGCATGCTCGTTCACTGACCGAGCGCTGATCGGCTGCGCGTCGGCGATACTGCGTTGGAAATGGCCTCGGAGATGCTCACCTACAGTCGTAGGCTCCGCTCCCTCGGCCATTTCCGCCTTGTCTCGCTCTAGCTCGCTCGATCCAACACTTTTCTCTCGAAACGGAAGAGCCCAATGATCATCTCTGCCTCTACCGACTACCGCGCCGCGGCCCAACGCAAGCTGCCGCCGTTCCTCTTCCACTACGCCGACGGCGGCGCCTACGCCGAGCGCACCCTGCGCAACAACGTCGACGACCTGGCCAACATTGCCCTGCGCCAGCGCGTGCTGAAGAACATGTCCGAGCTGAGCCTTGAGACGAAGCTGTTCAACGAAACGCTGAGCATGCCCGTGGCCCTGGCTCCGGTCGGCCTGACCGGCATGTACGCCCGGCGTGGCGAGGTGCAGGCAGCTCGCGCGGCGGCGGCAAAAGGCATTCCGTTCACGATGTCCACGGTGTCGGTCTGCCCCATCGAGGAAGTCGCCCCGGCCATCGATCGCCCCATGTGGTTCCAACTCTATGTGCTGAAGGACCGCGGCTTCATGCGCAACGCCCTGGAGCGCGCCAAGGCCGCCGGTGTCACCACCCTGGTGTTCACCGTCGACATGCCAGTGCCCGGTGCCCGCTACCGTGACGCCCACTCCGGCATGAGTGGCCCGAACGCGCCGCTGCGCCGCGTCTGGCAAGCCATGACCCACCCGGCATGGGCGCTGGACGTCGGCCTGCTGGGCAAACCCCATGACCTGGGCAACATCTCCAAGTACCGTGGAAACCCCACGGGTCTTGCCGACTACATCGGCTGGCTGGGCGCCAACTTCGACCCGTCGATTTCCTGGAAGGACCTGGAGTGGATCCGTGATTTCTGGGACGGTCCGATGGTGATCAAGGGCATCCTCGATCCCGAGGACGCGAAAGACGCGGTGAAGTTCGGTGCCGACGGCATCGTCGTGTCCAACCACGGCGGCCGCCAGCTCGACGGCGTGCTCTCCAGCGCCCGAGCCCTGCCGGCGATCGCCGACGCGGTGAAAGGCGACCTGAAGATCCTCGCCGACTCCGGCATCCGCAACGGCCTGGACGTGGTGCGCATGGTCGCCCTGGGCGCGGACACCGTGCTCATCGGCCGCGCCTTCCTCTACGCCCTGGCGACCCACGGCGAAGCCGGCGTGAAGAACCTGCTGGACCTGTTCGAGAAGGAAATGCGTGTGGCCATGGTGCTGACTGGTGCCAAGTCCATCAGCGAGATCACCCGTGACTCGCTGGTGCGCGAGCTGGGCGCCTGAGCCCGGCTCTTCGTAGGAGCGAGCTTGCTCGCGAACCCGCCCCGCTTCGTGCCAGCCCGGTTCGCGAGCAAGCTCGCTCCTACAAAAAAGCGCCCTGGTGCGCTCTACATAAAGACCACCGATGGGCCGCCCAGCGGCCCACGCTCACCGATGATGACTGGAGCCGCCATGAGCCTGCCCGCCGCGTTCCTCGACACGGTAGAACACCTGATTCCCCGCGAGCGCCGCTTCGACGATCCGCTCTCGACCCTGGCCTTCGGCACCGACGCCAGCTTCTACCGGCTGATCCCCAAACTGGTGATCCGCGTCGAGAGCGAAGACGAAGTCGCCACCCTGCTCAAGGCCGCCCACGCCCAGCAGGTGGCGGTGACCTTCCGCGCCGCCGGCACCAGCCTCTCCGGCCAGGCCGTGAGCGATTCGGTACTGCTGGTGCTGGGCGACAACTGGAACGGCCGCGACATCCGCGATGGCGGCACCCAGATCCGCCTGCAGCCCGGCGTCATCGGCGCCCAGGCCAACGCCTGGCTGGCGCCCTTCGGCCGCAAGATCGGCCCGGACCCGGCCTCGATCAACGCCTGCAAGATCGGCGGCATCGTCGCCAACAACGCCAGCGGCATGTGCTGCGGTACCGCGCAGAACAGCTACCACACCCTGGCCGGCATGCGCCTGCTGCTGGCCGACGGCACCCTGCTGGACAGCGAGTTGCCCGAAAGCGTCGCGGCCTTCCGCGCAAGCCACGGCGCCCTGCTCGAGCAGCTCGCCGAACTGGGCCGGCAGACCCGCGCCAACGCCGAGCTGGCCGCGAAGATCCGCCACAAATACCGGCTGAAGAACACCACCGGCCTGTCGCTGAACGCGCTGGTCGACTACGACGAGCCGCTGGATATCCTCACCCACCTGATGGTCGGCTCCGAAGGCACCCTGGGCTTCATCAGCGCGGTGACCTACGACACCGTGCCCGATCATCCGCACAAGGCCAGCGCACTGACCGTCTTCCCCGACGTGGAGACCTGCTGCAAGGCCGTGACCGTGCTCAAGCAGCAGCCGGTATCCGCCGTGGAGCTGCTGGACCGCCGCAGCCTGCGCTCGGTGGAGAACATGCAGGGCATGCCCGAGTGGGTGAAAAGCCTCTCCGCCAATGCTTGTGCACTGCTCATCGAATCCCGCGCGGCAACCCAATCGCTGCTGCACGAACAACTGGCGCAGATCAGCGCCTCCATCATCGGTTTCCCGGTGGAGAAGCAGGTCGACTTCAGCGAAGACCCAGTGGTCTACAACCAGCTCTGGCGCATTCGCAAGGACACCTTCCCGGCCGTCGGGGCGGTGCGTGAAACCGGCACCACGGTGATCATCGAGGACGTCACCTTCCCCGTCGAACAACTGGCCGAGGGCGTCAACCGCCTGATCGAGCTGTTCGACAAGCACGGCTACGACGAGGCCATCCTGTTCGGCCATGCGCTGGAAGGGAACCTGCACTTCGTCTTCACCCAGGGTTTCGAATCGCCCGAGCAAGTGGCGCGCTACTCGGCCTTCATGGACGACGTCGCGCAACTGGTCGCCGTGGAATACGGCGGCTCGCTCAAGGCCGAGCATGGCACCGGGCGCAACATGGCGCCCTTCGTCGAACTCGAGTGGGGCCACGACGCCTATCAGCTGATGTGGCAGCTCAAGCGCCTGCTCGACCCCACCGGCATCCTCAACCCCGGCGTGGTGCTGACCGACGACCCGCAACTGCACCTGAAGAACCTCAAGCCGCTGCCGGCCGCCGACGAGATCGTCGACAAGTGCATCGAGTGCGGCTTCTGCGAGCCGGTCTGCCCGTCCAAGGGGCTGACGCTGAGCCCGCGTCAGCGCATCGTCATGTGGCGCGACATCCAGGCCAAGCGCCGTGCCGGTATCGATACCACCGAGCTTGAGCGCGACTACCAGTACCAGGGCATCGACACCTGCGCCGCCACCGGCCTGTGCGCCCAGCGTTGCCCGGTGAACATCAACACCGGCGAACTGATCAAGAAACTGCGCGGTGAAGAGGCGCACCACGCCGGCACCGCCACCTGGCTGGCGCGCCACTTCGCCACCGCCATGAAGGGCGCGAAGTTCATGCTGCATGCCGCCAATGGCGCACGGATGCTGCTCGGTGCGCCGCGCCTCGCCCGCCTCAGCGCCAGCATCAGCCACGCCAGCAAGGGCCGCGTTCCGCAGTGGACGCCTGCCATGCCGCAACCCGTGCGCCTCGCAGCCACGTCGCAGCCTGTGGATAACGGCAAACCGCGCGTCGTCTACCTGACAGCCTGCGTGTCCCGCGCCATGGGCCCGGCGGCGGCGGACGAAGAGCAGACGCCGCTGATCGACAAGACCCGCCAGCTGCTGGAAAAAGCCGGCTATCAGGTGGTCTTCCCGGACAACGCCGACAACCTCTGCTGCGGCCAGCCGTTCGCTTCCAAGGGCTACCAGTCGCAGGCCGACGCCAAGCGCGACGAGCTGCTCGCCGAGCTGCTGCGCGCCAGCCGCGGCGGCCTCGACCCGATCTACTGCGACACCAGCCCCTGCACCCTGCGCCTGGTGCAGGACCTGGCGGACGACCGGCTGAAGATCTACGACCCGGTGAAGTTCATCCGCACCCATCTGGTCGAGCGCCTGGACTTCCAGCCGCAGGACAAGCCGGTGGCCGTGCACGTCACCTGCAGTACCCAGCATCTGGGCGAAAGCCAGGCGCTGATCGACCTGGTCAAGCGCTGCACCCGCGAGGTGGTGATTCCCGAGGGCATCCACTGCTGCGGCTTCGCCGGCGACAAGGGCTTCACCACCCCCGAGCTGAACGCGCACTCGCTGCGCACACTCAAGGACGCGGTAAAGCACTGCGAGGAAGGCGTCTCCACCAGCCGCACCTGCGAGATCGGTCTGTCCGCCCACAGCGGCATCGACTATCGCGGCGTGGTCTACCTGGTGGATCGCGTCACCCGCGCGCGCCCCGTGCAAGGCTCTTCATAGGTCCCGGCCCGCGTAGGAGCGGACTCCGTCCGCGATTTGCCGCAGGCGGCGCCAATTCGCCACTGTTCTTAACACCTCGTTAAGCGAGCGCTGGCACCCTCTGCCCGAACCGGATGGCGCCAGCTATCCTGCTGCACAGGCCGGTGAGGGGACCACGATGAGAATTCTATTGGCAGAAGACGACCAGTTGCTGGGCGACGGCATTCGCGCCGGGCTCGGCCTGGAAGGCGATACCGTGGACTGGGTCCAGGACGGCCAGGCTGCCGACCAGGCGCTGCAGACCGACGAGTTCGACCTGCTGGTGCTCGACCTCGGCCTGCCACGCAAGGACGGCCTGGAAGTGCTGCGCGCCCTGCGCCGGCGTGGCGACCTGACGCCGGTGCTGATCCTCACCGCCCGCGACAAGGTGACCGACCGCGTGGCGGGGCTCGACGCCGGCGCCGACGACTACCTGACCAAACCGTTCGACCTCGACGAGCTGCTCGCCCGCGTCCGCGCCCTCACCCGCCGCCGCACCGGCCGTGCCGCGCCACTGCTGCAGCACGGCGACCTGATGCTGGACCCGGCGACCCATCAGGTCAGCCTCGCCGGCGCGCCAGTGGACCTGGCCCCGCGCGAGTACGCACTGTTGCGTCTGCTGCTGGAGCAACGCGGCAAGGTGCTGTCGCGCACCCGACTGGTGGAGGCCCTGTACGGCTGGGACGGCGACCTGGAGAGCAACGCCATCGAGGTCCATGTCCACCACCTGCGGCGCAAGCTTGGCAATGGCCTGATCCGTACCGTGCGTGGCATCGGCTACGGGATCGACCGCCCCGGCACTGCGTCCTCGTCGTGAGTCCCGTCCCCCGCCGCGTCGGCTCGCTCAGTCGTCGACTGCTGCTGCTGCTGATCGGCGGCATCTCCTTGTGCTGGCTGGTCGCCGGCCTGTTCACCTATCACCTGACCCGCGAGCAGGTGAACCGCCTCTACGACCAGGACATGATCGACTTCGGCCAGGCCGCGGCCAGCCTGGTGGACGTCGCCGACGCCATCGATCCGCAGTCCACCGACGCCCTGGAAATTCTCGCCCGCAGCCGCAAGGCCATCGAGGGACTGCCGCTGATCCGCCGTGAAGCGACCCTCGGCTACGCCATCTGGTATCGCGGCCAACCCCTGCTTGCCACCCCTGGCCCGCCGCACGGCATCGAAGCTCAGCCGCTGGGCTTCTCCGACCTGCAACGCGACAACGTGAACTGGCGCGTCCTGCAGATCGTCTCGCCAGGCGCCGACGAAGTGCGCATCTGGGTCTTCGAAGACCTGCACTTCCGCTCCAAGACCCTGCGTCTGCTGCTGTTCAGCGCGCTGTTCCCCCTGCTGCTGGCCCTGCCGCTGTTCCTCGTGCTGGTGTGGTTTGGCGTGCGCCAGGGCCTGGCGCCGTTGCGCAGCCTGATCGCCCAGCTCCACCTGCGTACTGCCCACAGCCTGCACCCGCTGTCGCTGAGCCGGGCGCCGGTGGAGGTGCACAGCCTGGTCAACGAGTTGAACCTGCTGCTGGAGCGCCTGCAGTCGGCCCTGGAGGCTGAGCGCCGGCTGACCAGCGATGCCGCCCACGAAATCCGCACACCGTTGGCCAGCCTGCGCACCCACGCCCAGGTCGCACTGCGCTCCTCCGACCCGGCGGCCCATGCCCACGGCTTGCAGCAGGTCAGCCGCAGCGTCGAACGCATCAGTGCGCTGATGGAGCAGATCCTGCTGCTGGCCCGGCTCGACGGCGAAGAACTGCACGAGACCTTCCGCCGCGTCGACCTCGGCCTGCTCGCCGAGGAAACCATCGCGGAACTCGCCCCCCAGGCCATCGACAGGCACATCGAGCTCACCCTCGACACCCACCCGGACAGCACATTGATGGGGGTGTCGGTCTGGCTCGGGCTGATCCTCACCAACCTGGTCGGCAACGCCCTGCGCTACACCCCCGAAGGCGGCCGCGTGGCGGTGAGCCTGGAGCGCACGGCCGACCAGTTGGTGCTCTGGGTACGCGACAACGGCCCGGGCGTGGCACAGGCCGAGCAGGCGGCCATCTTCACCCGTTTCTATCGCAGCCCCAACGTGGCCAGCAGCACCGGCAGCGGGCTGGGCCTGCCCATCGTCAAGCGCATCGTGGAGATCCACCACGGCCGCATCAGTCTGCACCCGGGGCTGGACGGCACTGGCCTGGGCGTATGCGTCGAACTTCCGGCAACCACCGGCGAAAAAGAGTGAACCTGAGGACAACTCCGGCAGTCCACCCTTTACGGTCCGCGTGAACGGTCCGCCACGACTCGGTCAATTTGCCAGGAGTACAGCCATGAAACGTACCGCCTTGCTCATTACCGCCGCTTTGCTGGCGTCGCCGGCGTTCGCCGCCGACCTGTGCAGCGACAACCTTCAGAAAATCGATGCTGCCGTGCAGTCCAATGCCGGTAGCGCCCAGACCCAGGACCAGGCCATGCGACTGCAGGAGAAAGCCATCCAGTCACAGCAGTCGGGTAATACCAAGGCCTGCATCGCCCAGACTGAAAAAGCCCTGAAGTTGCTCAAGCAGAGCAGCAAGTCCTGATGCCCTTCGACGGCCGGCCGCCTGGACCGGCCGGCCGCCATCGCTCTCGAATGCCAACCGCACCGATGGGCTTACCGCGCCGATAAGCACCACGAAGCTCTCGCCATTCGCGAGCCAGCAGTTCGTTCCCCCGACCAGCCGCCTACTTAAGATGTAGCGATTGCCGACCGACAAGAATCACAAGCGGAATCGCCATGTCCCTGACGCACCTGCTCATCGCCAACCGTGGCGAAATCGCCATTCGCATCGCCCGCGCCGCCGCGGAACTGGGCATCCGCACCCTTGCCATCTACGCCGAGGACGATGCCGACTCCCTGCATACCCGCCAGGCCGACCAGGCAAAGCCCCTGCGCGGACGCGGCGCCAGCGCCTACCTCGACCAGCAGCAGATCATCGACATCGCCCTGGCCGAGGGCTGCGATGCCGTGCATCCCGGCTACGGCTTCCTCTCCGAAAATGCCGACTTCGCCCGTCGTTGCGAGGCTGCCGGGCTGACCTTCGTCGGCCCCTCGGCCCAGGTGCTGGAGTGTTTCGGCGACAAAGCCCGCGCTCGCGACTTGGCCAGCACGCATGGCGTGGCGCTGGCCGCCGGCAGCAACCGCGCCACTTCGCTGGAAGACGCCGAGCGCTTCTTCCGCGAGTTGCCCAGCGGCGCCGGAATGATGATCAAGGCCCTGGCCGGTGGCGGCGGACGCGGAATGCGTGCGGTGCGCAGCAGGGACGAGATCGCCGAGGCCTATGCCCGCTGCCAGGCAGAGGCCCGCGCCGCCTTCGGCGATGACCGCCTCTATGTCGAGCGCCTGATCCCGCGTGCCCGGCACATCGAAGTGCAGATGATCGGTGACGGCCACACCGTCAGCCACCTGTGGGAGCGCGACTGCACGTTGCAGCGGCGCAACCAGAAGCTGCTGGAAATCGCCCCCAGCCCCAACCTGCACCCGCGCCTGCGCGGCGCCATCCTCGCCGCCGCGCTGCGCCTCGCCGAGGCGGTGAACTACCGTGGCCTGGGTACTTTCGAGTTTCTCCTCGACGAGGACAGCGGCGACTTCGTGTTCATGGAAGCCAACCCGCGCCTGCAGGTGGAGCACACCATCACCGAAGCGGTGACCGGCATCGACCTGGTGCAGGCGCAGCTGCGCATCGCCGCCGGCGCCAGCCTCGCCGAACTGAACCTGACCCAGGCGGAAATTCCCCCGCCGCGTGGCCATGCCCTGCAACTGCGGATCAACCTGGAGAGCCTCGCCAGCGACGGCACGCCGCAACTCGCCTGCGGACGGATCAGCGCCTACGAACCGCCCAGCGGGCCCGGCCTGCGGGTGGACGGCTACGGCTATGCCGGCTACCGCAACAGTGCCGGCTACGACTCGCTGCTGGCCAAGCTGATCGTCCACGGCAACGGTGGATATCCACAGCTGGTGCAGCGCGCCTATCGCGCACTCTGCGAGTTCCGCCTGGAAGGTGTGGCCAGCAATATCCCGCTGCTGCTCAACCTGCTGCGCCAGCCAGAAGTGGCCGAAAACCATGTGACCACCCGCTACATCGAGGAGCACCTGCCCGCCCTGCTCGGCGCGCAGGAACATGCCCATCCACACCGTTTCTTCAGCAATGCGGGGCAGGTTCCGGTCGAGCAGCGCACCAGCTCAGCGCCGGTCGGTTGCATTCCGTTGGTCACACCCAGCGCAGGTGTACTCGTCAGTCTGAACACAGCGCCCGGCGATGCCATCGCGCAGGGCCAGACCATCGCTGTGGTCGAGGCGATGAAGATGGAATTCGAGGTGAAAGCCAGCGCCAGCGGCATCGTCCATAGCCTCGCCGCCACCCCCGGCGACAGCCTCGGCGCAGGCAATGCACTGCTGTTCATCGAACCGGCGGACATCCAGGCACAGGACAGCCAGGACACCGCCGTCATCGACCTGGACGCCATCCGCGCCGACCTCGCCGAAGTCCTCGAACGCCACGCCATCGGCCTCGACGAACGCCGCCCGGACGCTGTCGCCAAGCGCCACAGGATCGGCAAGCGCACCACCCGCGAGAACCTTGCCGACCTGCTCGATGACGGCAGCTTCATCGAGTACGGCGCGCTGGCCATCGCCGCCCAGCGCCGTCGCCGCAGTATCGAGGAACTGATCGCCAGCAGCCCCGCCGACGGCCTGGTCAGCGGCCTGGGCAGCATCAACGCCGCGCAGTTCGGCGACGAGAAAGCCCGCTGCCTGGTGCTGGCCTATGACTACACGGTGTTCGCCGGCACCCAGGGCGTGATGAACCACAAGAAGACCGACCGCATGCTGCATCTGGCCGAACAGTGGCGCATCCCGCTGGTGCTCTACGCCGAAGGCGGCGGCGGGCGGCCGGGCGACACCGATTTCGTCGGCGTGGCCGGGCTGGACAACATGAGCTTCGTCGGCCTGGCCCGGCTCTCAGGGCTGGTGCCGCTGGTGGGAGTGGTCTCCGGCCGCTGCTTCGCCGGCAACGCCGCGCTGCTGGGGTGCTGCGACGTGATCATCGCCACCCGCGATACCAGCCTGGGGATGGCGGGCCCTGCAATGATCGAAGGCGGCGGCCTGGGCACATTCGCTCCCGAAGAAGTCGGCCCCAGCGACGTGCAAAGTGCCAATGGGGTGATCGACGTGCTGGTGGAGGACGAAGCCGAAGCCACCCGCATCGCCCGCCAGTACCTCGCCTACTTCCAGGGCGACACCGCCGACTGGCAGTGCGCCGACCAGCGCCTGCTGCGCCACGCGGTGCCGGAGAATCGCCTGCGGGTCTATGACATTCGCCAGGTCATCGAGCAGTTGGCCGACAGCGGCTCGGTGCTGGAACTGCGCCGTCACTTCGCCGCCGGGATGATCACCGCGCTGGTACGTATCGAAGGCAAGCCCTTCGGGCTGCTCGCCAACAATCCGATGCACCTGGGCGGCGCCATCGACGCCCAGGCCGGCGACAAGGCCGCGCGCTTCATGCAGCTGTGCGACGCCTTCGACCTGCCGATCATCTCGCTGTGCGACACCCCTGGCTTCATGGTCGGCCCGGAGGCGGAAAAAACCGGCACCGTCCGCCACGTCTCGCGCATGTTCGTCACCGCTGCCAGCCTGACCGTACCCTTCTTCACCGTGGTCCTGCGCAAGGGCTACGGCCTGGGCGCCCAGGCCATGGCCGCCGGCAGCTTCCACGCCGCGCTGTTCACCGTGGCCTGGCCCAGCGGCGAGTTCGGCGCCATGGGGCTGGAGGGGGCGATCCGCCTCGGCTACGCCAAGGAACTGGCCGCCGTGCCGGATGCGCAGGAACGCCAGGCACTGTTCGACAAGCTGGTCGCCGCCGCCTACCGCAACGGCAAGGGCCTGAACATGGCGAGCTATCTGGAGATCGACGACGTGATCGACCCGGCCGACACCCGCCGCTGGCTGCTGCGCGGCCAGGCGTCGACGCCGAAGCCTGCACCGCGCCAGGGCAAAAAGCGTCCACTGATCGACACCTGGTGACCGGGCGGATTGAGCTACGCTGGCGATCGGCTAGAATGCGCGGCGTCATTGGGGAGTAGCCGACCGTTCGCACGAGCGGGGGCGACGTCAACACACTTGGCCCAGATCCGTTGACGATCTCGCGAGCTAGAGCAGAACTAGGCGAGAGCTGCTGAGAAAGCGGAGTTTACGAGAGTAAATGAGCATTTCTCAGCGGGTCTCAACGACATTCTGCCGATGCGCAGCAGATCGTAGACAGATTTCAAGCCATGGCGTCGCCAGCAATACATCGCCTGGCAAGACCTTTGACCACGCAGCCTCCGAAGGGCCGGGGAGCGCGTGGTCATGGGTATCGAACCGGCCAGGAGTTTTCACCGTGATGCACCCGCCCATCCCTCGCTCCATCCACCTGGGGCCCCACACATGCTGACCTTCATCCTCGAATTGCTCGGCATGCTGCTGGTGATTCTGGTTGCCGCCGAAGTCTTCACCAACGCGCTGGAGCATTTGGGCGAACGCCTGGGCATCTCCGAAGGCGTCACCGGCTCGCTGTTCGCCGCCATCGGTACGGCCCTGCCGGAAACCCTGATTCCCCTGCTGGCACTGTTCGCCGGCACCAGTAACGCCAACCTCAACCAGGAAGTCGGCGTGGGCGCCATCCTCGGTGCGCCGTTGATGCTGTCGACCCTGTCCACCTGCCTGATGGCCTGCTTCGCCCTGCGCGCACGCGGCCTGACCGGGCGTGTACGCCCTGAGCGTACGGGCCTCAAGCGCGACCTGAATTTCTTCCTGATCGCCTTCAGCCTCGCCACCGTCGCCATGTTCGTGCCGGTGGAATACCTGACGGTACGCCTCGGCCTGAGCCTGCTGCTGGTGTTCACCTACGTCGCCTACATCACCCTCACGCTGCGCGCTTCGCAGGAGCTGGTGGAGAACGGCCACGGCACCGAGGCCGACCACCACATGTACCTGTCGCGCATCGGCCTGCCAACCAACCTGGCAACCATCCTGTTGCAGCTGCTGCTGGGCCTGGGTTTGCTGGTGCTGGGCGCCAAGGGCTTCATCCACGGCGTCGAAGGGCTCTCGCATCTGCTGGGCGTTTCCGCGCTGCTGCTGTCGCTGCTGATCATCCCGATCGCCACGGAGCTGCCGGAAAAGATCAACAGCATCCTCTGGGTCCGCCGCGGCAAGGACACCCTGGCGTTCGGCAACATCAGCGGCGCCATGGTGTTCCAGGGCACCCTGCTGCCCGCCATCGGCATCCTGCTCACCCCCTGGCAACCACGCACCGAAGTCCTCACCGGCGTGCTGGTCACCCTCGGCGCCGCCCTCTGGCTGCGCCTCAATGCCCAGCGCGATGGGCTTCCGATCTGGGTGCTGCTGCTCAACGGCGTGCTGTACGCCGCCTATCTGGGCATCACCCTGTCACGCTGACGAGCGCGGCGCACCGCCTACACTGACCAGTCAGGGCTGCCGTTGCTGCGGCAGCCCCTTGTCACAGCGATACGCCGAAGGAGTGAGCATGAAAATCCTGGTAGTCCTGACCTCCCACGACCAGCTCGGCAGCACCGGCAAGAAAACCGGCTTCTGGCTCGAGGAGTTCGCCGCGCCCTACTACGTGTTCAAGGATGCCGGCGCCACCCTGACCCTGGCCTCGCCCAAGGGCGGCCAGCCACCGCTCGACCCCAAAAGCGACGAGGAAGACGCCCAGACCCCGGCCACCCGCCGCTTCCGCCAGGACAGCGAAGCGCAGGCCGCACTGGCCAACACCGTGAAACTGAGCGAGGTGCACGCCGACGACTACGACGCCCTCTTCTACCCCGGCGGCCACGGCCCGCTGTGGGACCTGGCCGAGGACCGCACCTCGGTGGCACTGATCGAGTCCTTCCACTCCAGCGGCAAGCCCGTCTCCGCCGTCTGTCACGCCCCCGCCGTGTTCCGCCATCCGCGCGGGCTGGATGGCCGCCCGCTGGTGCAGGGCCGGCATGTCACCGGCTTCACCAACAGCGAAGAGGAAGCCGTGGGGCTCACCGACGTAGTGCCCTTCCTGGTCCAGGACATGCTCAAGGCCAACGGCGCCCGCTTCAGCAAAGGCCCGGATTGGCAGAGCCACGTGGAAGTCGACCGCGGCCTGATCACCGGCCAGAACCCCGCCTCCTCCGAGGCAGTGGCCGAGGCCGTGCTGAAATTCCTCACCTGACAACGACTTGCGCCGCCCCGGTTGGACCTTGGGGCGGCTTTCCCGTAGAATGGTCGCGACCTTCAAAGGTTTTGGGGCCGATTAGGATTCGACGCCGGTAACAAAACTCGAGGGGCATGCCGAGTAGGTGACAGTTCTCGTAAATCAGCTGCCACAACTTTATAGTTGCCAACGACGACAACTACGCCCTAGCAGCCTAAGTGCCGCTAGCAGACCCTAGGGGATGCCTGTAAACCCGACGATTAGGTCTGTCATATAGAACAGGATCGCCGCCAAGTTCGCTGTAGACGTAACGGCTAAAACTCATACAGCTCGCTCCAAGCACCCTGCCACTCGGGCGGCGCGGAGTTAACTCAGTAGAGATGGCTAAGCATGTAGAACCGACAGCGGAGAACTGGCGGACGGGGGTTCAAATCCCCCCGGCTCCACCAAACGCAAACGATAAGCCCCTGATTTTCCTAGTGAATTTCAGGGGCTTTTTCGTTTCTGCTACAAATTGTCGAATGGGGTTGGCCTCCGCGCAAACCTTCTTGGGCAATGGACAAATCCCTTCCACTCCGAGTAGCTTCGCAAAGGCCGCTATCTATCGCATCGGAGGCGATATGAAGGACGAAGTGAAAGGCGCCTTGGACTCTATTTTTAGCGCTCACGCTGAAAAAAAACGTGAACAAGTCACCGCAGCGAACGAGCTTGCCCGCCGTCAATTCGAGTTTCTTGAGGAGTTCGGTCGCTACGCAGAGCAGGTAGTTCGCCCTGCTTTTGAATCGGTGGGTGAGCACGTCAAGAAGAATGGTTACGACTACCGCGTGGCTTCGCAACCATATAAACAAGACTCGCGCGGTGTCACTACTGATCCATCAATCACGGTCTATTTCATCGTCCCCAACGATGGGAAACACCGTCAGCTCAGCGAGTACCCCCATCTCTCAGTTGCCGCCAATAAGGGAACCCAAAAAGTGTTGCTACACGAAAGCACCATGGTCCCTGGTCGCGGAGGAATGTCGGGAGGCGGTACAGGGATACCACTTGATCAGCTCACGGAAGACCTGATTCATACTCAGCTACTTAAAATTCTGGGTGCGGTTTTTAGATAGCAGCAAAGGCCAATGGGCCGAACCTCACGGCATCCTGAAGATGATCAGGCGACAGATGTGCGTATCGCATGGTCATCGTCAGCGTCGAGTGCCCAAGATTTTCTGGAGCGTGAGTATATTCCCGCCATTCATCATGAAATGGCTGGCGAATGTATGCCGAAGAGCATGACTGGCCTGACCTTGCGGCAGTTGAATCGTGGTGCGCTCCAGGGCACGACGGAAGGATGTGATGCAGGACGTGAACGGACCATGCATCCGCCAATGCGCCCTCACCCGGTCAGCCAGCTCTGTTGGAATCGGCACGTGGCGCACCTTCCCTGACTTGGTTCCGGCATAGGTCACGACGTTGCCCTGGAGCCGTTGAGCGGGAAGCGTCTCAGCCTCGGACCATCGAGCACCGTAGCCAGGCAGAGAAGCGTCACCAGCTCCGTATGCGGGTTGTCGCAGCGGTCGCGGATCGAGTCCAGCAGCTCGCTGATCTGCTCAGTGGTGAGCCACGACAGTTCCCGCTCTTGCAGCTTGAGCAGCGCCGCCTCAGCCAGCGAGTTGTCGTACTCGATCTGCTTCAAGTCTTTCAGCTCATTGAACACCGCGCGGACGTAGCCCTGTTCGTTGTTTAGGATCTTCCCGGATAGCTGCCCTAGGCTCACCGGCCGAGACTGGTGACGGGCATGCGTTCAAGGGTTCGGTCCACCCGTGCTTCCGTTCGCCGGAACGGTGGGGCTGTTCCGACGAGCCGGGAGCGCGGCCCTTGAGCGCGGATCGTCAGGGTGGGCGATGCGGTCCATTACGTTGCCGGAACCATGCCGGTCGCGGTGCCGCATCACCCGGATCGTGCGAATGTCAGACCAGAACAATTCGTTCGGGTAGTGCCCCTCGCCGTTGGCCGCGACGACAAGGAAGTAGGGATCACTGTGGACGCCTTCGAGTGCCAGGACGACGCCGACAACATGAAGCAGACACCAGAGCGGCTCGGGGTCTTGTTCCCAGACCAGTTCGACCAGAACGGTTTTGCCCAGATAGGTCAGGGCGCTCTCGGTATCCAGGGCGACGCGATTGCTAGTCATTGCTGTAATCCCCCGCCTCGAAATTCTCTTTGCCACTGAGCAGCTCAGCTCGGAAGCGGACCATGTTCACCACCTGCATTTCCCCCATGGTGGTGCTGGGGATGGTGCCGTTACGCACCCATTCCTCAGCTTCTTCAATATTCACGCCGCACATCTCGGCGAAGGCGGGGATGGTGCAAATATCGGGGCTCGATTGGTGTTCGCTCATAGGGGCAACTCCTTTTCCATAAGCTAGCTGGTGAACAACGCGACATTGACCAGCACGTGCTTGCCGACCTTCTCGTGAGGGATGTAACCGTTGCGAATCCAACCCCAGACAACGTCATGGCGGTCACCCATGCGAATCCAGTCGGCAAACTCCCTCCAGGGCATCACTGGAGGCGAGCTAGATTGGTCTTTATGAGACAGGCTGATTCCTTCCACATTTATGGCCTTTGCTGCACTATGCTGGTCAATAGAGGACTATGGCCTTGGACTATGTTCAAGGCCTAACCAAACAATAGCCATGAACTATGTTCATGTACATAGTTCAACAATGATAATTATCTATTAGATGAGAATTACTGAGAGAGCTCTTATATTGATAGGCCGCAGCAACCTTAGTGTGCTGACTCGGGCTGGTGAAACTGACTACAACCGATGGGTCAGCATCAAACGAGGGCGTGCCCGAGTGGGAGCCGAAGAGATCGAAATCCTCGGAATGGTCTACCCCCAGTACCGATGGTGGCTTTCGACCGGTGAAGTTATGCCCGAAATTGGGCAAACGAGCCCTGACTACGATGAGGCCAATCGAGACTTGATAGGTCAGAGTGCGAGATAGCGATCACAAAGGAAGTAACTAGGCGTTGGTATGCCCGTAATCAGGACAGGAAAGCTTAGAGGTCTAAGTGCTTAAATATCTGGAGCAATGTTAATGGCGACAAGAAGCCCTACGAGTATTCCTCGTATCGAATCACTGCGGGTTGAAAACTATCGCGCATTGCGAAAGGTAATCTTAGACGATTTAACACCACTTACTGTTTTGCTGGGACCAAATGGCAGCGGCAAATCCACAGTTTTTGATATTTTTAACTTCCTTTCCGAATGTTTCCAGTTTGGCTTGCGCTACGCATGGGATAGGAGGGGTAGAGGAAAGGAGCTTAAGACCAGAGGAGCATCTGGCCCAATTGTCTTTGACTTAAAATATCGCGAAAGTCCCAAAGCTCCTCTTATTACTTATCACCTTGCTATTGATGAAGGCGTACGCGGCCCTGAAGTTGTTGAGGAGTGGTTACAATGGCGGCGCGGCCAATCGGGCAAACCATTTCGCTTTTTAAATTTTGCGCGTGGTGTTGGTGAAGCCGCTAGCGGTGACGCACCCGATGAGACAGATAAAAGGGTGCAAACTAACCTGCGATCAGCAGACCTGATCGCAGTAAACACTCTAGGACAATTCTCAGAACACCCTCGTGTCGCTGCTTTACGAGAATTTATAACAGACTGGTACGTTTCTTATCTTTCAATTGATCAGACCAGAAACCAACCAGAGGCCGGCCCACAGGAAAGGTTAAGCAAGGGCGGAGAAAATCTCCCAAATGTTGTTCAATATCTTAAAGAGCAACATCCGAAGCGTTTGGAGGAAATATTTTCTGTATTACAAAAGAGAATCCCTCGACTAGAACGGGTTGAAGCAGACCCCATGCCAGATGGCCGCTTGCTTCTTCAAATTAAAGATGCACCATTCGACAGGCCGGTTCTTTCGAAGTACGCATCAGATGGAACACTTAAGATGCTTGCCTATTTGACGGTTCTTTATGATCCAGAACCGCCAAAATTTATAGGAATTGAAGAGCCGGAGAACTTTCTTCATCCAAGATTACTTCCTGAGCTAGCGGAGGAATGCCGAGCTTCTGCGGAACGGTCTCAGCTTTTAATAACCACGCACTCGCCATTCCTTTTGAATGCAATGAGGCCAGAAGAAGTTAGGATTCTCTATCGTGATGAAGAGGGCTTCACTCAAGCAGTCCGGGCTAGCGACATCCAGGGTGTAAAAGAATCTTTAAAGAACGGCGCATCTCTAGGTTATTTGTGGATCGAGGGTTCCTTTGGAATGGGAGACCCTCTAACTAATCATGGCGCCCCCAAACCTCCTCGAAAAAGGAAAAATAATGATTGAAAAGATTATTTTTCTTATCGAGGAGTACTCGATGGAAGTCACATTAACAGAATTACTCCCTAAAGTTATCGAAGATATCGACTTCGAAATAATAAGATTTCAATGCAAAGATGACTTATTAAAGCAACTTCAGGGAAGACTAAGAGCTTATGCGTCTTGGATACCAGACAACTGGAGAATTGTCGTACTTGTTGATCGCGATGACGACAACTGTATTAGATTGAAGCAGCAGCTTGAGAATACTTCTACTCAAGCCGGCCTAGTATCCAAGACAGCAGCAGCGCCAAACGCACCATTTAAGATTGTAAACAGAATCGCCATCGAGGAGCTGGAGGCATGGTTTTTCGGGGATTGGCAAGCAGTAAAAGCTGCCTACCCAAAAGTTTCTGTTGATATCCCCAAAAGAGCAGGATTCCGAGACCCAGATGCAATCAAAGGAGGAACTTGGGAGGCGATGGAGCGCGTACTAAAGGGAGTCGGTTATTTTAAGACAGGACTAAGGAAGGCGGAATTCGCCAGAGAAGTCTCTGCAAAAATGGACCCCCAACTAAATACCTCTAAAAGTTTTCAAGTTTTTCTCGAAGCATTAGTTTGAAATATGGGCGGCCTGAGGTTCGGAGGCCGCCCCAGAAAAATCAACTAGTGTGACAGGAATAGCTGCAATAATAACAGCCATTGATTCTTGCCTGAGGCCATCTAACCTTCGCAGATGCTACCGCTTCATGGCAGCTTGAAAAGGTTCCCAAGAAAATACAGTTTTCCTGCTTTGGCATATAGGTACACCCTGTGGTGGTATTGTGAACCTCGTGATCGCCATTAGCTTGGGGGGTTTGATTAACAATAAAGTTAGGCATATCAATTCCTTGATATCGAAAGGCTGCTTTTTTTGCTCCGCCAGTGCCGACTCTTCCTTCTGTACCTTCCTAGCACAATCCGGATGCACCATTAATGTGCCACCATTCATCCACCTTCGCCAGCCACTGTCGAAAAAGTGTCGAAATCACTTACCGATACTTGCCACCAATGCCCAGAATGGCCCAGCTGAACTCCCCGGCTTCAGTGGTATTAGCCAAAAATGACCAACAATGACCGTACCCTAAAACGGGTTCAAATCCCCCGGTTCCACCAAACCCAAAGAAAAAGGCGCTGAGCCCCAAGCTCAGCGCCTTTTTTCTTGCCCGCTATTTTCCTAGAGCGTCAGAAATCCCAGTCGCGGCATCAGTTGCTCGCCCTGCGCCTCGAGCACCGTTTCCACACAAGGCTTGCACAGTCGCAGCCGCTCGGCGTTGCAGAGCAGCGGGCCATTTTCATCTCTGGCACCGAACGGGTCGTCGATCAGCACACCCTTGATCAACCCTCGGTGGAACAATTCACGGATGGCGAGGAGATTGCTTTCGCGTTGCCCGACAAGGTCGTTCACGGATTTGAAATCGGCATCCGAAAGCTGGCTGAGCACGGCAGTCAGCTGGGCCTGGGAGAAGGGACGACGCATGGTGAACTCCGGATCAATGCGGGTGAGGCGGTGACTATCGACGCCGGATGTTAACGCTTGATTAGCGGAGCGGCAGGCCGACCAAAGTCGGTCGGCCAATGGGAAATGCCTGATTCAGTCGCGTGCGACGCCCAGTTCCAGCAAGGCCAGCCGCTCCTCGAGGGCGGCGATGCGGGCCTCCAGTTCGACCAGGCGGCCTTCGTCATGGCTGCCGCCGTCACTGCGCTCGCTGGAGGCGCGGCTGCCACTGGCGGCGATGGCGGCCGCACGGTCTTCCTCGGTACCCAGCAGGTGCATGTAGCGGTCTTCGCGCTGGCCGCTCTGGCGTTCCAGTTGCACGGCCATGCCGCGGCCGGCGAGGCGTTCGAGCTGGTGGCGGACCTCTTCGGTGTCGTCGAAGTCATGCATGCGCTGGCTGCGGGTGAGCAGTTCGTTGAGGGTCTGGGGGCCACGCAGGAACAGCAGGCCGAGCAGGATGACCTGCGGCTTGACCAGTTCCAGGGCCTTGTCCAGCCGCTGTTCCCAGCGGTCGGCACGGCTGCCCATGACCAGACGGGTCATCTCGCGGCCTTCGAGATGGCGCAGCGCCTGGCCGACCTGGCCAGGCGTGAGGCTCATCACCGGGTCGCGGCTGGTTTTCTGGTTACAGGCGGTGACCAGGGCATTGAGAGTCAGCGGGTAGGTTTCCGGCGTGGTGACCTGCTTTTCGATCAGGCATCCGAGGACGCGGGCATCCACTGCGCTGAGCGGTTCGAAGTCGGAGAGGGTGTCGGGCGACTGGCTCATGGCGGTATCCGTCAATGGAAGAACCGCCCTAGCCTAGCCAATTGCGCTGCGTTTGGCAGCTTCAGGCCGCACCGGCCAGGCGGCGGGTCAGCGGACGCTCGATCACGGCCCAGTGGGAGAAGGATTCGGCCAGCTCCTGCTCGCGCCCCTGCCCCTCGCGGCCCAGCGTGCGGCGAGCGAGGTCGCCGGCGAACCAGTTGGCGGTATTGGCCGCCACCACCCTGCCCTCGCCATTGACCACCAGGGCTTCATGGCCCATCCGCATCAGACTGCCCAGCAGCACGCTCTCGAATTCATGCAGGGCGATGTCGGCTGCGGCGACGCCAATGAAGCGGCCATCCACCAGGATCGGCACGGAGAAGGCAAGGATGTACAGGTCCGTGCCGTAGAGGTCGATAAAAGGACCGACCACCGAGGGCTTACCGCTGGCACGCGGGCGGGAGAACCAGGGCATGTTCAGGTAGTTGTAGAAGTTCTCGCTGCGCCGGTTGAAGTTCAGACTCATGGGCACGACCTTGTCGCCTCGGCCGTGGTACCACCACTCCAGGTACATGTCCTGGTCGGCCAGTTCGCCCGGTTCGATCACCACGCCAGTGCCGTGCAGGCGCGTGCCGTCATCGGTGAGGTCATGCTGGATGCGCGGGCGCAGCGCGCCGAGGTCCTTCGACGACGGTCGCTTGCCCTCCTCCGCCAGCTCACGCCAGATCGCCGCGACCTCGCCGGCCAGCTCGTCGAGGCGCTGGAAAACGTTACGGATGGAAGCGTCGATGCGCTGGGCACAGCGCTGGAGTTCATCCGTGGGTTGTTCGCTGGACATGACCGGGGCCTCGCGAGTTCGTGGTGTTGCGCGGGCTAGACGGGCCCGCTGGGGAGGTTCCAAGTAGCGCCACGCTCGTCTTCGCCATGAGCAATGAGCGCGCCGTGAAGGCAGCAAGCCCTGTGCCAGCCAGCCGTCCTCAGCAGCGAACTCGAGCGTCAATGGGGCCGGCACTGATCCCAGGGGAGAGATGAGGCTCAACAAACGCCCTGGACACTCCTGAAGCCATTGATCATTGAGCACACTGCGTGCGCGGAAAAGATGCAGCCCCTGCAAACCGGCGGCGCACCGATAAAACTATGAATTTATACTTTTATTGCTGATTTCCGAGCTCATAACAGTGATTTCTCCGGAAAATCCCCCCCTAACCAGGGATCCGGCGGTCGCTATTGGCAACCTCGACTCATTAAGATATTTTTCCATAGGTATTTGCCCGAGACGGTCATTTCACCGTCCCCAACAACAGCAAGAACGAGGAGCAATACCGATGAGCCAGCCAACGCGCGCCGAATGGGAAGCCCGCGCCAAAACCCTGAAGATCGAAGGCCGCGCCTTTATCCAGGGCGAGTACCTTGCCGCCGCCTCCGGCGACACCTTCGATTGCATCAGCCCGGTAGACGGCCGCCTGCTGGCCAAGGTCGCCAGCTGCGACGCCGCCGACGCCGAACGTGCCGTGCAGAGCGCACGCGCCGCCTTCGATTCCGGCGTCTGGTCGCGGCAAGCGCCGGCCGCACGCAAGGCCGTGATGATCCGTTTCGCCGCGCTGCTGGAAGAGCACGCCGAGGAGCTGGCGTTGCTGGAAACCCTGGACATGGGCAAGCCCATCGGCGACTCGCTGAATGTCGACCTGCCGGGCGCCGCCGACTCCATCCGCTGGAGCGGCGAGGCCATCGACAAGGTCTACGACGAAGTGGCCGCTACCTCCCATGACCAGCTCGGCCTGGTCACCCGCGAACCGGTCGGCGTGGTCGCCGCCATCGTGCCGTGGAACTTCCCGCTGATGATGGCTGCATGGAAACTCGGCCCGGCGCTGGCCACCGGCAACTCGGTGATTCTCAAGCCGTCGGAGCGTTCGCCACTGACCGCCATCCGCATCGCCCAGCTGGCCATCGACGCGGGCCTGCCGGCCGGCGTGCTGAACGTGCTGCCGGGTTATGGCCATACCGTCGGCAAGGCCCTGTCGCTGCACATGGATGTGGACACCGTGGTGTTCACCGGCTCCACCAAGATCGCCAAGCAGCTGATGGTCTACGCCGGCGAATCGAACATGAAACGTGTCTGGCTGGAAGCCGGCGGCAAGAGCCCGAACATCGTCTTCGAGGATGCCCCGGACCTGCAGGCCGCCGCCGAGTCCGCTGCCGCTGCCATCGCCTTCAACCAGGGCGAAGTGTGCACCGCCGGCTCACGCCTGCTGGTGCAGAAGTCGATCAAGGCGAAGTTCGTGCCGCTGGTGGTCGAGGCGCTCAAAGGCTGGAAGGCGGGCCACCCGCTGGACCCGGACACCAACGTCGGCGCCCTGGTCGACGGCCGCCAACTGGAGCAGGTGCTGGGCTACATCCAGGCCGGCCAGGACGAAGGCGCAAAGATTCTCACCGGCGGCAAGCGCGTGCTGGAAGAAACCGGCGGCACCTACGTCGAGCCGACCCTGTTCGACGGCGTGAGCAATGCCATGAAGATCGCCCGCGAGGAAATCTTCGGTCCGGTGCTCTCGGTCATCGAATTCGAGGATGCCGAGGAGGCCGTGCGCATCGCCAACGACACTCCGTACGGTCTGGCTGCGGCCGTCTGGACCAGCGACATCTCCAAGGCCCACCTCACCGCCCGCGCCCTGCGTGCTGGCAGTGTGTGGGTGAACATGTACGACGGCGGCGACATGACCGCGCCCTTCGGCGGCTTCAAGCAGTCGGGCAACGGTCGCGACAAGTCGCTGCACGCCTTCGACAAGTACACCGAACTGAAGGCAACCTGGATCAAGCTCTGATCCGCAAGGGCAGAGCCGCCATCCAGACGGCGTACAATCGTTCGCGGTTGTACGCCGCACGTCGTCCCGATTCCGCAGCCGGATCTCAGAGGAGAAGTATTCTCCTCCTCTGATTTTCAGCAGCCTCGCCCCCAGTCAATAGAGCTACCCCGCACCTACAGCCACGCGAGGAAGTCCTCCAGCAGCAACCGGCAGTTGTCCCGGT
Source organism: Pseudomonas sp. B1-22 (assembly GCF_050474425.1). NCBI lineage: Bacteria > Pseudomonadati > Pseudomonadota > Gammaproteobacteria > Pseudomonadales > Pseudomonadaceae > Pseudomonas > Pseudomonas sp. B1-22. Next base: position 689,415 of record NZ_JBCHVH010000003.1, on the reverse strand, counting down.
TGGCAGCCTCGCGCTCGGCGATTTCCGCACGGATGCGCTCCGGCAGGTCGCCCGCCTCGCTCATGAACCGTCGCCCCTCCTCGCTGCGCCGCCAGTAGGCAATCCAGGTATCGAACATCGCCGTGTCGATTTCCGGGTGGAACTGCACACCCAGACTACGGCCGTGGCGGTAGGCCTGCGCGGCTAACTCGGTGCGTCCCAGCAAAGTGGCGCCCGGTGGCGGAGTGAAAGCGTCGAAGTGAAAGTTCAGCCAGGGGCCTTTCAGAACCCAGTCGTCCTGCAAGGTATCGAGGGTGGTCCAGCCGATTTCCGCCTCACGGTTGCGATACACCTCGCCGCCCAGCGTACGCGCCAGCAATTGGCTGCCGAAGCAGATGCCCAGGGTCGGCACGCCACGCGCCTGCACCGCCCTCAGCCAGGCCAGCTCACCAGCCAGCCAGGGCACCCGATGGTCGTAAGCCGACTCCGGACTGCCCAGCACCAGCAGCAGATCCAGGCTCGCCGGCTCCGGCAGGCCGGCATCCACACTCCGCAATTCCAGGTCAATGCCCTGCTCGGCAAACAACAGCGGCAGGCAGCCGGCAACATCCCCGGCGTCGTGAAGTACGGCAATGGCTCGAGATGCTTTCATGGTTTCCCTCCTTAAAGATTTCAAAACAGATTTTTAATCGACCCAGCGAAACTCCGCGAAAGCGCATGAATACGGGGGCTCCCCCACTTCTCCCCGCCGCTCATGTGCCGGGAAGCGCTGGGAATGTGAAAAAATCCTGTTGAAAACTATAAAACCATATTTTAAATTAAATTCCATTCCCCTCACAACGGAGGGAGGCGGCATCGCCTGGTGCCGATCACAACAACAACGAACGCGCCGTCCAACGGCGGCAGCGCAAGACCGGAGGTGTCCCGAATGACCACCAGTGCCCCCATCCGCCTCGATGACGCTCCTTACCTGGACGTGGCCGACCCGAACTTCTCCATCCGCTCCGCCGCGGTGCGCGAGGCTCGCGAGCGCAGCTGGTTCGCGCGCACCCCTTACGGCCTCGCCGTGCTGCGCTACGACGAGGTGAACAAACTGCTGCGCGACCAGCGCCTGCGCCAGGGCAGCTATGCCTGGCCGGCGCACAACAACGCCACCGGCAGCTTCGCCGACTGGTGGATGCGCATGCTGTTGAGCAAGGAGGGCGCCGACCATTCCCGGCTGCGCCGCCTGGCCAATCCGGCCTTCGCGCCGAAGCTGGTCAAGCAGATGATGCCGGACTTCCAGCGCCTGGCCGGTGACCTGATCGCACAGTTCGCCGAGCGCGGCGAATGCGAGTTCGTCAGCGAGTTCGCCGAGCCCTATGCAACCCAGGTCATCTGCCTGCTGCTCGGCCTGCCGATCAGCGAATGGAAAGGTCTCGCTGATCTCGCCGTGGAAATGGGCCTGGCCCTGGGCGTGACATTCAAGCGCGACGAAGCGCGGATCAACGCCGCCACCGACAAGCTGTTCGTCTATGCCCGCCAGGCGGTGGAAGCGCTCAAGCGCAACGGCCTGGGCGAGGACTTCCTCAGCAGCCTGGTGCGAGCCAACGAAGAGGATAAGAACGCCCTCAGCGACCAGGAGCTGTACGACATGATCGTCCTGGCGATCTTCGGCGGCATCGATACCACCAGGAACCAGCTGAGCCTGGCGATGGACACCTTCCTGCAGCATCCCCGGCAGTGGGAGCTGCTGGGCAACGACCCGGAGCTGGCTCGCGCCGCCGTGGAAGAAGTGATGCGCGTACGGCCGACCGTCACCTGGGTCACCCGTGAGGCACTGGAGGACTTCGAATACCAGGGGCTGAATATCGCCAAGGGCACCACGCTGCACCTGTTCAGCCAATCCGCCGGCAGCGATCCGCACGCCTTCGAGGACGCCAGCTTCGACATCACCGCCAAGCGCCTGCCGCACTTCGGCTTCGGCGCCGGCGCGCACCACTGCATCGGTCACTTCATCGCCCGTGGCGACATGACTGCCGCCCTGGCGCTGCTCGCCCAGCAATTGAAGAACCCGGCCCCCAACGGCGAAGCCGAGTGGCTGCCGGACAGCGGCAACACCGGCGCCACCCGCCTGCCGATCCGTTTCGACGCGGTACGCACGAAATGACCACGCCCAGCGTAGCCATCGTCGGTAGCGGGCCCTCGGCCTGCTACCTGGCCCAGGCCCTGCGCAAGCATTGGTCGCAGGCGCAGATCGTGGTGATCGAGCGCCTGCCAGCCCCCTTCGGCCTGGTGCGCTACGGCGTAGCGCCGGACCACCAGGGCACCAAAGCGGTGTGCCGCCAGTTCGAGCGCCTGTTCGAGCGCGAGGGCGTGGAGTTCCTCGGTAATCTGGAAATCGGCCGCGACCTGTCCCTGGAACAATTGCGCGAAGCCTTCGACCTGGTGGTACTCGCCACCGGCCTGTACGGCGACCGTCGCCTGGGCATTCCCGGCGACGAGCTGGCCGGCGTGTACGGTTCCGGCCGCGTCACCCGCCTGTTCAATGGCCACCCCGACGAGCATGGCTTCGCGCCGGCATTCGGACGCCGCGTGGCGGTGATCGGCAACGGCAACGTGGCGGTCGATGTGCTGCGCCTGCTGGCCAAGTCGGCGGAAGACTTTACCGGCTCGGACATCGCCGACGCGCCGTTGCAGGCTCTACTGGCCGAAGGCGTCGAGCGTATTGACGTGGTCGGCCGCTCACCCGCCGTGCAGGCCCGCTTCGATCCGGTGATGCTGCGCGAGTTGGGCAAGCTGGCACAGGTGCGCATCCGCGTCGAGGACCTGCCTCCGGAGCGCTATCAGTGCGCCGACACTGCTGAACAGGCGCGCCTGGAAGTACTGCGCGTACTGGCAGCCCAGGAGCCGCCGGCCCATGGCCGCGAGCTGGTCTTCCACTTCGGCTGGACACCTCAGGCCATTCTCGGCGCCGACCGCGTCGAAGCGCTGGAACTGCGCCACGCCGATGGTCGCAAACTGCGCCTGGAGCTGGACAGCGTGATCAGCGCCATCGGATTTGAGGAAGCCGCCGGCGCCAGCCTGCGCCGCGATGCCCTGCTCGGCGCCAGCGCCGATCTCGAACATGGTCGCCTGGACGCCGGCCTGTACTGCGCCGGCTGGCTGCGCCGCGGCCCGCGCGGAACCATTCCGGAGAACCGCCAGGACGCCCGCCTGGTCGCCGAGGCGATGTTCGCCGACCAGCAGGACGCGCCGCGCAACGGCCGCCCCGGTCTCGCCGGCCTGCCGGCCGGGCTGCGAGCCCGATGCGTGAGTTACGCCGACTGGCGACGTATCGACCAGGCCGAAACTCAGGCCGCCGCCCCCGGACGTGCGCGCCGCAAGATCACCGACCGCGCCGGCATGCTCGCCATCGCCCGCAGCCCCCAGGAGAACCCCGCATGAACATCCTCATCCTCTTCGGCACCGAGACCGGCAACGCCGAGATGGTCGCCGACGACCTCGCCGACGCTTTCGGCTCCGACTATCCCACTCAGGTCCGGGACATGGCCGCGTTCACCCCTGCCGACCTGGATGTAGGCGATTTCCTCGTGATCGTCTGCTCCACCTACGGCGATGGCGAACTGCCCAACAGCGCGCAACCGTTCCACGCTGCGCTGCTCGCGCAACAGCCTGACCTCGCGGGCCTGCGCTTCGCGACCTTCGGCCTGGGCGACAGCTTCTACGAAACCTTCAACCGTGGCAGCCGGATCATTGCCGAGGCACTGGTAGATCGGGGGGCGGTGGCGGTCGGAGAGCACGGCCAGCACGACGCCTCCAGCGGTGAACTGCCCGGCGACGCGGCGCTGGCCTGGGCCAAGACCTTACTCGGACAGATTTAAGGAGAGCACCATGCGCCTGTGCATCATCGAGAACGGCCTGGTCCCCGAGCAATTGCAGAGCGATTTCGGCAGCTATCCGTCGATGATCGAACGCTGGCTGGCCCCGGCCTTGCCCGAGGCGCAGTTCACCTATGTCTCGGCCGTTAACGGCGAAGCCCTGCCCAATGCCGAGGCCTTCGACGGCTACCTGCTGACCGGATCGCGCCACAGCTGTTACGAACACAGCCCATGGATGCTGCGCCTGGTCACCTTCCTGCGACGGCTGAGGTCCTTGCGGAAGCCGGTATTCGGCATCTGCTTCGGCCACCAGATCATGGCCGACGCCTACGACGGCCGCACTCGCCGTGCCGACGTGGGCTGGGGTGTCGGCGCGCAGCCCTACCGCTACGACGCCGAAGGGCTGAAGGATGCAGCCACCCTGGTATTCCATCAGGACCAGGTCAGCAGCCTGCCGCCCGAGGCTCGCGTCGTCGGCGGCTCCGTGCATTGCCCCTACGGTGCACTGGATTACAGCTTCCCGGCGCGCTCGGTGCAATTCCACCCGGAATTCACCCATGAGTACCTGGCAGCCCTGCTCGACCGCTACGGCAACGGCTTGCTTCCCGCCAATGTCACGGCCCAGGCCTGGGACTCGCTACACAAACTGACCCCGGACAACCAACAGATCGCCTGCTGGGCTGCGGACTTCTTCCGCGAGCACGTCCGCCCCTGAATTAATGCCATCGCGAGGCCCGGCTCGCCAGAGAGGTTTGTTTTCCGATAAAAACATATAACAACATATTTAATATATATAGATAGACATCAACCCATAAGCAGCGTGCCTTGCCTGCCGCTGCCCGAGGAGTACCCCGAAATGACAGCGCTCGACCTACACAAGGAATACAACACCAGTTCCGCCGTCGCCCAGGACCTCGCCGCCCGCATTCGCGATGCAGGCGTGGAGTACCTGTACTACCAGGTGGTCACCCTCAGCGGCCGGGTGCTCGCCAAGGTGGTACCGGCCAAGCACCTGCTGCGCAATCTGGAAAAGGGCGTGCAATTCCACCGCACCGCGCTTTCCGACCTGCAGAGCACCCGTGCCGGTGTGCTGCTGGGTGGCGGCGCCCAGGCTGCCGAATTCACCGCCATTCCCGATGTCAGCAGTTTCAACGTACTGCCCTGGGACAAGTCCATCGGCAGCCTCTTCTGTCGCCTGTACGAGCCGGACCATCGCCAGGAGGTCGCCGGCCAGGTGCTGGCCACCGACACCCGCGGCCTGCTGATCGACAGCCACAACGCCTTCACCGCCGAAACCGGACTGAGCCTGAAGACCGGCTGCGAGCCGGAGATGACCTGGTTCGGCGACAAGCTGGAGGTCAAGGTACGCCCCGGAGCCAGCCCGGCCTACCACCTGGGCAACCTGGAGACCATGCGCCCGATCTTCCAGCGCGTGATGCAATACGCCGGGGCCATGGGCCTGGACATGATCGAAGGCGACTACGAAGACCCGGGCCAGCTCGAGCTGAACTGGATGTTCGACGACTGCCATCTCACCGCCGACCGCCTGGTGACCTACCGCCTGATCTGCCGCCAGGTGGCCAACGAATTCGGTGTGCGCGCCAGCTTCATGCCCAAGCCGACCACGGGCAGCATGGGCAGTGGCTGCCACCACAACTTCAGCCTCTGGCGAGGAGAGCAGAACGTGCTGGCCGAAGCCGGCCGCCGCGAGTTGCACCTGACTGAAACCGGCCGTCACGCTCTCGGCGGCCTGCTCGCCCATGCCCCCGGCTCGATGCTGGTGATGGCCTCCACCGTAAACTCCTACAAGCGCTTCTGGGACGCCGGTCTGTTCGCCCCCAACCGCCTGAACTGGGGCATGGACAACAAGACCTGCACCGTGCGTCTGTCGGCCAACGGCCGCCTCGAATACAAACTGCCCGACGCCAGCGTGAACCCCTATCTGTCGCACACCCTGCTGCTGGCCGGCATCCGCGACGGCCTGGTCAATCGCACCGACCCCGGCGCCCCGGACAACAGCGACAGCATCCCCACCGCTCGCGAAAACGTGCACATGCCGATGACCCTTGGCGAAGCCGTGCAGGCGTTCGATGCCGACGCCGTGGTGCGCGGCGCGTTGCCCCCGGCGATGGCCGAGCTGTACCGCGACCTGAAGGCCGACGAGTGGGCTCGCTACTGCTCCGTCGTCACCGAATGGGAGAGCAAGATGTACATGGACTACCTGCCATGAGCCGCACACTGCGCGTGCTGTGCGCGGACCTGCCGGCTCCGCCGCTGTTCCACAAGGACGCCGCCGGCTACCGTCACGGCTACGAATCCGACGTCGCCCGTGCCCTGGCCGCACGCCTGGGTCGAGAAGCGGAATTCGTCTACCGCAACTGGGCGGACTTCTATCCGGCGCTGGACGCCGGCGATGCCGACATCCTGCTGTGTGGCCAGGGCATCTCTGCCTACCGCATGAGCCTCGCCGACTTCACCGCCCCCTATGCGGTGTTCGACGAGGCCGTGATGGTGCTGCGCGGCAGCCTCGTGCGCAGCCCGGCGGACCTCATCGGAAAGAAGGTCGGGGCAATCGCCAACAGCCTCAACATGGCGCTGGCGGAAACGTTCGAAGGCTGCATCACCGTGCCCTTCGGCGGAGACAGTGACGACGTGCTCGGGGATATGGTCCAGGCCCTGCGCGATGGTCACATCGATGCCCTGGTGGACGACGACGTGGCGCTGGTGCCGCTGGCCGAGGAAGCCGATCTCGCCATCGGCTTCAGCGTACCCACCCACAATCGCTGGGGCATTGCGGTACGGCGCGGCCAGACGCGATGGCTGGACGAAGTGGACACCGCCCTCGCCGCATTGAAGGTCGACGGCGAGCTGCAACGCATCTGGCAGCACTGGATGCCGAGCCTGCCCTACCCCTTCTGACAACTGTTGTGGCAAACGGCCGCCCTTCGGGGCGGCCGCTTTCAACATTAAGCTCTGGGTATGAGGTTATACTGCACCAACTCTTATCACTTTCGGTCCCCTACAGGAGTTCAGGCCCCGGCGCCCTGCCTCGCCGCGGTCGTACCGCAGCATGAATGGATCCTCCCCCACTGCTCCCGGCCCGTTCATTCGCCTGCGCCAGGAAGGCCGTACCGAAGAAGTGGTCCGTCGGCTGATGGATGCCATCGACCTCGGACTGTTCGCCGAGGGCCAGCAATTGCCCAGCGAAACTGAACTGGCCATGCAATTCGGAGTGGCCACCGTAACCCTGCGCGAAGCGCTGGCCTATCTGCGTCAACGCGGCGTCATCGAGACTCGCCGCGGGCGAAACGGCGGCAGCTTCATCCGCGCCATCGAAGAAATCCCAGCAGAGATCGTCCTCGGCCGCCTCGACGAACTGAGCACTATCGACCTGCGCGATCTCTGCGACGAGCACATCGCCATTTCCGGTACCGCCGCGCGCCTGGCCGCCAAGCGCGCCTCGCGGGAACACCACCAGCAGCTTGCGCACTACATCGAGTCCCTGGGCAAGGCTGGCAGCCGTCACGAACGCCGTCGCGCCGATGCCCGCTTCCACATCGAGATTGCCGTAGCCTCGCAGTCGGTGCGTCTCACCCACGCGGAAATCCGCCTGCAGGCGGAAATCGGCGAACTGCTTTGGCTACCGATGCCCGGTGCGCCCAGCGTGGAAACCATCCAGCAGGAGCATGCGGCGATCCGCGAGGCGATCGTAGCCGGCGATCCAAACCTGGCCGGCGCCATGGTCGAAGCTCATGTGAATCGGGGCGTAAAACGCCTTATCGACATGAAACTGGAGCTTCTGGCCCAAGAGCCAAGCTAGTTGGCACAGCACTTGCCCCTTTTTACTCGTCAAAAACCTCTGATTTAGGATTTTTATCCGCAGAGGTGCGATCAGCCCCTATTACAAGAGACCCAGGCTATGGCGAGCGTGCAGTGCAGCGAGGAATTGAACGAGTGCGCCCAGCGCATTGACGTGTCGATCAGTAACATCTTTGCCCAGATCGATACCCTGGCAGAGGAAATTGCGCGCATCTGGCGCGACGCCGGTACCAAGCCGGTCACCTCGCCGGAGCTGGCCAGCCTGCGCCCGCTCATCGAAAGTTGCCTGACCCAGCCCGGAGCCTGCCTGCAGGGCTGCGGCGTGGTGCTGCAACCCGGCGTACTGCACGATCAGGAAATGTACCTGGAATGGCGCCAGCTCGGCAGCGGCGGGCGCACCGTGCCGCTGAGCCTGAACTTCAACCGTCGCTGCGAGAACTTCTACGACTACCGCGCCATGCCCTGGTTCGCCACGCCACGCGAGAGCGGACGCAGTACCGTGGTCGGCCCCTATGTCGACCTCTACGGCCAGGACATGTACATCCTCACCTTCTCCCGCCCGGTGCTGGTGGACAACCGCTTCATCGGCGTGGCCGCCGCCGACATAGCCCTCAATCGCTTCGAGCGGGTAGTCACCGCCAAGCTCATGCGCCTTGACCACGAGGCCCTGATCATCAGCGGCGAAGGGCGCGTCGTGGCAGCCAATACCGCCAACTTCACCGCCGGCGAGATGGCCAGCGTGGGCTTCGCCACCGATGCCCGCTGCCAACGCGCCAGCCTCGCCGAACAGTCGGCGCACTGGACCCTGGTGCAACTGCCGGACAAGCGTCGCCACGCAGCCTGAGCCATCACAGTGCTCCATAAAGGAGCACTGTGCGTTACCCCGGCCCACTTCCGCCCTCGATCGAAGTGCCTGCAAGCCCTGTAAGCCGCGTCGAGCCGTGCAAGGGCCCTGCTCATCGGCCAGCACGTCCTGCTCTAGTTCAAGGCTTCCCGAGGGATCAGCATGACCCGGTGCTGCTCAAGCAATAAAACATTTTAAGTCATATGTAATATGGCATAGGCTGTGCTTGCTCTCTGCAGGCGTCCAGAACTGTTACCGCCAGCCAGGCCGCCCTTGATTACACCGTTGTCACCCTTGGCCCAAAGGCCCCAGTCCCGATCCATCTGTTCGATGCCAACGTGCATAGCCATACAGGAATAATAACGATGAACAGTCCGATCCACCCCGGTCTCGCCCCGGTCGACCGCGACGCGGAACAGCTCCGCGCGCTGGGCTATTCCTCCAACTTCGAACGCAGCATGAGCCTGTGGCAGAACTTCGCCCTGGGCTTCACCTATCTTTCGCCGGTGGTCGGCGTATACAGCATCTTCGGCCTGTGCCTGGCAGCAGGCGGCCCGCCGATGTTCTGGTCCTACCTGCTGGTGGGCATCGGGCAGATGCTGGTGTGCCTGATCTTCTGCGAAGTGGTTTCGCAGTTTCCCATCTCCGGTGGCGTCTACCCCTGGGCCCGACGCCTTGTGGGTAAACGCTGGGCGTGGATGGTTGGCTGGATCTATTCGGTATCGCTGTGCGTAACCATCGCCGCAGTGGCCCTTGGCGCCGGTCCCTACGTGGCCACCCTGCTCGGCTACGAGGCCACCCCGGCCACCAACACACTGATCGGCCTGAGCCTGACCCTGATTGCCACGCTGCTCAATCTCAGCGGCACCAAACTGCTGGCGCGGGTGGCCATGTTCGGCTTCCTCTGCGAGTTGATCGGCGCCATCGTGATTGGCGGCTACCTGCTGATCTTCGAACGCCACCAGCCGATATCCGTGCTGTTCAACACCTTCGACATCCGCATCGACGGCGCCTACTGGCCGGCGTTCCTCACCGCCTCGCTGGCAGGGATGTTCCTCTACTATGGCTTCGAGGCCTGTGGTGATGTCGCCGAGGAAACGCCCAATCCGAGCCGACGCATTCCCAAGGCCATGCGCATGACCATCTGGATCGGCGGTGGCGCCTCGATGTTCGCCGCCCTGGCACTGATCCTGGCAGTGCCGGACATTGGCGCGGTGATCTCCGGTACCGACAAGGACCCGATGACCACCATCTTCGACAACGCCTTCGGCCCGCTCGGTGCCCGCCTGGTGATGCTGGTTATCCTGGTCTCCTTCGTCTCCTGCGTACTCAGCCTGCAAGCTGCCGCCAGTCGCCTGCTGTATTCCTACGCACGCGACGAGATGGTCATGGGCAGCCGCCTGCTGCAGCGTCTGTCGCCGAACACGCATGTGCCCACCGCCGCCCTCGTGGTGTGCGGCGTGATCCCGGCCGCCATCGTCTGCATCGGTTTCTACCTGCAGAACGCCATCGGCACCGTGGTCAGCTTCGCCGCCATCGGCATCTACCTGTCGTTCCAGATGATCGTCGCCGGCGCCCTGTTCGCCCGTGCCCGTGGCTGGCAGCCGAGCGGCGCCTTCACCCTGGGTAAATGGGGCTGGCCGGTAAATATCGCCGCCCAGATCTATGGCGTCCTCGCGATCGTCAACATGTCCTGGCCGCGCACGCCGGATGCGCCCTGGTACCTGAACTACGGGATCATCCTGGTGGGTGGCATCGTGATCGCGCTGGGCCTGGTCTACATGACGCTGTTCCGCCCCTACGACAAGGGCACCGCTCCCCATGGGGATGCGTGGAAACTGCATCAGCAGTAAGCGTTCGAGGGAAACGAAAACGCCCGGCATTCTGCCGGGCGTTTTTGCTTTTTGCGCGGGGAGTTCCTTGCAGGACCGAGGGGGGCGCCTAGCCCTTGCTCGCTAACGGAATCACCGGCTGCCCTGGCGCAGGGCGGTTCGCGAGCAAGCGCGTTCCTACAGGGTCTTGCGCACGCCGGTTACGCCAGTTCCACGCGCTGAGCCCAGTGGCGCTCTCCCGCGTCCATTGCTTCAGCGAACGTCCAGCATCGGTGCCTCGGCGCTGTAGGCATCGGCAAAGGGAATCGCGGAATGGAACAACGTGCGCCACGGCGGATTGCCGAAGGCACGCTCGGCATGGTGCTGCATCTGCTTCTGGAACAGCGCATCGGCGCGGCGTTGCAGGTCGGCATGGTCGACTCCGATCACCTGGCCGTCCTGCATCACACAGCGGCCGTCGATGAAGCTGGCGATGCAGTCGTCGCCACGCCCGGCGGTGAACAGGTTCTTCAGCGGGTCGAAGAACGGTCCCTGGTGGAAGGCGCCGAGGCGGAACACGGTGATGTCCGCGCGAGCGCCTGGAGCGAGGCGGCCGAGATCGTCGCGGCCCAACGCCTGGGCACCGCCGAGGGTGGCCGCGTTGTAGAGATCGAGCATGCGCGTGTGCTCGGCATTGCCCTCCTTCACCCGCGCAATGTTCAGGCCCTGACGCAGGTTGTCGAGCATGTCCGCCGGGAAAGTGTCGGTGCCCATGGCGAGGTTGATGCCCCGCGCGCGGTATGCGCCGAACGAGTCCAGCGCATCACCTTCGCGGGCGAACACCACCGGGCAATGCACCAGGCTCGCGCCGGTATCCGCAAGGCGCTGCAACTCGTGCTCGCCGCTGTGCAGGATGCCGTGGGGCAGCACGCTGCGCGGGTTGAGCAGGCCGTGGCTGTCGAGCCATTGCAGCGACGAGGTGTCGCGCAGGCGGCGCACCAGCTCCACTTCGTAACGCGACTGGCAGCAGTGCAGGCGCAGCGGCGCGTTCAGTTCGCGCTGTACGGCGGCGGTGCGCTCCAGCAGCGCGGGCGTGCAGGTTTCGATGCGGTCGGGCAGCAGCGCGCCGCGCACTAGGTCGCTATGGGCGCCGTCGAAGTCGCGGAAGAAGCGTTCGGCTTCCTTCAATCCGGCAAGACCGGCGGCTTCGTCCCAGTGCTGCGCGGGGCTGCCGTCGGCGCGGGCGTAGGTCATGCCGCTCATGTAGCAGGGGCCGAGGTAGGTGCGCAGGCCGAGTTCGCCGGATAGCGCAGCGACCCCGGCGAATTCGTCGTAGTGCTCGGCCCAGCGCCGGTAGTACATGGAAGTGATCGGCATGGCGGTGGTGATGCCGTTGCGGATCAGCTGGGTGAAGGCGTAGCGGTACTTGAACAGTTCCTCGTCCGGGCTGTAGCACTCGGTCGGCCCGGCGCGCAGATAGTCCTCGGACCAGACGCGGCCCATATTCCACTCGGCGCCGTTGTCCAGAGTGAGGACGGTGGAGTCGAGATCGCCCAGGGCGTCGAGGTCGATGAAGCCGGGGCCGATCAGCGCGTGGCCGTAGTCGATCCACTGGCTGACTTCGCCGGGGAAACCGCGTCCGACGAAGAGGATCTTCCCGCCCTCGAACACCACTTCGCCGTGGCGCCAGAGCACGTGCTGGCGGCCATCGAAGCCGACCAAGAAGCTGGCTTTCAGCCCAATGCGCGGAACACTCACAGGCGCGACTCCAGCAGTTTCCCGTGCTCGGCAATCAGCTTGCCGGCCTTGAATACCTGGCGCTGCGCCGGACGCGCGACCACGGCCTCGCCGATGGTCTGCGCCGGCAGCAGGAGGAAGTCCGCCGCCGCGCCGACGTCGATACGCGCCGGCTCGCGGCCCAGTGCCCGGGCGCCACTGGCGCTGGCGGCGTCGAAGGCGGCAGCGAGGTCATCGTCCTTGCACAGGTCGAAGCGGAAGGCGAGGAACATGGCGCGTTCGAGCATGTCGCCGTTGCCCATGGGCGACCACGCATCGCGGATGCCGTCGCTGCCCAGGCACAGGTTCACCCCCGCTTCGCGCAGGGCGAGGAACGGCGGCACCGGGGTATCGGCCGGTGCCGAGCTCATCAGCGAAATCTTCAGTTTGGCCAGACGCTCGGCCAGCGGTTTGACCTGCCCCCAGGGCGCCATGCCCAGGCAGTAGGCGTGGCTGATCATCACCTTGCCCTGCAGGCCGTGGCGCTCGGTGTAGTCGGCGATGCGGGCGATCTGCCAAAGGCCCAGCTCGCCCTTGTCGTGCAGGTGGATGTCGACGCCACGGCCGAATTCCACGGCCAGGCCGAAGACGATATCCAGCTGGGCGATGGGGTCGTCGTCGATGCCGCATGGGTCGAGGCCGCCGACGTTTTCCACGCCCAGCGCCAGCGCTTCGCGCATCAGCTCGGAGGTGCCGGGGCGACTGACCAGGCCGGTCTGGGGGAAGACCACGAACTCCATGTCGATCAGGTCGGCGTAGCGCTTGCGCAGCGCCATCATGGCTTCGACATGGCGCAGACCCAGCTCGGGGTCGATGTCGACGTGGCAGCGGAAGGTCAGCGAGCCTCGGGCGATGCATTGCTCCAACAGCGCGCCGGCGCGGGCGGCGATGGGCGCGTCGATCTCGCGCAGCACGCGGCGCTCGTTGGCGATGTAATCCTTGAGCGTGGGGCCGGCGCTGTTGGGGCGCCAGGGTTGGCCCCAGAGGGTCTTGTCCAGGTGGCAGTGGCTTTCCACCAGCGGCGGCAGCAGGAGCTGGCCAGCGCCGTCGAAGTCGCCGGCCTGCGGCGTGGTGTTGCTCGCCGGGCGGCGCTCGGCGATGCGACCGTCACGGATGAGGAAGTCTTCCGCGGCATTGCCCAGCGGACGGATGTTGCGCAGCCAGTAGCTGTCGGTCATGGGGACCTCGAACAAGAATCGGATAAAAGACGTAGGGCGAATAACCGCTCGCGGTTATCCGCCGATGAGCTCGACGGCGGATAAAGCGTTCCGCTTTATGCGCCCTACGGGGTGGATCTGGACGACACGTGTAGGAGCGAGCCCCGAATCGCGGGGCCCGGTCAAACCATCAGCCCTTGAGCTTGGACCAGATGCGATCCTGCAGCTCGCGGGACTTGTTGCTGCATTCCTTCTCCAGGCGCAGGCGCTGTGCGTACTCCGGCGGCATGTTGATGGCGTCCATCACCTTCCACTTGGCGTCGAGCAGCTTGTCGGTCTCGATGCCGTTGGAATAGGCGATGGCGTTGGTCACCGCGGCGGCGTTCTCCGGCTTCATCATCCAGTTGATGAAGACCTTGGCGTTCTCTGGGTGCGGCGCGCTCTTGGGCACAGCGAAGTTGTCCTGGAAGGAGGCCACGCCCTCTTTCGGGTAAACGTACTTGATGGTGCTCTTCTGCAGCGTGGCGCGGGCGGTGGAGCCGTTCCAGTTCTGCATCAGCACCACTTCGCCGGAGGCCATGCGGTCCACCGTGTTGTCCGAGCTGTACATCTTCAGGAAGGGCTTCTGCTTCTGCAGCAGTTCGAGAATCTTCTTGGCGTCCTGCGGGCGCTCGGTGCATTCGTCGACGTTCAGGTAGTGCGCGGCGGCGTTGATCAGGCTGCTCGGGGTGTCCAGTGCAGCGACCTGGCCTTGCAGTTCCGGACGCGGCTCGAAGAATTCCTTCCAGGAATCATCCAGCTTGCCGCCCGGCACCCGCGCGCTGTCGTAGGAGAAACCGGTGCTGCCCCACAGGTAGGGTGCCGAGTACTTGCGGCCCGGGTCGAAGGCCGGGTCGCGGAAGGCCGGCTTCACGTACTGGAAGTTGGCGAGCTTGGGCGTGTCGATCTCCAGCAGCAGGTCCTGCTTGATCAGCGTCTGCATGATCGAGTGCGACGGCACGATCACGTCGTATGCCGCACCACCGGCCTGCAGCTTGGCCAGCAGGGTTTCGTTGCTGTCGTAGCCGTCCATGGTGACCTTGATGCCGGTCTCCTTCTCGAACTTGGCCAGCAGCTCCACCGGGTAGTAGTCGGTCCAGTTGTAGAAGAACAGCTGCTTGGGCTCCTCGGCCTGGGCGACGCCAGTGGCCAGCAGGGCGAGGGACAAACCGGCAAGGCCGTGACGCAGGGCATTCAACTTCATCGTTTTCTCCAGAAAGAGCGAAAGGTCGGCAGTCTTGATCAGGCGTCCGGTTTGCCGCGCTGGCCGAGCCAGTACGACAGCACCACGAGGACGATGGAAATCACCAGCATGAGCGTCGAGATCGCATTGATCTCGGGGGTTACCCCGGCCTTGATGGCCGAGAAGATGTAGACCGGCAGCGTCGTCGAACCAGGCCCGGCGACGAAGAAGGTCATGATGAAGTCGTCGAGGCTGACCACGAACGCCAGCACCGCACCGGACAGCACCGCCGGCCACAGCAGCGGCAGGGTCACCCGGCGGAACACTTGGTAGGGGCTGGCGTACAGGTCGCCGGCGGCTTCCAGCAGGCTCTTGTCCAGGTCATTCAGGCGCGCGCGGATCGGCAGGTAGGCGAAGGGAATGCAGAAGCCGACGTGGGCGACGATCACCGTCATCAGGCCCAGCTTGATCCCCAGCGACATGAACAGCAGCAGCGTGGCCACCGCGATGACGATCTCCGGCAGGATCAGCGGCAGGTTGATCCCGCCTTCCACCAGCCGCCGGCCGTAGAACGGCCGCGAAGTGGCGAGTGCCGCCGCCAGCGCGATAGCGGTGGACAGCACGGTAGCGAAGCCCGCCACCACCAGCGAGTTGAACGCGGCGGCCTGGATCGACGGGTTGACCACGATCTTGCCGTACCAGGCGAAGGAGAACTCGGTCCACACCGTGGCCGAACGGTTGGCGTTGAAGCTGTAGCCGATCAGCACGAGGATCGGCAGGTACAGGTAGGCCAGGACCAGGATACTGGTCTCGCGGGTACCGGGCAGTTTCTTCAGGTGCTGGGCGATCATGCGTTGGCTCCTCCCAGGTGGACGGCCTTGGCGGCGCGGCGGCTATACAGGGCGAACGCGATCAGTGCGAGCAGCATGATCGCCAGCAGCAGGAACGACAGCGAGCCGCCCAGGGGCCAGTTGCGCGCGGTGCCGAACTGTTGCTGGATCAGGTTGCCGATCATCAGCGTCTTGCCGCCGCCGAGGATGGCCGGGGTGATGAAGGCGCCCAGGCTCGGCACGAACACCAGCAGGGAGCCGGCGATCACACCGGGCATGGACAGCGGCAGGATCACCCGGCGCAGCGCCTTCCAGCGGTTGGCACCGAGGTCATAGGCGGCCTCGACCAGACGCCAGTCGAGCTTCTCCAGGGTCGAGTAGATCGGCAGGATCATGAACGGCAGGAAGCTGTACACCAGCCCCACGCAGACGGCGAAGTCGTTGTACAGCAGGGTGATGCCGCCGGCCTGGGGGAACAGCGCGTTGAGCGTCTGGGCGATCCAGCCGTGCTCGCGCAGGATGATCAGCCAGGCGTAGTTGCGGATCAGCAGGTTGGTCCAGAACGGGATGGTGATCAGCAACACCATCAGATTGCGCGAGCGCTCGCTGAGGCTGGTCATCCACAGCGCCACCGGGAAGCCGAAGAGGAAGCACAGCAGCGTGGTGCCGCCGGCCTGGAACAACGAGCGCAGCAGCGCCTGGGCGTAGACCCAGTTGAGCTCCAGGTTGCCGTCGAAGTCCTCCTGGAAGAACAGCTGCACGTAGCTCTGGATCTGCCAGTCGGCGTGCCAGTCGACGCCACCGTAGAGGTTGCGCGGCAGCAGGCTGATGTAACCCATGATCGCCAGCGGGATGGCGATCAGCCCGAGCAAGGTCAGCGCCACCGGGCTGAGCAGCAACAGGCGTCGGGTGGTGGGCGACTCGGTCATGGTCAGGCCTCCATCAGCAGGCAGGCCTGGGGCGGCAGGTGCACTGCCACGGCCTCGCCGACGTCGCGGGCACGACCGCCTTCGTTGCTTTCGCGCAGGGTGATCTGCGAGGCATCGGGCAGGCGGCAGCGGTACAGCGTGGCGGTGCCGACATACATCACCGTCTCGATCACCGCGCGCAGATGGTGCGGCTGCGACGGATCGACCAGCTTCGAGCGCTCCGGGCGGAAAGCCAGCTGCACGCTGTTCTGGTCCAGCCCGTCGGGCACCTGGCAGGGGATTTCCGCCGGCATCGCGTTGGGGTGGAAAGCACCCTGGCGCATCTGGCCGGGGAGGAAGTTGATGTCGCCGATGAACTGCGCGACGAAGCGATGGCGCGGACGCTCGTAGATCTCGTTGGGGGTGCCGATCTGCATGATGTTGCCGTGGGACATCACGGCGATGCGGTCGGACAGGGTCAGCGCTTCTTCCTGGTCGTGGGTGACGAAGATGAAGGTGATGCCCGCCTCTTCCTGCACGCGCTTGAGTTCGACCTGCATCTCCTTGCGCAGCTTCAGATCCAGCGCGGACAGCGGCTCGTCGAGCAGCAGGACCGAGGGCTTGGGCGCCAGCGCACGGGCCAGGGCCACGCGCTGCTGCTGACCGCCGGACAGCTCGGCCGGCTTGCGCCGCGCCAGGTGCTCCATCTGCACCAGCGCCAGCATCTCCTTCACGCGATTGGGGATTTCACCACGGGACAGGCCCTGCATTTCCAGGCCGAAGGCGATGTTC
This sequence comes from Pseudomonas sp. B1-22, assembly GCF_050474425.1. Lineage (NCBI taxonomy): Bacteria > Pseudomonadati > Pseudomonadota > Gammaproteobacteria > Pseudomonadales > Pseudomonadaceae > Pseudomonas > Pseudomonas sp. B1-22. The sequence goes on along the minus strand of NZ_JBCHVH010000003.1, from coordinate 672,417 downwards.
TCCGACACCGTCATGTGCGGGAACAGTGCGTAGCTCTGGAACACGGTATTGATGCGCCGGCGGTACGGAGGCAGGTCGTTGACCCGCTCGCCACCGACGAGGATGTCGCCGGAGGTGACGTTCTCGAAGCCGGCGATGCTGCGCAGCAGCGTGGTCTTGCCGCAGCCGGACGGCCCCAGCAAGGTGAAGAACTCGTTATGGGCAATATCGACCGAGACCTCGTTGAGGGCGGGGGCGACGTTCGGATCATCGGTGTAGCGTTTGCTGACCCGACGGATCTCGACTGACGACGAGTGATTCATTTTGGTGCATTCCTCTTGTTTTTGTATGCAATATTTGAATGCAACCTAGAAATAACTGATGTATTTTTCTTCTGCAACTGGTTTTGCACGGACGGATTTGCGGCATCCTTTCCAGGGTCAAGAAAGAGACGGAGTCGCTCATGGCGGAGAATCACCCCGAGTCCACGGTGGAACGCGTCTACCAGGGGGTTTACGAGGCAATCAGCAAACGCAGCCTGCGCCCGGGCATGAAGCTCGGCGAGGCGGCGCTGGCAGAATTGTTCAAGGTCAGCCGCACTTCGGTGCGCGCGGCGCTCAAGCAACTGGAGGCGGACGGGCTGGTGTCCTCCGCGCTCAACAAGGGCGCCTGGGTGTCGCTACCCAGCGACGAGGAGATCCGCTCGCTGTTCGAAACGCGGCGGTTGATCGAGATCGGCATCGTCAGCGAACTCTGCCGCCGCGCCGACAGCGCGATCTTCCAGGACCTGCGCGACCACGTGGCGCTGGAAGACGCGGCCCACGACCATGACCATGCGCAGTTCGTCCACCTGCTCGGCGAGTTTCACCTGAAGCTGGCGGCGGCGCTGGGCAACCCGGTGCTGCTGGACTTCTTCCGCAAGCTGATCGAGCGCGCCTCGCTCTACGCCACGACCCTGGACGATGGACACCACGAGACCTGCCGGGGCAACGAGCACCTGCGGTTGATCGAATTCATCGAGGCGGGCAACCAGGCGGCGGCCATCGAACTGACCTGCATGCACCTGAATGCCATCGAGCAGGCGATCATCAAGGCGGCGGGGAACCTGAAGGCGGATTACCATCCGCTCAAGCATCTGATCGGCGGGTGAGTCCTGCGGACTTTGTAGGAGCGCGCCATGCGCGCGATCGCGGGCATGGCCCGCTCCTACAATGGGCGCCACGAACTATCCGGCCCATGAAAAACGCCCGGCACTGGCCGGGCGTTTTCGTTCAGGCGGCAGGTCCGCCGGTGATGGCTTCGAAGCCCTGGCGGATCTGCTCTTCCGGCAGGTTGTCACCGATGAAGACGATCACGCTCTCGCGCGTCTCGTCGCTCTTCCACTCGGTATCCCAGTCGAAGCCATAGAGCCGCAGCACGCCCTGGAACACCAGGCGCCGTGCTTCGCCGGCAATATTCAGCACGCCCTTGTAGCGCAGCAGCGAGTTACCGTGCCATTGCAGCAGATCGTCCATGAAGGCGCTCAGGCGCTCGATGTCCAGCGCACGCTCGCTGCGCAGCACCAGGGTGGTGATGCGGTCGGTGGTGTCCGCCGCCGGACGCACCGGGCGCAGCAGCGGACGCAGGCCGACGTCGGCGTTGAGGTTGAAACCGCGCACGTCGAACAGGCGCTCCAGTTCGATGGCGCCATGCTTCACCGGATGGATCTCGGCGCGGCGGTTGATGCGCTGCAGGCGCTCCACCAGCGCGTCGTACTGCTCCGGCGACACCAGGTCGCCCTTGCTCACCAGGACGCGGTCGCCGAAGCCGACCTGGGCCTGGGCGATGGCCTCCTGCAGGTGGCGGTCGGCGTTGGCCGCGTCCACCAGCGTAATGATGCCGTCGAGCAGGTAGCGCTCGCGCAGGGTTTCGTCGACGAAGAAGGTCTGCGCCACCGGCGCCGGGTCGGCCAGGCCGGTGCACTCGATCACCACGCGGTCGAAGTCCAGTTCGCCGTTGTCGCGACGCTCCAGCAGCACGTACAGCGCACGCTCGAGGTCCGTATTGATGGTGCAGCAGACGCAGCCGTTGGACAGCGTCATCACCTGCACCGCGTCATCGCCCAGCAATTGGCCGTCGATGGGCGTGTCGCTGAATTCGTTCTCGATCACGGCGATCTTCAGGCCATGCTCGGCCTTGAGAATGTGCTTGAGCAGGGTGGTCTTGCCCGCCCCGAGGAAGCCGGTGAGGACGGTCACCGGAATCTGCGGTGTGCTTGCGGAATCGGTCATGGGAACATCCAGGCAATCAGAATTGAAAACAGGCAGAAATGAAAACGGGCCGCGATCGCTCGCGGCCCGTCCAACGATTAATGAAACGTCGGCGAGGCAGCCGAGACAAGGCGCCAGTGCTCGGAAAAAGCGGAGTCTACTGCAGTAGATGAGCATTTTTCCGGCCGCTGGCAACGCAGCATCGGCCACGCAGCCAGTTTCATTGCGTCAACAGCAGCGGATCGGTCGCCCCTTGCCGCCACCGTAGCGCGCTTCCTGGCGCTCGCGGAAGAACTCCTCGTAGGTCATCGGAGTCTTGTCCGGGTGTTTGTTCTGCATGTGCTGAACGTAGGTGTCGTAATCGGGCATGCCGACCAGCATGCGCGCGGCCTGCCCGAGATACTTACCCATGCGGCTGAGGTCATTGAACATACTGAACCTCCATCAAGCGTCCGGAATCGGCTGGAAGGGGGCTTCCTTGTCGGTGCGCTCCTTCTTAGTCCAGGCGCTGGCGCCGACCTTGATGGAGTACACCAGCACGCTGAGCACCACCAGCAGGAACAGCACGGTGAGGCCGGCGTTGATGTAGGCGTTCATCATTACGGCCTGCATCTGGCCGATATCCTTGGCCGGGGCGATGATCTGCCCGGCGTCTAGACCCGCGGCGTACTTCTTGCCCAGGGCGATGAAGCCGACGGCCGGATTGCTGTCGAACAGCTTGATCAGGCCGGCGGTGCTGGTGCAGATCAGCAGCCAGGCAGCCGGGAAGGCAGTCACCCAGACGTACTGCTGGCGCTTCATCTTGATCAGCACGACGGTGGCGAGCATCAGCGCGATACCGGCAAGCATCTGGTTGGAGATGCCGAACAGCGGCCACAGGGTGTTGATGCCGCCCAGCGGGTCGACCACGCCCTGGTACAGCAGCCAGCCCCACAGCGCGACGCAACCGCCGGTACCGACGATGTTGGCGCCCCAGGAGTCGGTCTTCTTCATGGCCGGGACGAAGTTGCCCAGCAGGTCCTGCAACATGAAGCGACCGGCACGGGTACCGGCGTCCACCGCGGTGAGGATGAACAGCGCCTCGAAGAGGATCGCGAAGTGGTACCAGAAGGCCATGGTGTTCTCACCCGGCAGTACCTGGTGAAGGATGTGCGCGATGCCCACGGCGAGAGTCGGCGCACCACCGGCACGGGCCAGGATGGTGGTTTCGCCGATGTCCTTGGCGGTCTGCGCCAGCACGTCCGGCGTGATGGCGAAGCCCCAGCTGCTGACGGTCGCGGCCACCGCGTTGACGTCGGCACCGACCACGGCCGGCGGGCTGTTCATGGCGAAGTAGATGCCCGGTTCGATCACCGAGGCGGCGACCATCGCCATGATGGCCACGAAGGACTCCATCAGCATGCCGCCGTAGCCGATGTAGCGGGCGTCGGGCTCGCGGTTGAGCAGCTTGGGCGTGGTGCCCGAGGAGATCAGCGCGTGGAAGCCGGACACCGCGCCACAGGCGATGGTGATGAACAGGAACGGGAACAGGCCGCCCTTCCACACCGGGCCGGTGCCGTCGGTGAACTGGGTCAGGGCCGGCATTTTCAGATCCGGCGAGACGATCAGGATGCCGATGGCCAGGGCGACGATGGTGCCGATCTTCAGGAAGGTCGACAGGTAGTCACGCGGGGCCAGCAGCAGCCATACCGGCAGCACCGAGGCGATGGCGCCGTAGGCGATCAGCATCCAGACGATCTGCACGCCGTGGAAGGTGAAGACCGGTGCCCATTCGGGGCTGGCGGCAACCTGCCCGCCCATCCAGATGGAGCCCAGCAGCAGGGCCACGCCGACCACGGAAATCTCGCCGATGCGGCCCGGGCGGATGTAGCGCATGTACACGCCCATGAAGATCGCGATCGGAATGGTCGCCAGCACGGTGAACATGCCCCACGGGCTGTCGGCCAGGGCCTTCACCACGATGAGCGCGAGCACCGCGAGGATGATGATCATGATCAGGAACGCGCCGAACAGAGCGATGGTCCCCGCCACCTGCCCCATTTCCTCGCGCACCAGTTCACCCAGCGAGCGGCCGTTGCGGCGGCTGGAGATGAACAGAATCATGAAATCCTGCACGGCACCGGCCAGTACCACGCCGGCGATCAGCCAGAGCGTACCGGGCAGGTAGCCCATCTGCGCGGCGAGCACGGGTCCGACCAGCGGGCCGGCGCCGGCGATGGCGGCGAAGTGGTGACCGAAGAGGATGTGCTTGTTGGTCGGGACGTAGTCCAGGCCGTCGTTGTTGAGGACCGCGGGGGTCGCTCGATTGGGATCCAGCTGCATCACCTTGGTGGCGATGAACAGGCTGTAGTAGCGGTAGGCGACCAGATAGATGGCAACCGCCGCGACGACGATCCACAGTGCGTTGATGGCTTCGCCGCGACGCAGTGCCACGACTCCCAAGGCAAAGGCACCGACTATCGCCACCGCCAGCCAGGCGAGGTGACGTAGCAGGCTGTTGTTATTGTTCATAGCGAGGCTTCCGACAGTTTGAAGGCGAGAATTCGCAGAAAAATTCTAGTCCTTTCCCGCGACCTATTCATACGACCTTAGTCTAGAGCGGTTACGCGCTTATTGCCCGAAGTCAAATACCGTCTGGCGGCGCGCCGCACCAATGAAAAGCCCGCCAGGCGGCGGGCTTTCGGGTCGAGCCAAAGGATCAGGCCGGTTGCTTGGCGTACTGCGCCAGCACCTGGTCGCGACTCATCACCGCCAGGGTGTTGTTCAACACCTCTTCGCCGGTGGCGTTCTGCGAAGTGAAGATCTCACCGAAGTGCTGCTGGGTGACCTGGGCGAAGTGCGCGCGGTCCTGGGTGGGGATGCCGAGCAGTACGGCATAGGCGTCCAGCGCATCGCCATGGCCCTGGGCCATGTTCTCGGCGATGTTGTCGAGCATGCCGTTCATGGCGAAGATCGAGCGACCGCCGTAGCCGATGCGCTGGTTGGCATCGCAGCCGTTGGTGCCCGAGGTCAGGCCGAAGGTGGCATTGCCCGAGGTGCCGTTGGTGGTGGTGGCCAGCAGGTGCGGGAACAGGCCGCGCTGACCTTCGAAGACCATGTTGCCCCAGCCGCAGCCGTGGCCGCTCTGCCCTGCCTCATCGGCATGCGCCAGCAGACTGGCAGCGCTCAGCACCCCGAGAATCAGCCCCTTGCATACGAACTTCTTATCCATGTTCTGCACTCCACAATAGGTATTGGATTGACGCCCCAAGAGCTTTGGCGAGCGACTGCGGGCTGTCAAACCCGCAGCGGACGTGGCTGACGGACGAAAGCTCGGAAAATGGCGTACGACGCATTACCGAGGCTTTCTCCATGGGGAGGTCTATAGTGAGGCAAAGCAGAAACGGCCGGAGAGCCACGACAATGACTGACGATCACGCCGAGCGCCGGCGCTTCCAGCGCATCGCCTTCGATGCCGGCACGGAAATCAGCCAGGGCGACCACCGTTGGAAGGTCACCCTGCTCGACCTGTCGCTGCAGGGTGTGCTGGTGGAACGCCCCGAGCACTGGGAGGTGGTAGCCGGCGAGCCGGTGCAGGTGCGCATCTACCTGGGCTTCGACGTCAACGTCTACATGGAGGCGGACCTGGCCTGGGAGCGCGAGGGCCTGCTGGGCTTCAACTGCAAGCACATCGACCTGGAATCCATCAGCCACCTGCGGCGGCTGGTGGAGCTCAACCTGGGCGACGAATCGCTGCTGGAGCGGGAACTGACGCTGCTCAGCGAGCATTGAGATCGCGAGTCGCCATCACCCGATCGCGGACGGAGTCCGCTCCTACGAAAATGCCAGCCTGGGCGTAGGAGCGGACTCCGTCCGCGATTGCTCATCACCAACGCTGAAGCGGACCTACTCGAACAACGCATCCAGCGCCTGCTCCAGGCGAGTCACCGCAATCACCTGCAAGCCTGGCGGCGCCTCTTTCGGCGCGTTGCCCTTGGGTACGATGGCGCGCTTGAAGCCGTGCTTGGCCGCTTCCTTCAGACGCTCCTGGCCGCTGGGCACCGGACGCACCTCACCGGACAGGCCGACCTCGCCGAACACCAGCAATTGGTGATCCAGCGGCCGGTTGCGCAGGCTGGACATCACCGCTGCCATCAGCGCCAGGTCCGATGCGGTTTCCAGCACCTTCACCCCGCCCACCACGTTGAGGAACACGTCCTGGTCGTAAGTCGGGATACCGCCGTGGCGGTGCAGCACCGCCAGCAGCATGGCCAGGCGGTTCTGGTCGAGGCCCAGGGTGACGCGGCGCGGGTTGGCCAGGTGGCTGGTGTCCACCAGCGCCTGAACTTCCACCAGCATCGGCCGCGAGCCTTCCCAGGTGGCCATGACCACGCTGCCCGGCACCGACTCCTGGGCACGGGTCAGGAAGATCGCCGAGGGGTTGGAAACTTCCTTCAGGCCGCGATCGGTCATGGCGAACACGCCCAGTTCGTTGATCGCACCGAAGCGGTTCTTCACCGCCCGCAACAGACGCAGGCGGCCATCGGACTCGCCCTCGAAATACAGCACGGTATCGACCATGTGCTCCAGCACGCGCGGACCGGCCAGTGCGCCTTCCTTGGTGACGTGGCCGACCAGGAAGATCGCCGTGCCGCTCTGCTTCGCGAAGCGCACCAGCAGCGCCGCGCTCTCGCGCACCTGGGCGACGCCACCGGGGGCCGATTGCAGTTGCTCGGTGAAGATGGTCTGGATCGAGTCGATCACCATCACCTTGGGCTGCTCGTGGCGCGCGGTGGCAATGATGCTCTCGATGCAGGTCTCGGTCATGACCTTGAGCTTGTCCTCCGGAAGGCCCAGGCGCCGGGCGCGCATGGCGACCTGCTGCTGGGATTCCTCACCGGTGACATAGAGCGCCGGCAGGCGCGCGGCGACGTTGCAGAGGGTCTGCAGGAGGATGGTGGACTTGCCGATGCCGGGGTCGCCGCCGATCAGCACCACCGAGCCGTCGACCAGGCCGCCGCCGAGCACGCGATCCAGTTCCGCCGAGGCGGTGGTGAAGCGCGGCATTTCTTCGACGCTGACTTCGGCGAGGGTCTTGATGTTGGCCTGTTGGCCGGCCCAGCCGCCGCGACCGGAAGTGCCGCCGGAGCCGCCGGTGGGCGTGGTGTCGACGACGGTCTCGACCAGGGTGTTCCAGGCGCCGCAATCAGGGCACTGCCCAGCCCATTTGGGGTAGGTGGCGCCGCACTCGGTGCAGCCGTACATGCGCTTGGCCTTGGCCATGAGCGGACTCCGTCGAAGACAAAGCCCGCATCATAGCCAATCGGGCGGAGCGGTTCAGCTCGCCAGGCGGCGATACTGGCACTCCATATCGTACTTGAGGCTTTCGCGGCGCATGAGCAGCGAGGCCAGGGTACCGTCGGGGCGCTCGACGCCCTCCTCCACCCGACCAATGCGCTGGTCCAGCAGCTCGTATTGCAGCTTCAGGCGAACCAGGCGCTCCTGGGCACGGAGGGCTTCGACGTTACGTTGATTGGATTTGGTGACGGACTTGCCAGAGGACGAAATGGCTTTGCGCATGGCGGTGGCACCGGTTGGAAATGGATGACAGGAGCCTACGCCTCGCTCCGCCCCACACCCTTGATACCGATCAAGCTCAACTGGATCGCTTGAGCAGATCGGCGATTTCGTCCTTCAGTGTCACGCGTTGCAGTTTGAGGGAGTTGAGAGCGAGGTCGTCCATCGCCTGGCGGCCGTCCTCGATGTCGTAGATCTTCCTGTCCAGCTCCTCGTAGCTGGCAGCCAAGCGGGTGAAGGTGGCGTCCTTCCCGTGCAACCGGGTCATCAGTGCCTTCTGGTCGGGAAATTCGCGGGACAACGGATGATGCTCGAGCGGCATGGCGGACCTCCTTAAATGGATGGGTTGCCCGATAAGCCTAGACCACCCGGCAAAAGCGCCCAGCACCGCCGGTCATGCAACGATTCGGGATGATCAGGTCGCGGCGGGCCGCTAAACTGCCCACCTGTCCCCCTCTGTTACAAGGAGTTCCTGCATGAGTCTGCTTAGCGAGTTCAAGGCTTTCGCCGTCAAGGGCAACGTGGTCGACATGGCCGTCGGTATCATCATCGGCGCCGCCTTCGGCAAGATCGTCACATCGTTCGTCGGCGACGTGATCATGCCGCCCATCGGCCTGCTGATCGGGGGCGTGGACTTCTCCGACCTGGCGATCACCCTCAAGGCCGCCGAAGGCAATACGCCTGCGGTCGTGATGGCCTACGGCAAGTTCATCCAGACCTGCCTGGACTTCGTGATCGTCGCCTTCGCCATCTTCATGGGCGTGAAGGCCATCAACCGCTTCAAGCGTGAGGAAGAAGCCGCACCGGCAGCTCCGACCAAGGACCAGGAACTGCTGAGCGAAATCCGCGACCTGCTCAAGGAACAGCGCAACCGCGCCCCCTGATATGCCCGGCTCACCCCGTCGCGACGGCGGGGTGAGCAACCCGATCCTTCCTACCAGTAATTCTCCACGGCGATCTGCCCGGGCTTGCGCGTCAGCGCCAGGCTCATGCCGCGCGCCTTCAGCACGGTGCGGGTGTCCTCGATCATCTGCGGGTTGCCGCAGAGCATCACGCGCGAATGCTCGGGGCTGAGCTCCAGACCGGCGGCACGCTCCAGCTCACCATTCTCGATCAGCGTGGTGATCCGCGCATTCAGACAGCCGGGAACGCTCTCGCGGGTAACCACCGGGATGAATTGCAGCTTGTGGATGTGCTCTGCCAGATGCTCCATTCCGGCGAAACTGGCGATCAGTTCGCGGTAGGCCAGCTCCTTTTCCTCGCGGGCGCTGTAGACCAGCTTGATGGTCTCGAAGCGCTCCCACGCCTCGAAGTCCTGCAGGATCGACAGGAACGGCGCCAGCCCGGTGCCGGTGGCCAGCAGCCAGAGGTCGCGGCCATCGGGGAAGCGGTCGAGGGTGAGGAAGCCGAAGGCCTGGCGGTCCACCAGCAACTGGTCACCGACGCTCAGACGGCTGAGTTCGCTGGTGAACTCCCCGTCCGGCACCACGATGGAGAAGAATTCGAGGAATTCATCGTGGGGCGCCGAAACCATCGAGTAGGCACGCCAGACGATGCTGCCGCTGGGCTTGTACACGCCCAGGCGAGCAAACTGCCCAGCGCGGAAGCGGTAGCCGCTGTCGCGGGTGGTGCGCAGGGTGAACAGGCTCGGGGTGAGTGTCTGCACGTCCAGCAGGGTCTGGCGGGTGAACTTCTCTTCGCTGGCGGTCATCGTCCGCTCCTTTCTCAAGAACCCGCCCATTTTCCCGTATTGGCGGCGCAAGAAACACCCGCAAGGCTTGTGGTCATCGCTCGCCGGGGCACAACGCAGACGAAAGCCCCGCGGATAGGCGATAATTTGCGCTTTCCGGCCGACCGACGGCGGTCGTCGGAGCCATTCACCCGAAACGCCCGTTCGAGAGTCCCATGCCTGTCCTCGCCAGCCCCTTCGCCCAGCTCGATCTGGTCCGTCACCCCGAACAGCGCGAAGACCCGCTGCAGGCCTTCGATGCGGCCGATGAGTACCTGCTCAGCCATCTCCACGAGCAGGGTGTCAGCGCGGAGAGCCGGGTGCTGGTGCTCAACGACAGCTTCGGCGCCCTCGCCGCCAGTCTCGCGCCCCATGTGCGCCTGACCAGCAGCGGCGACTCGCACCTGGGCTTCATCGCCCTGCAGCGCAACCTCGAACGCAACGGCCTCACCGAAGCGCCGCTGACCTTCGTGCCCGCCAGCGACCTCCCGCAAGGCCCGTTCGACCACGTACTGGTGCGCGTGCCCAAGACGCTGGCACTGCTGGAGGAACAGTTGATCCGCCTGCACGACCAGCTCGCGCCGGGGGCGAAGGTGGTCGCCGCCGGCATGATCAAGCACCTGCCGCGCGCCGCCGGCGACCTGCTGGAAAAGTACATCGGCCCGATGCAGGCCTCGCTGGCAGTGAAGAAAGCCCGTCTGCTCGTGGCCACCGCCGAGCAGCGACCAGTACCGAAGTCGCCCTACCCCACCCGCTACCGCCTGGACAAACCGGCGCTGACGCTGCTGAACCACGCCAACGTGTTCTGCCGCGAAGGCCTGGACATCGGTACCCGCGCCTTCCTCCCGCACCTGCCGCAGGTGCACCACGCCGTGCGCGCGGCGGACCTGGGCTGCGGCAACGGCGTGCTGGGCATCGCCTTCGCCCTGCTGAACCCGCAAGCCGAACTGACGCTGGTGGACGAGTCGTACATGGCGGTGCAGTCCGCGCGGGAAAACTGGCAGGCCGCCCTCGGCGACCGCCCTGTGGATATCCACCCCGACGACGGCCTCGCCAGCCAGGCAGCCGACTCCCTGGACCTGATCCTGTGCAACCCGCCCTTCCACCAGCAGCAGGTGGTCGGCGACTTCCTCGCCTGGCGCATGTTCCAGCAGGCCCGCGCCGCGCTGGTCACCGGCGGCGAGCTGTGGATCGTCGGCAACCGCCACCTGGGCTACCACGCCAAGCTCAAACGCCTGTTCCGCGGCGTCGAGCAGGTGGCGGCAAATCCGAAATTCGTGGTGCTGAAAGCGACCAAATAGCCAGGGGCATTTGCTCAAATCTTGAGCAGGCGGCAGAATACACACGCACACGTACACACAACGGAGGGGCGTACCCATGCCGACTTCCACCCTCACCACCCGCGTGTTCATGAACGGCAATAGCCAGGCAGTGCGGATTCCCCAGGAATTCCGCCTGGATGTCAGCAGTGTGGAAATCACACGCAAGGACAACGGCGACCTGGTCATCCACCCCATTGCGCAGGATCGCGGCGCCGCGCTGATGGAAGCGCTGCAGGGCTTCGATGATGACTTCATCGAAGCCCTGGAAGCAGAACAGCGCGACCAGCCGCCAGCCCAGGACCGGGACGAGCTGTGAAGTACCTGCTCGATACCAACATCCTGATCTACCTGTTGAAGAACCGGCCGGAGTCAGTCGCGCAGCGCGTCAGCGCCCTTCCTGCCGAGGCTTCGCTGAATATGTCGTTCTTCACCTATGCCGAGCTGCTCAAGGGTGCGGAGCGCAGTTCGCGCAAGGCCGAAGTCCTGCGCCAGCTGGAGCGCCTGACACGCCAGGTACCGGTGATCTACGACGGCACTCCCAGCCTTTGCGAACACTACGCAGTGCACTTTACGCGGCTGAAACTGGCCGGTACGCCGATCGGTGCCAACGACCTGTGGATCGCCTGCCACGCCCTGGCTCTGGGTGCAACGTTGGTAACGCACAACACTCGCGAGTTCGAGCGTATCGAAGGCCTCATGCTGGAAGACTGGGCCGACTGACCCATCGAAGCGGATTGCCTTGCACCGCTTCCGGTAGCAGCATGGATCGCCCCCAACCCGGACGCGCGCCATGACCGCACAAGAAGCCGCCCTGCCCGAACTGATCCGCACCGCCGACGGCGTCGATCTCGCCCTGCGCCGCGTAGGCCCGGCGGACGGCGTGCCAGTAGTGCTAACCCATGGCACCTTCTCCAACCACCGCAGCTGCCTGGGGCTGGCCAATCATCTCGCCAGCCGTGGCTTCGCCTGCTGGCTGTTCGATTGGCGCGGACATGGCGACAGCGGACACAACGACTTCCTCCACAGCTTCGACGACGTGGCCGAGCAGGACGTGCCGGCGATTCTCGACGCGGTAAGCCAGCGCACCGGGCAGACGGCACTGCACTGGATCGGGCACTCCGGCGGCGGGCTGATCGTCTCGATGTGGGCGGCGCGCAATCCCGAGCTGGCTCGGCGGCGGCTACGCTCGGTGGTCCTGATCGGCTCCCAGGCTACGGCGGCCGGCGCCAGCCCTCGGCACTGGCTGGCGCTCCAGGCGTTCGACTGGATGCTGCGCTGGCGGCGCATCGCGCCCAGCCGCGCGAAGAGCGTCGGACCCGAGGCGGAGAGTGCGCGGCTGATGCGGCAGTGGTGCCAGTGGAATTTCCGGCGGCGGTTCGATTCCCTGGACGGCTTCGATTATCTGGCCGGGCTGGGCAGCGTCGAGTTGCCGGTACTGGGCGTCGCGGGCAGTGGCGATACCTTCATTGCACCGCTCGCGGGTTGCGATGCGCTGGTGAAAGCCTTTGGCGGGACGCAGGCGAAGCTGGAACTGTTCGGCCGGGCGACGGGGGCGCGGGAGGATTACAGCCATAACCGGCTGCTGCTGTCGCGCAATGCCAGCCTGGAAATCTGGCCGCGCATCGGGCAGTGGTTGGCGCAGAATTGATCACCGCAGGGCGGTTCGCGAGCAAGCTCGCTCCTACAATGGGAGCGCTGGCGCCAATCCTGTAGGAGCGAGCTTGCTCGCGAACCCGGTCAGGAGCGCAAGGCGTCCGGCGTGTCGACGTCACGGAGCACGCCCGCGTCGGCAACTTCCAGGGTGACGCAACGATCGCGGTTCGCCTGGACCACCGTCCGGGCGCCTTCATCACCAGTGAGCTGTGTCAGCTCCGTCCAGAACTCGCGGCCGAACAGCACGGGGTGGCCGCGCTGGTCATTGTGAAGCGGGAAGAGAATGGTCGAAGTACTGGCAGCCTCGGATAGCGCCCGCAAGGTTTGCGTGGCGATCCAGGGCATGTCGCCCAGCAGGATGGCCACGGCCTGCGCGGGAGAGTTGCTCAGCGAAGCTGCTCCAGCTGCCAGACTGTGCCCCATGCCGAGCGCCGCATCCGGACTGTGGATAACCCGGCAGCCGGCAGGCAGACCGAAATCCTCCGCCCGCTCGCCATCACGCAACACCACGCGCACTTCATCGAATACCGCCTGAGCCCGCTCGACGCTGTGGGCGAGCAGGCTGCGCCCGTCGGGCAGGGACGCGCGGCGCTTGTCCGCGCCGAAGCGCGAGCCCTGGCCGGCGGCCAGGACCAGCGCCACAACCGTCACAGCGCCTCGCGGGCGATGCCGCTGCGGGTACGCAGGATGTCGGCCAGTACGGCCAGGGCGATTTCTGCCGGGGTCTTGCTGCCGAGGTTCAGGCCAATCGGCGCATGGATGCGCGCCAGCTCGGCTTCACTCAGGCCACCGATACGGTGCAGGCGTTCGCGGCGCTTCTCGGAGGTGGTGCGCGAGCCCATGACGCCGATGTAGAAGGCCTCGGTGCGCACCGCTTCGAGCATCGCCAGGTCGTCGATCTTCGGGTCGTGGGTCAGGGCGACCACGGCAGTGTCCGCGTGGCAGCCGCCGTTGGCGATGAAGATCGACGGCAGTTCGCGGCGGATTTCGATGCCGTCCAGCACCACGCCGTCCAGCGCTTCTTCGCGCGGGTCGCAGAGGATGACTTCGAAGCCCAGGCCCTTGCCGAACTCCGCACAGAAATGCGCGACGCTGGAGTAACCGGCCAGCAGCAAGCGCTGGGCAGCACCGACGCGCAGCAGCACGCGGGCTTCGTCACGCTCGACGCGCGGGCCATGCTCGTGGTCGTCGCTCAGGCGGCGGCTGCCATCCCGCAGGTTCACTTCGCGCAGCAGGCGGCGCTGGCCGAGCAGCGCCGATTCCAGTTCGCGCAGGTGGGCCTGCACGTCGCAATCGGGCGCGAGGTTTTCCACCAGCACGTCGAGGATGCCGCCACAGGGCAGGCGGATGTTGCTGCGGGTATCGGTGCCGTCGCCATAGCGCACGACAACCACCGGCTCACTGAACTCGCCTTCAGCGACGCGTTCGAGGAAGTCATCCTCGACACAGCCGCCCGACAGCGAGCCCACCCACTGGCCGCTGGCGTTGACCGCCAGCAGCGAACCCGGCGCGCGGGGCGCCGAGCCGTAGGTGAAGAGCACGCTGCACAGCCACACACGCTGCCCGGCGTTGGACCACTGGAGCGCCTGGCGAACCACTTGCAGATCGAGATGCTGCACGACTCACTCCGCCTTGAGTTGAGCGACCTGTTGTACGCCCATGTCGCCCGGCAAGCCACCCCAGGCCTGACGCAGGTAGTTGATCAGGTCGGCGAGCTGCTCGTCACTGAGCTTGTCGGCGAAGCCCGGCATCGGCTGCATGCGCTCGAAACCGGTGAACTGCTGCTCGCGGATGCCCTCGACAATGACCTTGGCCAGGTTGCGCGAATCGGCCAGGCGCAAGGTGGTGTTGCCCTGCATGGCCACGGCGATGTGCGGCTTGCCCTCGCCGTCGTTGCCGTGACAGCCGGCGCAGACGTTGAGGTACTGCTGACGGCCACGCTTGGCGCTGTCGCTGAGCTGGTCCTCGGGCACCGCCTGCACCACCTTGGCCTGCGGCGGCTGATCGCCGAGCAGGTAGGTGGACATGGCGGCCAGGTCCTCGTCACCCAGGTGCTGGGTGCTCAGGTGCATGACCGGGAACATCTCGTTGAACATGCTGCCCTGGGGGCTCATGCCGTGCTTGAGGAAGCCGGTGAGGTCGGCACTGGTCCAGCCACGCTCGGCCAGGTCCTGGGCCAGCAGGCTCGGGGCGCTGTAGCCGTTGAGCAGGCCGCCGGTCAGGCGCTTGTCCTGCTGCAACGCGCCGATGCTGTTACGCGGGGTGTGGCACTCGCCGCAGTGGCCGAGCACTTCCACCAGGTACTGGCCGCGCTTGTAGGCGTCGCTCTTGCCCTCGGTGTTTTCCAGCTGGACGCTCGTGCCGTAGAGCATGTTCCAGCCCGACAGCCCCATGCGCACGTTGAACGGGAAGCTCAGGCTGGTCTGGGGCGCGGCGCGGTGCACCGGCGTCTGGCTCATCAGGTAGGCGTAGAGGGCATCGCTGTCCTCGCGCTTGATGAGGTGGTACGAGGTGTAGGGCATGGCCGGATACAGATTGGCGCCGTCCTTGCGCTTGCCCTCGGTGAGGGCGGCGAAGAAGTCGTCGGCGCTGTAGTTGCCGATGCCGAAGTCCTTGTCCGGGGTGATGTTACTGCCGTAGATGGTGCCGAACGGCGAGTGGATCGGCAGGCCGCCGGCGAACGGCGCGCCGCCCTCGGCGGTGTGGCAGGCCATGCAGTCGGCGGCGCGGGAGACGTACTCGCCGCGCTTGATCAGCTCCTGGTCGGCCGCCTGGGCGCTCACCGCCAGACCGAGGCCGACAGCCAGCGCGAGGCCGGAAAGAATGCGCTGCATGCTTAGCCCTCCTTGACCAGGCCGAGATCGGTCAGCACTTCGCGGGTGGCGTCGTAGTAACGCACGTACCCGGTGCAGCGACAGATGTGGTGGCCAAGGCTGGCCTCGATGGTCGATTCCAGTTCGCTCTTCTTCAGCGGCTGGCGCTGGGCCTTCTCCACCAGCACGGTGGCGGCGTTGACGAAGCCCGGTGCGCAGTAGCTGCACTGGAAGGCGAAACGGTCGACGAACTTCTGCTGGATCGGATTCAGTTCCTTCACCGAACCGTCTGCCTCGCGTTTGGCGTGGCCCTCGATGGTGCGCACCTTCTTGCCTTCGAAGTAGTGCGCGCCGGTGATGCAGGTGCGCACTTCCTCGCTGGTGCCGTCGGGGTTGTCGACGATCACCACGCAGGCATGGCAGATGCCCTGGCCGCAGCCCAGGCGCGAGCCGGTAAGGTTCTGGTACTCGTGCAGGTAGTCGATCATCGGCAGGTCCTCGGGAACCTCGACCGGACCGACGGTTTGACCATTCAGGGTCAGGTTGAGCGGACGGTTAGCCATTGAGGGCCTCCTTGATGCGAGCGGGGGTGATGGGCAGGTCGCGGACGCGCTTGCCAATGGCGTGGGCCACGGCGTTGCCGATGGCGCCGACGACCGGGATCATCACCACTTCGGCGATGCCCTTGGACGGGTCGCTGGGCGAGAGCGGCGGAAGGATTTCCGAGCTCTGCTGCCAGACGGCCACGTCTTTCGCCTTCGGGAGACGGTAGCGGTTGAAGTTCCAGTCGCCCTCGCCCGGGCCACCCTCGTACAGCGGCATGTCTTCGAGCAGCGCATGGCCGATGCCCATCGCGGTGCCGCCTTCGATCTGGCCTTTCACCAGTTCAGGCACCAGCACGCGGCCACACTCGATCCAGCTGTGGTGATTGAGCACGGTGACTTCGCCGTTGCCCTTGTTCACCTTCAGCTCGACGATGGTCGCCACCGGGCTGTAGTAGGTCACCGCGGCGTTGTTCAGCTGCACCGGCGGATAGGCCACGTTCTGGCGATCCAGCAGGTGGAAGCCGGCGCTGTTCATCTGTGCCTTCTTCACGCCCGGGGCGCCGTCGCCGTATTTCACGGCCAGGGCGTCCAGCGGCAGGCGGTCGCGCACGCCGTCGATGACGAAGTCGCACTCCGCCCAGCTCCAGCGGTTGAAGCCGTGGACGGTGGCGCCAGTGATCAGGCCCTTCTCGTGGGCGACCTTGGCCAGCTCGGCGAACGACAGCGGCTCCAGGCCGTTGGCGGTGAGCTTGCCGTCGACCCAGTGGGCGTCTTCCCGGCGCACTACCAGCGGGTTGGCCGCGCCGTTGAACGGGCCGCGACGCCAGATTTCCAGGGCCGCCGGCCACAGGCCGTGGTTGAACAGCACGCGCGCCGCTTCACGGGTGGCGTGGCTGAAGTAGTAGGCCGAGTTGGTCGCCGACGACGCCGAGGCGTACTTACCGACCCAGCGCGGGTTGCGCAGCTTCTCGTCCTGGGTGGGCTGGTTCATGGTGTAGGGGTCTTCGCCGCTCACCAATTGCAGCTCGCCCCATTCGGTTTCGGCGGTCTTCATCTCGTCCGCCGGCTTGCCGAGGAAGTCGGCCACCACCAGTGCCTGTGAGGTGGACATGCCGGTGCCGATCTCGATGCCGATGTGGCGCATGTGCACCTTGCCCTGGGCATCGAACTCGATGCTCGCCATGGGCGCTTCGGAGCCGGTGCCGAAGTCCTTCTGGCAGATGGCGAAGCCGACGCCGTACCAGTGATCCGGGTCCTTGGCGTCCATTTCCTTCTTGCGTGCGTCGCGGGTCTTCCACCACTCGTGGGCGGCGGCCTTGTCGAGAATCTCGTGCAGGCGCAAGGCGCCAGCGGGGATCGCGCCCTGGGTGTTCTTCATGCCCGACTTCAGCGCGTTGACACGGCGCAGTTCGATGGCGTCGACGCCCAGCCGGCCGGCGATCTCGTCCACCATCATCTCGGTGGCGGCCATGCTCTGCAGGGTGCCGTAGCCACGCATGGAACCGGCCTCGACGGCGCGGGAATGGTAGGCGGTCACCTGCAGGTCATTCTGCGGCATGTAGTAGATCGACTGCGCGGCGGTGGCGCCCACGGCGGCCACGGACGGGCTGTAGTTGATGCGGCCACCGCCGTCCACGCTCATCTCGGTGCGGAAGATCTTGAAGGTCATGTCCTTCTTGTCCACCGCCAGCTGGTAGCGAATGTCGAACGGGTGGCGCTTGATGCCGCTCTGGAACTGCTCGTAGCGGTCATTGGCCAGGCGTACCGGCACGCCGTTGCCGTACAGCGCAGCCAGGGCCGCGTAGTAGACGAAGATGTTGTGGTCCTTGGAGCCGTAACCCACGGTGTAGCCGGGGTGCATGTTCAGCTTGGCCAGGCCGAAGCGCGACGGCGCAATCATGTGCGCGGTCTCGTAGGCCGCCTCGAACGGGCACTGGGTGGCGACCACGAAGTGCAGGGTCTTGCTCGCCGGGTCGTACCAGCCGTTGCCGTTGTCCGGCTCCATGGCGGCCGGCTCGATGGACGGGGTCTTGTAGCGCTCGTCGAAGACCAGCCAGTTCTCCGGCGGGTTGTCGATCTGCGCCTTGATCTTCTGCGCGTAGAACAGGCCCTGCTCGGTGAGGTCGCCGTGCTGGTTGGGCTGCTGGTTCCACACCGGTTTGCGCTCGCGGATCATCGGGAAGAGGATCGAGTCCTTGAGGCTGGAGAACTCGTCCGGATCGGCCGAGGTCGCGCCACCGACGCGCACGTAGCGGAAGCTGCCGTAGGGATCGCCCTGGTACAGCGGGGCCTGCTCGCCGTAGCGGATCGCCTTGTCGTTGAACTTCATCTTCAGCTTGGCTTTGCGGAAGCGCTCGAAGTCGTTCCAGATCAGGATGGCCACCGGGTGGCCGATGAACATCGGCACCTTGCCGCGCGGCAGCAGCGGGTCCGGGGCGTGGGCCTCGGGGAAGACGATACCGTCCTTGTCCAGGTCCTCGGCGGTGACGATGCGGTCGGGCTGCAAGTCAGCGCCCAGCCAGGCGAGGTCGATGCCGTCGAAGATGCGGTCGGCCTTGATGGTCTTGAGCAGCATGGCATGGCCCTGCTGCTGCGGCCAGCCGGGCATGTCCTTGGAACGGATGTCGCGGGCGAACACCTTGTTGCCGCAGACCTTGGACAGCGCATCGTTACGGAAACGCGCCTTGCCGTCGTGGCCCATCCACTGCTGGGGCGAGACGGTGACGGAGTTTTCCATCAGGGCAGCGAAAGCCCGGCTGCCAAGCGGCGCCAGCGTCACGCTGACGCCAGCGATCAGCCCGCCCTGCAGGAAGGCACGCCGGGAAATATCACGGTTGGACATGGTTCATCCTCTGGACGGTGAAGGCCCGTCCATGTCGATTTCTGGTGCTGAATAAAACTGGAAGGGTGCGCAATCGGGGGGCGTTTCGAAGGTGACGCCGAAGGGTGTTCTTGCTGTAAAACCTGACCCTTTCGTCAACTTTAACCCATCTGCATCCTTCCAGGCAAAGTCAAGCAGGCAACTTGTCGCGCTGTTGCCCAATCTGACGACCACTCATCAGCTTTGGCGGCAACCGCTCAAGTCCGCGGGTATCGCCTCGTGCGCCCGGAAAAGTGCTACGCCGTGTTACGCTGCGCAGCTCTTGCTTAGCCGCCTAACGAATAGTCCCCGCCATGCCTGCCGAAGCTACGTCCCTGCTGCGCCATCGCCCCTTCCTCGCCTTCTGGCTCGCCCGCGTCTGCACCGCCAGCGCCTTCCAGATGATCACCGTGGCCATCGGCTGGCACATTTACGAACTTACCCACAACGTGCTCGATCTGGGCCTGGTGGGGCTGGTGGAGTTCCTGCCGCGGGTGATCTTCATGCTGCATACCGGCCACGTCGCCGACCGCTACGACCGCCGGCGCATCGCCTCGCTCTGCCAGATCGGCCAGGGCCTGGTGGCGGTGGCGCTGGTGGTGGGCGCCAGCACCGACAACGTGACCCGCGAGATGATCTTCGTGATGGCCTTCCTGCTGGGTACCGCGCGGGCCTTCGAGATGCCGACCACGCAGGCGCTGCTGCCGAACATCGTGCCCAGCGCACTGTTTCCCCGCGCCGTGGCCGCCTCCGCCTCGGCCATGCAGGCGGCGACCATCGCCGCGCCCGCCCTCGGCGGCCTGCTCTATGCCTTCGGCGCGTTCTGGGTCTACACGCCGACCGCCGTGCTGTACTTCATCGCCTGCACCCTGGTCATGACCCTGCCCTCGCGCCAGGCGCCTGCGGCGCAAGGCAAGGCCACGCTGGAATCGCTGCTGGCCGGTATCCGCTTCATCCGCAGCCGCCCGGACATCTTCGGCGCCATCTCCCTGGACCTGTTCGCCGTACTGCTGGGCGGCGCCACCGCGCTGCTGCCGGTATTCGCCAAGGACATCCTGCTCACCGGCCCCTGGGGCCTGGGCCTGCTGCGCTCGGCACCGGCAGTGGGCGCGCTGCTGATGTCGTTCTGGCTGGCGCGCTTCCCCATCGAGCGCAACGTGGGGCGGATCATGTTCCTCGCTGTGGGCATCTTCGGTGTCACCACCATCGCCTTCGGCCTGTCGACCTCCTTCTGGTTCTCCCTGGCGGTGCTGGTGGTGCTGGGCGCGGCGGACATGATCAGCATGGTGATCCGTGGCGCCTTCGTGCAGCTGGAAACCCCGGACGAGATGCGCGGCCGGGTGAGCGCGGTGAACGGTCTGTTCATCGGCGCCTCGAACCAGCTGGGCGAGTTCGAGTCGGGTATCACCGCCCACTGGTTCGGCACCGTGCCGGCGGTGGTGCTGGGGGGCGTGGGCACGCTGATCGTCACCGGGGCGTGGATGAAACTGTTCCCGAGCCTGGCGAAGCGGGACAAGTTGCACTGATTGCCCCGCCGCTTTTGTAGGACCGAGGGGGGCGCCTAGCCCTTGCTCGCGAACCCTGGCTGATCGCGGACGGAGTCCGCTCCTATAAAAGCCGCATCCCCGTAGTAGCGGACTCTGTCCGCGAACGGGGTTCGAGCGCAAACCGGAGCCTGGGCAGAGTGCGGTTCGCGAGCAAGGGCTAGGCGCCCCCTCAGCCCTACGAAAAGCCCCGTCCCGACAAAAAAATCCCCCGCTGGAAATACCAGCGAGGGATGTGGGAACGGGCGTCATGGGAGGCGCCCGGATGGGATCTGTCAGTGCGGCGTGCCCAGCCCAGCAGCACTCATGAACAGGCGCATCAGCCAGGCCGCAACACCCAGGCCGGCGACGCTCAACGCCCAGATCAGCACCAGCCAGCCGAGCCGCTTGCGCAGCGGTGCTTTCTCCTGCTCTTCATGAGTCATCGCGCGCACCTCTAGTGGTAGCCATCGCCATGTTTCACCTTGCCGCGGAACACGTAGTAGCTCCACGCGGTGTAGCCGAGGATGAAGGGGATGATGAACAGCGCGCCCACCAGCATGAAGCCCTGGCTCTGCGGCGGAGCGGCCGCGTCCCAGATAGACAGCGACGGCGGCACGATGTTCGGCCACAGGCTGATGCCCAGTCCGCTATAGCCCAGGAAGATCAGCACCAGGGTGAGCACGAAAGGCTTCACATGGTCGTTGCTGGCCACCGAGCGCAGCAGGCTGTAGAGGGTCACCAGCACCAGCAGGGGCACCGGCAGGAACCAGATCAGGTTGGGCAGGCTGAACCAGCGCTGGGCGATTTCCTCATGGGCCAGCGGCGTCCACAAGCTGACGATGCCGATCACCGCCAGCAGCACCAGCGCCAGCGGCTTGGCCAGGTCATGCATGCGTTCCTGCAGGCGGCCTTCGGTCTTCATGATCAGCCAGGTGCAGCCCAGCAGGCTGTAGGCCACGACCAGGCCGAGGCCGCAGAACAGCGGGAAGGGTGCCAGCCAGTCCAGCGCGCCACCGGCGAACTGCCGGTTGGCCACCGGGATGCCTTCGATGAAAGCGCCCAGCGCCACGCCCTGGAAGAAGGTTGCCACCAGGGAGCCGGCGATGAACGACTTGTCCCACAGGTGCCGCTTGGCCGGCTTGGCCTTGAAGCGGAACTCGAAGGCCACGCCGCGGAAGATCAGCCCCACCAGCATCAGGATCAGCGGCAGGTAGAGCGCCGAGAGCACGGCCGAATAGGCCACCGGGAAGGCGCCGAACAGCGCCGCGCCACCCAGCACCAGCCAGGTCTCGTTACCGTCCCAGACCGGCGCCACGGTGTTCATCATCACATCGCGGTCGCCCTCGTCCTTGAAGAACGGATAGAGCATGCCTATCCCCAGGTCGAAGCCGTCCATCACCACGTACATCATGATCCCGAAGATGATGATGATCGCCCAGATCAGCGGAAGATCGATTCCCATGGCTCAGTTCCTCCCTGCCGGGCTGGTGTCGTCGTCGAAATCATCCTCGGCAGCCGACAGCGGCCGCGCGGGAGTGCGCTTCTGACCGGCGCCGCCGTGGCTGGTCTCGCGGCCTTCATGGGTGACCGGGCCCTTGCGCACCAGGCGCATCATGTAGCCGATGCCCACGCCGAACAGGGTGAAGTACACCAGCACGAACATCACCAGGGTCAGGCTCATCTGCGCGACGCTGTGGTTGGACACCGCGTCCGAGGTGCGCATCAACCCATAGACGACCCAGGGCTGGCGGCCGATCTCGGTGGTGAACCAGCCGGCGAGGATGGCGATCAGGCCCGACGGTCCCATCCACAGCACCAGGCGGAGGAAGGCGCGGTTCTGGTAGAGCCGCTTGCGCAGGCGCAGCCAGACGCTCCACAGGCCCACCAGGATCATCAGCATGCCCAGGCCGACCATGACGCGGAACGACCAGAAGATGATGGTGGAGTTGGGGCGGTCGGCTTTCGGGAAGTCCTTCAGCGCCGGGATCGGCTCGGTCAGGCTGTGATTGAGGATCAGGCTGCCGAGTACCGGGATTTCGATCTTGAAGCGGGTTTCCTCGCGCTCCATGTCCGGCCAGCCGACCAGCACCAGCGGGGTCGGGCCGCCTTCGCTGTTGTCCCAGTGGCCCTCGATGGCGGCGATCTTCGCCGGCTGGTGCTTGAGCGTGTTGAGGCCGTGGGCGTCGCCCACCATGGCCTGGATCGGCGCGACGATCAGCGCCATCCACATGGCCATCGAGAGCATCTTGCGGATCGCCGGGTTGTCGCGGCCGCGCAGCAGGTGCCAGGCCGCCGAGGCGCCGACGAAGAAGGCGGTGGCGACGAACGAGGCGATCGCCATGTGCAGCAGGCGATAGGGGAAGGACGGGTTGAAGATGATCGCCAGCCAGTCCACCGGCACCACGATGCCGTTGACGATCTCGTGGCCCTGCGGGGTCTGCATCCAGCTGTTGGAGGCGAGAATCCAGAAGGTGGAGATCAAGGTGCCGATGGCCACCATCACCGTGGCGAAGAAGTGCAGGCCCGGACCGACGCGGTGCCAGCCGAACAGCATGACGCCGAGGAAGCCGGCTTCGAGGAAGAACGCCGTGAGCACTTCATAGGTCAGCAGCGGGCCGGTGACGCTCCCGGCGAAAGCCGAGAAGGCGCTCCAGTTAGTGCCGAACTGGTAGGCCATGACCAGGCCCGAGACCACGCCCATGCCGAAGTTGACGGCGAAGATCTTCGACCAGAAGTGATAGAGGTCGCGGTAGACCTCCTCATGGGTCTTCAGCCACAGGCCTTCGAGCACCGCCAGGTAACTGGCGAGACCGATGGTGATGGCGGGGAAGATGATGTGGAAGGAGACGGTAAAGGCGAACTGGATCCGAGCCAGGTCGAGCGCCTCTAATCCGGACATGACGATTCCTCTTCAGGCTGACGCCCGCCACGCCAGTGGCCGGGCACCGTGCCTTGCGCGTGCGCAGGGCGTTCTTGCGTGAGTCTGTATTTTCTAATCACTCGGTTTCGAGTCCCCGGTCTGACGCCGGTTCGGCTTCATTTGGCCGCCCATTCAGAATGGACCGCGATCTGCATTGATGCCGCTCAATGAAGCAACTCGATCTTACGCGGCCAACCGGCGCGCACCGCCGTGGTGGGTTGCCGCGCGGCGGGGTGTCGCGCGACAGGTTGTCTCAGTGCCAAGCCGGCACATGAACAAAATCGAATATCAAAATGAAAAATTAATATTTTATTGGAATAAAAAAGCTCGGTAAGTTCTGCCTCAACCGCAGCCTCTGGAGCCGCGGAAAAAATCCACCGCCCGTACGAAGGCCCCATCCCGGCCGGCCCGGACGCCAGCGGTCATCTGCCCCACAAGGACATCGCAATGAAAAAGCTGCTGCTTCTGACCGCCCTCGCCACTGCCTTCACCACCTCCGCCTTCGCCAACGAGAAGCTGGTCATCGCCGCCACCCCGATCCCCCACGCCGAGATCCTCGAGCTGATCAAGCCGACCCTGGCCAAGGAAGGCGTGGACCTGGAAATCAAGGTCTTCACCGACTACGTACAGCCCAACGTGCAGGTGGCCGAGAAGCGTCTGGACGCCAACTACTTCCAGACCAAGCCGTACCTGGACAACTTCAACAAGGGCAAGGGCACCGACCTGGTCACCGTGATCGGCGTGCATGTCGAGCCCTTCGGCGGCTACTCGAAGAAGTACAAGTCCATCGACCAACTGCCGGACGGCGCCACCGTCGCCATCCCCAACGAAGGCAGCAACAGCGGCCGCGCCCTGCTCCTGCTGCAGAAGGCCGGTGTGATCAAGCTGAAAGACCCGACCAATGCGCTGGCCACCCCGAAAGACATCGCCGAGAACCCCAAGCACCTGAAGTTCAAGGAACTGGAATCGGCCCTGCTGCCGCGCGTGCTGGACCAGGTCGACCTGGACCTGATCAACACCAACTACGCGCTGGAAGCCAAGCTCAACCCGGTGAAGGACGCACTGATCCTCGAAGACCGCAACTCGCCCTACGTGAACTACCTGGTGGCGCGTCCGGACAACAAGGACAGCGACGCCCTGAAGAAACTCTCGGCCGCGCTGACCAGCCCTGAGGTCAAAACCTTCATCGAGAAGAAGTACAACGGCGCCGTGGTGCCCGCCTTCTGATCCGCCGCCCGGCCGAGTGCCGGGCACATCGACTCCCACGCTGGGCGCGGCTGACCGCGCCCCCGCCTAGGAGTCACGTCGGTGATGCCGCAATGCGGCCCGCCGAACAGACTCCACACGCCGGTGACCCCATCCACCGGCGTTTTTCTTTTCGAGGTACTCGTCATGAGCGAATCCCCCAAAGGCCCCGCCACCCGCGCCGTACATGCCGGCCACGACGCCGACCGGCGCATGGTGACCCGCGCCAAGAGCCAGCCGATCTACCAGAGTTCGGTGTTCGTCTACGACTCCCTCGAGCAGGTCGACGACTTCCTCGCGGGCAACCCCGACAACTACATGTACACGCGCATCGGCAACCCCAACCACAGCGCCGTGGAAGAGTTGCTGCGCGAACTGGAAGGTGGCGAGGACGCGCTGTTCTCCGCCTCCGGCATGGCAGCGATTTCCGCAGCACTCCTGGGCGTGCTGAACGCCGGCGACCACCTGATCGCCAGCCGCGAGCTGTACGGCACCACCCAGAGCCTGATCGAGAAGGAGCTGACGCGCTTCGGCATCATCTCCACCCTGCTCGACCTCAACGATCTGGCGGCGGTGGAAGCGGCGATCACGCCCACTACCAAGCTGATCTACACCGAGACGGCCTCCAATCCGCTGGTGCGCGTGAGCAACGTGCCGGCACTGGCCGACCTCGCCCACCGCCGCGGCCTCAAGCTGCTGGTGGACAACACCTTCCTCTCGCCGGTGCTCTACCAGCCGCTGCGCGATGGCGCCGACCTGGTGATCCACAGCACCACCAAATACCTCAACGGCCACAGCGACGCCATGGGCGGCGCACTGGTGGGCGATGCCCAGTGGATCGCGAGCGCGCGGCGCTTCCAGATAAACGCCGGCGGCAGCGCCAGCCCCTTCGAGAGCTGGCTGAACTTCCGCGGCGCCAAGACCCTGGCCCTGCGCATGAAGGCCCATTCGCAGAATGCCCAGGCACTGGCCGAAGCCCTCGAAGCGCACCCGCAGGTCGAGCGCGTGTACTACCCCGGCCTGCCCTCGCACCCGGACTTTGAGCTGGCGCAGCGGCTGTTCCGCAAGGGCCACTCGGGCATGTTGAGCTTCACCCTGAAGGGCGGCCTGGACCAGGTCGACGCGTTGATCGGCGCACTGCAACTGGCCGCCTTCGCGCCGTCGCTGGCCGGTGTCGCCAGCAGCATCACCCACCCCGGCAAGACCTCGCACCGCGCGCTGTCCGCCGAGGCCCTGACCGCGCTGGACATCCACGACGGCACCATCCGTGTGTCGGTGGGCATCGAGGACAGCGAGGACATCGTCAGTGACTTCCTGCAGGCGCTGGATGCGCTGTAGAGCAGAAGGAGAACCACCCATGAACGCCCCCCAAGCACCGCTGCCGCTGCTGACCTTCCCCGACGCCGACAAGAGCCCGCTGAGCATCCGCGCCAAGGCGCTGGTTTTCTTCGACCCGCGCTCGCACCAGGTACGCGACGAAGTGGAACGCCTGGCGCCGCTGCCGCAGCCGGTGCTGATCCACGGCGAGACCGGCACCGGCAAGGAGCTCCTGGCCCGTCACATCCACCGCGCCAGCGAGCGCCCCGGCCTGTTCGTCGCGGTGAGCTGCAGCGCCCTGAGCCGCAACTACGCCGAGGCCGAGCTGTTCGGCTATGCCCCCGGCGCGCACAACGGCCCGGTGAGCAGCCGCGCCGGCTGGTTCGGCTCGGCCAACGGCGGCACCCTGTACCTGGACGAGATCGCCGACCTGCCGCTGTCGCTGCAGCAGAAGCTGCTGCGCGTGCTGCAGGAGCGCGAGGTGCTGCGCGTCGGCGCCCGCGAGCCGGTGCCGGTGGACGTGCGCCTGGTCGCCGCCACCAGCGTCGACCTGGTGCAGGCCGTGCGCGCGGGGAAATTCCTCGAAGGGCTGCAGCAGTACCTGCACGACGGCAACCTGACCCTGCCGCCGCTGCGCGAACGCATCGGCGATATCCAGCCGCTGGCCGAATACTTCCTCGGCGTGCACGCACAGCGCCTGGAACTGCCGGTGCCGCAGATCGCCAGCGACACCCAGCGGGTTCTGGAAAGCTACCCCTGGCCGGGCAACATCCGCGAGCTGGAGAACGTCATCCACTTCGCCCTGCTGGTCAGCCCCGGAACCGAAATCGGGCCTGAGCACCTGAACCTGCCGGACGTTTCCCTGCCGGATTTACGGGCCCTGCTGCAGCGCCCGGGTGTCCGCGAGCAGCTGCAAGCCCTGCTGAACGCGACGCAGAGCTGAACCGTTTCACTAAAAGCGACGAATGGTCGCAGTGAAACGATTCGCCCCGCTCATTGCTGACAGCAGAGAATCCTGAGCAAGCTATCAATTTCAGGATTTTATCCTGCACAAGCCAAACAATGCAGACTCATCGACCGGATCAATATCAACCATAAAGACCATTCACTTATATTTGTCACAAATATCAGGGAAAATGGCTATCAGGCAGTCGGGACCCAATTTCCCCGAGCCTTTGGAGACTATCGTGACCAGCTTTGCCGCTCTTGCCAGCTTTTTCGCCGCCACCGCCTTCCTGAACGTACCTGCGCAGGTCGACCCGGAACGCCGTGAGATTCGCCAAGCGAAGAAAGCCCGCCGCAAGTAAAGCAGTACCCGCTCCGCTCGGCCCTCGTACAGGGCCGGCGGCGGGACCATCGGTCCCGCCAATTGGCCTTGGAAGGCCATCTCGTGTTTTCATTGAATGCTTGTTCAAGGAAAAACATGAGGGACCCCGCCCGTTTTGACTGCACCACAATCCCCTACCCCGTCCGTTACACCCAGCCCCTCCATGCGCATGAACCCGCCGGTCTTCTACGGTGCGGCGGCGCTGATCCTGATCTTCGTCCTCTTCGTCATCGGCCTGCCACAACGCGCAGGTGACTGGCTGCTCGCCGCCCAGACCTGGGCCGCCGGGACCGTCGGCTGGTACTACCTGCTGGCGATGACGCTGTACCTGATCTTCGTGGTGGTCACCGCGCTTTCCGGCTACGGAAAGATCAAGCTCGGTGCCGACCACGACGAGCCGGAATTCAGCTACCTGTCCTGGGCCGGCATGCTGTTCGCCGCCGGCATCAGCATCACCCTGTTCTTCTTCTGCGTCTCCGAGCCGCTGACCCATTTCCTCCAACCGCCGCAAGGCGAAGCCGGCACCCCGGAAGCGGCGCGCCAGGCCATGCAGCTGCTGTTCCTGCACTGGGGCCTGCACGGCTGGGGCGTGTTCGCCCTGGTGGCGATGGCGCTGGCCTACTTCGCCTACCGCCACAACCTGCCGCTGGCCCTGCGCTCGGCGCTCTACCCGCTGATCGGCAAACGCATCAACGGCCCCATCGGCTACGCGGTGGACTGCTTCGGCATCATCGCCACGGTGTTCGGCCTGGGCGCGGACATGGGCTTCGGCGTACTGCAACTCAATGCCGGGCTGGACTACCTGTTCGGCATCGCCCACAGCCATCCGGTGCAGATGACGCTGATCGTGCTGATGATGGGCGCGGCGATCCTGGTGGCGGTGTCCGGCGTCGACAAGGGCATCCGCCTGCTGTCGGACATCAACATGCTGCTGGCCTGCGCGCTGCTGCTCTTCGTGCTGTTCGCCGGCCCCACCCAGCACCTGCTCAACACCCTGGTGCAGAACATCGGCGACTATCTCGGCGCCCTGCCGACCAAGAGCTTCGACCTCTACGCCTACGGTCACGAAGGCAGCGACTGGCTGGGCGGCTGGACGGTGTTCTACTGGGCCTGGTGGATCGCCTGGGCGCCCTTCGTCGGCCTGTTCATCGCGCGCATCTCGCGCGGGCGGACCATCCGCGAATTCGTCTTCGGCGTGCTGTTCATCCCGCTGGGCTTCACCCTGGCGTGGATGTCGATCTTCGGTAACAGCGCCCTGGACCAGGTGCTCAACCACGGCTTCAGCGAACTGGGCCGGGTCGCCGTCGAGGAGCCCTCGATGGCGCTCTACCAGTTGCTGCAGAACTACCCCGGCAGCAAGGCCGTGACCGCCGTCACCGTGCTGGTGAGCTTCGTGTTCTTCGTCACCTCGGCCGACTCCGGCACCGTGGTGCTGTCCACCCTCTCCGCCCACGGCGGCAGCGCCGACGATGACGGCCCGAAATGGCTGCGGGTGTTCTGGGGCGTCGTCACCGCCTTGGTCACCGGCGGCCTGCTGTTCGCCGGCAGCATCGATGCGCTCAAGTCGGCGGTAGTACTGACCTCACTGCCCTTCTCGCTGATCCTGCTGCTGATGATGTGGGGGCTGCACAAGGCCTTCTACCTCGAATCCCAGCGCCAGCGCGCGCGTACCCACTCCCTGGCGCCGCCGCCCTCGACAGAGACCGGCGGCTGGAAGCGGCGCATTTCCCAGGCCGTGCACTTCCCCACTCGCGACGAGGTGTACCGCTTCATGAGCGACGTGGTCAGCCCGGCGATTGCCGAGGTCTCGGAAGTGTTCCGCGAGAAGGGCCTGCAGGTGGATTCCGACCTCGACCTGGGCAACCTGGAGTTGGGCGTCGAGATCGGCCACGGCGAGCAGCATCCGTTCCTCTACCAGGTATCAATGCGCGGCTACTTCACGCCGTCCTTCGCCCGCGCCGGCATGGGCGGCCTGCACCTGAAGAACCGCCGCTACTTCCGCGCCGAGGTGCACCTGTCCGAGGGAAGCCAGGACTACGACCTGATGGGCTACAGCAAGGAACAGATCATCAACGACATGCTCGACCAGTACGAGCGGCACCTGCAGTTCCTGCATCTGGTGCGGTGAGCCAGGGCATCGCGGACGGATGCGGCTCCTACATTGGACCTGACCGGCTCTCGTAGGAGCGGACTCCGTCCGCGATCAGCCCCCATGTGCTGCTGATCGGAACACTGCCAAAAATGAAAAAGGCGCCCGCAGGCGCCTTTTTCGCATCATGGCGGAGGATCAGCCACGCGTGCCGCTCAGCACCTTGCGGTAGAACATCACGCAAATGGCGACGAACACCACCAGGCCCAACCACTGCGCGGTGTCTTCGAAGGAGCCGCCGACCAGCGCCAGCGGGGCGTCCTTGCCGGTGGTGCCGATGATGGCCGCGAGCAGGATGCCCATCAGGCTCTCGCCGACGATCAGGCCCGAGGCCAGCAGCACGCCACGGCGCTTGGGCTCGTCGGAGAATTTCTCCTCGCTGACGCCAGCCGCCTGGGCGCGTTTCTTCAGCGCGTTTTCCAGCAGCCAGGCAAGTACCGCACCAACCACCAGGGTCATGCCGATGGTGGGCGGCAGGTAGATGCCCAGGCCGACGGCGAGCACCGGCAGGCTGGCCTTGCCGGTGCGGCGCAGCAGTACGTCCACCAGGATCAGCGCGATGCCCAGCGCCACGCCGATGAGGATCATGTTCCAGTTCAGCGCGTTGTGGAAAATCCCGCTGGCAATCGCCGTCATCAGCGTCGCCTGCGGTGCGGCCAGCGCGGCGTTCGGGTCCATGCCCTCGCGCGGCAGCGCGCCGGTGAAGCCGTAGGCGTTGAACAGCAGCTCCAGCACCGGCGGAATCACCAGGGCGCCCACCAGGCAGCCGACGATCAGCGCCACCTGCTGGCGCCACGGGGTCGCGCCGACCAGGTAGCCGGTCTTGAGGTCCTGCAGGTTGTCGTTGGAGATGGCCGCGATGGCGATCACCACCGAGGTGGTGAACAGCGCCAGGGCGATGGCCAGCTTGCCGCCTTCCATCGCCAGGAAGCCGTCTTCCAGCGAACCGACGCCAAGGATCAGCAGCGACACCAGGATCACCGCGATGATGCCGATGCCGGAGATCGGGCTGCTCGACGAGCCCACCAGGCCGGCCATGTAGCCGCAGGCGGCGGCGATCAGGAAGCCGAAGAAGAAGGCGAAGATCACGCAGACCGCCACCAGGCCCCAGAAGCCGAAGCCGTGCAGGTCCGGCGCGGCCTCGCCGAGGAAGACGGAGAACACCGCGAACAGCGCCACCAGCAGAACGCCGGCGATGGCGACGATCCACTTCGCCGACAGGTCCTGCTCGGTGCGCAGGTCGCTCACTTCACCGCGCCCACGCACGGCGCTCAGCGACGACCAGACGCCCTGCACCATGGGCTTGAAAAGGGTGGCCAGGGTCCACAGCGCGGCGATACCGATAGTGCCGGCGCCCAGGAAGCGCACCTGGCTGCTCCACAGTTTGGTGGCCAGCTCCGGCAGGCTCTGCCCTGCGACCAGCGCGCTGTTCACCGAGAGCAGCGGTACCGCCACGCCCCAGGCGATGACCACGCCGATCAGGATGGCGATACCGGCGGTGATACCCATCAGGTAACCGGCGCCAACCAGCGCCAGGGAGAAGCCGGTGGACAGGCGGAATGCCGCCTGCCCGGCGGTAAGCCAGAAACTGAAGCCTTCGGCGAGCACCTTGAAGCCGCTGCTGAGCAGGCTGAACGCGGCGGCGATCACGCCGCCGGCGAGGATGTCGCGCAGCCCAGGGCCACCGGTTTTCGCAGGCTTGCCGGCCTTCTCTTCTTCCTCGTCATGGCTGCCGACGCGGAGGATCTCCGCCGCCGCCACGCCTTCGGGATAGGGCAGGTTGCTTTGCACCACCATCACCCGGCGCAGCGGAATGGTGTAGAGCACGCCGAGGATGCCGCCGATGGAGCAGATGGCCCCGGTCTGCCAGAACGGGAAGCCGCTCCAGTAGCCGATCATCAGCAGGCCCGGGAGGATGAAGATGATCGAGGAAAGGGTGCCGGCCGCCGAGGCCTGGGTCTGCACCATGTTGTTCTCGAGGATGTTGGAGCCGGAGAAGTAGCGCAGCACGGCCATGGAGATGACCGCCGCGGGGATCGACGACGCGAAGGTCAGGCCAACCTTGAGGCCGAGGTAGACGTTGGAAGCGGTGAACACCACGGTGATCAGCGCGCCGAGGATCAGGCCGCGAACCGTAAGCTCGGCGAGGTTGGACTCGTCGGGAATCCTTTCTTGCATGTAGGCAATCTCTTTATGAAGCGAAACTGCCAAAGCGTAGGACAGTGAGCCTGTCACTGCGACCCAGAATGGCGACCAATGCGGTCTGCGGTGCGGCTTTGTTGCCGCAAGTCACGGGGATGAAGGGAAATTCCCAGGCAAAGCAGGACCTGTAGGAGCGAGCTTGCTCGCGAACCGCATAACGCAGCTTTCATCGGTGAACCCGTTCGCGAGCAAGCTCGCTCCTACAAGTAATCCTCAGAACGGTTTGTCCCCCAGAATCGTCGCGCGGTGCATCACCCGGCGCTGCGGGCGGTAATCGTCCACCGCGTAGTGCTGGGTCACGCGGTTGTCCCAGAAGGCCACGTCGTTCTCCTTCCAGCGCCAGCGCACGGTGAATTCCGGGCGGGCGAAGTGGGCGAACAGCAGGTCGAGGATGGCGCGGCTTTCCGCCGGCTCCAGCTCGTTGATGCGGGTGGTGAAGCCGTCGCTGACGAACAGTGCCTTGCGCCCGGTGACCGGGTGCGTGCGGATTACCGGATGGCTGCGCGGCGGGTTCTTCCTGCGCGCCTCCTCCAGCCGTGCGAGGTCCGCGTCGGTGGCGCCGAAGCGTTCCTGGGGGAAGGACTTGCTGATGTCGTGGGTCGCGGTGAGGCCGTCGAGCAATTGCTGCAGCGGCTTGGACAGCGCCTCGAACGCAGCGATGCCGCTGGCCCACAGGGTGTCGCCACCGTAGGGCGGCAACTGCTTGGCGGCCAGCACGGCGCCGAGCGCCGGAGTTTCGAGGAAGGTCACGTCGGTGTGCCAGATGGCGTTGTCGCGCACGTCGGTGACGGCGGTGTCGAGGACGATGACTTCGCGCTGCTCCGGCGAGCTGGGGTAGATCGGGTGGATGTGCAGATCACCGAAGCGCGCGGCGAAGTTCGCCTGCTGGGTCGGCGTCAGCGGCTGGTCGCGGAAGAACAGCACTTGATGATTGAGCAGGGCCTGCTCGATCTGGCGCTGCGCCGCGTCGTCCAGCGGGTCGGCCAGGCGCACGCCGGAAACGATGGCGCCCAGTGCCGGGCTGATGGGTTCGATGCTCAGGGTGGTCATGTTCGTGTTCTCTCGTGAGGTTCACGGGAAGAGGCGTTCTCTCCCCTGCCCTCGCCTGCCTGGCGAGGGCGTCGGATCGGTGTGTTATTCCCAGGAAGCGAAGCGCTTCTGCAACCAGCGCAGGCCCAGCTCGAAGCTCAGCGCGATGGCCGCGATCAGCAGAATCCCCAGCACCACCACGTCGGTGGCGAGGAACTGCGCGGCGGACTGCACCATGAAGCCCAGCCCACGGTTGGCGGCGATCAGCTCGGCGGCGACCAGGGTCGACCAGCCCACGCCCAAGGCGATGCGCAGGCCGGTGAGGACTTCCGGCAACGCACTGGGCAGGATCACGTGGCGCACCACCTGCCAGCGGTTCGCGCCCAGGCAGCGCACGGCCTGGATGCGCGACTTGTCCACGCGGCGCACGCCGGCGGCAGTGGCGATCAGCAGCGGCGCGAACAGCGCGAGGTAGATCAGCAGCACCTTGGACAACTCGCCGATGCCGAACCAGATGACGATCAGCGGCAGGTACGCCAGCGGCGGCACCGGGCGGTAGAACTCCACCAGCGGATCGAAGGCGGCCCCCACCAGCGGGTTGAGGCCCATCAGGATGCCCAGCGGAATGGCCGTCAGCACTGCCGCGCCCAGCGCCAGCAGCACGCGCAGCAGGCTGGTGCCGATGTGCTGCCACAGCGAGGCGTCGACGTAGCCTTCGGCGAGCAGACGCTGGAAGGCCTCCACCAATTGCTCCGGCGCGGGCAGGAACAGCGTGTCGACCCAACCCAGGTGCGTGGCCAGCCACCAGAGCAGGAAGATGCCAGTGACGCTGCCGGCGGCGGCCCAGCGGCGGTAATCGCGCGGCACGCTGCGGGCAATCGGCGCGGCAGCCGGGAGTTTGGCGGCGAGGGTATCAGTGGGCATGTTCGGCCTCCGGTTCCTCAAGGAACTCATCCAGCAGCAGTTGGCGCAGGCGCGCGAATTCCGGGTCGGACTTGATCGAGCGCACCGGCTCGCCAGCGGCGTAGCGGCGGGCGAAGTCCAGCGGCAGGCGCTTGACGATGCGCGCCGGCGGGCCGTCCATCACCACCAGGTCGGTGGCGAGGAACAGCGCTTCATCGACGCTGTGGGTAATCAGGAACAGGCCCTTGCCGGTCTTGCGCCACAGGTCGAGGGTCAGTACCTGCATGCGCTCGCGGGTCAGCGCATCGAGGGCGCCGAAGGGTTCGTCCAGCAGCAGGAAATCCGGCTCTACCGCCAGCGCGCGGGCCAGGCCCAGGCGCTGCCGCTGGCCACCGGAGAGCTGCGAGATGCGGTAGTCCGCGTGCTCGCCAAGGCCCACCAGCTTGAGCACTTCATGGGCGCGGGCATTGCGCTCGGCAGTGCCGACGCCACGGATGCGCAGACCCAGGGCGACGTTGTCCAGGGCACTCAGCCAGGGCATCAGCGCGTCGTCCTGGAACACCACGCCGCGCTCGCCGCCGGGGCCATTCAGGGTGCGGCCGTCGATCTGCACGCGGCCGCCGTCCGGCGCCTGGAAGCCCGCCAGCACGTTGAGCAGGCTGGACTTGCCGCAGCCCGACGGGCCGAGCACCACCAGGGATTCGCCCTTGGCCAGGCTGAGAGAAAGGTCCCGCAGGACGACGCGCTCGCGTCCGTTCTGCTGGAAGGTGAGGCTGACCGCCTCGGCCGTCAGACGGCTCATGTTCTGCCCTCCGTAGGGTGAGAAGGATTACCTAGCGGTTCCCTGTAGGAGCGCGCCATGCGCGCGAATCGCGGGCGTGGCCCGCTCCTACAGGTTGAGTCCGTCGTTACGCCTCAGCGCTGCCCGACCTGCACGCTCTCCGCCTGGCGCACGTATTCCGCGCTGACATAGGGCGAGTAGTCCTTGAGCACCGACGGCACGCGCTTCTGCTCTTTCAGGAATTCGGCGGTGCCGGCGATGTCCTTGGCGGTGCCGCCACCCAGCAGGGCGGACGACAGCTGCGCCTGGGATTCGGGGAAGGCGGAGCCGGCCAGCAGCTCGGGCACGTCCTTAGGATCGGCGCCGGTCAGGCGGGCGATCTTCTTCGCCTGCTCGGAGTCGGCGGTCCACTGCGCCTTGTGGGCGTTGTAGTCGGCGAAGGAATCCAGGCTCACCTTGGCGAACTTGGCGATGACGTCCGGATGCTTCTCGGCGAAGTCCTTGCGGGCCACCCAGACCTCGAAGGTCGGTGCGCCCCACTGGCCGACTTCGGCGGCGTCGGTCAGCACCTTGCCGGACTTCTTGATCTCGCCCAGGGCAGGCGACCAGACGAAGGCGCCATCGATGTCGCCACGGCGCCAGGCGGCGGCGATCTCGGTGGGGTTGAGGTTGACGATCTTCACCTTGGCGGGGTCGATCTTCCAGTGCTTGAGCGCGCCCAGCAGGCTGTAGTGCGAGGTGGACACGAACGGCGTGGCGATGGTCTTGCCGACCAGGTCCTCAGGCTTCTCGATCTTGCTGCCGTTGCGCACCACCAGGGCCTCGGCCGAGTTGATCTGTGCGGAAACGATGAAGGCGACAATCGGCAGGCCGCGCGAGGTGGCGGCGGCCAGCGGGCTGGAACCGAGGTTGCCCAGCTGCACGTCGCCCGAGGCGATGGCGGCGACCACTTCCGCGCCGCTGTTGAAACGGCGCCAGTCGAGCTTCTCGCCGATAGCCTTTTCATAGGTGCCATCGGCTTGCGGAACCTTGGTCGGGTCGATGCCGGTCTGGTAGCCGAGGACGATGTCGGCGAAGGCGGCGCTCTGGGAGAACAGCGCGGCCGCAACAGCGACGCCGGCCAGGGCACGGCGTACGAAACGAGGTTTGTTCATGGTGTTTCCTCTGGGTAACGGCGGTGCCGGCCTCCAGAGAGGGACGGACCACGGGACGGGATTCGATGGGTTGAAACCTGCTTTTGAAACCTTGTCCGGTGCTCCGGTAGAAACTAGATTAACGGTATAAAAAACTCGTAATAAATAATATTTGGTTCTTAACTTATGAGCGCCCGATGTGAGGCATCTCAGGTCGCGCCGGCGAGCAAACGCGCATGCACACCCTCCTCCCGCAGTCCGACTTCGACCGCCTGTTGCGCCACGGCGGCGGTCTCCGCCACCAGGGTCGCCAGCGCGGCGCTACGGGTGAAGGTCAAACCGTTTTCCGTCGCCAGGGCCGCCTCGAACGCCACGGCGGACTGCTCGGACAGTCGCAGCCCCAGCCCCAGCAGACGCCGCAATCCACCCACCGCCACCCGTGCCGGCAGCGCGTCGCACGCCTGCATGGCCAGGCCCAGGGCGATATTCGCCTGAAGCAGCGCCGCCAGGCTGCCACGCAGTTGCGCACGGGGCGTCCAGGGCAGCCCCGGCGGCAGCAGGATGTCCTCGGGATGCAGGCGCACTTCATGGCAGCGCAGCAGCCCGCCTCCATTGGGCTCGAAGCGATCCAATCCATCGCGATTGGCCGGCAGCGCGGCGATCAGCAGGCCTTCGCTGGGAGCGTGCCAGGCCGAGATCAGCAGCCAGTCGGCCGCTTCGGCGCCGAAGCAATCGTGACGGCCACCCTGCAACAGGAAACCACCGCGCCGGTGCTCCCGTGCCAGCAGGCGGCGCTCCTGGTGATCCACCGCCTCGCCCCACAGCCAGTCGCGCTCCACGCTCAGCGGCAGCAGGCGTTCGCGCTGCTCGCGGCTGCCCAGCAACAAGACGCTGGCCAGTTGCAGGTGATGCACGGCGAACAGGCGGGCCAGGGTGCCGTCGCGCTCGGAGAGGTCACGCAGGGTCTGCAGCACCTCCTCCCAGCCGGCGCCACGCCCGCCGTATTCGCGCGGCACCGACAGGTCGAGCAGGCCGGACGCGCGCAACGCGCGGCTCCAGCGGGCAGAGGGAAGATCGGGAAGGGAAGCGGTCGCCGCCAGGTTCATGCACACCTCATCGAAGAAGTCGGTCAGTGGCCTGGGCGTATGGCGCGCGGGTGTACTGAGAAAGGAAAAACGGCCTCCCTGTGGAGGCCGTTTCATACCCTAGCGAAGTCGCCGGGCGGCGCGAAATAACCTTTCGGGCTTAGCTCATGCCGCGTCCTAGCGCCGCCACTGCGGCAAGCCGATCAGCACCACGGCGCTGATGATCACGGCCATCGCCAGGGACTCGGCCAGGCCGATGTGCTCGCCGGCGAACACCACGCCCAGCATCACCGCCACCGCCGGGTTGACGTAGGCATAGCTGGTGGCCGCCGCCGGGCGCACGTTGGCCAGCAGGTACATGTAGGCGCTGAAGGCGATGATCGAGCCGAACACCACCAGGTAGGCCAGCGCGCCCCAACCGGCAGCCGTAGGCATCTGCTCCATGCGTTCGCCGCTGAGGAAGCTGCCCAGCAGCAGCACGCCGCCGCCCACCAGCATTTCCACCGCGCTGGCCATGGCACCGCTGGGCAGATCCAGGCGACGGCTCCACACCGAGCCAAAGGCCCAGGTGGCCGCCGCGAAAATGATCAGCGCCGCACCCGCCGGGCTGCCCTGCAGGTTGGAACCGAGATTGAGCAGCACGATACCGAACAGGCCCAGGGCAATACCGGCCCATTCCAGCGCAGTGGTCTTGTTGCCGAAGAAGCGCCCGAACACCAGGGTGAACAGCGGCACCGTGGCCACCGCCAGCGCCGCCACGCCCGAGGCCACGCCCCAGTGCTCGGCCACCGTCACCCCGCCGTTGCCGCAGCTGAGCAGCAGGACACCGATGGCGCCTGCCGACAGGCACTGCCTGAGGGTCGGTAACGGCGCGCCGCGCCAGAGCATCCAGGCGAACAGGATCGCCCCGGCGATGATGAAGCGGCAGCCCGCCATCAGCATCGGCGGCCAGGACTCGACGCCGATACGGATCACCAGGTAGGTCGAGCCCCAGATGAAATACAGGGCGAAGAACGCGGCGATCAGGGTCAGGGAGACGCGGGCTCTGGGCATGGTGATCGTGGTCATGGGAAGCGCTCGACAAGACAGGCAGAGCGCTTCATTTTATGAGGGTCGTCTGTGCCTTATAAGGCACAGACGACGCTAAAGCAGGCATAACACTTTTCATTCGACGGATTTTCCGGTGACTTTCCGTTGAATCAAATTTCGTCGAAAAACCCGAGGTTACCCCCCATGGACAAATACGACCGCGCGCTGCTCGCCGCCCTGCTGGAGGACGGCCGGATGTCCTTCGCCGAGCTGGCCCGGCGCATCAACCTCTCCCCTCCAGCGGTGGCCGACCGCGTCGCCCGCCTGGAGGCGGACGGGGTGATCACCGGCTACCACGCCAGCGTAGACCTGTCGAAGATGGGCCGCTCGATCCAGTGCCTGATCGAGATGCGCCTGAACGACCATCGCAGCAAGAGCATGCTCGACCCGCTGATGGAGATTCCGCAGATCATCGACTGCTACCGCATCACCGGCGAAGCCTGCGTAATGCTCAAGGTCGCGGTGAGCTGCACCCAGGAACTGGAAGAGCTGATCGACCGCCTGGCGCAGTTCGGTACCAGCAAGACCTCGCTGGTGCTGTCCACGCCGTTCACGGCGCGCATCCATCCGGGAATGTTGCAGGGCGGTTGAGGTGGGTTTCTAGAAGGAAATTGCGCCCAGCCCCGAGCGACGGTCTCAATTGTAGGAGCGGGCCATGCCCGCGATCGCGCGCATGGGGGGCTTCTACAAGGGTGCTCGGCGCTCACCGGTATTGGTAGGAGCGAGCTTGCTCGCGAACACCGG
This sequence comes from Pseudomonas sp. B1-22, assembly GCF_050474425.1. NCBI lineage: Bacteria > Pseudomonadati > Pseudomonadota > Gammaproteobacteria > Pseudomonadales > Pseudomonadaceae > Pseudomonas > Pseudomonas sp. B1-22. The sequence continues at coordinate 634,261 of NZ_JBCHVH010000003.1, read as the reverse complement.
CCGGCACCGAGGCGGGGGTGGTTCGCGAGCAAGCTCGCTCCTACAGGTAATGCTCGCCCGGCACGCGGATAAAAAAGGCGGCGCCGCTTGCGCGGTGCCGCCTGAAGTCACGGAGTTGCTACATCGTGGGGCCGCCAATGGCCGCCCCGATGTATTGGATTACTTTTCCACGATCGCGGTCACACCTTGACCGCCTGCCGCGCAAATCGAGATCAGCCCGCGCCCCTTCCCGGCCGCGTCCAGCAGCTTGGCCAGGTTGGCGACGATGCGGCCGCCAGTGGCGGCGAACGGGTGTCCCGCAGCCAGCGAACTGCCCTTCACATTGAGTTTGCTGCGGTCGATGGAACCCAGCGGCGCGTCGAGGCCCAGGCGCGTCTTGCAGTACTCCGCGTCCTCCCAGGCCTTGAGGGTACAGAGCACCTGGGCGGCGAAGGCTTCGTGGATTTCGTAGTAGTCGAAGTCCTGCAGGGTCAGGCCATTGCGCGCCAGCAGGCGCGGCACCGCGTAGACCGGCGCCATCAGCAGCCCCTCGTGGCCACCGACGAAATCCACCGCCGCCGCCTCGCCGTCCTTGAAGTACGCCAGGATCGGCAGGCCGCGCGCCTTCGCCCATTCCTCGCTGGCCAGCAGCACCACGGAGGCGCCGTCGGTCAGCGGCGTGGAGTTGGCCGCCGTCAGGGTGCCGCGCGGGCCCTTTTCGAATACCGGGCGCAGGGTGCCGATCTTCTCCAGGTTGATGTCCGGGCGCAGGTTCTGGTCGCGCACCAGGCCACGGAACGGCGTCATCAGGTCGTTCTGCCAGCCTTCGTCATAGGCGGCGGCCAACTTGTGGTGGCTCTCGAAGGCCAGCTTGTCCTGCTCGTCGCGGGGGATGGCCCAGGTCTGCGCCATCTGCTCGCAGTGCTCGCCCATGGACAGCCCGGTGCGCGGCTCGCCGTTCTTCGGGATGTGCGGCATCAGGTGGCGCGGGCGAATCTTCAGCAGGCTCCTGATCTTTTCGCCGTTGGACTTGCCGCGATTGGCCTCCAGCAGGATCTTGCGCAGCCCTTCGTTGACGCCGATGGGCGCGTCGGAGGTGGTGTCCACGCCGCCGGCGATGCCGCACTCGATCTGCCCGAGGGCAATCTTGTTGGCCACCAGGATGGCCGCTTCCAGGCCCGTGCCGCAGGCCTGCTGGATGTCGTAGGCCGGGGTCTCCGGCGCCAGGCGGGTGCCGAGCACGCACTCGCGGGTCAGGTTGAAGTCGCGGGAATGCTTGAGCACCGCACCGGCGACCACCTCGCCCAGGCGTTCGCCGTGCAGCTTGTAGCGCTCGATCAGGCCGTCCAGCGCGGAGGTCAGCATCTCCTGGTTGCTCGCCGTGGCATACACGGTGTTGGAGCGGGCGAAGGGAATTCGGTTGCCGCCAACGATGGCGACCCGGCGCAATTGGGTCATGCAGGGCTCCTGAGAATGAGCGTTGAAGTGCGCTCAAGGCTAACCTTAGCCGCTTGTGTCGCATTGGCCGCCCCGCCGTTGCGCAGGTCAGCGCGGTCAATTGCGCAGAACCGGCGGCTGCGTAGAGTGGTCAGCACTTTGAGAACCCGTGCAGGAGCCCGTTCCATGACCGATCGCTACATCGCCTTCGCCAACTCCAACGTCGGCCGCCGCCTGGTCGGAGCCCTCGGCCTGCCCGCGCCGGTCCGCCTGGAGCGCTGGAGCGCCGGGCGCACGCGGCCGGTGGACGGAGCACTGCTGCTCGGCGGCGAAGGGGGCCTGAACGAAGCCGTGCTGTCATTTTCCGAGCGCCTGACCGATGCGGTGTTCGCCTTCGCCGAAGGCCAGTACGGCCTGCCGCGCTGGACCGCCGAGCATGGGCCGAAGCTCAAGGCCATCGTCTTCGACGCCAGCGGCCTGACGCGCTTCGAGCAGACGATCGAGCTGCGCACCTTCTTCCAGGGCGCGCTCAAGGGCCTGGATAAATGCCCGCACGTGGTGATCCTCGGCCGCGCACCGGAGTCCCTGAAAGACCCCGTCGCCGCCAGCGTGCAGCGCAGCCTGGAAGGTTTCAGCCGCTCCCTGGGCAAGGAGATCCGCCGCGGCGGCAACGTGCAGCTGGTGTATGTCGGCAAGGGCGCCGAGGACCAGCTCGAAGGCGCGCTGCGCTTCTTCCTCTCGCCCAAGAGCGCCTATGTGTCCGGGCAGGTCGTGCGCCTGGCCGCGTATGACAAGCAGGTGCAGGACTGGAGCCGCCCGCTGGTGGGCAAGCGCGCACTGGTGACCGGCGCTGCCCGCGGCATCGGCGCCGCCATCGCCGAGACCCTCGCCCGTGACGGCGCCGAGGTGGTGCTGCTGGACGTGCCGCCCGCCAAGGACGCGCTCGATGCGCTGGCCGCTCGTCTGGGCGGCCGGGGCGTTGCGCTGGACATCTGCGCCGCCGATGCCGGCGCGCAACTGGTGGAAGCGCTGCCCGATGGCGTCGACATCCTGGTGCACAACGCTGGCATCACCCGCGACAAGACCGTCGCCAAGATGAGCGAAGCCTTCTGGAACTCGGTGATCGACGTGAACCTCAAGGCTCCGCAGGTACTGACCCAGGCGCTGCTGGACGCGAACAAGCTGCACGACGACGGCCGCGTGGTGCTGCTCGCCTCCATCAGCGGCATCGCCGGCAACATGGGCCAGACCAACTATGCGGTGAGCAAGGCCGGCCTGATCGGCCTGGCGCAGGCCTGGGCGCCGGTGCTGGGCAAGAAGGGCATCAGCATCAACGCAGTGGCGCCGGGCTTCATCGAGACCCAGATGACCGCTGCCATCCCGCTGACCATCCGCGAGGCCGGCCGACGCATGAACTCCATGGGTCAGGGCGGCCTGCCGCAGGACGTGGCCGAAGCCGTGGCCTGGTTCGCCCAGCCGGGGTCCGGCGCGGTGAGCGGGCAAGTGCTGCGGGTGTGTGGGCAGAGTTTGTTGGGGGCGTGATCGCAAGGGGCGCGCAACCGTACGCCCCGCTCTTGTAGGAGCGGGCCACGCCCGCGATTCGCGCCCATGGGGCGCTCCTACAGGCTGCCCCGCGGGTCGAACCTACCGCCCCCGCGCCGCAATCAACTGCTGAAACTCCTCCGCACTCAATCGACGGTCACCATCGCGATCACCGCGCAGGATCAGCGCGGGCTCCTGGGCCATGAACTCGGCCGGGCTGACCTTCCCGTCGCCATCGCTGTCCGGCCAGACCACGGCATTGGGCGAAGGATTGCTGCTCTGGCTCGGCGGGGTGAGCTCCTGGCGGCTGAGGAAACCATCGGTGTCACGGTCCAGCCGGCGGAACATGCGTTCGCGCATCGCCGCCATGTCGCTGGCCTCGATGAAGCCGTCGGCATCGCGGTCCAGGCGGGAGAAGGCCGTTTCGCTCGTCTGGCTGGCCAGTGCCTGCTGGCTGCCCAGGAGCACGGCGCCACACAGCAGGGCGTTACGAATTCGGCGTTGCATCGGGAAATCCTCGGGTGGAAAAGCGCGCCAAGCCTACTCAGCACGCCACTCGAAGAGGTTCGATCACTCCGCCGGCGTCTGCGGCCGGCCGCGACGGCGGAACTCCACTGGGGTCTCGCCAACCCAGCGCTTGAAGGCGCGGTAGAAGGTGCTCGGCTCGGAGAAGCCGGTGCGCTCGACAATCACCTCGATGCGCTCGTCGGTCTTGAGCAGCAGGTCCTTGGCCAGCCGGCAGCGGTAGTCGGTGACCAGGTCGTTGAAGCGTACTCCGGCCATGGCCAGGCGCTCGCGCAGGCGGCGAGCGGGCATATCCAGGCGGGCGGCAACCTGTTCGAGGGTCGCGCCGCCATCCACCAGCAGCACGCCGATCAGCTCGCGCACCTTGCGCACCAGGTCCAGGCGTTCGACCTCGGCCAGCTGCCGGCGCGCCAGCGACTCGTGCATGCGCAGCAATTCCGGGGCGGCATGGCGCGAGGGCTTGTCCAGCACGGCGGCGTCGAACACCAGGGCGTAGCGCTCGGCGCCCAGCACCGCCGGGCAACCGTAAACATCCAGGTAGCGCTCGGCGGGAGCACCGGCTTCGTGCATCAGCTGCACCTGATGGGGCCTGAAATCGCCTTCGGTAAGGGCGTGGAACAGGCGAACCACGGCGCCGGCGAGCATTTCCGGGAAGTGCCGGTTGGTTCCGGCCGCATGGCCGAGCAGCAGCACGGCACGCTCGCCTTCGATTTCCAGGCGCGCATTGAGGGTGTCGGAGAGCAGGCGCACGTAGCGCAGTGCGTGGCGCAGGCCTTCGCCAAAGGTCGAACTGGAGAGGAACAGGTATTCCAGCAGCAGGCCGTGGAATGCCGGCAGGTGGCCGGCCAGATAGAGACCGACGTGCTCCTGACCGCATTCTTCCGCGGCGGCCTTCCAGAACAGGTTCTGTGCGCTGTGGGGAAAGCGTCCGGCGGGCAGGCTGCCGGCGGGCAGGCCGACGCGCGCCAATACTCGGTCGGGGTCGGTGCCGCTGGCGCGCAGGGCGTCGATCACCGGGCGCATCAGCGCCACATCGTCGGTCAGATCACGCATGGTGTTTTTTCTAGTTATCCATGGGGCGGGCCCATCTTAGGCAGCTTTCCCATCGCCCCTCAAGAGAATCAGGAAGGCCATTGAACGAAATCTCCGAGCAATCGGACGGTCAGATTGACTTGCCTGCCGCGCATCGCGAAACCACGGCCAATGCCCGCCTGTACGCACTGGCTAAGCTGACTGAATGCATCTCAGGAGATACCCAATGCCCCGCGATTGGCTCGATCTGTCCGCTCCCCCTGCCCTTACCGGCCTGTTCGTCCGCGCCGCCCTGCGCCGTGGTGTGCGCGGCCGCAGCCTGCCGACCCGCGGCTTGCGCTGCCCGGTGACGGTCGATCCGAAGCATCTTGAGCGCTATCGCAAGGTCTGCGGCTTCCCCGACAACCACCTGCTGCCGCCCACCTACCCGCACGTCCTCGCCTTCGGCCTGCAGATGGGCTTGCTCACCGACGCCCGCTTCCCCTTCCCGCTGCTGGGCCTGGTGCACCTGGAAAACCGTATCAGCGTGTTGCGCCCGCTGGGCGGGCTCGGGCCGTTCAACGTCAGCGTGCGGGTGGACAACCTGCAGCCCCACGAGAAGGGTGTGACCTTCAGCATCATCACCCAGTTGCACGACCAGCTCGGCCTGCTCTGGGAAGGCGACAGCCGCATCCTGTTCCGTGGCATGCGCCTGGACGGCACGCCACCGTCACGCGAGGACGTGACCGAGCTGCCGCTGGAGCAGATCGACGCCTGGAGCTGCCCGGCGGACATTGGCCGCCGCTATGCCCGCGTCGCCGGCGACTACAACCCGATCCACCTGTCCGCGGCCAGCGCCAGGCTGTTCGGTTTCCCCCGCGCCATCGCCCACGGTCTGTGGAACAAGGCGCGCAGTCTGGCGGCGCTAGGCGAGCAACTGCCGTCGGCCGGCTATCGGGTCGAAGTGCGCTTCCAGAAGCCGGTGCTGCTGCCCTCCTCGGTCAACCTGCTGGCCAGCGAGCCGGCGCCGTCCGGGCAGTTCAGCCTGCGCGGCAAGGACGACCTGCCGCACATGGCCGGCAGCTGGAGCCCTCTCGATGCTTGAAGCTTGAGGCTTGAAGCTTGAAGCTATGGGGCTCCCCAGGAGCCCCATGACGCATGAACCTCGAAGAACTCACCGCGCGCCTGCACGCCATCCGCGACCATAACGACTGGAGCCGCTTCCACAGCCCGAAGAACCTGGCCATGGCCGCCAGCGTGGAAATGGCCGAGCTGGTGGAAATCTTCCAGTGGCTGCGCGAGGACGAATCCCGCCAGCTGCCGCCGGAAACGCTCGCCCACGCCGGGCAGGAAGTCGGCGACATCGTGCTCTACCTCCTGCTGCTGTGCGCCGAGCTGGGCATCGACATGGAGCAGGCGGTGCGCGCCAAGCTGGCCGACAGCGAGCGGCGCTTCATCGAAGGGGGCGCCAAGTGAGCCAGCCTCCCAAGACCGGCGACCGCCACTTCGACGAACTGGCGACGCGCTTCGCCGAGAAGATCTACGGCGGCGCCAAGGGCGCGATCCGCCTCGCCGTGCTGCAGGCCGATCTCGCCGAGGCGCTGCCGGATCGCCCGCTGCGCGTGCTGGATATCGGCGCAGGCTTGGGCCACATGTCCCTCTGGCTGGCCGGGCGCGGCCATGACGTCACCCTCGCCGAACCGGCCGCACCGATGCTCGAAGGCGCCCGCCAGCGCTTCGCCGAAGCGGGCCTCTCCGCCACCTTCATCGAGGCGCCCTGGCAGGACCTGCTCGGCCAGCTCAACGAACCCTACGACCTGGTGATCTGCCACGCCGTGCTGGAATGGCTGGCCGAACCGCTGGCGATCCTTCCGGTGCTGCACCAGCTGACTCGCAGCGACGGCTGGCTGTCGCTGGCCTTCTACAACCGCGACGCGCTGATCTACCGCAACCTGCTCAAGGGCCACTTCCGCAAGCTGCGCAAGAATCGCTTCTCCGGCGAAGGCCAGAGCCTGACCCCGCAGGAGCCGCTCGACCCGCGCACGCTGGAAGCCGCCATGGACGGTCACTGGCGCATCGAGGCACGCAGCGGCGTGCGGGTGTTCCACGACTACATGCCGGTGGAGTTCCAGCACAAGGCCGAGCCGCTGGACCTGGTGGAGATGGAACTGCAATACCGTCGACATCCCGCGTTCGCCGGCCTGGGCCGCTACCTGCACTGGCTGTGCCGGCCACAGGATTAGGTGCATAGTTTGCGAGTGCGCACGCCGACCGGTCCGGGCGTGCGGGAGTCCGTCATGCCGCGTTACCTGCTGATCCTGCCGCTGTTCGCTGCCCTGGCCGCGTGCCAGAGCCCGAACCCCTACACCGCCACGTCACTGCCGATGCCGCCGGCGCCGGCTTCGGCGGCCCATCCGGGGCTCGACCCCGGCAGCTACCCGGCGGCGCCGATGGACTATGGGCACTACCGCTCCTGGAGCTGGGCCGACGGCGCCGGCTTTGGCGGTCCGTTGCAGGACGCCGTCAGCGAAGCCCTCGACCAGCGCGGCCTGCGCCCGGCGCGCAGCAATGCGCCGGCGGACCTGGTGGTCAGCGCCCAACTCTCCAGCGAACAACGCACCCGGCAGACCACCGACTACTACGGCGGCGGCTACTACGGCGGCTGGGGTGATCCCTGGTACGGCGGCGCCTATTACCCGGTCGTGCGCACCTATGTGGTCACTGTCAGCGTGGTGCACATCACCCTGTTCGACGCCCACAGCCATCAGGAAGTGTGGAGCGGCAGCGCCGAATACGAGAACGCCAGCAGCGAGAGCGACCAGGCCCGCTCCTTGCGCGAAGCCGCACGCAAGGCCATGGACGGCTATCCGCCGGGCTGATCGGCAGGTGGCCAGGGCGCTTGCCAGGCAACGCGTTCCAGCTCCCCGCACAACCGCTCTGCCGCTTGCCTTTGCGCGGACTCTGCGCTTGGATGGAAGCTCTATCAGGAGTATTCCCCATGATCCGCCGTTTACTGCTTCTGGGCCTGATGCTGGGTCTGGCCGCCTGCGAAACCACCAGCGTCAGCCGCGACTACGACACCACCCGTGACTTCTCCCGCTACATGACCTGGAGCTGGGCACAACCGTCGTTCGAGTACCGTCCGGACGACCCGCGCATCAAGAGCGACCTCACCGAACAGCGGATCACCCAGTCCGTCGCCGACCAGCTCGACCAGCGCGGCCTGCGCCAGGCCCAGGGCGGCAATATCGGCGACGTGAAAGTGCGCGCCTACCTGATCGTCGACCAGCGCCAGGACCAGATCACCTCCTACAGCGGCGGCTACTGGAACGGTTATTGGGGCGGCTACTGGGGCCCGCCGCCGATGGCCGAGACCCGCACCGTCACCTACAAGGTCGCCACCATCCAGGTCGACCTGTTCGACGGCAAGGACGGCAAGCTGGTCTGGCGTGGCAGCGGCGAGCAGATCATGCGCAGCAGCCCGCCGACGCCCGCCGAGCGTGAAGCGGCGATCAACGAGACGGTGCAGAAAGTCATCGCCCAGTATCCGCCGCACTGAGCCGGGAGACAGCGTGGAACATCCAATCCTCAGCCATCGTCCCGCCGCTGCCGGCGACCTCGACGAAGTGGTGCGCTTTCCCCAGGATCGTGACGAACTCTTCTACTGCTACCCCAAGGCGAGCTGGCCGCTGACCGTCGGCCAACTCGCCGCCGCCATGGCCGAGCGCCGGGGCAGCACCCTCGCCCTGCTGGACGGGCGCGCGGCGGGTTTCGCCAACTTCTACCAGTGGCAACCGCGCGAGTTCTGCGCGCTGGGCAACATGATGGTCGCGCCCTGGGCCCGCCGGCACCGCGTGGCCCAGTACCTGATCGAAGTCATGGAGAAACTCGCCCGCGAGCAGTACAAGGCGCGGGTGATGAAGGTGTCCTGCTTCAACGCCAACGCCGCTGGGCTGCTGCTCTACACTCGGCTGGGTTATCGGCCGCAGGCCATCGTCGAGCGCGCCGACCCTCAAGGCCGGCGCATCGCCCTGGTACAACTGGAGAAAGCCCTTGACCCTCTCTGACCGGCAGCGCGTGCTGATCATCGTCAGCAGCGGCCCGAGCACCCCGGCGCGCTGCGCGGCGCCCTTCTACACCGCCACCCTGCTGGCCTGCATGGACGCCCAGGTCACCCTGTTCCTCAGCGGCGAAGGCACCCGCCTGGCGCACCAGGACATCGCCGACCACCTCTACGCCGCCGAGGGTGGCGAACCCATCAGCCACTTCATCCAGCAGGCCAAGGAAGCCGGCGCACGCCTGCTAATGTGTCGCGCGCCGGGCGTGCCGGTCGACGAAAGCCGGCTGATCGAGGAAGTCGACGAAATCGCCAGCGGCGGCGAGCTGGCGCGGATGATCCTCGAATACGACCGGGTGCTGACCCTGTGAAATTGCATGGGCTGGAATTCCCCGACGACCGCCTGTACGCCCCCGAGTACAACCTCTGGCTGCGCGAAGAATCCGGCGGCGCCGTCGCCCTCGGCCTCACTGCCTACGGCTGCGCCCTCTACGGACAGATCTTCGCCTTCACCCCCAAGCGTGACGGCTGGCACATCGAGTGCGACCGCAGTTTCGGCGTGGTCGAATTCGCCAAGGCCGCCTCCTCCGCCCGTAGCCCGCTGGATGGCCACATCCTCGCCAGCAATGACGCCGTGGTGCGCCGGCCGGGCCTGATCAACCAGGACTGCTACGGCGAAGGTTGGATGGTGCGCCTCGCGCCTGACGACTGGGCCGCCGCCCGTGGCCGCTTCCTGCAAGGCCAGGCCGCGCTGGATGCCTTCGCCCGGCGCATGTACCTGGACAACTTCGACCCCGAGGACGACGGGGTGCAGGCCCTGCGCCCATGAGCCGAGCAGGCGCGGCACAAGGCTGGCGCCTGCCGCTCCTGCTGCTGTTGTTCGCCTGCCTGCCGCTGCGTGCCGACCAACCGGCACAACCCGGCTTCGTCTACCTCGACCAGGTGCTGAAATCCGCCCGCTATGACGTGCGCTACGCCGGCTCCGACAACTTCGTCGGCGCGCCCATCGACGGCTACCAGAAGGCGCGGATCATCCTCACCCGCGAAGCCGCCAGCGCGCTGGCCGCCGTGGAGCAGGACCTCGCCCTGAGCGGCCTGGCCCTGAAGATCTTCGATGGTTATCGCCCGCAACGCGCCGTGGAAGCCTTCAAGCGCTGGGCCGCCGATCCGCAGGACACCCGGCAGAAAGCCCGCTACTACCCCGACCAGGACAAGCGCACGCTGTTCCGCGACGGCTACATCGCCCAGCACTCCGGGCACTCGCGCGGCAGCACCGTCGACCTGACGCTGGTGGATGCAAAGACCGGAGAGGAATTGGACATGGGCAGCCGCTTCGACTTCTTCGGCCCCATTTCACACCACGGCACCACGCTGATCAGCGTGCAGCAGACCCGCAACCGCGAAACCCTGCGCCAGGCCATGCTGCGCCACGGCTTCGAACCCTACGCCGCGGAGTGGTGGCATTACCGGCTGAAGGCCGAGCCCTATCCGTCGACCTACTTCGATTTTCCGGTGCGCTAAGAAAGGGAGAGGGATAGCGGCCGTCCCTGGCCGCGAGACGACTCAATCGTCGTCGTGGTCGTTCTTCGTGGAGTTATCGGAAGCGTTGTCCAGGCCCTTGGTGTTGTGGGTACCCGGCGTGGTATCGGAGATCGCCGTTGCCTTGGCCAGGCCACGGGTGTCCTTCGAATGGGCCACGGACGAGGTCGTCGCGCCATGTCCCTTGCTGTCGTTCTTGGCGGTGCCGTTGTGATGGCCGCTCACGCCGTGGTCGCGCGTGGCCTTGCCGGCATGTTCGACGCCTTCGACCTTGCCATTGCGCTTCGCACCGTGGATGCCGGAGCTGCCGTCGGACGGGTCACTGGTATGGCCAAGAGCGCCTTTGCCCTTGCCATTGCCGTGACCATTGCCATCGCCATCACCGCCGCCATTGTCACCGCTGTGGCCGGCACTGCTACCGCCGCCGTGACCACCGCCATTGCCACCACCATTACCACCGCCGTGGCCACCTCCATTACCGCCACCGCCGCCACCACCATTGCCCTTGGCATAAACCGAACCAATCGGCGAGAGGTCGGCGGGCAGCAAAGCTGTGGCGCCGAAGGCGAAAGCACAGACTACTGCAGCAACCAGGGTTTTCTTCATGATCGATACGCCTCCAGGGGCGGGGTTGAGATACTCCTCTGACTACACCATAGCCCCCGTGGTTCGTGGGATTCCGACGAAATGCAGGCACCTGGGTACCAGTTCGCCTGCTGCCGGAATGGTGTGACAACGGCTACGCTCAGCTGCACAGGCCCAAACGGAGAACATAAGGATATGCCCAGACCCAACACCCTGCTGGCAACGGCCCTCGGCCTCGCCCTGATTGGCGCCAGCCCAATGCTGCTGGCCGGCAATGGCAACGGTAATGGCCACGCCAAGAACGCCCAACACGGCAATCAAGGACAAAGCGGCGGCAGCAACTGGCACGGCGGCCCGCAGATCGACATCGGCGGGGTTCGCGTCATTCTCGACGACAACCGCGACTACTGGAGCCCCGGCGCGGCGCTGCCGCCAGGCATTCGAAAGAACCTCGCGCGGGGCAAACCGCTGCCGCCCGGCATCGCCAAGAAACTCGACGGTCGCCTGATCGGCCGCCTGCCCCGTTACGATGGCTACGAATGGCAGCAGGCCGGTACCGATCTGCTATTGGTCACCATCGCCACTGGCGTCATCTACGAAGTGCTGAACAACGTGCTGGATTGACGCCCCCGGCACGCCCAATCACACGTCATTAGCGATACGGGGCCAGGCTCCTCATTGGAGCCGCCCCTTAATCCGCCGTTAATCCTCCGGGCCGACTCTCGAGGCTCACTCTAGGAGGACTCTCCCATGCTCAAGCTCTCCGTGGTCACCCTTGCCTGCATCGCCCTCGCCGGCTGCTCCGACGCCCCGCGCTACACCCACTTCAACGCCATCGAATCGCCCGTGCGCGAATCCTTCGGCGAAGACAGCCTCGAACGCCAACCCACCCGCATCCAGTTGCAGAGCGACGACTACTCGGCCCAGCAGCAGCGGATGATGTGGGGACAGTGACGCCGTGCGACCTCGGCAAGGCGCGGTGACAACTGCCGCGACCGCTACTTTCCAGAAGGAATCCAAAGGGTTTGCCCACTAGAATTGGATGCACACAATTCTGGTGGCCCCCATGAAGAAATGGATCTTCCTCGCAGCTCTGGCGCTGTTCGCCTGGCAATACATGGACAACCCGGACTGGCAGTCCCGGTTCTTCCGCCTGTCTCCGGCGCCACTCTCGGCTTCCCAGCCTTCCGAAGCCGTACCGCCATCGGCGACCGACGCTGAACCAACGCTCAACGTCCGTTGCGACGGCCGCAAATACTGCTCGCAAATGACCTCCTGCGCCGAGGCCAAGGCTTTCCTGCGAAGCTGTCCGGGCATGAAGATGGATGGCGACGGCGATGGCATTCCCTGCGAGGAACAGTGGTGCCGGATGTAGCCAAGGAAAAGTGGCGGAAGGCAGTGGGAGTCGAACCCACCCAGGAACGGCTGCCGTCCCCCACCGGGTTTGAAGCCCGGCCACGCCACCGGGCGTGATTGCCTTCCCTGGACTGGTACCGGCGCTGGAGCGCGCTGGCGAATCGGGAGCATGGATGTTGCCATCATTACACTGACCGATGCCAGCGTAGCGATGCCGCAGGAGGGCTGAATACTCGTGCTGCGCGACTACCCGGCCCGATGTCTATCTATTTCGATTCATTGCTACCCGGCGCCTTTGCTCTGAGGGCCGCGAAAGCCGCTTCGACTTCCTCGTCCGAGCGCCCTTCTCCAGCCTCCATCGACACCCGGCCAGCTTTGATCTTGGCCTCCAGAAACTCACCGTAGCCTTCGCCCGCCGCCGTGCCCACCAGCGCCGAATCCTCCCGTACCCGCCGCTCATTGCCGAAGCGGCGGGTGAAGCCGATGCGGTCGAAGTACTCCAGCAGCTGGATGCAGCGCTTGCGGCCGATGCCGATGCGGTCGCGGAAGGCGGCGGCGCGGATGATGCCGGCTTCGTCGCGCAGGTGCAGGGCGTGGCTGGCGAGTTGGCGGAGGGTTTCTTCCGGGTAGAACAGGTCCTTCACCACTTGGTGTAGCTGGCCCAAGCGGGCGAGTTTGCGCAGCAGCAGGCGCACGTCGCCCTCCTCCACTGCCAGCTCGCGGGCCAGGTCGCGTACCCAGGGCGGATCGAAAGCGCCAGCCAGCAATAGCGGTCGGACGCGTTCGTGCAGGCGTTCGTCGGCTTCGCCCAGTTGCACACGGTGGTCGGGCAGGTGCAGCCAGGGGCCGCTGCTGTCGATGCGCTGGTCGGCCAGGAGGCTTTCCAGCAGGGCGATGAAGATCGGGCGTTCGAGCTGCGAAAAGGCGTAGCGGCGCAGGCGGTCGCGGTCGGGGCCGAGTTCGTCGGGAGATTCGGTGTGAAAGCGCTGCAGGGCCTCGATCACCTGCTGTTGCAGGACCTTCCAGCGCTCGGCCGCGAACAAGCGCGGGCCGAGACGGGTGCTGATCTCGACCAGTTCCGCAGGCAGCTTCCAGCTCGCGCGCGGGCGGTTGAATTGCCGCGCCAGCAACGTCGGATCGAGTCCATTGCTGGCGTGCACCAGCAGGGTTGGCAAGGCACTTTCCAGGCTCTCGCCCTGCAAGGCGCGCAGTTGCTCCAGACGCTCCGGACTGCGACGGTTGCGCGCCGGGGCGAAGGGATCGAGCACCCGCCCGCCGCCAAGGGTGCGCTGGGCGGACTGGTCGCGCAGCACCAGGCGGTCGCCGTGGACAGCATGGCTTGGAGCATTCAGGACAAGCTGCGCGAAGGCATGCTCGCCGAGCTGCAGGCGCTCGCCTTCGAGCAGTGCGACGCGGCCAGTGATGTCCTGCGCGCCCAGGTGCACATGCACCGGAGTCCAGTGGGTGAAGGCGCGTGTCTCGCTGGGCAGCAGGTGCAGGTCGATATCGATGCGCGTGGTGGGTGCGTGCAGCTCCGGAGCGACCAACCAGTCGCCTCGGTGAATCTGGTCGAGGCTCAGGCGCTCGCCGGCGATATTCAGGGCTACGCGCTGACCGGCGTGGGCCTGCTGTGCCTCGCGGTTCTGTGCGTGCAGGCCACGCACTCGAACGCGGCGACCGGCATTGCCCAATAGCAACTCTTCACCGACACGGACGGCGCCGGCGAAGGCGGTTCCGGTAACGACGACACCCGCGCCACTGACACTGAAGGCGCGGTCCACCGCCAGGCGGAAACCACCGGCTGCGGCACGCTCATGGGTATCGCGCGCCGCTTCGGTGAGGGCGTCTCGCAGTGCGTCGATGCCCTCTCCGGTCACGCTGGAGACGGGGAAGATCGGCGCACCGCTCAGTGGCCCATCGGCAAGCAATTCCTGCACGTCGCGAGCTGCCTGCGTCACACGCTCGGCGGGTACACGGTCTGCCTTGGTCAGCGCGACAATGGCGCGGCGGATGCCAAGCAACTGGACGATGGCAAGGTGTTCGCGGGTCTGCGGCATCACACCGTCGTCGGCGGCCACCACCAGCAGCACCAGGTCGATGCCGCTGGCGCCGGCGAGCATATTGTGGACGAAGCGCTCATGCCCCGGCACGTCGATAAAGCCGGTGAGCGTGCCGTCGCCCCGCTCTGCTTCCAGGGCGGCATAGACGTAGCCGAGGTCGATGGTGATACCGCGCTCGCGCTCGGCCGGGCGACGATCACCTTCGATGCCGGTAAGGGCGCGCAGCAGGGAGGTCTTGCCGTGGTCGATGTGCCCGGCGGTGCCGACTATCACGCGTCACCCTCGGCAAGCAGCGGCAGTTGGGCGACGAAGCCGGGCTCGTCGTCGAGCTGGCGCAGGTCGAGCCAGAGCGCGTCGTCATCGATGCGGCCGAGTACCGGGATCGGCAGGCAGCGCAGGCGTTCCTCCAGGTCGAGCAACGCGCGGCCGCGCTGGCGCTTGGGTTGGTTCGGGCGCAGGCACAGGGCGGCGCTGGGCAGCCGAGCCACCGGCTGGGCGCCGCTGCCGATCATGCCCAGAGCGTCTTCTGCGGTGACGCTCCAGCCTTCGCCCAGCAGAGCCGTCAGGGCGGGAGCCAGGCGCTGAGCCTGGTTGCGGATATCGGCCTGCGGGCGGCTGAGCAGGCGCAGGCTGGTGAGGCGCTCGGCGAGGCGGTCCGGGTCGCGGTAGAGGTTGAGCACGGCCTCCAGCGCGGCGAGGGTCAGCTTGTCCACGCGCAGGGCGCGCTTGAGCGGGTTCTTCTTGATCCTGCCGATCAACTCTTTGCTGCCTAGGATCAGCCCGGCCTGCGGGCCGCCGAGCAGCTTGTCGCCGCTGAAGGTGACGATGTCGGCGCCGTCGCGCAGGGCTTCCTGCACGGTGGGCTCCTTGGGCAGGCCCCAGCGGGTGAGGTCGACCAGGGTGCCGCTGCCCAGATCCTCCAGCAGCGGCAGGCCATGGGCGTGGGCGATCTGCGCCAGCTGCGGGGTGGCGACGCTGGCGGTGAAGCCCTGCACGCTGTAGTTGCTGGTGTGCACGCGCATCAGCAGGCCGGCGCGCGGGCCGATCGCGGCTTCGTAGTCCTTGGCGTGGGTGCGGTTGGTGGTGCCGACCTCGACCAGCTTCACGCCGGCGTGGGACATGATGTCGGGGATGCGGAAAGCGCCGCCGATCTCGATCAGCTCGCCGCGGGAGATGATGCCTTCCTTGCGCGCGCCCAGGCTGTTGAGCGCCAGCAGCACGGCGGCGGCGTTGTTGTTGACCACGGTGACGGCTTCGGCGCCGGTCAGCTCGCGGATCAGCCCGGTGATGAGGTCGTCACGGTCGCCACGCTTGCCGGTGGCCAGGTCGAATTCGAGGTTGAGCGGGTAGCGCGCGGCCAACGTGATGGCTTCGATGGCTTCCTCCGGCAGCAAGGCGCGGCCGAGGTTGGTATGCAGCACGGTGCCGGTGAGGTTGAACACCCGGCGCACGCGGCTGGCGTGGTGCGCGGCGAGACGCTCGCCCGCGCGGCCGGCGAGCACGGAGTCTTCCAGTTCGACGGCGGCCAGTTGGCCATGGCGCGCGGGCTCGCGCAGCTCGTCGAGCAGGTCGCGCAGGGTCTTGAGCAGGGCTTCGCGGCCATAGCGCTGCTGCAGCGGCTGGCAGGCCGGGCTGCGCAGCAGGCGGTCGATGGAGGGCAAACGTACCGAGGTCATGGACGAACCTTGTGCTGGGGACGATGGCTGGAGTCAGTGTAGGGCGAATAACCGTTCGCGGTTATCCGCCGGCTGCCTCGACGTGAAGCCGACGGCGGATAACGCGTTCCGCGTTTGCTATGCCTTTGTAGGATGGGTGGAGCCCATGCTGTCGCGGCACGGAGCTTGATGGGTATCGCTTCGCTCCACCACATCCTACGAAGAGCCGCCTGGCGCCAGCAGCAGGTTCGGCGCGCTGCGCAGATAGCCGTCCTCGGCGAGGCGGATGTCCAGCGCGAGGCTGGCGAGGTCGTCGGCCTGGGCCTCGGCATGCTTGTCGTGCTGCAGGTAGAACTGCTTGAGGTAGGACTGGCAGCCGGGGCAAGTCTCGGCCTTGAGCGGCGCCTGGTCGCTGGCCACGCCTTCGCGCTGCAGCGAGTAGTAGGCCAGGCCCTTGCTCTCGGCGCAGTGGCTGCATTTGACCCGCACGTAATGCCATTCGCAGGAGCACAGCGAGCAGGACAGGTAACGCAGCCCGGCGTGCTTGCCCTGGCTGCGGATCATCCCCGCCACCGGCGGTGCGCCGCAGGCCGGGCAGAGGGTCTGGCTGTCGGTTTCCGCCAGGGTGTCGTCGGGCAGTTGCAGCAGCCACTGGCTGAAGGCGACTTGCAGCACGGCGCCGAGGAAGGGCACCAGCGCCGGCGGCAGCAGGTCGAACTGGCCGTTGAGCAGACCCAGGGCCCAGGCCTTGCGCTGACCTTCGTCGGCGCTGCGCAGGGCTTTCAACGCCTCGACGATGGCCGGGTTGGCCTTGGGCTCATAGGCATCGAGGAAAGCGTCCAGCAGCGGCAGCCAGGCGCCTTCGCGCACCAGCACTTCGTAGGCCAGCGGCGGCATGCGGTGTTCAAGACTACGGGCCAGTGCGGCGGCGTCCGGTCCCGGAAGCGGAAGCTTGCGGTCGAGCAGTGCCTGCTGGGCATCGCACACGCCAGCGATCAGTTCCAGGTAGCCCTGCAGCGGATTATCCGGCGCCAGTTCGCGCAAACGCGCGGCACGGCGGGTGAAGAGATCGGGGGACGGCAGATTGAACAGCGGCGGGATGTTGGCGGCAGCTTCGATCTGCCCGGGTTCGAGAATTCGGCCTGACACGCAGGACTCCTTGTTGATGGAGGTTCGGGGCCGAAAGAGCCCCTCACCCTAGCCCTCTCCCGGAGGGAGAGGGGACTGACTGTGCCGCATGAAAGTGACGGCGCGATGATCACCCTCCCCCTTGCGGGAGAGGATGCGGTTTTCTCAGTGGCCCTTGCCCTTTTCCACGTCCTTCAACCAGCCGTTGTGGTGTTTGCGCGCCCAGCCGCGGCTGACCCATCCATAGAGCATGGCGCCCATCGAGCCCTTCACCCAGATGCCGGCGTAGATGTGCACCAGGATGCTGCAGATGAGCACGAAGGCGGCGAAGGCATGCAGCAGCGACGCCAGGCGGATGAGGTCGATGCCGAAGAGGTGGCTGAAGTAGGCACGCCACATCACGAAACCGGTCACCAGCAGCACCAGCATGCACAGCAGCAGGGTCCAGAACAGCAGTTTCTGCCCGGCGTTGTAGCGGCCGACTTCCGGGAGGTTTTCCTCGCGGTTGGCGACCACGTCGCGCCATTGCTTGAGCCATTGCACGTCGCGCTTTTCCATCAGGTTGTGATGGGCGAAACGCACCACCAGCCCGAGGAAGAACAGGAACATCGCCACCCCGAGGAAGGGGTGCAGAATGCGCGTCCAGGGACCACCGCCGAACAGGTTGGTCAGCCAGAACATGGCCGGATGGAACAGCGCCAGCCCCGAGAGGCCGGCAAGGAAGAACAGGATGGCCACCATCCAGTGGTTGCTCCGTTCGTTGGCGTTGTAGCGCTGGATATCTTTCTTCATCTTTCGATCCTCGTAGCCCTCACCCCGACCCTCTCCCGCTGGGAGAGGGGGCAAAAGCGACTGCCAGGGAGGTCACGGGCGCTTACGCGGGTCATAGTCATGCACCGAAGGGTCGACCTTGTGCACCGGCGCCTCGGGATCTGCGCCGTCCGGTTCATCCTCCTCCACCCGGTTGGGGCCGGTGCGGGTGTAGTGGAAGAACCCGGCCAGCACCACGCCCGCCATGGCCAGCAGGCCCAGCGGCTTGGTGATGCCTTTCCACAGGCTGACCAGCGGGCTGATCGCCGGCTTGTCGGGCAGGCCGGCGTAGAGCGAAGGCTGGTCGTTGTGGTGCAGCACGTACATCACGTGCGTGCCGCCCACGCCTTCCGGGTCATACAGGCCGGCGTGCTCGAAGCCGCGCGACTTCAGGTCCTCGATGCGCTCGGCGGCGTGCTCCTTCATGTCCTCCTTGGTGCCGAAGACGATGGCACCGGTCGGGCAGGTCTTCACGCAGGCCGGCTCCATGCCCACCGCCACGCGGTCGGAACACAGGGTGCACTTGTACGCCTTGTGGTCCTTCTGCGAGATGCGCGGGATGTTGAACGGGCAACCGGTGATGCAGTAACCGCAGCCGATGCAATGGTCCTGGTTGAAGTCGACGATGCCGTTGGCGTACTTCATGATCGCCCCCGGGCTCGGGCAGGCCTTCAGGCAGCCCGGCTCGGCGCAGTGCATGCAGCCGTCCTTGCGGATCAGCCACTCCAGGTTGCCGGCCGGCGCTTCGTATTCGGTGAAGCGCATGACCGTCCAGGATTCCGCCGTCAGGTCGATCGGATTGTCGTAGGTGCCGTGGTTGTGGCCCACCTCGTCGCGCAGCTCGTTCCATTCCGAGCAGGCGACCTGGCAGGCCTTGCAGCCGATGCACTTGGACACGTCGATCAGCTTGGCCACTTCCTCCTCGCGCCGCACCGAGGGCATCGGTGTGGTGGTGGCGGAGCGGGCGTAGATGTCTTGGCTACTCATGCTTCACCTCACGCCTTTTCCACGTTGACGAGGAAGGACTTGAACTCCGGCGTCTGCGTATTCCCGTCGCCCACGAAGGGGGTCAGGGTGTTGGTCAGGTAGCCGTTGCGCGCGACCCCGGAGAAGCCCCAGTGCAGGGGGATGCCCACGTGGTGCACGGTCTTGCCGTTGACCTGCAGGGGACGGATGCGCTTGGTCACCACCGCCACCGCCTTGATGAAGCCGCGGTTGGAGGAGACCTTCACGCGGTCGCCGGCCTTGATGCCGAGTTCCTTGGCCAGCGCCTCGCCGATCTCCACGAACTGCTCCGGCTGGGCGATGGCATTCAGACGGCAATGCTTGGTCCAGAAGTGGAAGTGTTCGGTGAGCCGGTAGGTGGTCGCGGCGTAGGGGAACTCGTCGGCCTTGCCGAACAGTTCCATGTCGTTCTTGAACACCCGCGCGGCCGGACTGCTGATGGCCTGCGGAT
Organism: Pseudomonas sp. B1-22; assembly: GCF_050474425.1. Classification (NCBI taxonomy): domain Bacteria; kingdom Pseudomonadati; phylum Pseudomonadota; class Gammaproteobacteria; order Pseudomonadales; family Pseudomonadaceae; genus Pseudomonas; species Pseudomonas sp. B1-22. The sequence continues at coordinate 615,121 of NZ_JBCHVH010000003.1, read as the reverse complement.
TCTTGTGCAGCGGGTTGATCCCGATGGGCGTCTCGAACGGCTCGTAGTGCTCGGGGAACGGGCCCTCGGCCATCTTGTCGACGGCGAAGAACCGCGCCACGCCTTCGGGGTTCATGATGAACGGATTCATCCCCGCTTCCGGCGCCACATCGACCTTGTAGTCGGGCACGTCGGTACCGCCCCAGGTCTTGCCGTTCCACCACACCAGGCGCTTCTTCACCGGGTCCCAGGGCTTGCCGCTGGGGTCGGCCGAGGCGCGGTTGTAGAGGATGCGCCGGTTGGCCGGCCAGGCCCAGGCCCAGCCCAGGGTCTGGCCCATGGCGTAGGGGTCGCTGTTGTCGCGGCGGGCCATCTGGTTGCCCAGTTGCGTCCAAGAGCCGGCGAAGATCCAGCAACCGCTGGCGGTACTGCCGTCATCGCGCAGCAGCGCAAAGCCCGGCAACTGCTCGCCGGCTTTCGCCAGGACCATACCGTTGGCCGGGTCGACCAGGTCGGCCAGGGCCTTGCCGTTGTACTCCTTGGCCAGCTCGTCCGGGCCGGGTTCGTCGGGTTTCAGGTAGCTCCAGTCCAGGCCGAGGATCGGGTCGGGGAACTTGCCGCCGTCTTTCGCATAAGCATTGCGCAGACGGTGGTACAGGCCGGCCATGATGGCGATGTCGGTACGCGCTTCGCCCGGCGGTTCGGCGCCCTTCCAGTGCCATTGCAGCCAGCGCCCGGAGTTGACGATGGAACCGTCCTCCTCGGCGAAGCAGCTGGTGGGCAGGCGGAACACGGTGGTCTGGATGGCCTTGCTGTCCACCTCGTTGAACTCGCCGGCATTGCGCCAGAATTCCGAGGTCTCGGTGGCCAGCGGGTCCATCACCACCATCCACTTCAGCTTGGCCAGCGCGGCGCTGACCTTGGCCTTGTTGGGGAAGGAGGCGATGGGGTTGAAGCCCTGGCAGAAGTAACCGTTGACCTTGCCCTGGTACATCATGTCGAAGTAGCGCAGCACGTCGTAGCCGGCGCCGGGCATGTCCAGTTTGGGCAGCCAGTCGTAGCACCAGTTGTTGTCCTTGGTGGCGGATTTGCCGAACCAGGACTTCATCAGGCTGACGTGGAACTTGGGATAGTTCTGCCAGTAGGACAACTGCCCCGGACGCAGCGGCTTGGCGGTGCGCTTGGTGATGTAGGCGTTGTAGTCCTGCTCGGCGTCGCCGGCCAACGTCAGGTAGCCCGGCAGCGAGTTGGACAGCAGCCCGAGGTCGGTCAGGCCCTGGATGTTGGAGTGGCCGCGCAGGGCGTTCATGCCGCCGCCGGGCATGCCGATGTTGCCCAGCAGCAACTGGACCATCGCGCCGGTGCGGATCATCTGCGCGCCCACCGAGTGCTGGGTCCAGCCCAGGGCGTACATGATGGTCATCACCTTGTCCGGTGCGGCGGTGGTGGAAATCTCCTCCCACACCTTGAGCATCATGTCCTTGGGCGTGCCGCAGATGTTGCTCACCACGTCCGGCGTATAGCGGCTGTAGTGCTGCTTCATCAGGTTGAACACGCAGCGCGGGTGCGCCAGGGTCGGGTCGACCTTGGCGAAGCCGTCCTCGCCCAGTTCGTACTGCCAGGAGGACTTGTCCGGGTAGGTGCGCTTCTCGGCGTCATAGCCGTTGAACAGGCCGTCCTCGAAGCCGAAGCCTTCCTTCACGATGAAGGAGACGTCGGTGTAGTTGTGCACGTACTCCTTCTGGTACTTGCCGTTTTCCAGCAGGTAGTTGATCAGGCCGCCGAGGAAGGCGATGTCCGTGCCGGTGCGAATGGGCGCGTAATAGTCGGCCACCGACGCGGAACGGGTGAATCGGGGGTCGACCACCAGCAGGCGCGCCTTGTTGTGCGCCTTGGCTTCGGTCACCCACTTGAAGCCGCACGGGTGCGCTTCAGCAGCGTTGCCGCCCATGATCAGGATCAGATCGGCATTCTTGATGTCGGTCCAATGGTTGGTCATGGCTCCACGGCCAAACGTCGGGGCAAGACTTGCCACCGTCGGGCCGTGTCAGACACGCGCTTGGTTGTCGAACGCCAGTAGTCCGAGGGAACGCACCACCTTGTGGGTGATGTAGCCCGCTTCGTTGGAAGACGCCGACGCGGCCAGGAAGCCGGTGGTCAGCCAGCGGTTCACCGTCTGGCCCTGGGCGTTCTTCTCGATGAAGTTGGCGTCGCGGTCTTCCTTCATCAGCTTGGCGATGCGGTCCAGCGCCTCGTCCCAGCCAATGCGCTTCCACTCGCTGGAGCCCGCCTCGCGGATTTCCGGGTACTTCAGACGGTTGGGGCTGTGGACGAAGTCCAGCAGGCCCGCGCCTTTCGGGCAGAGGGTGCCGCGGTTCACCGGGTGATCGGAATCACCCTCGATGTGGATGATGTTCTGCGCAACGTTCTTCGCCGCATCCCCCTGGCTGTACATGAGGATGCCGCAGCCCACCGAGCAGTACGGGCAGGTGTTGCGGGTCTCGACGGTGCGCGCAAGCTTGAAGTGGCGGATCTGGTCGGCGAATGCATCCGGGGGTGCCATCCCGAGTGCCGCCAGGCTCGATCCTCCAAGGCCCACGGCGCAGACCTTGAAAAATTGCCGACGGTTCATATCCATCGTGCGTCTCCTGATCAGGCAGCGTACGTCCGGGACATGGCCGGACCCTTGCTGCTTAAAAGATAGCCAAGCCGGGCCGATGCGCCAGCTTGAGCGGGGCAGACCATGCACGCTGGGGGTTTGCGGCGCATTGACGCGCGTCAGTCCGTCACCGGGAACGGACGGTGCAATACTCCCAAAGGGGAATCAGGGGTAGGCGCAGGAGAGGCTGCTGCCGTCGGGACGGCACACGGACTGCTGGTGGTCGGTCTGGAGGGATTCATGCAGGCCCAGCAGGGCCACCCCGACGAGAACCGCGAGCAGGTAATGGCGCGCATGTTTTCTTCTTATCGCTTTCATGACGTCCTCCGAGGATGGGTCACTTCAGCCTGCGATCGGGGCGCGAAGCCCTGCCATGGGAAAATTCTGCAACCGATACGTCTGGTGTCAACCGCTGGCTTGACCGAAATGCCCGAACGGCACGGCATTCGGGCCGTTCACCGACGCACGGCAAGCCAATAGGGTGAAGGGACCTCCAATGCCACGGTTGCGCCCATGTCCACAGCCTCGCCCTACCCTCACCTGCTCGCCCCGCTCGACCTGGGCTTCACCCAGCTGCGCAACCGCGTGGTGATGGGTTCGATGCACACTGGGCTGGAGGACCGCCTGTGGGATTTCGGCAAACTCGCCGCCTACTACCGCGAGCGGGCACGCGGCGGTGTCGGGCTGATCATCACCGGGGGCTTTGCGCCCAACCGCGAAGGCTGGCTGCTGCCGCTGGGCAGCAGCCTCACCAGCGGTCTGCAGGTGCCGGCGCACCGGCGCCTGACCCTGGCGGTGCAGCGCGAGGGCGGCAAGATCCTGTTGCAGATCCTCCACGCCGGGCGCTACGGTTATCACCCGCTGGTGGTGTCCGCCTCGCCGATCAGGTCGCCGATCAGCTGGTTCAGCCCGCGGGAGCTGTCCGAGCGCGGCATCCTGCGCACCATTGCCGCCTTCGTCCGCTGCGCGAAGCTGGCCCAGGCCGCCGGCTACGACGGCGTAGAGATCATGGGCAGCGAGGGCTACCTGCTGAACCAGTTCCTCTGCCCACGCACCAACCAGCGCGAGGATCGCTGGGGCGGCGACCTGGGCAACCGCATGCGCCTGCCGCTGGAGATCGTCCGGCGCATCCGCCGTGCAGTCGGCGAGCGCTTCATCATCAGCTACCGGCTATCGCTGCTCGACCTGGTGGAAGGCGGCAACAGCTGGGACGACGTGCGTACCGTCGCGCGAGCCCTCGAAGGAGCCGGCATCGACCTGCTCAACACCGGCATCGGCTGGCACGAATCGAAGGTGCCGACCATCGTCACCTCGGTGCCGCGCGCCGCCTTCGCCGAGGTCAGCGCGCGCCTGCGCCGCGAGCTGCGGGTGCCGGTGATCGCCAGCAACCGCATCAACACCCCGGAAGTCGCCGAACGCCTGCTCGCCGAGGGGCACGCCGACCTGGTGTCCATGGCCCGTCCGCTGCTGGCCGACCCGCAGTTCGTGGCCAAGGTCGCCGCCGGGCGCGCCGACGCGATCAATACCTGCATCGCCTGCAACCAGGCCTGCCTCGACCACGCCTTCGCCAACCGCCGCGCCAGCTGCCTGGTGAATCCACGCGCAGCTTTCGAGACCGAGCTGCGCTATCGCAAGGCGAAAGTGCACAAGCGCATCGCGGTGATCGGTGCGGGCCCGGCCGGGTTGTCCGCCGCCTGCGTGGCCGCCGAACGTGGCCACCGGGTGACGCTGTTCGAGGCCAGCGGGGAGATCGGTGGGCAGTTCAACCTGGCCAAGCGGGTGCCGGGCAAGGAGGAATTCAACGAGACGCTGCGCTACTTCGCCGTGCGCCTGCACGAGCTGGGCGTCGAGGTGCAGTTGGGCCGGCGCATCACGCGTGGCGAACTGTGCGGCGAGTTCGACGAAGTGATAGTCGCCACCGGCATCCGGCCACGCACGCCGTCGATTCCGGGGGGCACTCATCCCAAGGTACTCGGCTACCTCGACGTGCTACGTGGGGCACCGGTGGGCAAAAAAGTCGCACTGATCGGGGCGGGCGGCATCGGCTTCGACGTCGCCAGCTTCCTCCTCGCCGAACGCGACGGTCCGCAGCCGCTGGGGGAGTGGCTGGGCCAGTGGGGCATCGACCTGGACAACGCCACGCCGGGCGGGCTGATCCCGCCGATTGCAACGGTGCCACGTCGGGATATCTGGCTGTTGCAGCGCAAACCCGGCCAACCCGGCACCGGGCTGGGCAAGACCAGCGGCTGGGTGCATCGCGCGCATCTCAAACACCATGGCGTGCGGATGCTGGGCGGCGTGGAGTACCTGCGTATCGACGATGACGGCTTGCACGTACGCATCGACGGCCGGGAGCAGTGCCTGGCGGTGGACAACGTGGTCATCTGCGCCGGGCAGGAGCCGTTGCTGGAACTGCAACCGACGCTGGCGGCGGAGAACCTGCGCTACCACGTCATCGGCGGCGCCAACGTGGCGCGGGAGCTGGATGCCAAGCGGGCGATCCGCGAGGGGGCCGAACTGGCCGCTCGGCTGTAAGTTCGGAGCCTACAAGGCGGTAACTTCACACAAGCATCTCAGCTAGGGCGAATGTAATCTGTTAGATTACAGTCCAGCGATGATCAGGAGCTTCCGCCACAAGGGGCTGCGCGCCCTGTACCAGCATGGCGATCCTCGCGGAGTTAGGGCCGATCACGTGCCCAGATTGCAACGCATCCTCGCCGCACTGGATACCGCCAACAGCCCCAGGGACATGGACCTGCCCGGTTACCGCCTGCATGGACTGAAAGGTTCGCTGGCGGGCTACTGGGCCGTCAGCGTCTCGGGCAATTGGCGTGTGATCTTCCGCTTCGCCGACAGCGACGCGGAACTGCTGGACTATCTCGACTACCACTGACCGGAGGATCACAGCATGGCGATGCACAATCCGCCCCACCCCGGCGAAATCCTCCTTGAGGATGTGTTGCCGGAGCTTTGCCTGTCCGTGACGGCACTGGCGGCTCATCTCGGCGTAAGCCGCCCTCACCTGTCCAGGGTTCTCCATGGCCGCGCACCTGTCAGCGCCGATCTGGCCTGGCGCCTGGAACAGGCTGGCCTGTCCACTGCCCGCCACTGGCTGGCGATGCAGGCCGCCTACGACCTCTGGCAGGTCAGCCAGCAGGCGCACCCGCCCATTGCCCGATTACAAGCGGTGGCGTAAGCATTGTTGCAGAGCGCTTCGAACTCGACCAACGCGCCAACTGACGATCAGGGTTGATCGGCGTACAACCGCGAACGGTTGTACGCCCTACGGATGCGCTGAAACACCGGTCTATATCGATTCCAGCAACCCCTTGATCGCCTGCAAATCCTTCTCCACCCACTGTGCATCCCGCTCGAAAACGGCGTCGTCCATCTGCGGCTGGCGAAACAGCGTGAGCTGCAATTCGCAGCCATCGCCATTGGCGATCAGGCGCAGTGGGATGTGGATCGCCGGACTGTCCTCGGGCAGCACCGCATGGTCCAGCACGCCGAAGACATTGCGCGGCGAGAAGCGCACCCGTAGCGGACCCTGTGGCGTCTGCGCCAGCCACAGATCGCCCTCCAGTGGCTCGATCGAGTGGCACAGGCCCGACGCCCAGCGCGGGAAGTTCTGCGGCACGGCAAGAAAGTCATAGGCTTCGCCCCAGCGGCGCTCGATGCGGACGCTCAGGGTGCGGGAAGGCAAGGTGCTCATGGCGACTCCAGGAATCGGGCGGAGAGATGCTCCAGTCTGGTGCATACTAGCCGGCTGTCCTTTTCGCTTCGATTACCCAGGAGTCACTCCATGCCCACGCCGCCCTGGTGGATGTTCGTACTACCCCTGATCGCCGGCGCCTGCCTGCCCTTGCAGGCCGGCATCAATGGCCAGCTGGCCAAGCAGGTGTCCAGCGTACTGGCTGCCGCGCTGATCTCGTTCTTCGTCGGCATGATGGGCCTGCTGGTGCTGACCCTCGCCAACCGCGAATTCCCCAGCCTTACCGCCATGCGCGAGCTGCCCTGGTGGCAATGGTGCGGCGGCTTCCTCGGCATGTTCTTCATCTTCATTGCCGCCTTCGCCGCGCCGCGCGTGGGTGCGCTGATGTTCATGGTGCTGGTGCTCGCCGGCCAGCTGGGCATGGCCATGACCCTCGACCACTTCGGCTGGGCCGGCTTCCGCGAATCGCCGGTCAGCGGGCTGAAGATTGCCGGCATGGCCGCCATCGCCGTCGGCATCTGGATGATCCGCAAGGGCTGATAAGCTGGAAGACAGCGGACAGCACGCTCGCAGGAGAGTCCCATGACCGATATCCAGGTGATCCTGGTCGACGAACACGACAACCCGACCGGCACGATGGAGAAGCACGAGGCGCATCACCTGGGGCTGCGCCACCGGGCCATTTCGGTGTACCTGTTCAACCGCGCCGGCGAGCTGCTGCTGCAGCGCCGCGCGCTGGGCAAGTACCACTGCGGCGGATTGTGGAGCAACACCTGCTGCGGCCACCCGTACCCGGACGAAGCGGCGCAGCACGCCGCCGAGCGCCGGCTGCGCGAGGAAATGGGCGTACAGGTCCCGCTGCACAAGCTGTTCGAGTTCAGCTATCGCCTGGAACTGGCCAACGGCATGACCGAACACGAGTACGGCCACCTGTTCGGCGCCATCGACGAGCAGCGGCCGCAACCGGATCCCGAAGAGGCCGACGACTTCCGCTACATCGCCCTGCCCGACCTGGAAGCCGAGATGGCTGCGCACCCGGAGCGCTTCACGCCCTGGTTCCTCGTCTGCTATCCGAGCTTCAGGGACTACCTGCGCGACCACGGGGGACTCGCGGCCCTGCCGACCGTCTGAGGCCTCAGTTCGTCGAAAGGCCGCGCAATTCTTCGCGGCGGCCACTATGATGCGCGCCTTCGCACCACCCCGCCGAATGCCGCCATGAGAAAACCACCGCTGATCGCCAACGCCGAACTGGACCGCCTGGAAACCTGGGCCAAGTACACCTCGGGCCTGTGCAAGGACTGCAATGCCACCTGCTGCACCATGCCGGCGGAAGTGAACGTCAACGACCTGATCCGCATCGGCGTCGTCGACGAGTTCGAGCGCGACGAACCGGCGAAGAACATCGCCAAGCGCCTGCTGAAGGAAGGCATCGTCGAGCGCTTCAACCAGAAGAGCGGCATCTTCACCCTGACCCGCACCAGCAACGGCGACTGCTACTTCCTCGATCGCAAGACCCGCCTGTGCACCGTCTACGCCAAGCGCCCGGACACCTGCCGCAACCACCCGCAGGTCGGCCCGCGTCCCGGTTACTGCGCCTACCGCAAGAAAGCCGACTGATGATCAGGGCTGCAACGGCACCGGAATCGACTTGATCCAGCCGCGCAGACTGAGAAAGACCGGCGCCGACGCCAGCGCGCCGTTCCAAAGGCGGCCGCGCTCCACATAGCGATCTTCCCCCACTTGGTAGCGCAGGGTTTTCTCTGCCCCCAATTGGCCGGCGAAATGCTCGGTGTCCCAGTCGAGCAGCAGGACTCGCACCGTTTCCACGATGGTCGAATCCAGCGCCTCGCGATAGGCCTTGGCATCGCTGGCTGACCACTGGTCAAGGCAGTTCGTACTGCACTCCAGCGCCCGTCCCTGCACCTCGATGCGTCCCTGGTAGATAGCCTGGCGGCCGTGCATCAGTTGCACTTCGCTGACCAGTCTCAGGCTTCGCGAATCCTGGCTGAGCAACGCCTGCGGCTCGACACGCAGCTCGAAGGCGCCGGCACTGGAAATCGGCCGGTTGGCCTGGGCGAACGCCCGAGTGAAGCCCTCGGCAAATACCCCATCCAGCGCTTGAGCGTCCAGGGCAGCACGCAGCGGAGCAACGCGCTGTCGAGCCTCGTCCTGTCGGGTTCGCTTGAGCTCGCCCTGGCTGAGGTTGGCAGCCAGCGCCGTGCCAATCGCAACACCCAGCCCTACTCCCGCCCCGCCGCCAGCGTTGTTCGAGCTGTTCACCGACACCTGGATGTTCTGTGCCGCTGCGTTGCCGCGCTCGATGATGCCCGTGCCATCGTTGGAAACCGCACCCTGCAGCAGGCGCTCGGCGCCCGGCGCTACCGTCAGCGCGAAGGTTTGCCCGGACAGCAGGCTGCGCAGGTCGCCAGCCGCGCTAGGACGCAGCACCTTCTGCCCGGCACAGCCCGTCAGCAACAGACAGGCCAGCGCGATGCAGACTGTGCCTTTCATGGTTTCGCGACTGAGAGTTGCTGATCGCGGAATACGTCCAGCAGCTCCTGCTGGGTGGAGTCCAGTGCCTGGTAGAAGGCGTTGGTCAGGTTGGGGAACTCCGGCGCCTCGTCCCACTCGCCATCGGCGGCGCGGCTGAAGACCTTGGGCTGGTAGTACAGCATACGGTTGTCATCCAGATCGATGACGTAGGTGGTAACGACCACCTGGGCCACCGGCACGCTGGTGGGCGCCACACTGTAGTAGCTGCGCGTCGTGCCGACCGAAGCAAAGGAGAACAGCACCAGCTTGTCGATCTGTTTCTGCGCCTTGAGCGGCTGGAAATCCTTGGCGGTGAAGCCAGTCTTCTCCGAGGAGACTTTCTTCATCGTCTCCAGGTTCAGCGGCTCGTCGAGCTTGACGACGGTATAGCCCTTGTCCTGAAGGATGGTGGAGACCTGCTGGGGAATCTCGCGCAGCGAACTGGCATCCCAAGTCTCTACCTTGGCTCGCAAACCCGAGGCCATTCCGCTGTTCACCGCATAGTCGAGCAGGCCTTGCTGGCCTGTCAGGAGGACAGTGGGTGCAGGAATCTGGGTATAGGCAACACCGATGCGTTCCTGTTTTTCGATCCAGAATGCCTGGTCCATCGGAACCGGGGGCTGCGGGGTGGCGCAGCCGGTCAGCAGGGCGAGGCAAAGCAGCGGCAGCGCCAGCAGGGCGCGGCAGAATCCATTCATGACTATTCCTTGATCGACATCTTCCGGCGAGGTGCCTGGAAATCGGCGCCGACCTTACAGTAGCCAAACGCCATCATGCAATATTCCGCCAACAGATCGACGTCAAATAATTTGCGGAACGGCATCACAGAGCGTTGGCTCGCTATACTGCGGGCCTGCTCAGGAGCCCCGCATGAATCCCCTGCTCGAAGCCTGGCGTCACCAGCCGACCCACCGCCGCGTCTGGGCGCTCGCCGCGCCGATGATCCTCTCCAACGTCTCCGTGCCCCTGGTCACCCTGGTGGACAGCGCGGTGATCGGCCATCTGCCGCACGCCCACCAGTTGGGCGCGGTGGCCGTCGGCGGCGGGCTCTACACCCTGCTGGTGGGCGTGCTCGGCTTCCTGCGCATGGGCACCACCGGCTTCGCCGCCCAGGCCGCCGGCCGCAGTGATGGCGGCGCGCTGCGGCGGATTCTCGGTCAGGGCTTGCTGCTCGCCGTGGGCCTGGCGCTGCTGCTCGGGCTGCTGGCGGTGCCGCTGACCGATCCGGCACTGGCGCTGATGCGGCCGTCCGCCGAACTCGATACGCTGGCCCGGCAGTTCTTCCATATCCGCCTGCTCGGCCTGCCGGCGGCGCTGGCCACCTACGCGCTGGTCGGCTGGTTCCTCGGCACCCAGAACGCGCGTGCGCCACTGGCGATCCTGCTGACCACCAACCTGATCAACATCGCCCTCGACCTGTGGTTCGTGCTTGGCCTGGAATGGGGCGTGGCCGGCGCCGCGCGGGCCTCGGTGATCGCCGAATGGAGCGGCGCCCTGCTCGGCCTGGCGCTGACCCGTGGCGCCCTGCTGCGCTACCCCGGCCAGCCGGACTGGTCGCGCCTGCGCGCGTGGATGAGCTGGCGGCCGCTGCTGATGGTCAACCGCGACATCTTCATCCGTAGCCTGGCGCTGCAGGGCGTGTTCTTCCTGCTCACCGTGCAGGGCACGCGCCTGGGTGATGCCACGGTGGCGGCCAATGCGCTGCTGCTCAATGGCCTGATGATCACCTCCTACGCCCTCGATGGCCTCGCCCACGCAGTGGAAGCCCTCTGCGGCCACGCCATCGGCGGCCGCGACCGCACCGCGCTGCGCCGCTCGCTGGTGGTGGCCTGCGGCTGGTCGCTGATCGCCAGTCTGTTGTTCGTGGCCTTCTTCACCTTCGGCGGGCATCTGTTCATCGCCTTGCAGAGCGACATCCCCGAAGTGCGCGCCACCGCCGACCAGTACCTGCCCTACCTCGCCTGCCTGCCGCTGATCGGCCTGTGGAGCTACCTGCTGGACGGCCTGTTCATTGGCGCCACCCGTGCCCGCGAGATGCGCAACGCCATGCTCCTGGCCTGCGCTGCCAGCCTGCCGCTGGGCCTGCTGCTGCAACCGTTCGGCAATCACGGCCTGTGGCTGACCTTCCTGTGCTTCATGCTGCTGCGCGGATTGATCCTCGGGCTCTACGCCTGGAGGCTGACGCGCAACGATGCCTGGCAGGTGCCCGCCGGAGCCTGAAAATGTGGACCGTGCGCTGGCACGCGCGGAGGCTGCCCTCTACAGTGCCAGGCACCGCGCATTCGCGCCCCAAGGCCCCACCAGAAGGACCCGTCCCATGGCCCAAGCCATTGCCGCCTACCTGCATTACCTGTCGATCTTCGTGCTGTTCGCCCTGCTGGTGCTGGAGCACCGCCTGTTCCGCCTGCCGCTGGACCTGGAACGCGCGCGCAGCCTGATCGTCGTCGACATCGCCTACGGTGCCTGCGCCGGCGTGGTGCTGCTGACCGGCGCGGCGCGGGTCATGTGGTTCGCCAAGGGCCCGGAGTACTACCTGCACAACAGCCTGTTCCACGCCAAGATCGGGCTGTTCGTGCTGGTCGCGCTGTTGTCGATCCTGCCGACCATGACCTTCCTCAACTGGCGCAACGACCTCAAGGCCGGCCGGGTCCCGCAGATCAACGCGCGCCAGTGCAAGCTGGTGACCATGACTATCCGCCTGGAACTGCTGGCCCTGCTGATCCTGCCCTTGCTGGCCACGCTGATGGCGCGTGGTTACGGAATGATCGGCTGATGCCGGCACGGACCTGATCAGCACTGTCCGACCAACCTTCGGGACAACTCCGATCCCGGCGTCCCCCTGATCCAGGGATGCTCCTGCGCAGCTCACCGAACTGCCGCAGGACAGTCCCATGCACGCCCCCACCGCCCGCCTCGCCCTCGCCGGCTCGCTTGCCCTTGGCCTGACCGCCTGCGCGAGCAACGACTTCACCCTTGAGGCGGACCTGCCCGGCGATTTCAAGTTCACCGGCGATGCCCTGTACGTCGCCACGGTGAACAGCGCCTGCCCCCAGCAGAGCCGGCACCGCCTCTTCGAAACCGCCGGCAATGGCGAGCGGCCACGGCGCATCAGCTTCGTGGTACCGCTCAAGCAGAAGCGCGAGGGATGCAACCTGGAACTCAGCGGCATCAGCATCGAGCTCGATGGCAGTTCACTGCCGATCTACTCCGACAGCAATCGCGCCGACGTCGCACTGGCCGGCCTGGTCGTTCGCGACCGGCTGCCCGCCGGGGAGCCCAGCATGCCTCGCGAGGGCACGCTGATCTTCGACGGTCAGTGCCGCTGGGGCGTCCCGGCGGACGGCGCCGTCCGAACCTTGCAGTGCCACGCATCCGATCTGCAGGGGCACTGGTTCGAAGGCGCCCCTGGCGGTGTGCTACAGCGTGATCAATTGGCCGGGCGCACCGTGCGCCTGGCCATCGCCATGCCGGCGGAACCGACCGAACTGGCCGGCGCCGCTCATCCCTGAGCCGCGAGCAATTGCGCCAGGCGCTGCCGCAGTGCCGGCATATCACGTTCCGCCGGCCATAGGCGGAAACGCTCACGCAGCACCGCCAGCAACTCGTCGGCATCCTCGATGCTGCGCTGCTCGACCGCACCGTCGGCGTTACGCCGGTTGAACTGGCCATTGAGCAGCGACAGGCGCGCACCGTCCTCGCTGATTGCCACGCGCAGGGACAGACGGAACACGCTCTGTGAATGGGTCGAGGTGTACCAGTTGCGCATGGCGTAATCGATCCATAGCTGCGGCTGCAGGGTGAAGCGGTACAGCGTCTGCCAACCGGAGCTGGAGCGCGTCGCCATCTCGATCTCCCCATCGAGTGCGCCGGTCAGGCGCCAGCCGCCGGGCAGTTCCTCGTTCAGCCGCAGCGGCAACGCACGGGGCGATGCGGGGCCGCCGAAGCCGATGTCCACCAGGAACACGCCTTCGGCCAGGTCGACCCGCAGCAGCAGGTGCGACTGCGGGGTCAGCGGCGCATCGGCCGGCAAGCCCCAGCGTACCCGGCCGACCAGCAGCGTCACCCGGTAGTCGAGGCTGGTCAGCAGGCGGGCGAACAGGCTGTTCAGCTCGAAGCAGTAGCCGCCGCGACGCTGCTCCACCACCTTGGCGAAGACTGCCTGCGGATCGATGTTCACATTCTTTTCCAGCAGCACGTCGAGGTTCTCGAACGGCAGGTGGTGCAGAGCAGCGCCAATCAGCCGGTCGAGATTCGCCAGGGTCGGTTCCGGGCGCTCAACCGGCAGGCCGATACGGGCCAGAGTGGCGTCGAGCTGGGCGGTGCTGAAGGGGGTAAGCGGGGTCATGCGAGTCTCCTTTCGCAAAGCATTCAATGTTGGGGTTCCGGGATCAGCAGCGGGCCGCAGTGCTCGTCGCTGATGATCACCGCGAGCAGCCGGGCCGGCTCGCTCGCGCTGGGATTCTCGGCGAACAGGTGCAAGTCGCCAGTGGGTTCGAACCAGGTTTCCCCCGCGCCGTAGGTCCGCGCCGGCAGGCCCTGCATCTGCGAGCGCACCTGGCCGCTGACCACGATAGCGGTGACCGCGCCGGGGTGCCGGTGTGCGGGGGTGAAGCCGTTGGGCGGGAAGTCCACCCGCAGCGTGGTGACGACCTTGCCAGGCATCTCCGCCAGAGGCTCGCAAGACAGGCGGCTGACCTGGGTGCTCGGCCGGGCACTGGCCGAGTGCTGCACGTGACTGTCGGCCAGTTGTACCAGCGGACGCGACCAGGGTTGCCAGAGCAGCGCGCCGGCCGTCACGGCGGCGGCCAGCAGCAGTCCGGTACGGACCTCGCGGCCCAGCGCGGGGTTCACGGACGAGTTCCTTGCAGGCGGAAGCCGGGCTGCCAACCCAGGCGGTGGCGGGCCTTGGCCGAACTCACCTCGATGTCCTGCTCGGCGATGTTGTAGCAACCCCGCACGCCCCACTCCAGCGCCAGCAACGCGGCGTGGGCGGCGTCATCCACATGCACGGCCAGTCGCGGGTCCGGCGCATCGCTGCCGGTGCCCGGTCCGTAGAGACGGCCGTAGCGCAGGACGATGCCTTCCATCGGCGCCGCGCCGAGCACGGCGGACTCCAGCGCGGCCACACCGCCGACACTGACGGCGCGGCTGCCTTCGGCCGCCAGGTCCAGGGGTTGCTCCTCGTGCAGCGGCAGCTCGCCCGGCGCATAGGCCCAGGCGATGCTCTGCGCCACCATGCGCTCGACGCCCGCGGCCAGGGCGGCGGCCACCAGGTTGGCGGTGCCCTCGCGGCGCAACCGGGCATTGCGCGGCTGGGCGGCGGGCATTTGCGCCGGGTCCAGCCCCGCCGGCAGATCGGTGAGCTGATGAACGACCCAGCGCGGCTGGAACGCCCGCATCGCGCCCTGCAACGCGTCGGCGTCGTAGACATCCAGCACCATCGCCCGGGCGCCCGCCGCCTCCAGTTCGGCGGCGCGCTGTGGCGAACGACTCACGGCGAGTACCTGGTAGCCGCGCTCCAGCAGCAGCGGCAGCAGGCGCTTGCCAATGGCGCCGCTGGCGCCGGCGAAGAACACTTTCATGCACATGATCGACCTCGAAAGGCTCGGGTGGCTCGGTTGGGTGGAGAATGGGGCCACTCTAGGGCCGCCATGCCCCAGCCAACAGAGCCAAGACCACGCAAATCAACTGGGACATGACCGTGCGAAGGCGCGGGCAAAGCCGCCACCATCGTCTATAACAAACGGCTCAACACCCGTTCTTGAAGGAGTCGTCATGAGCCAAGTCTTCGATGTCGCCGTAGTCGTCGGCAGCCTGCGCAAGGAATCCCTGAACCGCAAGATCGCCAAGGCCTTCGTCCGGCTGGCGCCGTCCAACCTGAAGCTGGAGATCGTGGAGATCGGCGACCTGCCGCTGTACAACGAGGAGCATGACAGCGCCACGCCACCGGCCAGCTATACGGCCTTCCGCGAGCGCATCCGCCGCGCCGACGCCGTGCTGTTCGTCACTCCGGAGTACAACCGCTCGGTACCCGGCGTGCTGAAGAACGCCATCGACGTCGGCTCGCGCCCCTATGGCAAGAGCGCCTGGAACGGCAAGCCGTGCGCGGTGGTCAGCGCCTCCCCGGGCGCGATCGGTGGCTTCGGCGCCAACCATCACCTGCGCCAGTCGCTGGTGTTCCTCAACATGCCGGTCCTGCAGCAGCCGGAAGCCTACCTGGGCGGCGCCGGCAGCTTCTTCGACGAGACCGGGCAACTGTCCGAAAAGACCCAGCCCTTCCTGCAAAGCATCATCGACGCCTTCGCCCGCTGGATCGAGCAGAACCAGCCGCGCTGAAACAACAGTGCGCCGGCCCTTGCGAGCCGGCGCACATCGTTCACTCCAACGAGCTGCGGCAGGGCGAACGATCGCCTGCCTCAGTCCTCCAGCAGGCGCGCCAGGCGCTGGCGCAGGTAGCGATTCTCCGCGCGCAGCGCGTCCACTTCATCCAGCAGGCGCAGGGCCAGGGCGATGCCCGGCCAGTCCAGCTCGAATTCGCGACGCAGGCGTACGGCGCGGCGCACCACGCCGACCGCCTGGTAATCGAACACCCAGTGGCCACCGCGTTGCTCGCAGGGCTCCACGATGCCCACCTCGACGATCTCGACGAGCACGTCGCGGGGCAGGTTCACCGACTGGCAGAGCTCGTCGAGGTCCACCACCATCACTGTCGTCGTCATGCGCGTTTCCCCCATTCGGCGCGGGGATCGAAGGCCGCCTTGGCAGCCAGTTCCTCCCAGAGTTTACGAGTCGCCTCGTCGGCGTTCTTCGGCATCACCACCTTGAGCACGGCGTAGAGATCGCCGGGCGCGGCATCGCCCTTGTTCGGCAGGCCCTTGCCCTTGATCCGCAGGCGCTGCCCGGCCTGGCTCGACGCGGGAATGCCGAGGTTGATCCGGCCACCCAGGGTCGGCACTTCCACCTTGGCGCCCAGCGCGGCTTCCCAGGGCGCCACCGGCACGGTGACGACCAGGTCGCGGCCATCGACGTCGAATACCGGGTGCGGCACCAGGCGGATCACCAGGTACAGGTCGCCCGCCGGCCCGCCGTTGATACCCGCCGCGCCTTGCCCCTTCAGGCGAATGCGCTCGCCGTCGGTGGTGCCCACCGGGATCTTCACGTTCAGGGTCTTGCTCTGCGGCGGCAGCTTGCGGCCGTACTCGTCGTAGCTGGGCAGGCTGAAGCTGATCGGCCGGCTCTCGCCGGAGAGGGCTTCCTCGAGGAACAGCGGCACTTCCATTTCCACGTCCTGGCCGCGGTGGGCGCGCGGCTGACGAGCACCACCACCGGCTCCGGCGCGCGCACCGAAGATCTGCTCGAAGAAGTCGCTGAAATCCTGCTCGTGCTCCGGCGGCGGGCCGTCGAAGCCACCGCGCGGCTGCCAGCCGGGCGGCGCCTCGAACTGCGGTCCCTGCTGGCCGTATTTGCGCAGCTCGTCGTACTCGGCGCGTTTCTCCGGGCTCTTGAGCACTTCATAGGCCTCGGAGACTTCCTTGAAGTGCGCCTCGGCGTCCGGCTCCTTGCTGACGTCCGGGTGGTACTTGCGCGCGAGCTTGCGGTAGGCGGTCTTGATCGCCTTCTCGTCGGCGTCGGGGGCTACCCCCAGGGCCGCGTAGTAATCCTTGAATTCCATCGGTATCGGTCACTCCTCACATGCGTTGGACCTGTCGGCGCCTGAATACGAGGGGATCACGCAGGCAGCCGAGGCCGCTGCGCGCACAGCGAGGCGAACAGGAGGAAAAAGCGGGTCGTGCCATACAGATGGAGGCGGCTTCCCCGTTTTTCAACACTCCCGAAAGCCTAGACGCTGATCCTGCCGCGCATTGGACAAGGCGACCTGATACCGGTCATGGCATAGTCATTCTCCTTGCTTCACTACTGAATGATCAGGCCATGACCACGCCCATCGACGCGATCCGCCAGCCGCTGGACCCCGGCCTGGCGCTGCCGATCTACCGCCAGCTCTACGAGCGCATCAAGGACGCCATCGCCCGCGGCGCGCTGCGCCCTGGCGAGCGCGTGCCGCCGGTGCGCGGGCTGGCCGGCGAGCTGGGCGTGGCGCGGGGTACGGTGGAGCTGGCCTACCAACTGCTGACCAGCGAGGGTTACCTGCAGGCGCGAGGGCCGGCGGGCACGGTGGTTTCGCCGCAGCTTGCCGGGCGGACCTCGCCCGCCCCGACCGTGGTGCTCGACCCGGCCACGGTGGAACGCAGCCTGCCCGGCGTGATCGCCCATGGCCCGGCCGTCAAACCACTGCAGCTCGGCCTGCCGGCACTGGACGCCTTCCCCCGCGCGCTGTGGTCGCGCCTGTGCGCGCGCCGACTGCGCCAGCAGAGCGCGACGGCCCTGGCCTATCCCGAGCCTTGTGGCTACGGCCCGCTGCGCGAGGCGGTGGCGGGTTATCTGGGTATATCCCGAGGGATCGTCTGCGATCCCGCGCAGGTGTTCATCTGCGCTGGCTACCAGGGCGCGCTGGACCTGATCAGCCGCACCCTGCTCGAACCCGGCCAGGGCTTCTGGCACGAGGACCCGGGCTACCCGCGCGGCCGGGAACTGCTGCGCCGCGCTGGCGGCGTGCCCGTTGCGGTACCCGTGGATAACGACGGCCTGCAGGTGGAAGACGGCATCGCCCGCGCGCCGGACGCCCGCTTCGCCCTGGTCACGCCGTCACAGCAGAGCCCCACTGGCGTCGCCCTCAGCCTGCCACGTCGGCTGGCCCTGCTGGACTGGGCGGAACGCGCGGACGCCTGGATCATCGAGGACGACTATGACAGCGAATACCGCTATGCCGGTTTCCCCTTGCCAGCGCTGAAGAGCCTCGACCGCACGGGCCGCGTGCTCTACACCGGCACCTTCAGCAAGGTGCTCTATCCGGCGCTGCGCCTGGGCTATCTCGTCGTCCCGCCGGCGCTGGTGGAAGATTTCGTGCGCAGCCAGCAGGTGTTCGCTTCCGGCTGCGCCGAACTGTTGCAGGCGACGCTGTGCGACTTCATGCAGGAAGGTCACTTCGCGCGCCATCTCAAGCGCACCCGCGTGCTCTATGCGCAGCGTCGACAGTGGTTGCGCGCGGCGTTGCAAGCGCGGCTGGGCGAGCGCCTGCGATTTGCCGACACGCCCGGCGGGTTGAACCTGATCGGTACGGTGCAAGGCGACGACCTCGCCATCGCCGCCCGCGCCCATGCCGACGGGCTGGGTCTGCAGGCACTGAATGCCTGGTGTGTGGAAGCGAAACGCGAACCGGCGCTGGTGATGAGCTTCACCAATGTGGTGGATGAATCGATGGCGTCGCGATTGGCGGAGCGAGTGGGACAAACGATGGGCCCCTTGTAGGAGCGAGCTTGCTCGCGAATGGCGTTTCCCGGCGACATCGGTGTTGGGCGGTTCGCGAGCAAGCTCGCTCCTACAGAAAGCAGATGTGGAAGCGCGAGCGCTTATACGCCGTACGATACTCCCCTGTAGGAGCGGGCCATGCCCGCGATCGCGCGCATGGCGAGCTCCTACGATCAGCTCCGGTGCACCGGCAGGAAATAAAAAGCCCCGCCGAAGCGGGGCTTTCATCCTGCGAACGCCGTTGTCCGTCAGGACGACAGGTAAGCCGAACGGGTCAGCCCCAGGCGCAGCGCGTCGAGATACTGCGTACGCTCGCGCGCGGTGAGCTTGGCCCCGGCAACCTTGTCGCGGTAGTGGGTCATCAGCTCCTCGGGCGACAGGTGCACGTAGCGCAGCATGTCCTCGATGGTGTCGTGGGTCTCGATGCCGGCGTGGTAGTAGCTGCCGTCGGCGTTCTGGTAGACGTTCACCGAGTCGGTGTCGCCGAACAGGTTGTGCATGTCGCCGAGGATTTCCTGGTAGGCGCCGACCAGGAAGGTGCCGATCAGGTAGTCCTCGCCTTCCTTCACGTCGTGCACCGGCATGCTGGTCTCGATGCTCTGCTCGTCGACGTACTGGGTGATCTTGCCGTCGGAGTCGCAGGTCAGGTCCTGCAGCACCGCGCGGCGGGTCGGCTCCTCGCCCAGGCGGTGGATCGGCAGGATCGGCAGCACCTGGCCGATGGCCCAGGTGTCGGGCAGGCTCTGGAACACCGAGAAGTTGCAGATGTACTTGTCGGCCAGCTTGTCGTTCAGCTCGTCGAGCACCTGGCGGTGCGAACGCTGGTGCGCCTTGAGCTGGTTGTGCAGGCGGCGGCAGATGGCGAAGTAGCACTGTTCGGCCAGGGCCTTCTGCGCCAGGCTGATCTTGCCCTCGGCGTACTGCGCGGCGGCATCGCTCATGTAGTGGGTGGCGCGCCAGTAGGTCTCGGTGACCATCTCGGCCTCGGTCGGGCCGAGCAGGTCGGCCAGCCACTGGACGATTTCCGGCTGTTCGGCCAGGTCGGTGATCTTCGGCACTTCGTCGTTGTGGCGCTCGACGTCGGTGACCTGGGTGATCAGCACCGCGTGGTGCGCGGTCAGCGCGCGGCCGCTCTCGGAGAAGATGTGCGGATGCGGCAGGCCCTGCGCGTCGCAGAATTCCTTGAGCATGCCCACCACCACACCGGCGTAATCGTCGATGTCGTAGTTGATCGAGCTGGCGTTGCGCGAGTGGGTGCCATCGTAGTCCACACCCAGGCCGCCGCCGACGTCCACGTGGTCCACCGGCAGGCCGAGGGCGCGCAGTTCGCCGTAGTAGCGGATGGCTTCCTTGAAGCCGTGCTGGTAGTCGGCGAGATTCGCGATCTGCGAGCCCATGTGGAAGTGCAGCAGGCGCACGCCCTGGTCCAGGCCAGCACCGCGGAAGCGCTCGACCACCGACAGCAGCTGCGCGGCGGACAGACCGAACTTGGCCTTCTCGCCACCGGTGTCAGCCCACTTGGAGGAGGCCAGGGAGGACAGGCGCACGCGCAGGCCGACCTGCGGCAGCACGCCGACGTTGGCGGCCTCCTCGATCACCAGCTGCACCTCGGATTCCTTCTCGATCACGATGAACACGTTGTGGCCGAGCTTCTGCCCCATCAGCGCCAGCTTGATGAACTCGCGGTCCTTGTAGCCGTTGCAGACGATGGTGCCGCCCTTGGGCGCGAGCGCCAGCACGGCCATCAGCTCGGGCTTGGAGCCGGCCTCCAGGCCGATGGAGACGTTCTGGGTGGCGATGATGCTTTCCACCACCGCTTCCTGCTGGTTGACCTTGATCGGGTACAGCGCGGTGTAGCGGCTGCCGTATTCCAGACGCGCGATGTTGGCGTCGAAGGCGCCGGTGAGCTTGCGCACGCGGTCCTGCAGGATGTCCGGGAAACGCACCAGCAGCGGCAGCGACAGGCCGGCTTCGCGCAGCTGGTCGACCAGCCCGTGCAGATCGATCGGCTTGGCATCGGCGCCCTGCGGGCGAACTTCCACGTTACCGGCGTCGTTGATGGCGTAGTAGCCCGCGCCCCAGTGGCGAATTCCGTAGATGCTGCGGCTGTCAGCCACGGTCCAGTTGCTGCCGTCGTCTTTGCGGGTCCGTCTAGCGGCCATGCGGGGTGGTCTCCTCAAGTGTCTCGAATGAATGCAGGCGCCCGCCCGGCGAGCGGGTGAGTCGTCAAAGCCTAGTCGGCTGGTGTGACGTTGCCGTGTTGACCGCCAGCGTTGGCGGTAAGTTTAGGTAAATCCGACGATGCGCCCAGGGCGCGCCGAAAAATCTCCCATCTAGGGAAAGGGCTTGCCGGCCATGCACAGCATGCGCATTGCCTGGAACCCGTTCTCTACAGGGGAGCGTCTCTTGAGTGAGACGGCTCAGCCGCCGGACTTCTTCGCCTTGAGACCGCGCTTGGTCAGCTCTTCGAGCAGCAGGTCGACGTGGTCGCCCTGGATCTCGATGATGCCGTCCTTGAGCGCGCCACCCGTGCCGCAACGCTTCTTCAGCGCGGTGGCCAGGTCCTTCAGCGCATCGGCCGCCAGCGGCACGCCGGTCACCGTGGTCACGGTCTTGCCACCGCGGCCCTTGGTTTCACGACGCACGCGAGCGATGCCATCGCCGGCCGGAATTTCGGCCTGCTTGCAGATGCACGCGGCAATGGGCTGATTGCAGTCCGGGCAGTGCCGGCCGGAATCAGTGGAATAGACGAGCCCGCCGAGGGCGGACAGGGAGGATGCTTTCTTGACCACCGGGCTTTATTCCCCAGGATTGGCCTCTAAGACACTGTTCATGGTTGGCTGCGCGTCGGCGGTACTGCGTTGGAAACCGTCTCGGGATGCTCATTTACTGCCGTAAACTCCGCTCCCTCGGCGCTTTCCGCCTTGTACCGCTCTAGCTCGCCCCCCCTGAACCGGTCTTGCCGGCCAGGTCAACGAATGGCCGGCTGGCGCCGACCGCGACGCCCCACTCAGGCAGGGGCTGCGCAATTCCCGGCGGAGGACCCGGCCGGAAAGGTCGCGCAATGTACCAGCATTGCCGGCAAATGCTAAGAGCAGAAATGCGTCATTGATCGGTGGTTTGGCGACATGCGCCCTCTGAATGGCATGTGGAAGTCGGATCGAGCGATCGCGGACAGAGTCCGCTCCTACGCCAGGGTCAGCATCTGGGTAGGAGCGGACTCCGTCCGCGATGTGTCGGGGTCCGCTCCGGGCCCCTCAGAAACTAACCAGATACTTACGCAACGCCACCAGCGAATCCGGGCAGTACGGCGTGCCGGCCTTCGCCTCGGCCAGCACCTGGTGCGGATCGATGAAGCGCGCTTCCATCACCTCTTCCGGTTGCAGCCTGAGCGGCGCATCGGAGACCGCGGAAAACACCGCGCACCAGAGGCGGTTGTCCGGCTGGTCGAAGAAGAACGAACCATGCTCACGCAACTCGACGCCGGAAATGCCCAGTTCCTCTTCCAGCTCGCGGGCGGCGGACTCGGCGTAGCTCTCGTCCGCCAGCACCATGCCGCCGGCGGCCGGGTCCCAGTAGCCGGGATAGATCGCCTTGCTCAAGGTCCGGCGGTGCACGCACAGCTCGCCGGCCGTGTTGAACAGCAGGATGAAGGTGCCCCGGCCGATCAGCCCGCGCTCGCGCAATTCCGCGCGCGGCAGGCTGCCCCTGAGTTCGTCGTCCCGGTTGACCCAGGCGACCAACTCGGCGTCCGAAGCCGCCCGGTGGGCGGCTTCCTTGTCGCTGATCCCGTCCATCGTCAGCCCTGGGCCAGCAGCTGACGCAGGTCGATGATCGCGGCGTTGGCGCGGGAGATGTAGTTGGCCATCACCAGCGAATGGTTGGCCAGCACACCGAAGCCGCTGCCGTTGAGCACCATCGGGCTCCACAGCGGCGCCTGGGCGGCTTCCAGCTCGCGGATGATCTGGCGCACGCTGACGGTGGCGTTCTTCTTCGCCAGCACGTCGGCGAAGTCCACCTCGATGGCGCGCAGGATGTGCGACAGCGCCCAGGCCTGGCCACGGGCTTCGTAGAACACGTTGTCGATCTGCAGCCAGGGGGTTTCCTGCAGCTCTTCCTCGACCTGCGGCGCCTCGCCCGGCACCACCGGCGCGGTGGGCTTGATGTTGGTGTTGAGCTTCACCCGGCCGACACTGGCCGAGAGGCGCTGGGACAGCGAGCCCAGGCGGGTGGAAACGTCACCCAGCCAGTTGTTCAGGCTGTCGGCGCGGCCATAGAACTGCGCACCGGCAGGGTCGGCGGAGAGGCGCGCCAGGTAGCGGTCCAGCGACTTGATGCCTTCGGCGTACTCCGACTCGGAGGACGGCAGCGCCCAGCTCTTGTTGTCGAAGTTGAAGCGCGGCTCGGCGCGAGCCAGGTCCGCGTCCTCGGTGGACTGCGACTGGGAACGGGCGAAGTCCTTGCGCAGCGCGCGGGACAGGTCGCGTACCTGGACCAGGGCGCCGTACTCCCAGCTGGGCATGTTGTCCAGCCAGACACCCGGCGGGAAGATGTCGTTGGAGAGATAGCCGCCCGGCTTGTTCAGCAGCGTGGCAACCACTTCCTTGAGGGTTTCCACCGTGGTGTAGCCGACCACCATATGCCGACCGGCGCGCTCGGCCGCGGCCTGGGCGTTCTGCTGCACGGGGAAGAGGTCAGGTTCCTGGCTCCAGTACCAGCCGATCACACCGCAGATCAGCAGGTAGACGCCCAGCAGGCCACCGAGAACACGGCTCAGCCAGGGCCCGCCGAAGTAGGCGCGTACGTCGTCCACCGAGTCATCGACGCGATCGCGCACGGAGCCGCGTTTCTTCCAATTCCACATGGCAAAGTCCTTAGCATCACGAAAACGAGAGGGGTTGGACCCGATTCCGCCCCGGGGGTGCCCCGGCGAAACGATCCTGCCGCGCAAGCATGCCGCACCCGGCGGCTCAGCGCAGCCCACCCTGCGCATGGTGCGCGGTAACGTCGCGAATTACAAAGTGCATGTCGTTTGACCGACGGCACTGTTATTGCCATTCAGGATTGGTAGCATAGGGCCATCATTGTGTCTCACGGCAGAAACACTTCACTCGCACGCCCCAAACCACGGACTGATAAAGAAGCGCGCCATGACCGAGCTCGACGATCCGCCCCTCGACCGCCTCAAGCATCACTTCGCCCAACGGGTGATCCACCAGGCCCGCCACCTGCTGGAGGTCTGGCAGCGCCTGTCGCGCTCGGAGTGGAGCAGCGACGGGATGGCCGAGCTGGCGGAGGCCTGCCTGCTCCTGCAGCGCTACGCCGAACGTTTCGGGCAGGCCGAGCACGTCGACCTGGCCAGGGCTGTCGACCAGTGCCTGCGCGCCGTGCAAGATAACCGGGGGCGCCTCTCCAGCGGGCTGATCACCGAGCTCAACGGCCTGATGCAACGCCTCTCGCGCACCGGCCTGCGCCATGGCGACCAGTACGAGCAGACCGTCCTGCCGCCGCTGCGCAAGCCGGTCTACCTGGCCCTGCAGGACCAGGAGCGCGCCGAGCGCCTGGCCCAGCAGCTGGAGTTCTTCGGCATGGCCGCACAGTGCTGCGAGAACGCCAACGCCTTCCGCGCCGCCATGGCCGAGCGGCATCCGGCGGCCATCGTCATGGAGATCACCTTCGCCGGCATGGGCCTGACGCTGGCCCACGAGGCCCAGGCGGGTCTCAAGCAGAAGTTGCCGGTGCTGTTCTTCAGCCACGATGAAACCGACACCCCGACTCGCATGGCCGCCGCCCGCGCCGGCGGCCAGGACTTCTTCACCGGCGCGCTGGACGCCTCCGCCGTACTGGAGAAGATCGAGACCCTGAGCCGCGTGTCGCACTACGAGCCCTTCCGCGTACTGATCGTCGAAGACTCCCGGGCCCAGGCCACGCACACCGAGCGGGTCCTCAACAATGCCGGCATCGTCACCCGCGCCCTCACCGCACCGCTGTCGGTGATGGCCGAGCTGGCCGAGTTCCAGCCGGACCTGATCATCCTCGACATGTACATGCCCGAATGCCTGGGCACCGAGCTGGCCAAGGTGATCCGCCAGCACGAGCGCTATGTCAGCGTACCGATCATCTACCTGTCCGCCGAGGACGATCTGGACAAGCAGCTCGACGCCATGAGCGAAGGCGGCGACGACTTCCTCACCAAGCCGATCAAGCCGCGCCACCTGATCGCCACCGTGCGCAACCGTGCCGCCCGCGCACGCAGCCTGCAGGCGCGGATGGTGCGCGACAGCCTCACCGGCCTGTACAACCACACCCATACCCTGCAACTGCTCGACGACGCCCGCTTCCGCGCGCGCCGCGAGGGCCGGCCGCTGACCTTCGCGATGCTCGACATCGACCACTTCAAGCGGGTCAACGACACCTTCGGCCATCCCATGGGCGACCGGGTGATCAAGAGCCTGGCGCTGTTCCTCAAGCAGCGCCTGCGCAAGACCGATCACATCGGCCGCTACGGCGGCGAGGAATTCGCCGTGGTGCTGCCCGATACCGACGCCGACACGGCGCGCAAGGTCCTGGAGGACATCCGCCAGCGCTTCGCCGAGATCCATTACCCCGCGCAACCCGGCGACCTGAGCTGCACCTTCAGTTGCGGCATCGCCGAACTGGGCGAGGAGATGGACAGCAAGACCCTGGCCAAGCAGGCCGACGAGGCGCTGTACCGGGCCAAGCACGCTGGACGCAATCGGCTGGAAGTGTTCGGCTGAGCCCTGCGCGGCGCTCTGCCGCGCTATTTACCGACCAGATACTGGCACCTTGTCATTAGCCGGTAACGAAACTGCAATAGGGTCATGACTCGCCGTTTTCCGCTGTCGGTCGAGACCTGCCATGCGCCTCAAGCTGCTGACCAACCTCAACACCTTCCTGCTCCTGCTCGTGTGCCTCGCGCTGGGCGCCACCCTGTGGTGGTCGCAGCGCGCGCTGGAGCGGCCCTTCACCCTGATGGACCGCTACCTGGAACTCTCCCAGGACTTCGAGCGCAAGGTCTCGCAGAACATCCAGGCCTACCTCGCCAGCGGTGATGCGCTTAAACAGAAGGCCGCCCAGCAGGCGCTGGACGAACTGGCCGCGGAGCTTCCGCAATTGCCGGAGAGCCTCGGGCAGCTCCTGGGCCGGAGCCTCGACGAACTGCACCAATTCAGCGGCAACCAACTGCTGGCGGCCGGCAAGCTGGCCGGCGATCCGCAGGGTCTGCTGCTGCAAGCCGAGCGCGACCTGCTGGCCGCCCTCGACCAGCTCGGTGCCTATGCCGACGCCAGCCAGAACCCCGCCGCCGCCGAGTACCGCGCCCCGCTGCTGCAGGCCGGCCTGCACCTCACCCGCCTGGCCCATGCCCGCGCCAAGCTGGTGGAAAGTGGCAACCCCGCACTGGCCCAGGACATCCAGCGCGAGCTCGACAGCCTGCGCCAGCTTGCCGAGCGCATCGACGCCCTGCCCCTGCTCGGCGTCCTGCAACAGCAGGCGTCGGCCTCCGACGACTTCGCCGCGATGATGGGCCTGGACACCCAGCCCGCTGCCGAACAGCAAAGCGAGGACCGTGGCGTCGGCCTCAAGCGCGACCTGGCCGGCGTGCTGCGCCGCTATCCCGATGAACTGGACCGCACCCGCCAACTGATCGCCCAGCGCCAGGAGCTTGCCACTGCCACTGCCCAGCGCCTGGGCGCCGTGCAGCAGGCCCTGGCGACCCTGGAGCCACAGGTACGCGAGGAGCGCTCGAAGATCCAGGCGCAGGTGCGGTTGATCCAGGGCGCGCTGATTGCCCTGATCCTCGCCACCGCGCTGCTCATCGACACCTTGCAACGACGTCTGGCGCGCGTGCTCGGCCAACTGGTCCCGGCACTGTCCACCTGGGCCCGTGGCGACTTCAACCAACCCATCGCCCTGGCCACCCGCACCCACGACCTGGTGGAGCTGCAGGAATCGCTGAACCGCCTGCGCGACTTCCTCGGCACCCTGGTCGGCACCATCCACCAGCGCGCCGAGGAAGTGGCCGGCAGCAGCCGCGCCCTGGCCGAGCTCAGCGGCGGCCTGCACGCCGGCGCCGAGCGCCAGGCCAGCGACACCGGAGAAATCCGCGATGCGCTGGGCCATATGGAAGCGGCCATCCAGCAGGTGGCCGGTGACGCCAGCCAGGCGGCTTCGGCCAGCCAGGCCGCCGGCGTAGCGGTGGAACAGGGGCAGCGGGTGATCGGCAACAGCCTGAGCGGCATGCGCGCGCTGGTGGACGAGGTGCAGAGCAACGCCCAGGCCATCGAGAACCTGGCCGAGGAGTCGGCCACCATCGGCAACGTGCTGGGGGTGATCCGTTCCATCGCCGAGCAGACCAACCTGCTGGCGCTCAACGCCGCGATCGAAGCGGCCCGTGCCGGCGAACAAGGCCGAGGCTTTGCAGTGGTCGCCGAGGAAGTGCGCTCGCTGGCCCTGCGCACCGCCGGCGCCACCGAGGAAATCCAGCAGCTCACCGCACGCCTGCAGCAGGCTGCGCGGCAGTCGGTGGAGGCGATGCGCAGCCAGGTCGAACACGCCGAAGTCACCGCCAGCCAGGCCGGCGCCGCCGAAGGTGCGCTGGACGAGGTGGTGGAAGCCATCCGCACCATCGCCAGCATGGCCGAGCGCATCGCGGAAGGGTCGGCGCAGCAGAGCGGCGCGGTCAGCGAGATCCGCTCCCATAGCGAGCGTATCCACGCACTGGGCAGCGAGAACCTGCGCCTGATCGGCCAGGGACGCAGCCAAGGCGAGCAGTTGCAGGAGCTGGGCGGTGCGTTGCACACCGCGGTGCGGGCGTTCCGCGTCTAGCGAACTCAACCTGTAGGAGCGCGCCATGCGCGCGATCGCGGGCATGGCCCGCTCCTACAAGGAAGCGCCGGAGTTCGGCCTGTAGGAGCGAGCTTGCTCGAGATCGCTCATCAGAGCGGACTCAGCGCTCGCCCAGCTTGTGCCGCGCCGCATACAGGCAAACCATCTCCATCGCCAGGGTCGCGCCGGCCAGGGCGGTGATCTCGGCGTTGTCGTAGGGCGGCGCCACTTCCACCACGTCCATCCCCACCAGGTTGATCCCGCGCAGCGCACGAAGGATCTCCAGCGCCTGGTGCGAACTCAGCCCGCCGCAGACCGGCGTGCCGGTACCCGGAGCGAAGGCCGGGTCGAGGCAGTCGATGTCGAAGGTCAGGTACACCGGGTTGTCGCCGACCCGCGCGCGGATGCGTTCGGCGATGGCCTGCGGCGAATGGCGGTGCACCTCGCGGGCATCCAGCACCTGGAAGCCCATCACATCGTCGTTGGTGGTGCGCAGGCCGACCTGTACCGAGCGCGACGGATCGACCAGCCCGTCGCGGGCCGCATGGTAGAACATGGTGCCGTGGTCGATGCGCTGGCAGTCCTCGTCGGGCCAGGTATCGCTGTGGGCGTCGAAGTGGATCAGCGACAGCGGGCCGTGCTTCTTCGCATGGGCCTTGAGCAGCGGGTAGCTGATGAAGTGGTCGCCACCCAGGGTCAGCAGCGCGCAGCCGGCATCGAGGATGCGGTTGGCGTGGGCCTCGATGGCCTCCGGGGTTTCCTGTGGTACGCCGTGGTCGAAGGCGCAGTCGCCGTAGTCGACCACGGCCAGGTGATCGAAGGGATCGAACTCCCAGGGGAAGTGCCGGGCCCAGGCCATCTGCACCGAGGCGGCACGGATGGCGCGCGGGCCGAAGCGGCTGCCGGGACGGTTGGTGGTGGCGGTGTCGAAGGGCACGCCGCTCACCACCAGGTCCACACCGCGCAGGTCGCGACTGTAGCGGCGGCGCATGAAGCTGGTGACGCCGGCGTAGGTGGACTCGGCGGCGGTGCCGTAAAGGCTGTCGCGGGTGATGGCCTGGTCGTTGTCGTGGGCTTGGTCCATGGCGTTCTCGTCGTAGTTATCGGTTGGTCACGGTATCGGCCTGTAGGAGCGCCCCATGGGCGCGAATCGCGGGCATGGCCCGCTCCTACAGGGAGGTTCAGGTACGGGTGCGGAACGAGGTCCACAGGCGGGTGCGCTCGCGCTGCTGCTTCAGGGTCAGCAGCTGTTCGCCGAACAGCTTCTGGCGCACGGCGGCCGGCGGGTAGATGTCCGGATCACCCGCCACATCGGCCGACAGCAGCGGCGTGGCCTTCTGGTTGGCGTTGGCGAAGTACAAGGTGTTGGTCAGCTCGGCGATGGATTCGGGGCGCAGCATGAAGTCGATGAAGGCGCGGGCTTCCTGCGGGTGCGGCGCGTCCGCCGGAATGGCCATGGTGTCGAACCAGATCAGCGTGCCCTCCCTGGGAATCCGGTAGATCACCTCGAACGGCTTGTTCGCCTGCTTGGCCTGGGCTGCGCCCATCAGCGCATCGCCGGTGTAGGTCAAGGCAACGCAGAGGGTGCCGTTGGCCAGGTCGTTGATGTGCTTGCCGCTGGCGACATAGCGCACATTCGGCTGCAACTGCTTCAGCAGGTCGCGAACCTGGGCAAGATCGGCCGCGTCGGTGCTGTAGGGCGGCTTGCCCAGGTAGTTCAGCGCCACGCTGATGACTTCCTGCGGCGAGTCGATCAGCGAGATGCCGCAGTCGGCCAGGCGCGAGGCGTATTCGGGCTTGAATAGCAGGTCGAGGCTGTCCAGCGGGGCATCGGGAATACGCTTGAGCACCGCTTCCTTGTTGATTGCCAGGCCGACGGTGCCCCAGGTGTAGGGCACGCCGAAGCGGTTGCCCGGATCGATGGAAGCCAGCTTGGCCAGCAGCTCCGGGTCGAGGTTGGCGAAGTTCTTCAACTGCGCACTGTCCACCGGCTGCACGGCCTTGGCCTGGATCGCCCGGGCCAGCCCGCTGCTGGCGGGGAACACCACATCGTAGCCGCTGGCGCCGGTCATCAGCTTGCTGTCGAGGACCTCGGCGCTGTCGAAGGTGTCGTACTTCACGCGGATGCCGGTCTCGGCCTGGAAGCGCTTGAGCGCATCGGCGCCGACGTAATCCGCCCAGTTATAGAGGTTGAGCACCCGCTCCTGCGCCTGCAGGGGCAAGGCCAGGGCCGCGAGCAACGCCGTGAAAGGAGCCCAGAAGAACGCACGCATGATCATCGCCTCGGGTTTGTTGTGGTTATGGGGCGAGCATGACGGGGGCTTTACTTTGTAAAAATACAAAGTTAATTACTTTGGCATTATCAATTCACAATGATTGGACCCGGCCGATGCTCAGCCAACTGCGCGACCTCGACCTGCAACTGCTGCGCCTGTTCGTCACCGTGGTCGAGTGCGGCGGCTTCAGCGCGGCGCAAGGCGAACTGGGACTGAGCCAGCCGAGTATCAGCATCCAGATGGCCAGGCTGGAGACGCGCCTGGGCTACCGCCTGTGCGAGCGCGGCAAGGGCGGCTTCCGCCTCACGCCCAAGGGCGAACACCTGCTGCAGGCAACCCGCCGGCTGTTCATCGCCATCGAAGGTTTTCGAAACGAGGCCCACGGAGTCGCCGACAAGCTGCTGGGCGAGGTGCGCCTGGGCCTGTCCGAGGCCCTCGACGAACGGGTGCTGGCGCAACTGTCCGAAGCGGTCCGGCGTTTTCGCCGGCGCAACGAGGCGGTGACCCTGGAACTGGTGACCACCACGCCCGCCGAGCTGGAACGTCTTCTATTGCAGGACCGCCTGCACCTGGCCATCGGTTACTTCGCCGGCACCCAGTCGGCACTGGAGCATGTCGAGCTGTTCAGCGAGCCGCAGGGGCTGTACTGCGGGGTCGGGCATCCGGCCTTCACCGAGAAGAACCCCACGCGCGAGTCACTGGCCGATGCCGACCAGGTACTCCATCCCTACCGCTTCATCGCCGCCGACGAGCCGCTGCAGACCACTCGCAGCAGCGCGCGCTGCGAACAGGTGGACGGCAGCCTGGCATTCGTCCTCTCCGGCGCGCACCTGGGCTACCTGCCCAGGCACGTCGCCCAGCCCTGGATCGAGCGCGGCCAGTTGCGCGAGTTGCTGCCGGACGAACTGGGCTTCGACGTGGCCTTCAGCCTGACCCGCCACCGCGGCCGCCACCCCGGCGACGCGGAACAGGCCTTCGCCAGCGACCTGCTGGAAGCCTTCGGCCACCCCGCGGCCGATTGACGCAGCCGATGAGAGGGAGCATCCGCGCCCCGAGAACGGTCCGCTCATCTCTTGTCACAGCTCATCCGGCGGCACCACGGGCCGCGCCGGACGCTTTCCGCTATCATGCCCGCCACTTTGTAGTCCGCGAGATGTCCATGCGCCGCCTGCTCACCCTGCTCCTGCTCCTGGTCGCCCTGCCCGCTTCCGCCGGCCTGTTCGACAAACCCGCCGACAAGGGCGGCTTCGCCGTCGGGCAACCGACCAAGGGTGATTTCCTGCCGGTGGCCGAGGCCTTCCGCGTCAGCGTCGAGGACAGCGACAGCCAGCAGGTGAAACTGCGCTTCATCAATGCCGACGGCTACTACCTCTACCAGCACCGTTTCAGCTTCAAGGTCGAGCCCGCCGACAGCGGCGTGACCGTGGGCGAGGTGAAGCTGCCGCCGGGCAAGCAGCACCATGACGACTACTTCGGCGACACGGTCGTCTACTACGCCATCACCGACCTCGACGTTCCGCTGAACAACCCGCAGCACAAGCCCTTCACCCTGGTGGTGAGCTACCAGGGCTGTGCCGACAAGGGCCTGTGCTACGCGCCGGAAACCACCCGCCTGCGGATCGCCGACGGCCAGGCCGCCAGCGTAGTCACCGCAGCCGCGGCCAGCAGTAGCACCGCCAAGGCAGCCACCGGCGACAACCCGTTGGCCAGCCTGCTGGGCGACCATGAGCCGGGCAAGATCAAGAAGCTCGGCCGCGCCCTGGTGATTTTCTTCCTCCTGGGCCTGGCGCTGACCTTCACCCCCTGCGTGCTGCCGATGCTGCCGATCCTCTCCGGCGTGGTCCTGCGCGGGCGACCGGGCGGCATGCGCGGCCTGGCACTGTCGCTCGCCTATGTGCTGCCGATGGCGGTCTGCTACGCGGTGCTCGGCACCCTGATGGGCCTGTTCGGCGCCAAGCTCAACCTGCAGGCGATGCTGCAATCGCCCTGGGTGCTGGTGCCCTTCGCGGCCTTCTTCGTGGTCTTTGCCATCGCCATGTTTGGCGTGTTCGAACTGCGCCTGCCGGGCTTCGTGCGCGAACGCCTGGACAACATGGCCAACAACACCCGCGGCGGCTCCATCGCCGGCGCGGCAACCCTGGGCGTGCTTTCCAGCCTGCTGGTATCGCCCTGCGTCACCGCCCCGCTGGCCGGCCTGCTGCTCTATATCAGCAGCACCGGGGACGCTGTCGGCGGCGGCATGCTGCTGTTCTCCCTGGGCCTGGGCATGGGCACCCCGCTGGTGATCTTCGCCGTCGGCGGCGGCGCACTGCTGCCCAGGAGCGGCGCCTGGATGAACGGCGTGCGCAACGTCTTCGGCGTGATGCTGCTGGCGGTGGCCATCTGGATGCTCGAGCGCCTGGTCGCTGGCCCGGTGGCGCTGACCCTTTGGGGCACGCTGGCCGGCGGTGTCGCGATCGCCATGGGCACCCTCGAACTGGGACCGAAGAAGCCGCTGCAACGCGCCGGCCAACTGTTTGGCCTGATGCTCCTGGTCTACGCGGTGGTCGCCTGGACCGGCGCACTGCGCGGCGAGTCCGACCCGATGCACCCGCTGGGCCGCAGCACGCCGGGCCTGCATGCCGGTCCGCCGACCTCGACACCCGGCGACTGGCAGAACATCACCACCCCCGCCCAGCTCGATGCCGCCCTGGCCAGCGCCCAGGCCGCCGGGCGGCCGGTGCTGCTGGACTGGTACGCCGACTGGTGCATCAGCTGCAAGATCATCGAGCGCCAGGTACTGCCGACGCCGGAAGTCCAGGCGCAACTGCCCGGCTTCGTCCTGCTGCGCTTCGACATGACCGCCAGCACCGAGGAACAGCGCGCCCTGCTCGACCGCTTCAACCTGTTCGGCCCGCCCGCGCTGCTGTTCTTCTCGGCGAAAGGCGACGAATGGAGCGATCTGCGCATCATCGGCGAAACCGATGCCGCCACCCTCGCCGAACGCCTGCGCCAGGCCACTTCCCGCGGCTGAGTGATTCGGCCCCTGGCACTGCAATAGTTTTGCCGTAATCGGCTGGCAACATGCCGACATCTACGGCAAAACCTGCATGACTGGACAGTCACGCCAGCTTTCCGGCATAGTCCCGCCCTATCTTTTTCCGCCTAAGAGAAGGACAACAGCATCCAGATGGCGACCTTACTGGTACTGCACGGGCCCAACCTCAACCTGCTGGGCACCCGCGAGCCCGACAAGTACGGCTCCGTCACCCTCGAGCAGATCAACCAGGACCTGGAGCGCCGCGCCCGCGAGGCCGGCCACCACCTGATGCACCTGCAGAGCAACGCCGAGTACGAACTGATCGACCGGATCCACGCTGCGCGTAGCGAAGGCGTGGACTTCATCCTCATCAATCCGGCCGCGTTCACGCATACAAGTGTCGCTCTACGTGACGCATTGCTCGCAGTGAGCATCCCATTCATCGAAGTGCACCTTTCCAACGTGCACAAACGCGAACCTTTCCGGCATCACTCCTACTTCTCCGACGTGGCGGTAGGGGTGATCTGCGGTCTGGGCGCCACAGGCTACCGCCTGGCCCTGGAATCCGCCCTTGAACAACTTGAACGCCCGTGACCTCACCTGGGAGAGCGAACACTGATGGACATCCGTAAAGTCAAGAAACTGATCGAACTGCTCGAAGAATCCGGTATCGACGAGCTGGAAATCAAAGAGGGCGAAGAGTCCGTACGCATCAGCCGTCACAGCAAGACCGCCGCCCAGCCGATCTACGCTGCCGCCCCGGCCTACGCTCCGGCACCTGCCGCAGCCGCTCCGGCCGCCGCAGCTCCGGCCCCGGCTGCCGAAGCCGCTCCGGCTGCACAGGCGCTCAACGGCAACGCCGTGCGTTCGCCGATGGTTGGCACCTTCTACCGCGCGGCCTCGCCGACTTCCGCCAACTTCGTCGAAGTCGGCCAGAGCGTGAAGAAAGGCGACATCCTGTGCATCGTCGAAGCCATGAAGATGATGAACCACATCGAGGCTGAAACCAGCGGCGTGATCGGTCAGATCCTCGTGGAGAACGGCCAGCCGGTCGAGTTCGACCAGCCCCTGTTCACCATCGTTTAAGCCGCGGAGAGCCTGCGATGTTGGAAAAAGTACTGATCGCCAACCGCGGCGAAATCGCGCTGCGCATCCTGCGCGCGTGCAAGGAACTGGGCATCAAGACGGTGGCCGTGCACTCGACCGCCGACCGCGAACTGATGCACCTGTCGCTGGCCGACGAAGCGGTCTGCATCGGTCCGGCCCCGGCTGCGCAGTCCTACCTGCACATCCCGGCGATCATCGCCGCGGCCGAGGTCACCGGCGCCGTGGGCATCCACCCCGGCTACGGCTTCCTGGCCGAGAACGCCGACTTCGCCGAGCAGGTCGAGCGCTCGGGCTTCACCTTCATCGGCCCGAGCGCCGACGTCATCCGCCTGATGGGTGACAAGGTGTCCGCCAAGGACGCCATGAAGAAAGCCGGCGTTCCGACCGTACCGGGCTCCGACGGCCCGCTGCCGGAAGACGAAGAGACCGCGCTGGCGATCGCCCGCGAGGTTGGCTACCCGGTGATCATCAAGGCCGCCGGTGGCGGTGGTGGTCGCGGCATGCGCGTCGTGCACAACGAGGAAGACCTGATCAAGTCCGCCAAGCTGACCCGCACCGAAGCGGGCGCGGCCTTCGGCAACTCGATGGTCTACCTGGAGAAGTTCCTGACCAACCCGCGTCACGTGGAAGTCCAGGTGCTCTCCGACGGCCAGGGCAACGCCATCCACCTGGGCGATCGCGACTGCTCCCTGCAGCGCCGTCACCAGAAGGTGCTGGAAGAAGCCCCAGCCCCGGGCATCGACGAGAAGGCCCGCGCCGAAGTGCTGGCCCGCTGCGTCCAGGCCTGCGTGGAGATCGGCTACCGTGGCGCCGGCACCTTCGAGTTCCTGTACGAGAACGGCCGCTTCTACTTCATCGAGATGAACACCCGCGTTCAGGTGGAGCATCCGGTGTCGGAGATGGTCACCGGTATCGACATCGTCAAGGAGATGCTCAGCATCGCCTCCGGCAACAAGCTGTCGATCAAGCAGGAAGACGTGGTCATCCGTGGCCATGCGCTGGAATGCCGGATCAACGCCGAAGACCCGAAGACCTTCATGCCCAGCCCCGGCAAGGTGAAGCACTTCCACGCACCCGGCGGCAACGGCGTGCGCGTGGATTCGCACCTGTACAGCGGCTACGCCGTACCGCCGAACTACGACTCGCTGGTGGGCAAGGTCATCGCCTACGGCAAGGACCGTGACGAAGCCCTGGCGCGCATGCGCAATGCCCTGGACGAGCTGATCGTCGACGGCATCAAGACCAATACCGAGCTGCACAAGGATCTGGTCCGCGACAAGGAGTTCTGCAAGGGTGGCGTGAACATCCACTATCTGGAGAAGAAGCTGGGCATGGACAAGCACTAAGCCTGTCCCGCTCCTCCTCGCTCCAGCACAAGGGCTGCCTCCGGGCGGCCCTTGTGCTTTGCGGCTCCCGTACGCTGGCATGGCAAGGTGCCGTACAGTAAGCTTGCCGCCTTTATCTGCGGGCCGCCCAGGCGGCCCGTTCTATTTTCGCGTCCAGCAGCATCGAGGTACCCGCCATGCCCTGGCTTCAAGTCCGACTCGCCATCACCCCGGAACAGGCGGAAACCTACGAAGATGCGCTGCTGGAAGTGGGCGCCGTCTCGGTGACCTTCATGGATGCCGAAGACCAGCCGATCTTCGAGCCGGACCTGGGCACCACCCCGCTGTGGAGCCATACCCATCTGCTCGCGCTGTTCGAGGCCGATACCGACGAGACCGCGCTGGTCGCCCACTTGTCCCTGCTCACCGGCGGCGAGCTGCCGCAGCACCAGATCGAGCGCATCGAGGACCAGGACTGGGAACGCAGCTGGATGGACAACTTCAAGCCGATGCGCTTCGGCCGCCGCCTGTGGATCGTCCCCAGCTGGCACGACGCGCCGGAGCCGGACGCGGTGAACCTGCTGCTCGATCCGGGCCTGGCCTTTGGCACCGGCACCCATCCGACCACCTCGCTGTGCCTGCAATGGCTCGACGGCCAGGATCTGGCCGGCCAGTACGTGCTGGACTTCGGCTGCGGCTCGGGCATCCTCGCCATCGCTGCGCTGCTGCTGGGCGCCGAGCGTGCCGCCGGCACCGACATCGATCCGCAGGCGCTGGAAGCCTCGCGCGACAACGCCTCGCGCAACGGTATCGACCCGGCCAGCTTCCCCGTCTACCTGCCCGCTGATCTGCCAAAAGAGCCGGCGGACGTCCTGGTGGCGAACATTCTGGCCGGTCCGCTGGTCACATTGGCAGAGCAGCTCACCGGACTGGTCAAGCCCGGTGGCCGCCTGGCCCTCTCGGGCATCCTCGCCGAGCAGGCCGAGGAAGTGCGCGCAGCCTATGCCGCCGCCTTCGACCTCGACCCGACCGCCGAGCAGGAAGGCTGGATCCGCATCACGGGTCGCCGCCGCTGACTGCCCGACGAACGGGCCTTGGGTTAGACTAATCGTTTGTTTTTTCGCCGGACCGCCGCATGAGCGACAGCTTCATCACACAGTGCCCCCATTGCCAGACACGCTTCCGCGTCAACTCGGCGCAATTGGGCGCGGCCAGCGGTGCCGTGCGCTGTGGCACCTGCCTGAAGGTCTTCAACGCCCCGCAGAACATGCTGGGCGAACCGACGCAGGCGCCGATCCTGACCGACGTGGCCCCACCGCCCGCCAGCCCGCCGAAGCCTGCTCCGGCGCCCGCACCCGTGGCCGAAGCGGTGGCATCAGCCCCCATTCCCAGCGTGCCGGAGCCGTCTCCGGCGCCGGCCGCCGCAGTTGCCGCCGCAGCCCCGGAACAACCGAAACCCTTGCCCGTCCCCGGCACCGCCACCCTTGGCTGGCCGCTGGCTCCCCACGCGGCGCGACACTCCAGTGATGTCGCGGAAAAGCCTGCCATCCCGGAACCCAAGGTAGAAATCAAACCCGAGCCCCTGCCGGAGTTCCGCCCCGAGCCAGCCCCCGCCATCCCGGCGGCCCAGACCATCCCGGCAGCGCCGCTGACCCCGCCGCCTGCACCACCCTCTGGCCCCG
This sequence comes from Pseudomonas sp. B1-22, assembly GCF_050474425.1. Classification (NCBI taxonomy): domain Bacteria; kingdom Pseudomonadati; phylum Pseudomonadota; class Gammaproteobacteria; order Pseudomonadales; family Pseudomonadaceae; genus Pseudomonas; species Pseudomonas sp. B1-22. The sequence continues at coordinate 578,614 of NZ_JBCHVH010000003.1, read as the reverse complement.
GCGAGCCGGCCAAGACCGAAGCCGCTCAGGCCCCGGCGAAGAAAGACGAAACGCTGTGGATCCACGACGACCTCGACCTGGACAGCCTCAACCTCGATGAAGAGCTCGCCAAGCTGGACGAGTTCGAGCTGTCCCAGGAATTCCTCAGCATCGATCGCGCGCCCGCTCCCAGCGAGGCCCTGCAGGTCAGGCAGGACGAGAAACGCGATCCGCACGACGAGCGCTGGGCCGAAGCCCTGCTGCAGTCGGAACAGCCCGGCGGCAATCGCGCCGCCCGCCAGGAGCCCAGCCTCGGCCAACTGAAGGACGACGAACCGGAAGAACCCTCGCCCAGCGCCCGCCTCGCGGCCGACGAGGAGCCTGAGCCCGAACCCGAGCAAGAGATCGAGCAAGAGATCGAGCAAGAGCAGGTCGAAGAACCCCGGATCGCCCCGGCGCCGCTCGGCGTCGTCGATGAGGACGAGGAAAGGCTGCCCACCTTCAGCGCCCGGCGCGACGATGACGAGCCCGAGCAGGCCGAGGACGACCACGACGACGAACCGGTCGTCGAGACCCGCGCCGACAGCCGCCGCGCCGAGCCCGCGCTGCACAACGACGGCCTGCACGACCTGAGCGACGAGCCGCTGCAACTGGACTGGCAGAAGCCCAAGCGTCACTGGGGTCGCCGCCTGTTCTGGCTGCTGCTGGTGCTGCTGGCCCTGGCAGGTCTCGCCGGACAGTACGTCATCTACCACTTCGAGGAGCTGGCCCGCCAGGACCAGTACCGCCCCTGGTTCGCCCAGGCCTGCCCGGAACTGGGCTGCACCCTCCCCTCCAAGGTCGACGTGGATCAGATCCGCAGCAGCAACCTGGTGGTACGCAGCCATCCGGACTTCAGCGGCGCCCTGGTGGTCGACGCGATCATCTACAACCGCGCCAACTTCTCGCAGCCCTTCCCGCTGCTGGAAATGCGCTTCGCCGACCTGAACGGCCAGCTGATCGCCAGCCGCCGCTTCAAGCCCAGCGAATACCTCTCGGGCGAACTGGCCGGGCAGAGCGAAATGCCGCCGCAGACGCCGATCCATATCTCCCTGGACATCCTCGACCCGGGTCCGAAAGCGGTGAACTACAGCCTGAGCTTCCACTCGCCGGAGTGATCCGGCGGGTAGCTCAAAGCGCCTGAGAGCGCCAGTTCCGCTCGTCTTCCTACCCTGGGTGATAAGCCCCGGGCTGTTCAGAATTTATCCAAATTCGCCTTTATCCGGTCACCGAGAGCGGGTATCATGCCCTCCCTTTTTTGCTAGCACCGGTGGCAGGCCCCGAAACGCACCCGCGAGTCTTGTAGCGCGCGGCGCCTCGGTGTTCCCGCCCCATTAACCATGGAACTCAGGTCGGTGGTACGCATCGGCTCCTACACACTGCCCAACAGACTGATCCTGGCCCCGATGGCCGGCGTCACCGATCGTCCGTTCCGCCAGCTGTGCCGCCGCCTCGGCGCCGGCATGGTGGTCTCGGAAATGGTCACCAGCGACGTCCGCCTGTGGAACAGCCGCAAGTCGCGCCTGCGCCTGCAGCACGACAACGAAGATCAGCCCCGTTCGGTGCAGATTGCCGGCGGTGACCCGCAGATGCTCGCGGAAGCCGCCCGCTGCAACGTGGAGCTGGGTGCCCAGATCATCGACATCAACATGGGCTGTCCGGCAAAGAAGGTGTGCAACAAGGCCGCGGGTTCCGCGCTGATGAAGGATGAACGGCTGGTAGCCGAAATCCTCGAGGCGGTGGTCGCGGCAGTGGAGGTTCCCGTCACCCTGAAGATTCGCACCGGTTGGGACCGGTCGAACAAGAACGGCGTGACGGTGGCGCGGATTGCCGAGCAGTCGGGCATCCAGGCGCTGGCGGTCCACGGCAGGACCCGTGCCGACCTCTACACCGGCGAAGCGGAGTACGAAACCATCGCTGCGATCAAGCAGGCGGTTTCCATTCCGGTCTTCGCCAACGGTGATATCGATTCGCCGCGCAAGGCACGGCAGGTGCTCGAGCTGACCGGGGTGGACGCCCTGCTGATCGGCCGCGCCGCCCAGGGCAGGCCCTGGATCTTCCGCGAGATCGATCATTACCTGGGCACCGGCGAAACACTGCCGGCGCCGAGTCTGCACGAAGTGGAGAGCATCCTGCTCGAACACCTCGCTGCATTGCATGCGTTTTATGGGGAAGACATGGGTGTGCGAATTGCCCGCAAGCACGTGGGCTGGTACCTCGCAACCCTGCCGGGTGCGGCGGAGTTCCGCACCCAGTTCAATCGTTTGCAGGACACGGATGCACAAAGCGCCAGCGTCAGGCAGTTCTTCGCCGAGCGCCACAATAACGGAGAAGGGGTGGCCGCATGACAACGATGACCGAGACATTAGTGAGTGGAATGACACCCGTGAGCGACAACGCCAACCTTAAACAGCACCTGACCACTCCGACGCAGGAGGGCCAGACCCTCCGCGACAGCGTGGAAAAGGCACTGCATAACTATTTCGCCCATCTCGAAGGGCAGCCGGTCACGGACGTGTACAACATGGTGCTTTGCGAAGTCGAAGCGCCGCTGCTGGAAACCGTCATGAACTATGTGAAGGGTAACCAGACCAAAGCCTCGGAACTGCTGGGCCTGAACCGCGGAACCCTGCGCAAGAAACTCAAGCAGTACGACCTTCTCTGACCACGGTGGCAGGCGCTGGGCCGCGACCGAACGGTCGCCCGGGCCCTCGCCTGACGCCGGAAGCCCGTAGCCTTTGTGGAAGCCGTTATGACCGACCAAACCACCCGCCTGCCCATCCGCCGTGCGCTGATCAGCGTTTCCGACAAGACCGGCGTCGTCGATTTCGCCCGTGAGCTGGTAGCCCTTGGCGTGGAGATCCTCTCCACCGGCGGCACTTACAAGCTGCTCAAGGACAACGGCATCGCCGCCGTGGAAGTGGCCGACTACACCGGCTTCCCGGAAATGATGGACGGCCGCGTGAAGACCCTGCACCCGAAAGTCCACGGCGGCATCCTCGGCCGTCGCGACATCGACGGCGCGGTGATGGAAGAGCACGGCATCAAGCCGATCGACCTGGTTGCGGTCAACCTGTACCCCTTCGCCGCCACCGTGGCCAAGCCGGGCTGCACCCTGCCGGACGCCATCGAGAACATCGACATCGGCGGCCCGACCATGGTCCGTTCCGCGGCGAAGAACCACAAGGACGTCGCCATCGTGGTCAACTCCACCGACTACGAAGGCGTCATCGCGGCCCTGAAGGACGGCGGCCTGACCTACGCCCAGCGCTTCAACCTGGCCCTCAAGGCGTTCGAGCACACCTCCGCCTACGACGGCATGATCGCCAACTACCTGGGCACCATCGACCAGAACGCCGAAACCCTGTCCACCGAGAACCGCCTGCAGTTCCCGCGCACCTTCAACAGCCAGTTCATCAAGGCCCAGGACATGCGCTACGGCGAGAACCCGCACCAGAGCGCGGCGTTCTACGTCGAGGGCGGCGAGGCCAGCGTCTCCACCGCGATCCAGCTGCAGGGCAAGGAACTGTCGTTCAACAACGTGGCCGACACCGACGCCGCGCTGGAGTGCGTGAAGAGCTTCGTCAAGCCGGCCTGTGTCATCGTCAAGCACGCCAACCCGTGCGGCGTGGCCGTGGTTCCGGAAAACGAAGGCGGCATCCGCAAGGCCTATGACCTGGCCTACGCCACCGACACCGAGTCGGCCTTCGGCGGCATCATCGCCTTCAACCGCGAGCTGGACGGCGAGACCGCCCAGGCCATCGTCGAGCGCCAGTTCGTTGAAGTCATCATCGCCCCGAAAGTCTCCGAGGCCGCCCGTGCCGTGGTCGCCGCCAAGGCCAACGTGCGCCTGCTGGAGTGCGGCGAGTGGCCGGCCGAGCGTCCTGCCGGCTGGGACTTCAAGCGCGTCAACGGTGGCCTGCTGGTGCAGAGCCGCGACATCGGCATGATCACCGCCGATGACCTGAAGATCGTCACCCAGCGCGCCCCGAGCGAGCAGGAAATCCACGACCTGATCTTCGCCTGGAAAGTCGCCAAGTTCGTCAAGTCCAACGCTATCGTCTACGCCAAGAACCGCCAGACCGTCGGTGTCGGCGCCGGCCAGATGAGCCGCGTGAACTCCGCCCGCATCGCCGCCATCAAGGCCGAGCACGCCGGCCTGGAAGTGAAGGGCGCGGTCATGGCGTCCGATGCCTTCTTCCCGTTCCGCGACGGCATCGACAACGCCGCCAAGGCCGGCATCACCGCGGTGATCCAGCCGGGTGGTTCGATGCGTGACAACGAAGTGATCGCCGCTGCCGATGAAGCCGGCATCGCGATGGTCTTCACTGGCATGCGCCACTTTAGGCATTAACCGGGACGGCCGCACTGTAGCGGCCGTCTGCTGCGTTGCGGACGACTTCGCCAATGCTCATTGCCAATAGGCAACTCCGCTTGTCGAAGCCGTCCGCGCCTTGCATCCAGCCACTCCATTGCGCCCTCGCACAGGCTGGAAAAAAGCTCTCGTAGGTTGGGTGGAGCGAAGCGATACCCAACAATCCGGCCAAGCCGGAACAGTTCAGGAGATTTCCAATGAACGTACTCATCATCGGCAGCGGCGGTCGCGAGCACGCGCTGGCCTGGAAGGTCGCGCAGGATTCGCGGGTGCAGAAGGTCTTCGTCGCGCCGGGCAATGCCGGCACCGCCACCGAAGCCAAGTGCGAGAACGTCGCCATCGACGTGCTGGCCCTAGAAGAGCTGGCCGATTTCGCCGCGAAGAACGTGCAGCTGACCATCGTCGGCCCCGAGGCTCCGCTGGTCAAAGGCGTGGTCGACCTGTTCCGCGCCCGCGGCCTGGACATCTTCGGCCCCACCGCCGGCGCCGCCCAGCTGGAAGGCTCCAAGGCCTTCACCAAGGACTTCCTCGCGCGCCACAAGATCCCCACCGCCGACTACCAGAACTTCACCGAAGTCGAGCCGGCGCTGGCCTACCTGAAAGAGAAAGGCGCGCCCATCGTGATCAAGGCCGACGGCCTGGCCGCGGGCAAGGGCGTGATCGTCGCCATGACCCTGGCCGAAGCCGAAGACGCCGTGCGCGACATGCTCGCCGGCAACGCCTTCGGTGACGCCGGTTCGCGCGTGGTGATCGAGGAGTTCCTCGACGGCGAGGAAGCCAGCTTCATCGTCATGGTCGACGGCCAGAACGTGCTGCCCATGGCCACCAGCCAGGACCACAAGCGCGTCGGCGACGGCGATACCGGCCCGAACACCGGCGGCATGGGCGCGTACTCCCCGGCTCCGGTGGTGACTGCCGACGTGCACCAGCGCGTGATGGACGAAGTGATCTACCCGACCGTGCGCGGCATGGCCGAGGAAGGCAACGTCTACACCGGTTTCCTCTACGCCGGCCTGATGATCGACAAGAGCGGCAAGCCCAAGGTCATCGAGTTCAACTGCCGCTTCGGCGACCCGGAAACCCAGCCGATCATGGTCCGCCTGGAATCGTCCCTGGTCCTGCTGGTCGAGGCCGCCCTGGCCAAGGCGCTGGACAAGGTCGAGGCCACCTGGGACCCGCGTCCCACGGTGGGTGTCGTGCTGGCCGCCGGCGGCTACCCGGGCGACTACGCCAAGGGTGACGTCATCGAAGGTCTGGACGCAGCCGCCCAGCTCGACGGCAAGGTGTTCCACGCCGGTACCGCGCTGAAGGACGGCCAGGTCGTCACCAGCGGCGGCCGCGTGCTGTGCGCCACCGCCATCGGCCCGAGCGTGTCCTCGGCCCAGGAGCAGGCCTACCGCCTGGCGGAGAAAATCCGCTGGAACGGCTGCTTCTACCGCAAGGACATCGGCTATCGCGCCATTGCCCGCGAGCGTGGCGAGGGCTGATGCCCCGTCGCCGGAGGCGTTCGATCACGACGCCTCCGGCAGCCACTCATACTCGCGCGCCCGTGTGGATTACGGCCTTTTGCGCACTTGGCTATAATCGGGCCACTCACTACCGAAGGGACTTCGCCGTGCGCCGGCTCTGGACTGCCACAGGACTCCTCGTCAGCTTGCTGCTGGCCGCCCTGGTCTGTGTTCCGACCTTTGCGGCAAGCCAGGACCCCGGCTGGTCGCAGCTCCACGACAGCGACGCCCGCCTGCAGCTGCAGGACATCCTCTCCCCGCGCTACAGCACCCTCTTCAGCCCACTCGACATCGACGACCTGCATGCCCCCGCCGGCCCCGGCGCGACCTGGCTGCACTATCGCCTCCCGGTCAGCGAGTCGCCCCAGCAACTGCGCGTCTTCGCACCCAGCCTGGACAGTTTCGAACTCTTCATCGTCCACGGCCAGACGCTGCTGGAGCAGAAGAGCGCCGGCAACCTGTCGCCCGTGCAACGCCCGCTGCTGAGCAGCGATATCGTCCTGCCGCTGCGCAGCGCCGCCGAGCCCCTCGACCTCTACCTGCGCCTCACCTCCAGCCAGCCGCTGCGGCCCAACATCAGCATCGAGGACGCCAGCCAGCCGAGCAACGAGCAGCGCCCGCTGCACTTCGGCATCCTGATCGGCTGCCTCGCCATGCTGCTGGTCTACAACCTCGTGCGCTTCGGCTACACCCGCGTCGCCAGCGGCCTGTGGCTCGCCGGCGTGCACGTCAGCCTGCTGCTGGCCTGCCTCACCCTGTTCGGCCTGCTCAGCCCCTGGTACGGCGTGCACCAGTCCTGGCAGCCGCTGACCGCCCAGCTCAGCCTGGTGCTGACGCTGTTCTGCGCCCTGGGCTACACCGCCAGCTTCTTCCGTGACCTCACCCCGCGCCTGCCGCTCAAGCGGTTGCTGCTGGGCGGCACCGCCGGGCTGCTGGTGCTGGGCGCCGCGCTCCACCTGCTGCTCGCCTTCCCGCTCAGCGACCTGGTCTATGGCCTGATCACCCTGGTCACCCTGGGCATGCTTTCGGTGGCGCTCTACTACTGGACCCACTCCTACCAGCCCGCCCGCCTGTTCGCCGTGGGCATGGGCCTCTTCGTCCTGGTCTGGTGCCTGAGCCTGCCTTCGCTGCTGGGCTACCTGCCGACCCGCGCCGAATGGCTGGGCAGCGGCCTGCTCGGGCTCAGTGCGCTGGTCGGCTTCCTGCTCAGCCTCGCCCTCGCCGAGCGCCAGCGCAAACTGCAGAACGAACACTTCGCCGCCAGCCGTCAGCGCGCCGCCAGCGTTGCCGAACTCAAGGCCAAGGGCGATTTCCTGGCCAAGATCAGCCACGAAATCCGCACCCCCATGAACGGCGTACTGGGCATGACCGAGCTGCTGCTCGGCACGCCGCTGTCGGCCAAACAGCGCGACTACGTGCAGACCATCCACAGCGCCGGCAACGAGTTGCTGGCACTGATCAACGAGATCCTCGACATCTCCAAGCTGGAGTCCGGGCAGATCGAGCTGGACGAGGTGCAGTTCGACCTTGGCGCCCTGATCGAGGACTGCCTGGCGATCTTCCGCGCCAAGGCCGAACAACAGCGGGTCGAGCTGATCAGCTTCACCCAGCCCAAGGTCCCGCGCATCGTCAGCGGCGACCCGACGCGCCTGCGCCAGGCCGTGCTGAGCCTGCTGGACAACGCCTTCAAGCAGACCGACGAAGGCGAAATCCTGCTGGTGGTCGCCCTCGATGGCCCGCAGGATCGCCCGCGCCTGCGCATCGCCGTGCAGGACAGCGGTCGCCCGCTGGAAGACGAAGACCGCCAGGCCCTGCTCACCGCCGAGCTGCACAGCCGCGACTTCCTCTCCGCCACCCGCCTGAGCAGCCGCCTCGGGCTGATCATCGCGCGCCAACTGGTTCGCCTGATGTCCGGCGAATTCGGCATTGAAAGCGGCGATGGCGACTCCGGCAACCTGCTCTGGCTGAGCCTGCCGCTGGACCCGCAGCAGTTGCAGCAGCCCAACGCCGACCTGGACAGCCCGCTGCAGGGCGCGCGCCTGCTGGTGGTGGACGACAACCAGACCTGCCGCAAGGTGGTGGTGCAGCAGTGCAGCGCCTGGGGCATGAACGTCAGCGCCGTCTCCTCCGGCAAGGAGGCGCTGGCCCAGCTGCGCACCAAGGCGCACCTGCGCGAGTACTTCGACGTGGTCCTGCTCGACCAGGACATGCCCGGCATGACCGGCATGCAGCTGGCGACTAAGATCCAGGAAGACCCGAACCTCAATCACGACATCCTGCTGATCATGCTCACCGGCATCAGCAATGCGCCGAGCAAGATCATCGCCCGCAACGCCGGGATCAAGCGCATCCTCGCCAAGCCCGTGGCGGGCTACACCCTCAAGGCGACGCTCGCCGAGGAACTGGGGCAGCGTGGCCCGAGCGGCGTGAGCAACTACCTGCAGCCTGCCGCCGAGCCGGCACCTGCCGTGCCGCCCAGCGATTTCCGCATCCTGGTGGCCGAGGACAACAGCATCTCCACCAAGGTCATCCGCGGCATGCTGAGCAAGCTCAACCTGCAGCCGGACACCGCCAGCAACGGCGAGGAAGCCCTGGCCGCAATGAAAGCCACGCAGTACGACCTGGTGCTGATGGATTGCGAGATGCCGGTGCTCGACGGTTTCTCCGCCACCGAGCGTCTGCGCGCCTGGGAAGCCAACGAACAGCGCCCGCACACTCCGGTGGTGGCGCTCACCGCACACATCCTCAGCGAGCACAAGGAGCGCGCGCGGCTGGTCGGCATGGACGGGCACATGGCCAAGCCGGTGGAGCTGTCGCAACTGCGCGAGCTGGTGGCCTACTGGGTCGGCGAGCGCGACCGACGCCTGCGCCAGCAGAGCGACGCCTTGCCGTCCTGAGGCGGAGCGTTATACGCCCTACGCACTGAGGACGGCTTTTCGTAGGAGCGGACTCCGTCCGCGATCGATTCCGCATCGCACCGCAAACCTATCGCGGACGAAGTCCGCTCCTACGTCACATCCAACGCCCACGCCGGACTCAACCTGTAGGAGCGGGCCATGCCCGCGATCGCGCCCATGGGGCGCTCCTACAGGGAGCCTGGCGCGGCGAATGGCAATCGCGGACGGAGTCCGCTCCTACGCTCAAGGACATTTCTCCCGCAACGCCCCACCCGCTATGCTGTGCCCAGCCACGCCCTGGCGCGTGAGACCTCTCAATCCGGACGAGTTTCCCCCATGCATGTGTTGTCCAGCGTGTACCTGAAGATGCTGGTGCTCTACAGCCCCTTCTTCGTGCTGTCCTGCTTCATCAGCCTGAGCCGCGGCTTCGGTCCGCGCGACCGCAAGAAGATGGCCTGGCGCGTAGCCCTGGCGGCGCTGATCGCCAGCGTGCTGCTGTACCTGTTCGGGCGCTACATCTTCACCCTGTTCGGTATCACCGCCGACGCCTTCCGCATCGGTGCCGGCTCGGTGCTGTTCATCTCCGCGCTGGGCATGGCCCAGGGACGCTCGACGGTGCAGAGCGACAACGTGCAGCAGGACGTCACCATCGTCCCGCTGACCATCCCGATCACCGTCGGCCCCGGCACCATCGGCGCGCTGCTGGTCATGGGGGTGAACCAGGAATGGGAAAACAAGCTGCTGGCCATCGCGGCGATCTTCCTCGCCTGCCTGACCCTGGGCATCACGCTCTATCTCTCCGACAAGATCGAAAAGATCCTCGGCGAACAGGGCCTGCAGATCGTCAGCCGGCTGATGGGGTTGTTCGTCTGCGCCCTCGCCGCGCAGATCATCATGACCGGCGTGCGCGGCTACTTCATTCCGCAGTAATGCGCACCATTGGGGAGCGCCGTGCGCCAAAGCGCGTTCGGCGCACCAAAGCCGCGCACTGAAAAACCTCCCACTTACGACAGAAAATCGCGCCCAGCCCATCTGCGCCAAGGCTTTTGCCTGTTTGGCACGGATGCTGCGATGGCAGCTTCGATCCCGCTCGGGGATCGCCCCATTCCCGGGGAAGCTGCCGCACCGGCAACTCCCCGCCCCTGGATAGCCAAGGAGGCTGCCGCGATGAAACGTCGTCCGCTGTTGAAAAGTACGCTGGCCATGAGCGCCCTGCTGCTCACCGGTCTGTTCCCGTTCAGCTCCCAGGCCGCCGAGACCATCAAGGTCGGCATCCTGCATTCGCTGTCCGGCACCATGGCGATTTCCGAGACCTCGCTCAAGGACATGGCGCTGATGACCATCGACGAGATCAACGCCAAGGGCGGGGTGAACGGCAAGAAGCTCGAAGCGGTGGTGGTCGACCCGGCCTCCAACTGGCCGCTGTTTGCCGAGAAGGCGCGCCAGCTGCTGACCCAGGACAAGGTCGCGGTGGTCTTCGGTTGCTGGACCAGCGTCTCGCGCAAATCGGTGCTGCCGGTGTTCGAGGAGCTCAACGGCCTGCTGTTCTACCCGGTGCAGTACGAGGGCGAGGAAATGTCGCCCAACGTCTTCTACACCGGCGCGGCGCCGAACCAGCAGGCCATCCCGGCGGTGGAATACCTGATGAGCGAGGACGGCGGTGCCGCCAAGCGCTTCTTCCTGCTGGGCACCGACTACGTCTACCCGCGCACCACCAACAAGATCCTGCGCGCCTTCCTGCACAGCAAGGGCGTGGCCGACAAGGACATCCAGGAGGTCTACACGCCGTTCGGCCACAGCGATTACCAGACCATCGTCGCCGACATCAAGAAGTTCTCCGCCGGCGGCAAGACCGCGGTGATCTCCACCGTCAACGGCGACTCCAACGTGCCCTTCTACAAGGAACTGGCCAACCAGGGCCTGGAAGCCACCGAAGTACCGGTGGTGGCCTTCTCCGTGGGCGAGGAAGAACTGCGCGGCATCGACACCAAGCCGCTGGTGGGCAACCTGGCCGCGTGGAACTACTTCGAATCGGTGAAGAACCCGGAGAACAGCAAGTTCGTCGCCGACTGGAAGGCCTACGCCAAGGCCAAGAACCTGCCCAACTACAGCACCGCCGTGACCAACGACCCAATGGAGGCCACCTATGTCGGCATCCACATGTGGGCGCAGGCCGTGCAGAAGGCTGGCAGCACCGATGTGGACAAGGTCCGCGAGGCCATGGGCGGGCAGACCTTCAAGGCGCCGTCAGGCTTCACCCTGACCATGGACAAGACCAACCACCACCTGCACAAGCCGGTGATGATCGGCGAGATCGAAGACAACGGTCAGTTCAACGTGGTCTGGAAGACCCCCGAGCCGATCCGCGCCCAGCCGTGGAGCCCGTTCATTCCGGGCAACGACAAGAAGCCGGATTACGCGGTGCGCAGTAACTGATCTTCCTGAGAGCGCCCTCTCCCCGCCCCGTCCCTTCGGGATTGACGCCGGGGAGAGGGAATCCCCGACTCCAGCGTGCCGGGAACTGCCCATGCCCACTGCCTTGCTTCACCTGCTCCGCCTCTGCGCCCTCGCGCTGACCGCGCTGCTGCCGCAGCTCGCCTTCGCCAGCGCCGCGCAGGAGTTCGCCAGCGCGGACAACGACGCTCGCGCCCAGTTGCTCGAACAATGGGCCGCCGCGCCCGATGCCGACCGTCTGCCGTTGCTGGAAGCCATCCAGACCGGCCGCCTCGCCGTCGACGCCCAGGGCCATGCCTTCGTCCTCGGTGACGCCGGACAATACCAGCCCGCGGACGGCGGCGCCGCGCCGGTCGGCGAGCCCGACAAGCTGCGCCTGAACAACCGCCTGCGCGGCCTGGTGAATACCGCCATGGCCAGCCACCGGCTCGTTGCCGACAGCGCCGACGTGCGCCTGGACGCCGCGCACCAGTTGCAGAAGAGCGCCCGTCCGGCGCAACGCACGCTGCTCGAATACCGCCTCAACGAAGAGTCCGACGACGCCGTCAAGGCCGCGCTGCAACTGGCCCTGGCCAATCTGCAGCTGGCCGACCCGGCTCCGGCGGTGCGCCTTTCCGCCGTGCGCCTGCTGGGCGAATCCGGCGATCCGCAGGCACGTACCCGCCTGGAAAACCTGCTCGATCCCGCCGTCGAACCCGACGACTCGGTCCGCACCGCCGCCGCCACCAGCCTCGGCCAGGTCAAGCGCCGCCTGCTGATGGGCGACCTGCTCGGCCAGGCCTTCAGCGGCCTGTCGCTCGGCTCGATCCTGCTGCTCGCCGCCCTCGGCCTGGCGATCACCTACGGCCTGCTCGGGGTGATCAACATGGCCCACGGCGAGATGCTGATGCTCGGCGCCTACTCCACCTACGTGGTGCAGTTGCTCTGCCAGCGCTACGCCCCCGGTCTGCTGGAGCTTTACCCGTTGCTCGCGCTGCCGGTGGCCTTCCTGGTCACCGCCTGCATCGGCATGGCGCTGGAGCGCACGGTGATCCGCCACCTCTACGGCCGCCCGCTGGAAACCCTGCTCGCCACCTGGGGCATCAGCCTGGTGCTGATCCAGTTGGTGCGCGTGCTGTTCGGCGCGCAGAACGTCGAGGTGGCCAACCCGGCCTGGCTGTCCGGCGGCATCCAGGTGCTGCCCAACCTCGTGCTGCCATGGAACCGCATCGTCATCATCGGCTTCGCGCTGTTCGTGCTGGCGCTCACCTGGCTGCTGCTCAACCGCACGCGGCTGGGCCTGAACGTCCGCGCCGTCACCCAGAACCGCAACATGGCCGCCTGCTGCGGCGTGCCGACCGGCCGCGTGGACATGCTCGCCTTCGGCCTCGGCTCGGGCATCGCCGGCCTCGGTGGGGTGGCGCTGTCGCAGGTCGGCAACGTCGGCCCGGACCTGGGCCAGAGCTACATCATCGACTCCTTCCTGGTTGTGGTGCTCGGCGGCGTCGGCCAGCTCGCCGGCAGTGTCCTCGCCGCCTTCGGCCTGGGCGTGGCGAACAAGATCCTCGAACCGCAGATCGGCGCTGTGCTGGGCAAGATCCTGATCCTCGCGCTGATCATCCTGTTCATCCAGAAACGTCCGCAGGGGCTCTTCGCTCTGAAAGGGAGGGTCATCGATTGATGAACACACCAATGTCTGAAGTGAATGCTCTTCGTAGGAGCGAGCTTGCTCGCGAACCCGCCCAGCTCCGACGCCGCCGGGAACTCCGTTCGCGAGCAAGCTCGCTCCTACAGGTAACTTGCCGATGAACCAGCCACTCACCGTGACGGCCGCGCAGAAGGCCGGCCCGAAACTCACCGCCGGGATCGTCGGCGCCGCGCTCGTCGCGCTGCTGATCCTGCCGCTGCTGCACCTGCTGCCGGAGAGCCACACGCTGCACCTCTCCGCCTACGGGCTGACGCTCACCGGCAAGATCCTCTGCTACGCCATCGTGGCCCTGGCGCTGGACCTGGTCTGGGGCTACGCCGGCCTGCTGTCGCTGGGCCACGGGCTGTTCTTCGCCCTGGGCGGCTACGCCATGGGCATGTACCTGATGCGCGAGGCCGCCGGCGACCAGTTGCCAGCCTTCATGACCTTCCTCTCCTGGACGGAGTTGCCCTGGTACTGGGCCGGCACCCAGCACTTCCTCTGGGCGCTGTGCCTGGTGGTGCTGGCACCCGGCCTGCTTGCGCTGGTGTTCGGCTTCTTCGCCTTCCGCTCGCGGATCAAGGGCGTGTACTTCTCGATCATGACCCAGGCGCTGACCTTCGCCGGCATGCTGCTGTTCTTCCGCAACGAAACGGGTTTCGGCGGCAACAACGGCTTCACCAATTTCCGCAGCATCCTCGGTTTCCCGATCACTGCGCCGGGCACCCGCGCGGCGCTGTTCATCGCCATCGTCCTGCTGCTGGCAGCGAGCCTGGCCATCGGCTTCGCCCTGGCGCGCAGCAAGTTCGGCCGGGTGCTCACCGCCCTGCGCGACGCGGAGAACCGGCTGATGTTCTGCGGCTACGACCCGCGCGGCTACAAGCTCTTCGTCTGGACCCTGAGTGCCGTGCTCTGCGGCCTGGCCGGCGCGCTGTTCGTGCCGCTGGTGGGCATCATCAACCCCAGCGAGATGTCGCCGACCAACTCCATCGAGGCCGCCGTCTGGGTCGCCCTCGGCGGGCGCGGCACGCTGATCGGCCCGCTGCTCGGCGCAGGCGTGGTGAACGGCGCGAAGAGCTGGTTCACGGTGGCCTTCCCCGAGTACTGGCTGTTCTTCCTCGGCGCGCTGTTCATCATCGTCACCCTGTACCTGCCGCGCGGCATCCTCGGCCTGATCAAGCGGGAGAAAGAGCAATGAGAGCAGTCCCCCACCTGATGCTGGAACCGGCCTACGATCCCAACCGCGATCCGGGCGCCAGCCGCGATGCCATCGGCATCGGTTCGAGCGCCAGCGGCCAGCTGGACGTGCGCCACGGCACCATCCTCACCCTGGAAGACATCAACGTCAGCTTCGACGGCTTCCACGCCCTGCGCGACCTCACGCTGTACATCGGCGTCGGCGAACTGCGCTGCATCATCGGCCCCAACGGCGCGGGCAAGACCACGCTGATGGACGTGATCACCGGCAAGACCCGCCCGGACAGCGGCAAGGCCTTCTTCGGCGAAACCCTCGACCTGACCCGCATGAGCGAGGTGGAGATTGCCCAGGCCGGCATCGGCCGCAAGTTCCAGAAGCCCACGGTGTTCGAGGCGCTGTCGGTGTTCGAGAACCTGGAGCTCGCGCAGAAGACCGACAAGTCGGTGTGGGCGAGCCTCCGGGCGAAGCTCTCCGGCGAGCAAAAGGACCGTATCGAGGAAGTGCTCGGCACCATCCGCCTGCGCGAGTCGCGCAACCGCCCCGCCGGGCTGCTCTCCCACGGTCAGAAGCAGTTTCTGGAGATCGGCATGCTGCTGGTGCAGGAGCCGCCACTGTTGCTGTTGGACGAACCGGTGGCGGGCATGACCGACGCCGAGACCGAGTTCACCGCCGAGCTGTTCAAGTCCCTCGCCGGTCAGCATTCGCTGATGGTGGTGGAGCACGACATGGGCTTCGTCGGCAGCATCGCCGACCACGTCAGCGTGCTGCACCAGGGGCACGTGCTGGCTGAGGGTTCGCTGGAAGACGTGCAGGCGAACGAGCAGGTCATCGAGGTTTATCTGGGGCGGTAGCTCCGGATCGGCCGCACTCGCACCCGCGTCTGCGGCGTTGCCGGACACTTCCCCCATGCTCATTGCCAGTCGGCAACTCCGCTGGGTGAAGCGTCCGGCGCCTTGCATCCACAGGCGCGATCACGGCCTTTTACAACGGCGCTCTCAAAGCAAAGAGCCTAGGAACCGATCCATGCTGCAAGTCGACAAACTGCACCAGTACTACGGCGGCAGCCACATCCTGCGTGGCCTGTCGTTCGACGCGAAGATCGGCGAGGTCACCTGCCTGCTCGGGCGCAACGGCGTGGGCAAGACCACCCTGCTGCGCTGCCTGATGGGCCTGGTGCCGGCCAAGGACGGCAAGGTCAGCTGGGAGGGCAAGCCGATCACCGGCTTCAAGCCGCACCAGCGCGTGCATGCCGGCATCGCCTACGTCCCGCAGGGGCGGGAAATCTTTCCGCGCCTGACGGTGGAGGAGAACCTGCTGATGGGGCTGTCGCGGTTCAGCGCTGGCGAAGCCAAGGCCGTGCCCGAGTTCATCTACGAGCTGTTCCCGGTGTTGCGGGAGATGAAACAGCGCCGCGGCGGCGACCTCTCCGGCGGCCAGCAGCAACAGCTTGCCATCGGTCGCGCGCTGGCCAGCCGACCGCGCCTGCTGATTCTCGACGAACCCACCGAAGGCATCCAGCCGTCGGTGATCAAGGAGATCGGCGCGGTCATCCGCAAGCTCGCCGAGCGCGGCGACCTGGCCATCCTGCTGGTGGAGCAGTTCTACGATTTCGCCGCCGAACTGGCCGACCAGTACCTGGTGATGTCCCGCGGCGAGATCGTCCAGCAGGGGCGTGGGGCGGACATGGAAAGCGACGGGGTGCGCGGGCTGGTGGCGATCTGAGGCGACCTGTCACTGGCGGATGACGGCAGCGGGTGGCACGCTGCCAGTCCCCGTATTGGTATTTCCTGGAGCCCGCCATGCCGATCACCCTGCGCCCCGCCGTCAACGACGACGCCGGATTCGCCGCGGTCTGCGTGGCGGCGGCCTACGCCCAGTGGATACCCAGGCTGGGCCGCAAGCCAGGGCCGATGCTGGATGACTACCACGCGGTGATCGCCGAGGACCGCGTGCTGATCGCCGAGCAGCATGGCGCACCGGTCGGCCTGCTGGTGATGCGCGAGACCGATGAGGGCTTCCTGCTCGACAACATCGCCGTACTGCCCGAATGCGCCGGCCAAGGCATCGGTCGTGTGTTGCTGGTGCATGCCGAGGAAACCGCCGCGCAGCTGGGCTACCCGTCGCTGTACCTCTACACCAACGAACGCATGGTGGAGAACATCGAGCTGTACGCGAAGAACGGCTACCGGGAATACGCGCGCAAGGTGGAGAACGGCTTCCGCCGGGTGTACATGCGCAAGCAGCTGGGCTGATTGATCTCGCGGCCTGGCGGCCCCTTGTAGGAGCGCGCCATGCGCGCGATCGCGGGCATGGCCCGCTCCTACAGGAAGACTCCGCACCAATGCGGTGCGTCGAATACCTTGATGCACCGCAACCGCGCCCATACCTGACCGATTGGACAAACCCTTGCATCGGTTCGAAACGCCGGCCCCGCGCGGCCTTCAGCGCAAACGAAAGATATCGCGCACTATCCTGGCGCGTCCCGGCACGCCGATTGCTCTGTCCCGTGCATCCTTCGTTTCGAAGCTGCCCATGAACGCACCGGCCACTCTCTTCCACCCCGCCTGGCACGCCGAGCTGGAGCTGGCCTACGCCCGCATCGGCGACAGCACGCGGCCGGTCACCCGGCGCCATCTCGGACCTTTGCGGGTGCAGAAGCACCTCTACGCGGAAGGGCCGCAGGTCTGCCAGCACATCGTCGTGCACCCGCCCGGCGGCATCGCTGGCGGCGACACCCTGAAACTCGACATCCACGCCGGCGACGACAGCTGGGCGCAGCTCACCAGCCCCGGCGCCGCCAAGTGGTACCGCGCTGGCTGTCCGGCGAAGCAGTTGTTGGATATCCGCGTCGGCCCCGGCGCCACGCTGGAATGGCTGCCGCAGGAAACCATCGTCTACTCCGGCGCGCAGACCGAGCTGACCACCCGCATCGACCTCGAAGCGGATGCCCGGCTGTTCTACTGGGACGTGGTCGCCCTCGGCCGCCCCGCCAGTGGCGAGCGCTTCGACCACGGCTACTTCGCCGCCGCCCTGGACATCCGCCGCGACGGCCAGCGTCTGTGGCACGAACGCCAGCGCGTCGCCGGCAACGACCGCCTGCTTGACTCACCCATCGGCCTCGCCGGCCATCCGGTGATGGCCACGCTGATCGCCAGCGGGCAGATCGATGCGGCGCTGATCGAAGCCTGCCGCGCCATCCCCTGCCAGGGCCACGGCAATCTCACTCAACTGCCCGGCCTGGTCATCGCCCGTTGCCTGGCCCATGAGGCGCTGCACGCCCGCGCCTGGCTCATCGAACTCTGGCGCCGGCTGCGGCCCGCGCTGCTCGGCCGCGAGGCCGTTCCGCCACGAATCTGGAGCACCTGAGATGGACCTGACGCCCCGTGAAAAAGACAAGCTGCTGATCTTCACCGCCGGCCTGGTCGCCGAGCGTCGCCTCGCCCGCGGCGTAAAGCTCAACTACCCGGAGGCCGTGGCACTGATTTCCGCCGCCCTGCTCGAAGGCGCGCGGGATGGCCAGACGGTCGCCGAGCTGATGCACTACGGCACCACGCTGCTGACCCGCGAACAGGTGATGGAAGGCGTACCGGAGATGATCCCGGAGATCCAGGTGGAAGCCACCTTCCCCGACGGCACCAAGCTGGTCACCGTGCACCAGCCCATCGCTTGATGCCCCGTTCCGCTTTATTCGCCCTACGAAAGAAGGAACCGACATGCTCATCCGCGACGCCAGCCAAGCCGACCTCGGCAGTCTGCGCGACATCTACAACGACGCCGTGCTCAACACCACCGCCATCTGGAACGAGGTCGCCATCGACCTGGAGAACCGCCGCGCCTGGCTGGAATTGCGTGCGCAGCAGGGCTTCCCGGTGCTGGTGGCCGAGGATGGGGGTGAAGTGGTGGGCTACGCCAGCTACGGCCCGTGGCGCGCCTTCGACGGCTTCCGCGAGACGGTCGAGCATTCGGTCTACGTGCGCGCCGACCAGCGCGGCAAGGGCCTAGGCCCGCTGCTGATGCAGGCGCTCATCGAGCGCGCCCGCGCCCAGGGCCTGCACGTGATGGTCGCGGCCATCGAGAGCGGCAACACGGCGTCGATCCGCCTGCACGAGCGCCTGGGCTTCCTCACCACCGGGCAGATGCCGCAGGTGGGCCAGAAGTTCGGCCGCTGGCTGGATCTCACCTTCATGCAACTGATCCTCGACCCAAGGAGTTCCCCATGATCCCTGGCGAATACGACATACAGAGCGGCGAGATCGAACTCAACGCCGGCCGCCGCACCCTTGCCCTGACGGTGGCCAACAGCGGCGATCGGCCGATCCAGGTCGGCTCGCACTACCACTTCTTCGAGACCAACGACGCGCTGCTGTTCGACCGCGACGCGGCGCGCGGCATGCGCCTGAACATTCCGGCGGGCACTGCGGTGCGCTTCGAGCCGGGGCAGAGCCGCGAGGTGGAGCTGGTGGAACTGGCCGGCGAGCGGAAGGTTTACGGGTTCGCCGGGCGAGTGATGGGCAGCCTCTGAGCGCCCGCGGGAAAACAGCCAAGGAGCGCTGGATGAAAATCAGCAGACAAGCCTATGCCGACATGTTCGGCCCCACAGTCGGCGACCGCGTGCGCCTGGCCGATACGGGCCTGTGGATCGAAGTGGAGCAGGACTTCACCGTCTACGGCGAGGAAGTGAAGTTCGGCGGCGGCAAGGTCATCCGCGACGGCATGGGCCAGGGCCAGCTGTGCGCTGCCGAGGTCGTCGACACCGTCATCACCAACGCGCTGATCCTCGACCACTGGGGCATCGTCAAGGCCGACGTGGGCCTCAAGCATGGGCGTATCGCCGCCATCGGCAAGGCCGGCAACCCGGACATCCAGCCCGGCGTGACCATCGCGCTGGGCGCCAGCACCGAAGTGATCGCCGGCGAGGGCATGATCCTCACCGCCGGCGGCATCGACACGCACATCCACTTCATCTGCCCGCAGCAGATCGAAGAGGCGCTGATGAGCGGGGTCACCACCATGATCGGCGGCGGCACCGGGCCCGCCACCGGCACCAATGCCACCACCTGTACCTCCGGCCCGTGGCACATGGCGCGCATGCTCCAGGCCGCGGACGCCTTCCCGATGAACATCGGCTTCACCGGCAAGGGCAATGCCAGCCTGCCGCTGCCGCTGGAGGAACAGGTGCGCGCCGGCGCCATCGGCCTGAAGCTGCACGAGGACTGGGGCACCACGCCTGCGGCCATCGACAACTGCCTGTCCGTGGCCGACCGCCTCGACGTGCAGGTGGCGATCCACACCGACACCCTCAACGAATCCGGCTTCGTCGAAACCACCCTCGCCGCCTTCAAGGGCCGCACCATCCACACCTACCACACCGAAGGCGCCGGTGGCGGCCACGCGCCGGACATCATCAAGGCCTGCGGCTTCGCCAATGTGCTGCCCAGCTCGACCAACCCGACCCGGCCCTTCACCCGCAACACCATCGACGAACACCTGGACATGCTCATGGTCTGCCACCATCTGGACCCGAGCATCGCCGAGGACGTGGCCTTCGCCGAGTCGCGCATCCGCCGCGAGACCATCGCCGCGGAAGACATCCTCCACGACCTCGGCGCCTTCAGCATGATCAGCTCCGACAGCCAGGCCATGGGCCGCGTCGGTGAAGTGATCACGCGCACCTGGCAGACAGCCGACAAGATGAAGCAGCAGCGCGGCGCGCTGGACGGCGACGGCGCGCGCAACGACAACTTCCGCGCGAAACGCTACATCGCCAAGTACACCATCAACCCGGCGATCACCCATGGCGTGGCCCATGAAGTGGGCAGCATCGAAGTGGGCAAGCTGGCCGACCTGGTGCTCTGGCGCCCGGCTTTCTTCGGCGTGAAGCCGAGCCTGATCCTCAAGGGCGGCGCCATCGCCGCGAGCCTGATGGGCGACGCCAACGCGTCGATCCCCACGCCGCAGCCGGTGCACTACCGGCCGATGTTCGCCAGCTTTGGCGGCAGCCGCCACGCCACCTGCCTGACCTTCCTCAGTCAGGCCGCATTCGACGCAGGCGTGCACCACGAACTGGGCCTGCGCAAGACCATCGGCGTGGTGAAGGGCTGCCGCAGCGTGCAGAAGACCGACCTGATCCACAACGCCTACCTGCCGCACATCGAGGTCGATGCGCAGAACTACCAGGTGCGCGCGGACGGTCAGTTGCTGTGGTGTGAACCGGCGGAGGTGCTACCGATGGCGCAGCGGTATTTTCTCTTTTGAGGCAGGACACTTCCGTGCTCGGCCACGACGCAACGAGAGCGGGGGTGGGCGGATCGAGGTCGAACAGGCCGCCGGCAGCGTGCTGGTGCCGCTGAGGTCAACCGTGCTCTTGTAGTAGGAGCGCGCCCCGCTCCAACGTGCAAAAACAGAAAACGGCACTTTCAGGCGCCGCTTTCATGATCGGACCGAGGCATTTCAGCGCAACTGGCTGTCCTTGCTGCCGCGTCGGTTGTAACCGGAATAGGCCGCCTGCTCCTTGTCATGCTCGGCCTGGCAGTTCACGCACAGCCGCACGCCGGGGACGGCCTTGCGCCGCGCCTCAGGGATCGACGCATCGCACTCCTCGCAATGCGTCAGGCTCTCACCCTTGGGCAACTGGTTGCGCGCCCGTGCGATGGCGTCCTCGATGGTGCTGTCGATCTGTTCCTGAACCGCTCCGTCGTTTGCCCAGCCACTGGCCATGGCGACCTCCCGTGGAATCTTCAAGTGTCCTGACGATATGCAGCTCGCCGGCAGGGAATGCAAGGGTGATGGCGCGCGAAGCGACGAGTGCGTCGTTGACGAAGGAATTGGCGTGGCGGGAGGTGCGGCGTCTACCGGGAAGGAGAACGAGGGGGATGCGACACGCATCAAGGCATTGCAGAAATTGATCGACAACGGTTGGCGGCACTACCCGCCGGTGCCAGCCGGGACTCCCTGCTCTCGCGCTGGACATACCTGCGCAAGGCGGAGAAACCCGAAGGCACTCTGCTCTATCCCTTCAACGCCCAGGTCGGATACCTGCCGGCGCAACTGCCGCCAGGCCGAGCGGCACGGGACAGGCAGTTCTACTCTTTGACTTCCATGTATTCCCGCGCCCAGATCTGGTACTCCTCGGGCAGGGTGTATTTCTTCGCCAGCTCCGACGCGGTGAGGTCGGAAGCATGCACGCCGCGTTGCTCGCGCAGGCAATCGTAGGTGGCCTTGATCGCCGCGAAGTAGGCAGCATGGCCGTCCACCACGATACGCACGCCCAACTCCGCCAGGCGCTGGTCATCGCGCAGCGCCGGGTTGCCGTAGGACACCAGCATCAGCGGCACGGAGAGGTGGCGGGAGATCGCCTCCAGGTGGTCGAAGTCGCGGATGCCGACCATGCAGATGCCGTCGGCGCCGGCAGCCTGGTAGGCCAGGGTGCGGCGGATCACGTCGTCCACTTCCAGCACTTCGGCGTTGGTCCGGGCGATGATCGCCATGTCTTCGTCGATGCGCGCCTCGATGGCCGCGCGGATCTTGCCTACGCCCTCTTCCACCGTGATCAGGTCGGTGGACTTGCGGCCGAACTGCGCCGGCAGCAGGGTGTCCTCGATGGTCAGCGCAGCCACGCCGGCGCGTTCCAGTTCAACCACGGTGCGCATGGTGTTCAGGGCGTTGCCGTAACCGTGGTCGGCGTCGGCGATCACCGGCAGGCGGGCGACGCGACCGATGCGGGTAGCCTGCTCGACGAACTCGCTGAGGGTGATCAGGGCGAAGTCCGGTGCCGCCAAAACTTGTAGTGAAGCTACAGAACCACCCAGGATGCCTACCTCGAACCCCAGATCCGCGGCGATACGCGCCGACATCGGATCGAACACCGAAGCGGTGTGGTAGCAAGCGGAAGAAGTCAGTAAGGCGCGGAATTCCTTGCGCAATTCGTGGAAGGAGGCTCTGTGCATGGCGGGGTCCAACTACTTATACGGGGTGGGAAAGAAAAAATCAGTGGGCAACAACTCTTGTAGGAAAACTACAGGAACACAATGTAGCAAAACTACAAGCTACTCCCCAAGCCCCTTTACCACCATTGTTTCCCGACAGATACCCTGGCTTTCCCAGCCTGCTCGCGTAAACTGCGCGGCCGTTTTTTCTCCGGACACCCGCGCACCATGTTCCAGACCACTGCGGCCCGCGCCCTGGGCATCGACTTCGGCACCTCCAACTCCACCGTCGGCTGGTGGCGCCCGGACACCGAACCGCTGATCGCCCTGGAAGACGACAAGATCACCCTGCCCTCGGTGATCTTCTTCAATGTCGAGGAACGCCGTCCGGTGTACGGCCGCCTGGCCCTGCACGAATACCTGGAAGGCTACGAAGGCCGCCTGATGCGCTCGCTGAAAAGCCTGCTGGGCTCCTCGCTGCTCAAAAGCGAGACCACCGTGCTGGGCAGCGCCATGCCGTTCAAGGATCTGCTCGGGCTGTTCATCGGCGAGTTGAAGAAGCGCGCCGAAGGAGTCGCCGGCCGCGAATTCGATTCGGTGGTGCTGGGCCGTCCGGTGTTCTTCGTCGACGACGATCCCAAGGCCGACCAGGAAGCCCAGGACACCCTGGTGGCCGTGGCGCGGAAGCTCGGCTTCAAGGATGTCTCCTTCCAGTACGAACCGCTGGCCGCGGCCTTCGACTACGAGCGCAGCATCCAGCGCGAGGAACTGGTGCTGATCGTCGACATCGGCGGCGGTACCTCGGACTTTTCCCTGGTGCGCCTGGCGCCGGAGCGCCGCGAAGTGGCCGACCGCCACGGCGACATCCTCGCCACCGGCGGCGTGCACATCGGCGGTACCGACTTCGACAAGCAGCTCAGCATCCAGGGCGTGATGCCGCTGTTTGGCTACGGCAGCAAGATGAAGAGCGACGCCTTCATGCCGACCAGCTATCACCTCAACCTCGCCACCTGGCACACCATCAACGCGGTCTATGCGCAGAAGTCCCAGCTGGCGCTGCAGAACATGCGCTACGACATCGTCGACGCCACCGGCATCGACCGCCTGTTCAAGCTCATCGAGCAGCGCGCCGGCCACTGGCTGGCGATGCAGGTGGAAGCGAGCAAGATCGAGCTGTCCGACAGCCAGCAGCGCGACATCGACCTCGCGCGCATCGAACCGGGCCTGGTGGCCGAGCTGAGCCGCGCGCTGTTCGAAGGCGCCATCGGCCCGCTGCTGGAGCGCGTACGCGGCAGCATCGGCGAGCTGCTCAATTCCGCCGACGTGGACCCGGCGCGGGTCGACACGGTGTTCTTCACCGGCGGCTCCTCCGGCGTGCCGGCGTTGCGCCAGAGCGTGGCGGCCATGCTGCCCAACGCCCGTCATGTCGACGGCGACCGTTTCGGCGGGATCGGCAGCGGCCTGGCCATCGAGGCGATGAAGCGCTACGGCTGAGCAGCCCCGATGGCCCCTTGTCCGCAAGGACCGGGGCCATCGACACGCGCGGATTGAGCCGGAGCGTACTGACGCCGGCCGCGCCTTGCGCTAGCGTTGAAGAGTCACCACCTCACGCTGGATACCGCCATGCCCCTCCTTCGTCTCGCCGTCCTCACCAGCCTGTACTGCGCGCTCACCGCCTGCGGCCTGGGCGAAACGGCCGCCACCGCCACCACTGCCGCCAGCCTCCAGGCCCAGCAGGCGCAACAGGCCCAGCAGCAGATGCAACAGCTCAAGCAGCAGGTCGATCAGGTCAATGCACAGGAACAGCAACGCCTGGACGACGCACTGAAGGACGCGCAATAGGGCAGTTTTCTCGAACGCTCGCCCGCGCCGCCACTCCAAATTGTGCAAGTGCGTTGCTCAACCCCAGCCGCTTCAAACCAAGGAGAGCACCATGGACAAACGATCACTGCTGGCCTTGCTCATGCTGGCATCGCTGGCGGGTTGCGCCTCGAACACCAAGGTGCAGAACCCGGTCAATTACGTCACCTTCCGCGACGCGCCGCTGGTGCACGACGTCGACAAGGGCATGAGCAAGGAACAGGTGCTGCGCATCGGCGGCACGCCCTCGTCCACGCAGACGCGCGCCAAGGGCCTTGGCAGCTGCAATAGCTACATCCTCAACAAGGACGGCCAGCAGCAGGCCTACTACATCAGCTTCGACAATACCGGCAAGGTCGACGGCAAGGGCTTCATGACCTGCTCGGAACTGGAGCATCGCGAAAGCAATTAGCCCCGCCGGCCCTCCTCCTGAGGGATGAGGGCCGACTTCCGCCACTCAGCGCAGAGCGCCTCGATCAGCTCGTCCTTGCGCATGCGCCAGCGACCGCTGATGCCCTTGCGCCTGGCCCGTTCGAGCAGCTGCTCGCGGGTCAGTTCCGCCAGCAGTGCCAGGCTTCGCCCGCCAGCTTTGGCTGAGACGCCCTTGCGGGTCTTCGCCGCACGCCGCGCAGAAGCGCTGCGGGCCACCGCCCTGGCGCCCTCGCTCTTGCGCTGGCCGCCACCACCCTTGCGCTCGCCACCGCCGGCCTGGCGGTTGACCGTGGCCCAGGCCAGCGCCTCGGCCTCCTCGCGGCTCATGCCCAGGTGCCGATAGCTCTCTTCGATGTGCGCCGCCTTGCGCTTCTGGCTCGCGCTGTACAGGCTCTTGTCTCCACGTGGCATGACGATCTCCTTGTTCGAAGGTCTACCGAGAGTGGACCGGCCCTGCGCGGAAATATTCACTCCGATGCGCCGCCGTCTATCATGCGATCACCCAGCAAGGAGCCGCACACCATGAAACACAGGATCGTCGAGTTGCCCGCCTTCACCGTGGTGGGCATGGACTACCGGGGCAGCGCCCCCGGCGACAGCATCGGCCAGCTCTGGCAGCGCTTCCTGCCGCGCGAGCATGAAATCAGCGCCAACCCGCAGGACAAGCACGCCTATGGCGTGTGCGCCCAGCTGCCGGGCGGCGAATTCCACTACATCGCGGCATTGCCGGTGAAAGCCGACGCCGAGGTCCCCGAGGGCATGCTGAAGTTCGAGGTGCCGGCGCAGAAGTACGCCGTGTTCACCCACGTGGGCCCGGTACAGGGGATCGCCGACAGCTTCCAGGGCATCTATTCCAGCCTGCTCGGCCGCCTCGGCCTGACCCCGCGCAAGGGCATCGACCTGGAACGCTATACCGAGCGCTTCCTCGGCCCGGAGAACCCGGCCTCGGAAACCGACCTGTACGTTCCGATCTACTGACGCTTGCCGGGCGCCGGCGCCTTTGCCGGCTGCTTCATCTGCTGCAGCAGCGGCCCGCACTGGTTCTCGTCCTTCTGACTGGGCGCTACCAGGGCGAGCAGGGCCGCCGCCGGCGCAAAGGCCACGCCCAGCGCGACCATCCCCGCGCCGCGCAGCACCAGCGGCCCGCTGTGCACCCCCGCACGGGGATTCTTGAAGGTGCCCTGGACGTAGAGCGGCGAACGCAGCGAGAAGATGCGCAGCCCCTTGCTCTCGGGAATCACGTCAAGGTCCAGTTGCTCGGTGGCGAAGTTGGCGGTGCCCTGCACGTTGATGATGGCGTTCTCGGTGTCGAACACGAACACCCGGGGTTCCGCCAGGCCCTTGGTGATACCGACGTCGGCGGCAGCACAGTTGATCTTCACCTCGTCGTCGCCAAACATCTTGGCCACCACGTAGTTGCCGACGTTGAGGCCGGCGATCTCCATCAGGCCCTTGCTGATCCGTCCGTCATTCATCAGCAGCTTCATCTGCCCGTTGGCGCCGCCGAGGATGCTCGCCACCGAATTGCCGGTGCCGCTGAGCGCGGCATCGCCATTGAGCTCGCCAAGACTGGTCTGCATCGGCGCGAAGCTGGGGAACAGTTGCTTGAGCTTGAAGCTGCGCGCCTTGAGCTCGACGCGGCTTTGCATGGGCGTCTTGCCGCCGTCCAGGCGGATGTGCGAATCCAGGGTGCCGCCGGCCACGCCGAAGCGCAGCGGCTCCAGGGTGAGCAGGCCATCGTCGAGCACCAGGTGGGTGTAGAGATCGCTGAGCGGCAGCTTGTCGCTGTGCACGATGCGCTTGCCGGTGAACTCCACGTCGGCGTCCATCGCGCGCCAGCGCTCGGTGCGGAACTCTTCCACCGGCAGCACCTTGTCCGCCGGCTGGCGGGTGGCCTGGCCACGCGCCTGCTTGGCCTTGTTCGAATCCGCGCCGATCAGCGGGCCCAGGTCGACCATCCGCAGTTGTTCGGAGCGCAGCTTGCCGGAGAGCTTCGGGCGTGGCGGGTGATTGACGAATACCAGGCTGCCGTGGAGATCGCTGCCGCCGACCTTGCCGTTGAAGTCGTCGTAATGGAAGGTCGCGCCGGCGGGGTCCTTCAGCTGCGCGCTGAGGCGGCCGTCGGTCTCGTAGGCCGGGGTATCGGGCAGGGTCACGCCGGTGAGCGGGAACAGGTTGGCCATGCTGCTGCCGGCCAGCTTCAGGCGCAGGTCGAGCGCGCCGAGGTTGAGCGGGTCGGTCAGTCTGCCGACCACGCTGGCACGGGTGCTGCCAGCAGTGATATCCGCCTGCACCGGGAAAGGCCTGGCGGCATCCTGCAGGGCCAGCATGCCGCCCACCTTGCCCGAGCCGCTGAGCGGCAGCCCCTTGTACTGCCCCTTGAGCTTCCAGCCGAACACATAGTCCTGGGTCTGTGCCGCGTCCGCCCCGGCCAGCGCCTTGCCGGCCAACTGGCCAAAGGGCACCGGCTTGCCAAGCGGGTCCACCAGCAATTCCAGGCGGGTCTTGAGGCTCTGGTCGTCGAGAGTGATGCGGCCCTTGTCGAAGCCGATCTCGCCGATATCCAGCTTCCACGGCGAGGGTTCGGGGTTGGCCTCCGTCTCTTTCTTCGGCAATTCGAACGTCCAGGTCGCGCGGCCATCGGCCAGGCGCAGCAGGTCGGCGCTGGGGCGGGTGAGGATGATCTGCGGGATGCTCACGGTCTGCCAGAGCAGCGGCAGCGGGGCCAGGCGGAACTCGACCTTTTCCAGGCTGGCGAACTGTGTGGCTGACGTCTTGCCGGAAGCCCAGTCGGGATTGCCCAGGGTGATGTCGGCAGCGCTGAAATGCGGCCAGGGCACCAGCGCGCGCCAGCCACCCTCCTCCGGCTCGGTGCGCCAGAGCACCTGCAGGTCGCCGTTGATGGCGAAGGGGCGCCCCAGTTCGGCGCTCACCTTCTCGTTGATCATCGGCTTCACCTGATTCCAGTCGAAGGTGGCGATGAAGACCAGCAGGGCCGCAAAGAAGGCGACGATGCCGGTAAAGGTCCAAAGGCAGATTTTCCGGCCGCGCGTCATACGTGAACTCCCTGGTTGCCGCGTCGGTGAAAGGCCTGGCATCCCCGCGCCAGACCCGCTGCATGGTTTGCGATGAAAGCACGGACCAAGGCAGCCCGCCGCGCCGGCATTCTCCCTCGGCCCGTGAAGTTGGACCACCGATTGCGGGGTAAATCTCCCGCGATCGACAGCGAAGGAGCCGCAAAAGGGCGTTCCAGAGTGCCTCCCAGCCAATTAATCCATTAATTAGATATTAACGATAGCACCGATAATCGACATCAAAGCCATTGATACAAGTCATTAAATAAAACTAACTAACTGTTTTTAAACGACTAAATAAACAATCATCGACATCGATACAGACTATCTTCCGGCATCGTTTTTCAATCGATTATCCAGAACTGATACTGAGTCCGTGTCCAACGAACTCCCCACTCTTTCTGGAGCCGAATCATGAAACGCACTCTCGTACTTGGCTTTGCCCTCTCCGTACTTGCCGCCAATGCCGCCTTCGCCGGTACCCAGCAGGAATCCCCGGCGGTGAACGCCAGCCAGGTTCAGATGCTGGTCCAGGACGGTGCCGAACGCACCCTGGATCAACAACAGAAACAACTGGACGCGGCCAAGGCCCGCATCGCCGAGAACGGCTCCAGCCAATCGATCGACCGTCTGCACAAGCAGCTGGGTGTTGCCGAGAATGGTTCGAGCCAGTCGGTTGACCGCCTGCATCAGGAAATGAACGTGGCCGAAAACGGCTCCAACCAGAGCGTCGACCGCCTGCACAAGGAACTGGGTGTTGCCGAGAACGGCTCCAGCCAGTCGGTTGATCGCCTGCACCAGGAAATGAACGTGGCCGAAAACGGCTCCAGCCAGACCATCGACCGCCTGCACGGCAACATGGTCGCCGAGTCCGGTGGCGATACCGTCTTCGACGCCCATCTGAAGGCCTGATCCACGCAGTACGCCGCAAGGCGACAGAAAAGCCCGGCCATGCCGGGCTTTCTTATGCCCTTCCGCTCTCAACGGCAGCAGCGCTATCAGCATGGGCAATTCAGCGTCCTAACGACATCCTGCCCGCCCCACCGGATGCACTCCCTGAAAGCGCCGTTCCAGAGCGCTTTTCGTCGTTCCATCAGCGACAGCGATAGTAGAAATTAGCCGGCTAAATA
Organism: Pseudomonas sp. B1-22; assembly: GCF_050474425.1. NCBI lineage: Bacteria > Pseudomonadati > Pseudomonadota > Gammaproteobacteria > Pseudomonadales > Pseudomonadaceae > Pseudomonas > Pseudomonas sp. B1-22. The sequence goes on along the minus strand of NZ_JBCHVH010000003.1, from coordinate 550,077 downwards.
ATCGATGACGTTGATCCACTCTATTGAGGTACATCGTTTTTAAATCGATTAATCCGAAGGGAAAATGAACCCGTAGCCAAGAACTTCCTCCCCCCTTCGGAGCCACTTAAAATGAAACGTCAGATCGCCCTCAGCCTTGCACTCACTTCCCTGATGACTGCCAGTGCCGCCTTCGCCGCACCGGCCATCCTGAACAACGGCCCGCGCGCCACCCACCAGCACGAACACCAACTTCAGCAGCAGAAAGTTGAAGATCACGTTGCTGCCAACGGTTCCGAACGCACCATCGACCGTCTGCACAAGCAGATGGGTGATGAAGCCCGCGTCGCCGACAATGGCTCCGAGCGCACCATCGACCGCCTGCACAAGCAAATGGGTGACGAAGCCCGCGTTGCCGAAAACGGTTCCGACCGCACCATCGACCGCCTGCACAAGCAGATGGGTGATGAAGCCCGCGTTGCCGAGAATGGTTCGGAGCACAGCGTCGATCGCCTGCACGACAACATGGTTGCCGAGTCCGGTGGCGACACCGTCTTCGACGCTCACCTGAAAGTCTGATCTACGCCGCAAGGCGACAGAAAAGCCCGGCTCATGCCGGGCTTTCTTATGTGTGCCGCCCGCATCGGGGAGGCATTTTCTAGGAGGCAGGTACCGAGGCAGGCCCGGCCAGTCAGCCCCTGGTTTCGGGGCCGTCCGGCGCGCCGTCGGAGCGGCCGATGGTGGGCGGCGCTTCCACCACCAGCTCCTCCGGCACTTCCTCGACACGCGGATCGAGCGCTGCGGACATCGGGCTGACGGTGTCGGGCATCGGCACATGGTGCAGCGGCGCCTCGTCGACGCGATGCAGATCGGTGACGCGGCGGGGCTGCACCCAGAAGATCAGCAGCAGCGCATAGGCCGACACCAGCATGTAGAACATGCCTGGGCCGAAGTGGCGCATCATCGCGCCGGCGAACAGCGGGCCGATGCAGGCGCCGACGCCGTAGGTGGTCAGCAGCATCGCCGAAAGCGCCACGCGGCGCGGCTGTTCGACGTGGTCGTTGGCCAGCGCCACTGCCAGCGGATAGAGGGTGAACAGCAACATGCCGGTGACGAAACCGTTGGCCAGCAGCAGGTGATACGGCAACTGCACCAGCCCCCACATCGGCACGGCGGCGACGCACAGCAACAGCGCATTGCCACGGATCAGCCAGCTGCGGTTCATCCGGTCCGACAGCCAGCCCAGCGGCCATTGTGAACAGAAGCCGGCGATGATGCAGATGCCGACGAACAGGCTCGACTGCGAGGTATCCAGGCCGTTGCGCGCCGCATACACCGGCGCCAGGCCGTAGAAGGCGCCGATCATCAGGCCGGCGACGAAGATGGTGCCCAGCGACTGCGGCACGCGCTTCCAGAAGAAGCCGATCTCCAGCGGCGCGGCCACCAGCTTGGCTGGGTGCACCCGGCGGGTCAGCGCCAGCGGGATCAGGCACGAGGAGAAGCAGATGGCGACCAGCAGCAGCGGCTTGTAGTCCAGCGCCGGGCTCAGCGCCAGCAAGCCCTGGCCGACCACAAGGCCGGCATCCACCGCCACCATGTAGCCGGCGAACACCTTGCCGCGCTGGCGCGACTCGGCCTGCTCGTTGAGCCAGCTCTCGATCACCATGTACTGGTTCATCATCACCGCACCCATCACGAAGCGCAGCACGACCCAGACCTCCAGCTGCGAGACTAGCGCGTGGATCAGCACGATCACCGTCGCCAGGCCTGCGCACGCAACGTAGGAACGGATGTGGCCGAAGCTGGCGATCAGCTTGTGGCCGAACTTGCCGCCGCAGACCAGGCCGAAGTAATAGGCGGCCATCAGGCCACCGACCCACAGGTCGCCCACCCCTTCCTGGGTCAGGCGCAGGCCCATGTAGGTGGTGAACAGGCCGGAGCCGGCGAGCATCAGCAGCGTGGCGGTATAGAGCGCGGGAAAGGTGACGAGCGGGCTGAACATGGCGGGTCCGGCAGGCGATTCGAGGGATGGGGTAGGTTGGCAAGGCGCCGCCAGCGACCGGCAGGCGCCCGATATCGGACAGCTCCGGCGTGGCAAAGATCACATTGTGGCGCCCCGGGCATTATCACCATCACCCCGCTCTGCCGCCATCACGGTGAAACCATCGGTCGGCGGCTCTCTCCAAACGGGAAAGAGCCCGGAGATTTGCCATGACACCCGCCGACCTCAAGTCCTTCCTGCTCTACTGCACCCTGATCAACTATGTCGTCCTGCTGATCTGGTTCGCCGCCTTCAGCCTCGCCCACGACCGCTTGTACCGCCTGCACTCGCGCTGGTTCGCGATTTCCGTCGAGCGCTTCGATGCCCTGCACTATGGCGGCATGGCGGTGTACAAGATCGGCGTACTGCTGCTGAACCTGGTACCGCTGATCGCCCTGTGCCTTCTGTACTGACACCGCGCCACGCGACGAATGACCGCCCATCCAATAGCCAAGTGCTGAAATTTATTGGAAATGTTCATGTCGTAGGGTGCACGCAGTTTGAAGGAGATCCCCCGTGCACCACGCTACTCGCAGCCTGCGAAAAACCCTCGACGCCGTTGCCGCCAACAACGAAGCCACGGCGCTGGAAGTCATGCGGGCCGTCGATCAGGTCCAGGACGACCTGCTGCGGCAGAAGTTGCTCAAGTCCATCCATCACCTCAACCAGGACGCCGCCGAGCTGCGCGCCCTGCGCGAGGAAATCAACGCGCCGCAGAGCCGGCGCGCCTGATCCGTCTCAGACGGCCGTCGCGGCACTGGGCAGACGGTAGATCCAGATCCGCCGGATGACCGTGGCGAATTGCGCGGACAGCCTGCCGCTGTTGTAGGTCTGTCCGTAGCGCGCGGCAATCTCGCGCACATGGCGCGACAACTCGGCGTAACGGCGTGCCGGCAGGTCGGGGAACAGGTGATGTTCGATCTGGTGGCTGAGGTTGCCGGTGAGAATGTGGAACACCTTTCCACCTTCCAGGTTGCTCGACCCGCGCAACTGGCGCAGGTACCAGTGGCCGCGCGTCTCGTTCTCCAGCACCTGCGGCGGGAACACCGCAGCCTTCTCGGTGAAATGGCCGCAGAAGATCACGGTGAAGGTCCACAGGTTGCGTAACAGGTTGGCGATCACATTGCCCAGCAGCACCGCGCCGAAGGCACCGCTGAACAGCCCCAGCAGCGGGAATACCGCGTAATCCTTGAGCCACTGGCGGCCCACCTTGGCGTTGAACTGGCGCAGCAGCGGGCGCAACTCCTCCTTGCTCATCCGTCCCTTCACGTACTTGTCCAGGCGCAGATGCTGGATCGCCACGGCGTACTGGAACAGCAGCGCCTGGAGGGTTACCCACAGCGGCTGCCAGCGGTAGAAGGGCTTCCACTTCTGCTCGGGGAACAGGCGCACCACGCCGTAGCCGACGTCGTCGTCCTTGCCCAGCACGTTGGTGTAGGTGTGATGGATGTGGTTGTGGGTGTGCCGCCAGAAATCCGAAGGGCCGACGATGTCCCACTCATAGGTACGCCCGGCGAATTCCGGGTCGTTCATCCAGTCGTACTGGCCATGCATGACGTTATGGCCCAGCTCCATGTTCTCCAGGATCTTGCCCAGCCCGAGCAGGAAAGTGCCGAGCAGCCAGGTGGGCGGGAACCAGCCGGCCATCAGCAGCAGGCGTCCGCTCCAGCAACAGAAGCGCACCGCCGCGCGGATGCGGCGGATATAGCGGGCATCGGTTTCGCCCAGATCATGCAGGGTGCGCTGGCGCAGGGCGTCCAGCTCGGCACCGAAGGCCGCCAGCTCGGCGGCGGACAGGTCGCGGTCGTCGCGCATGGAAGCTCCTTGAGTCAGAGATCGAGGGTCAGGTCGCCCTGGGGCGCGCTGACGCAAATGCGGATGGGTTGTCCCGGCTCGCTGAACAGCTCGCCGCTGCGCAGGTCGCGCACGCAGCCGCTGACCAGGATGCAGGTGCAGCTGGCGCAGACGCCCTGGCGGCAACCGTGGGCCGGGCGCAGGCCGCTGGCTTCGGCCTGCTCCAGCAGGCTGCGACGGCTGTCGCCAGATACCTCCAGCGCGCTGCGGGCAAAGCGCAGGTTCACCGATCTGGCGGGCTCGCCCTCGTCCCAGCTCGGCGGGCTGAAGCTTTCCAGCTGAAGGCTGCGGCTGCTCGCTTCGAGCGTCTGGCGCACGCTGTCGACGAAACCGCCGGGACCGCAGGCCAGTACGTGGCGCTCGCCCAACGCCTGGACATGCTCAGGATGAAAACGCCCACGCAGCTCACCGTCCACCGGCGCATCACCGCTCAATGCCCAGCGCAATTCGAGGTTCGGATACTGCTGGGCGAGCGCTTCCAGCCCGTCGACGAATGCCTTCTGGCCGCGCTCGCGAACGTAATGCAGCAGCGTCACCGGCCCGATGTAGCCGCGCACCAGCGCTTCACGCAGCAGGCCGAGCAAGGGTGTCAGCCCGCTACCGGCCGCCAGCAACAGCACGCCCTGCTCGTCCTGCGGCCAGCTCAGGTCGCCGTCCACCGGCCCCAGCTCCAGCATCTCGCCCACACACAGCTGATGCAGCAGGTAGGAGGAAACACGGCCGCCCGGCTGCAGCTTCACCGCGAATTCCAGGCAACCATCCTCGGCAATGCGGGTCAGGCTGTAGCTGCGGCTGCAACGCACGCCCTCACGCTCGACGTACAACTGCACGTGCTGGCCGGGCCGCGCACCACACCAGTTGGCATTGGGGCGCAGGCGCAGTTCGAGCATGTCGTCCGCCACCCACTGCCGCGCCTCGACCCGCGCGTAGACCCGGTCGAGCGCCCAGCCGCGATGGCACGCCCGCAGCAGCGCATCGACATCCGACTCGCGCAGCCACTGGCCACGCACCAGGGCGCGCAACGGCACGAGCAGCGGCCGGATCAGGCGCAGGCCGGCGAAGGGAAGAAACGACATTCACAACACCAAATAGTAAACATGTGTTCACTAAAATCTCACGCGCGGGCATTTTCAGTCAACACATGTTCACTGGATTGCACAGTAACTTCCCCGGCACCGACCGGCATTTGTTAGAGTGCCTGCGCTCTCGTCCTCGCCTTCGCCATGGATCGCATCGCCGTATGTCCACTCCCCGCGCCGAACAGAAACAACAGACCCGCCAGGCCCTGATGGATGCCGCCCGGAGCCTGATGGACAGCGGTCGCGGCTTTGGCAGCCTGAGCCTGCGGGAAGTGGCGAAGACGGCGGGTATCGTGCCGGCGGGCTTCTACCGGCACTTCACGGACATGGACCAGCTCGGCCTCGCGCTGGTCGCCGACGTCGACGAGACCTTCCGCCAGACCCTGCGCGTGGTACGGCGCAACGAATTCGAGCTGGGCGGCGTGATCGAGGCGTCGGTGCGCATCTTCCTCGACGCAGTCAGCGCCAACCGCACCCAGTTCCTCTTCCTCGCCCGCGAGCAGTACGGCGGCTCGCTGCCGATCCGCCAGGCCGTGGGCGAACTGCGCCAGCGCATCACCGACGACCTCGCCGCCGACCTTGCGCTGCTGAACAAGCTGCCGCACCTGCAGGCGCAGGACCTCGACGTGATCGCCGACCTGGTGGTGAAGACGGTGTTCGCCACCCTCCCCGAACTGATCGACCCGCCGGCCGACACCCTGCCGACGCACCTGTCGCCCGAGGCCAAGGTCACCCAGCAACTGCGCTTCATCATGATCGGCGCCAAGCACTGGACGGGAATCGGTTCGCGGCCCTGACGAACTCTCCTACGCACTGACCCGAGCGCCGGGTTTCCCTGTAGGAGCGAGCTTGCTCGCGAACCAACCCCGCAGCGGACTCTGTTCGCGAGCAAGCTCGCTCCTACAAAGCACACCTGCCCCGCCTTGGTGCGCACCGTTTTCATGCGCACCATCCTTGCGCGCACGCACCATTACTGACCGTTCGGACAACCGCTCCAGCCCGCGCCAGCACTGACGCCGCCCCGCACTGGCAAGCCCCTTGCTGTAGCACCGCCATTGCTACTGCCGGACACTGCCATGCTGGTCATCCATCAACGAATCGAACCCCGTGCACACTGGGACGCCGAGCTGCGCCTGAACTACGAGGCGCGCAGCAAAAGCCGCCTGCGCTGCTTCACCCGCAGCGGCGAGGACGTCGGCCTGTTCCTCGAACGGGGCCAGTCGCCGCTGGCCGATGGTGAATGCCTGCTGGCCAACGATGGGCGCGTGGTGCGCGTCTGCGCAGCGCCGGAAAAGCTGCTCCACGTGACCTGCGCCAACGCCCGCGAGCTGAGTCGCGCCGCCTACCACCTGGGCAACCGCCACGTCGCGCTACAGGTCGGCGAGGGCTGGCTGCGCCTGCTCGACGACTACGTGCTCAAGGCCATGCTCGACCAGCTTGGCGCCACGGTGGAGGCCATCGAAGCGCCTTTCCAGCCGGAGCACGGCGCCTACGGCGGCGGGCATCACCACTCGCATCACGGCGAGGAAGAATTCAACTATGCGCCGAAGCTGCACCAGTTCGGAGTGCGCGTGTGACTCCGTGCCGGCTCATCCCCCTCACCCCAGCCCTCTCCCTCAGGGAGAGGGGGCCAATCGACAGGCACGGGCAGGCTGTCGCTCATGACTGACTCGTCAAGCCTCTGGTCGCTCCTGCGCCTGGCCAGTCCGCAGTTGCCCATCGGCGGCTACAGCTATTCCCAGGGCCTGGAAAGCGCCATCGACCAGGGCCTGGTGAAGGACGCCGACAGCGCCCGTAGCTGGCTCGTCGATCAGTTGCACCTGAACCTCGCTCGCTTCGAAGGCCCGCTGCTCGCCGAACTGCTGCAGGCCGCGCAAAGCGCCGACTGGGAAGCCCTGCGCGATGCCGTTGAACGCCATCGCGCCAGCCGCGAGACCCGCGAGCTGGGCCTGGAGAACCGGCAGATGGGCTTCTCCCTCGGCCAGTTGCTCGAAGCGCTGCCCGAGCTGGACGAAGCCGCGCGCCAGTGGCTCGCCGGGCAGGCCGAACCGTCCTTCGCCGCCGCCTGGGCGCTGGCCGCCCGCGCCTGGGGGCTGTCCCCGGAGCAAGCCCTGGGCGCCTGGCTGTGGAGCTGGCTGGAGAACCAGTTGGCAGTGTTGATGAAGACCCTGCCGCTGGGCCAACTGGCCGCGCAGAAGCTCACCTCGCAATTGCTCCCCGACCTCGACCAGGCCTGCCGCACCGCGCTCGCCAACCCGCCAGCGGGCGGCGCTCCCTTCGGCCTGGCGCTGACCTGCATGAACCACGAAACCCAATACAGCCGTCTGTTCCGCTCCTAGGAGAACTGCCATGAACTCTCAACCTCTTCGCGTCGGCATCGGCGGCCCGGTGGGCTCCGGCAAGACTGCCCTGACCCTGGCGCTGTGCCGCGCCCTGCGCCAGCGCTACAACATCGCCGTGGTCACCAACGACATCTACACCCAGGAGGATGCGCAGTTCCTGGTACGCAACGAGGCGCTGGAGCCGGAGCGGATCATCGGCGTGGAAACCGGCGGCTGCCCGCACACGGCAATCCGCGAGGACGCCTCGATCAACCTGGAAGCCGTGGACCAGCTCAACCGCCGTTTCCCCGGCCTCGACCTGATCCTGGTGGAATCCGGCGGCGACAACCTCTCGGCCACCTTCAGCCCGGAGCTTTCGGACCTGACCCTCTACGTGATCGACGTGTCTGCCGGCGACAAGATCCCGCGCAAGGGCGGGCCGGGCATCTGCAAGTCCGACCTGCTGGTGATCAACAAGATCGACCTGGCCCCGCTGGTAGGCGCCTCGCTGGAGGTGATGGATCAGGACGCCACACGCATGCGCGGCGACAAGCCGTTCGTGTTCAGCAACCAGAAGACCGGCCAGGGCCTGGCCGAGATCATCGCCTTCATCGAACGCCAGGGGCTGCTGATCGCGGCCTGATCGCCCCCTACGACAGACGACTACAAGACCAAGGAGCGACACCATGAACCTGCGCAAAGCCCTCTACAGCGTCGCGCTGTTCCTCACCCCAGCGGTGGCCTTCGCCCATCCCGGCCACGGCGACCACGGCCTGATCGCCGGCCTCGCCCATCCCATCACCGGCCTCGACCACCTGCTGGCGATGTTCGCCGTCGGTCTCTGGGCGGCGCAGCAGCAGGGCACGGCACGGCTGGCGCTACCCTGCACCTTCGTCGCGGCGATGCTGGTCGGCGGGCTGCTGGGCTTCGAGGGAGTGCAGATGCCGTTCATGGAGACCGGCATTGCCGCCTCCGTGCTGGCGCTGGGCCTGTGCGTGGCGCTGGCGGTGCGTCCGCCGCTGCTTTTGGCGATGGGCGCGACTGCACTGTTTGCCCTCGCCCATGGCGTGGCCCACGGGCTGGAGCTGCCGGAACTGAGCAGCCCGTGGCTGTATGCCACCGGCTTCGTCGGCGCGACTGCCGCGCTGCACGCGGCGGGTTACGGCATCGTTCGTCTGCTGCCGCAGGCCGCGGCGCCGCTGGTGCGTTTCGCCGGGCTGGCTTCGGCGGGTGCCGGCGCCTGGCTGCTCGCCGGCTGACCTGCTCGCTTCTACAAGATCAACAGCCCCTCACCCTAACCCTGGCTGCGCGCCCCGCTCCTCAAGCGGGAGAAGGGACCGTTCGGCGCAAGTTGAAACCTCGGTGTCAGCCGGTACGGACGGCTCCCTCTCCCTCTGGGAGAGGGCTGGGGTGAGGGCGAAATCCCGGCACGGACACCCCAGAGTGCGACGGTGCATCAGCCCTTGCGATGCACCGCAAACCCCGCCCACGCCTGGCTGACCGGCATCAGCTCCAGGGTGTTGATATTGATGTGCGGCGGCTGGTTCATGATCCAGTGGATGGTCTCGGCGATGTCTTCGGACTGGATCGGCTCGGCGCCGGCATAGGTCTTGTCGTACTTCGCCTGGTCGCCGCCGAAGCGCACCAGGGAGAACTCGCTCTCGCACATGCCCGGCTCGAGATTGGTGACGCGCACGCCAGTGCCCTGCAGGTCGCAGCGCAGGTTCAGGGAAAACTGCTCGACGAAGGCCTTGGTCGCGCCATAGACGTGGCCGCCCGGATAGGGCCAGTGGCCGGCCACCGAACCGAGGTTGAGGATGCTCGCGCCGCGGCCATAGGCGATCAGGCGCGGGAGCAGCAGCCGAGTGGCGTACATCAGGCCCTTGATGTTGGTATCCACCATGGTGTCCCAGTCATCCAGCTCGCAGTTCTGCGCCGGGTCGGCGCCCAGCGCCAGGCCGGCGTTGTTGATCAGCCCGCGCAGTTTGGCGAACTTCTCCGGCAGGGTGTCCACCGCCGCAGTCATCGCTGCGCGGTCACGCACGTCGAGCACCAGCGGCAGCACCTCGGTCTGTGCCGAAAGCTCTTGAGCCAGCGCCTTCAGGCGCTCCTCGCGACGGCCGGTGATCACCAGCGACCAGCCATCGCGGGCGAAGCGGCGCGCACAGGCTTCGCCAAAGCCGGAAGTGGCGCCGGTAATGAACAGGGTGGGAGTGGTCATCGCAGAAATCCTCTTGCTGGGCGCCGCCGTCGCCGGTGCATGCCGGAAATTCGTGCCGCGCGCGTTCTTGTCGGTCGGTCGAGCATAACAGCCCGAATCCGCCACGTTGCGTTACAGCCGTGCTGGATAAAACCCGCACAGCCGCGTGAAAGCCCCATGGCTACGGGCTCGCCGCGAGTTGCGCCCACCTTGTCCACAGGCTGCTCCACGGAATCTGTGGGCAAGCGCGGCGGCGCATTTTCGCTGGACGAATTTCGAACGCCGCGCCGCAGCCCGCGCCAGCACTGTGCCGGAGAAGTTCTTCCCAAGGTTATCCACAGGTCTTTCAACGGCTGGCGTGGACAACCGAATGCCGCCGGGAACTTTTCCGGAAGACCTCAACTGTCCATCCATACAGGCTTTCAGGGCGATAGAGCAGAAATCAGCCGGCCTTCGCGGAGCCCCTGAACACGGGGCTTGCGATGATCCGCCCAGACCTTATCCACAGGCCGGCCCACAGATTTTCTGGACAACCTCAGGTTACGAGCAAGCGCGCCGCAATCAGGTCTTCCAGTGCATAACCCACCGACTTGAAGAGGGTGATCTCGCTGTCGTCCTTGCGCGCGCCACGTCCCTGCAGCAGGTCGGCAAGCTGGCAGTGGATGGCGCTTTCGTCGATCACGCCCTCGCCCATGGGGATCAGCAGATCGCCTGCCTCCTCCAGCGCACCTTCGCGGGTATCGACGACGATCCGGGCGCGACGCACGGCCTCGCTGTCCGTCTCGCGCATGGACGGCAGGAAGGCGCCGACCAGATCGAGGTGGCAACCCGAGCGCAGCCATTCGCCGTGCACGATGGGCTCGCGGGAGGTGGTCACGCAGCTGATGCAGTCCGCCGCCGCGACAGCGCCGCGCAGCTCGGCGCAGGCATGGGCCGGATAGCCTTCGTCCTGCAGGTGTTTCACCAGGGCATTCACCTTGTCGTCGTGGCGGCCCCAGATGGCGATGTCCTCGTACTCGCGCACCGCGCAGTGAGCGCGGACCATGTGCGGAGCGAGGGTACCGCTGCCGACGATCAGCAGCCGGCGCGCATCGCGGCGCACCAGGTAGTCGGCGGCCAGCGCGGAGGTACAGGCGGTGCGCCGGGCGGTCAGTTCGGAGGCTTCGAGCATGGCCAGCGGGCGGCCGGTTTCGCCATCGAACAGGCAGAACAAGGCGGCCACCGCCGGCAGGTTCTTCGCGCCGTTGCCGGGGAACACGGTGACCAGCTTGACGCCGATGTCCTGCCCCGGTCGCCACACCGGCATGGTCAGCAGCGAGGCGTTTTCCGGCAGCGCATGGCAGCCGCGTACGGGCGCCTCGCACTCGCCGGCCAGGCCCTGGCGCAGCGCTTCGATCAGTTGTGGATATGCCAGGCGTGCGGCGACGTCGGCGTTGGTGAGGAAGCGGAGGTCTTGCATGAGAACCTCGAAGGCAGATGGCGAATGTCCCCGTAGGAGCGGGCCATGCCCGCGATCGCGCCCATGGGGCGCTCCTACAGGGGAGCGAGGACGAGCTCAGTGCCCGCCGAGATAGGCGTTGCGAACCTCCTGGTTGCCCAGCAGCTCCGCCCCGGTGCCGGTCAGGCGGATCTCGCCGTTGACCATCACGTAGCCGCGGTCCGACAGCTTCAGCGCATGGTTGGCGTTCTGCTCCACGAGGAACAGCGTCATCCCGCTCTGCGCCAGCTCGCGCAGGGTCTGGAAGATCTGCTTGACCACGATGGGCGCCAGGCCCAGCGAAGGCTCGTCGAGCAGCAGCAGCTTGGGCCGGCTCATCAGCGCGCGGGCGATGGCGAGCATCTGCTGCTCGCCGCCGGACATGGTCATGGCCCGCTGGTTGCGCCGCTCCTTCAGGCGCGGGAACAGGTCGAACATGCGCTCCATGTCCTCCTGGGCGTGGTCCATGCCGACGGGAATGGTGCCCATCAGCAGGTTCTCCTCCACCGTCATGTCGGGGAATACCCGGCGCCCCTCCGGCGACTGCGCGATGCCGTTGGAGGCGACGTAGTGCGCGGACTTGTGGCGGATGTCCTGGCCCTTGTAGAGGATCGCGCCACCGGCCGCGCGCGGCTGGCCGAAGATCGACATCAGCAGCGTGGACTTGCCCGCACCGTTGGCGCCGATCAGCGCCACGGTTTCCCCTTCGTTGACGGTCAGCGAGACTTTCTTCAGCGCCTGGATCGGCCCGTAGAACACATCCACATCACGGAATTCCAACATCGGCGCCGTCATGCCAGCTCCTCTTCGTCCGCGCCGAGATAGGCGGCGATTACCTTGTCGTTGTGGCGAATCTCAGCCGGCGCACCACGGGCGATGACCACGCCGTGGTCGAGCACGATGATGTGGTCGGAGATGTTCATCACCATCCCCATGTCGTGCTCGATCAGCAGCACGGTGATCCCGTGGTGGTCGCGCAGGTAGCGCACGATGCGCGCCAGTGCCTGGGTCTCGGCCGGGTTGAGACCGGCGGCGGGTTCGTCCAGGCAGATCAGCTCGGGCCGGGTGCACATGGCGCGGGCGATCTCCAGGCGGCGCTGCTGCCCGTAGGACATCTCGCCGGCCAGGCGGTTGGCGCAATCCACCAAGTCCACCACTTCCAGCCAGTAGAAGGCGTGGTCCAGCGCTTCGCTTTCCGCGCGGCGGTAGCCGGGGGTGTTGAGCACGCCGGCGATGAGGTTGCGGTTGACGAACATGTGCTGGGCCACCAGCAGGTTCTCCACCACCGACATCTCGCGGAACAGCCGGATGTTCTGGAAGGTGCGCGCCAGCCCCGCGCGGTTCACCAGGTGGGTGCCACCGAACATCTTGTAGTAGAGACGGTTGCCGAACTGCGCCGGGTTGACGAAGTCGCTGCCCTGGAACGGCTGGCCGAGCACCTTGATCACGTCCGTGGTGCTGCCCTGGGTGTTGAGCAGGATGTTGCCGCCGGTGGCCTTGTAGAAACCGGTCAGGCAGTTGAACACCGTGGTCTTGCCGGCGCCGTTGGGGCCGATCAGCGCGGTGATGGAACCGCGCTCCACGTCGAGGTTGACGTCGTTGAGCGCCTTGATGCCGCCGAAGTGCATCATCAGGTGCTCGACGCTGAGGATCTTATCGCTCATGGCGCCACCCCCTTGCGTACGGCGAAGCCGGTTCGGCTGATGCGGATCAGCCCGCGCGGTCGCCAGATCATCATCAGCACCATGAGGATGCCGAACAGCAGCACCCGGTAGTCGGCGAAGCTGCGCAGCAGTTCCGGCGCCACGGTGAGGACGAAGGCGGCGATCACCACGCCCACGGTGGAGCCCATGCCGCCGAGCACCACGATGGCGAGGATCAGCGCCGACTCGAAGAAGGTGAAGGACGACGGGTTGACGAAGCCCTGGTAGCTGGCGAAGAACACGCCCGCCAGACCCGCGGTGGACGCGCCGAGCATGAACGCAGAGAGCTTCACCAGCACGTGGTTCAGGCCCATGGCGCGGCAGGCGATCTCGTCCTCGCGCAGCGCTTCCCAGGCGCGGCCCACCGGCATGCGGGTCAGCCGGTGCTTGATGTAGAGCACCAGCAGCACCACCACGAAGAGCACGGCGTAGATGAACACGAACTTGAGGTTCTGGTTGTAGTCGATGCCGAGGAACTCGTGGATCGGCGTGCCGCCCTCCTTCGCCCGGCGGCCGAACTCCAGGCCGAAGATGGTCGGCGAGGGCACCGGCATGCCGTTCGGGCCGCCGGTGAAGGACAGCCAGTTGTTGAGGATCAGCCGGATGATCTCGCCGAAGCCGAGGGTCACGATGGCCAGGTAGTCACCGTGCATCCGCAGCACCGGGAAGCCCAGCAGCGCCCCCGCCATCGCGGCGGTGAGGGCCGCCAGCGGCAGGACCGTCCAGAAGCCCAGGCCGAGGTAGTGGTAACCCAGCGCGAGGCCGTAGGCGCCGATGGCGTAGAAGGCCACGTAGCCCAGGTCGAGCAGCCCGGCGAGGCCGACCACGATGTTCAGCCCCAGGCCCAGCAGCACGTAGATCAGCCCGAGGATGATCACGGTGAGCAGGTACTTGCTGGCGAAGAACGGGAAGATCACCGCGGCGACGATCAGCAGCGGGACGATCCAGCGCAGGCGCGTCTTGTAGCCCGGCTGCAGCACGGTGATGCCCGAGTCGGAGCTTTCGAAGCGCTCCATCACGCGTGCACCGGCCGGGGTCTGCAGGTACAGGCTGAGCAGCAGGCGACCGATCATCACGGCGCCGACCATCCAGGCCAGGCGAACCGGTTCGAGGTTGAAGCTGTAGCCATCGAGCACCACGCCGACGATGGGCCCGAACACCACCAGGGCGATCAGGCCGGAGAGAAGGGTATCGACGAGGCTCTTCTTGATATCGATGCGCGCGGTCTTCGGCGCGGCGGTGGTCTGGGAAGCGGCCATCATGCTCACACCTTCGATACCTGGGGACGCCCCAGGAGCCCTTGCGGTCGGAAGATCAGGATGGTCACCAGCAGGCCGAAGGCGAACACATCCTTGAAGTCGGTGTTGATCATCCCGGAGAACTGCGCCTCGGCCACGCCGAGGATCAGCCCGCCGAGCATGGCGCCGGGCAGCGAGCCGATGCCGCCGAGGACCGCGGCGGTGAACGCCTTGATGCCGATGATGAAGCCCGCGTAGAAGTCGAAGGTGCCGTAGTTCATGGTGATCAGCACGCCGGCCAGCGCGGCCATGGCGGCGCCGATGACGAATACGTAGGAGATCACGCGGTCGGTGTTGATCCCCAGGATCGAGGCCATCTTGCGATCCTGCTGGGTGGCGCGGCACATGCGCCCGAGCTTGGTGTACTGGATCACGTAGGTCAGCACGGCCATGCCGACGAAGGCGGCGATGAGGATGAACACCTTGGTGTAGGTCAGCTGCACGAAGCCTTCACCGACGTGGAACTTCAGCGCGCCGTCGAGCAGGGTCGGCACGCCTTGCTGGCGCGGGCCCTGGGATAGCTGCACGTAGTTCTGCAGGATCAGCGACATGCCGATGGCGGAGATCAGCGGCGCCAGGCGCGTGGAGTTGCGCAGCGGCTTGTAGGCGATGCGTTCGATCACCCAGCCGTACAGCCCGGTGATGCAGATGGTGAAGACCAGCGTGCCGAGGATCAGCAGCGGGAAGGATTCGAGGCCGAAGAACGTCAGCAGCGCCAGGGCGACCGCCGAGAGGTAGGCGGAGATCATGTACACCTCGCCGTGGGCGAAGTTGATCATGCCGATGATGCCGTAAACCATCGTGTAGCCGATGGCGATCAGCCCATAGACCGACCCGAGGGTCAGCCCGTTGATCATTTGCTGGAGAAAGATACCGTCCACGATTGGGTACTCACACAGACAGGGCAGGGAAGGCGGGCGGCAAGCGGGCTGAACGGCTCGTGACCGTCGCCGGGCGAGCGCCGACCTGCGGGGATGCCGGCACCGCTCGTGGCGGCGCCGGCAGGTCGGAGCGGGTGTTCGGCAGCTGTCCGGATGCGCATGTCCCCGGCCAGCCCGTGCAGGAGCAGGCCGGGGTGTTGCGAACCGAGGACAGCGTCCGGACGCTTACTTCTGTTTTTCCAACTGGTGGTATTTGCCCTTGTCGTCCCACTGATAGACGACGTAGTCGGAGACCTTCAGGTCGCCCTTCTCGTCCCACTCCTTCTTGCCCATCACGGTTTGCACCGGGTTGGTGTGCAGCCATTTGCTGGCCGCCTGGGGATCGTTCTTGCCGGCGCCGTTGAAGGCGGCGGCGAGCGCCTGTACCGAGGCGTAGGCGTACAGGGTGTAGCCTTCGGGCTCGAAGCCGCCGGCGCGGAACTTGTCCACCACGGCCTTGCCGTCCGGGATCAGGCGCGGGTCGGCGCCGAAGGTCATCAGCACGCCCTTGGTGTACTGCGGGCCGCCGGCGGTGGTGACCAGTTCGTCGGTGACGATGCCGTCGTCGGAGAAGAACACGGTGGTCAGGCCCTGCTCGCGCATCTGCCGTACCAGCGGGCCGGCTTCCGGGTGCAGGCCGCCGAAGAACACCACTTCCGCGCCCGAGGCACGGATCTTGGTGACCAGGGCGTTGAAGTCCTTCTCACCGCGGGTCAGGCCTTCGTAGAGGACTTCCTTGACGCCCAGCTTGTTCAGCTGCGCCTTGGTTGCATCCGCCAGACCCTGGCCGTAGGTGTCCTTGTCGTGGATCACCGCGACTTTCTTGGCCTTCAGGACGTTGACGATGTAGTTGCCGGCGACGATGCCCTGCTGGTCGTCACGACCGCACATGCGGAACATGCCGGCAAGGCCGCGCTCGGTCACCTTCGGGTTGGTCGAGCCGGGGGTGATGGTGATGATGCCGGCCTCGTCATACACCTCGGAGGCGGGAATGGTGTTGGACGAGCAGAAGTGGCCGACCACGGCGATGGCCTTGTCCTGGTCGACCAGGCGGTTGGCGACCGCTACGGCCTGCTTCGGCTCGCAGGCGTCGTCCGCCTTCACCAGCTTGATCTTCTCCCCGTTCACACCGCCGGCGGCGTTGATTGCGTCGGCGGCGGCATTGGCTCCCCGCCAATACTGTTCGCCGAACGAGGCGTTCGCCCCGGTATGCGGTCCTGCGACCCCGATTACGACATCAGCCTCTACAAAGGAAGACATGCCAAGCGCGGTGGTTACCGCCAGGGCCAGAAAGCCTTTTCTGAAAATCTTCTGCGACATGGAGTTTTGCTCCTGAGGGTTTTTGTAATGGCGCACGAACTAATGTTGGCGATTTTTCTGATTACGCGAGCTATCGACAGCAAGCCGCGTGCCATTCGTTTTTGTTATTAACCAAGTCCTACAGCAAAAACAGCCAGAGCTGGCAGGCATCAGTGCTAGACACGTGCAACCCACCCAAAACCGAAGGTGCAACCACATTATCGAAAAGGCGCAACCCTCCTTCCCGTGAGCTGACACATCCAGCCACCACAGGCGCAACCCCATCCGTAACCTTCGCTGTCACCGAACTGCACATCCCCGGTGCAGACCCGTCGGGGTAACGCACCATAAGAGGCTAGACCAAAGTGCAGAGAACGTTGGGGCAGACGCGGCGGGAGGCCCCCGCCCACGCATCGCCGGGTTCAGATCACCACCCGCAGGCACTGCCCGGCGTGGTAGAGCGAGAAGCCCGCTTCGTACAGACGACTACGCAGACCGGCGGCGGAAATTTCCTCCATCGGCCGTAGCGGCATCGGCAGGACGCTGGCATCACCGCCCAACAGGAAATCGGCGAAGGCCTTGCCCACCACCGTGCCGGTGGTGACGCCACGGCCGTTGTAGCCGCTCATGGCGACCAGCCCCGGCGCCGGCTCGAACAGACGCATGAGGTGGTCGGGGGTGAAGTCGATGCAGCCGGTCCAGGTGAACTCCCATTCCACCTTGCCCAGCCTGGGGAAGTAGTGCTGCTGGATGCGGTCGGCCCAGCTTTTCAGGAACCACTCCGGCTTGCCGGTGCCCTTGCCGAGGCTGCCGAGCAGCAGGCGGCCATCGGCGTCGCGGCGAATGCTGCTGAGTACCTGGCGGGTGTCCCAGGAGCCCTGCCCGCCCGGCAGGATGCGCGCCGCTTCCGCGCCCTCCAGCGGACGCGAGGCGACCTGATAGTAGTATCCGGGGAAGAAGGTGCGGCGCAGCTCCGTCCACTCGCCTTCGGTGTAGGCGCTGGAGGCGATCACCACCTGTTCGGCGGTGACCACGCCGCCCTGGGTGATGACGTTCCAGGCGTTGCCCACGTGTACCAGCCCGACCACCGGGGAGTGGTGGTAGAGCTCACCGCCGAGGCCGACCACCGCACGGGCCAGCCCGCTGACGTAGGCCATCGGGTTGAGGGTACCGGCGCGGCGGTCGAGCAGCGCACCGGCGATCCTGCTGGTGCCGCAGGCTTCTTCGCATGCCGTGCCGGTCAGCAGCTCGACGGGCGCCCCGCGACGGCCCCATTGCTCGCAGCGGCTGCGCAGGTCCGCCAGGCCACGGGCGTTGTGCGCCATGTGCAGGGTGCCTTCGCGGCGCGCCTGGCAGTTGATGGCGTATTTGTCGATCAGGGAGAACACCAGGGACGGTGCGTTGCCGAGCATGCGGTTGACCCGCTCACCGACTTCCGCGCCGAGGCCCGCTTCGATCTCGTCCGGCGGAATCCACAGGCCGGCATTGACCAGCCCGACGTTGCGCCCGGAACCGCCATGCCCGGTGGCATGGGCCTCCAGCACGCAGACCGTCTGATCCTTCTCCAGCAGATGCAGCGCGGCGGACAGGCCGGTGATCCCGGCGCCGATGACACACACATCGACCTTGCGATCCCCGCGCAACGTCGGCGCTTCCGGACGTTCGGGGGTCAGGTATTCCCACAGACACTCTTGGCGAAGCGACATCCAGCGATCCTTCTACGCGAACCTTTGTGAATGACTCGGTACTGCGTGCTCTTCGTAGGAGCGAGCTTGCTCGCGAACAAACCCCGCTGCGGAGCTGTTCGCGAGCAAGCTCGCTCCTACAAGGGCGTCCTCAATCGAACACTATGCCCTGGGCCAGCGGCAATTCCCGCGAGTAGTTCACGGTGTTGGTCTGCCGGCGCATGTAGGCCTTCCAGGCGTCGGAGCCGGATTCGCGGCCGCCGCCGGTTTCCTTCTCGCCGCCGAAGGCGCCGCCGATCTCCGCGCCGCTCGGGCCAATGTTGACGTTGGCGATGCCGCAGTCGCTGCCCACCGCCGAAATGAAGGCTTCCGCCTCGCGGATGTCGGTGGTGAAAATGCACGACGACAAGCCTTGCGGCACGTCGTTGTTCAGCGCCACGGCGTCGTCGAAGTTCTTGTACGGCACCACGTAGAGGATCGGCGCGAAGGTTTCGCTGCGCACCACGTCGCTCTGCTCGGGCATCTCGACGATGGCCGGCGACACGTAATAGGCGTTGGGGAATTTATCAGCCAGTTGACGCTCGCCGCCGAACACCACGCCGCCCTCCCCGCGCGCCTGCTCCAGCGCACCCTGCATGGCCAGGAAGCTGCGCTCGTCGATCAGCGGGCCGACCAGGTTGCCTTCCAGCGGATGGCCGATGCGCACCTTGGCGTAGGCGGTCTTCAGGCGGCTGACGAATTCGTCCTTCACCGACTCGTGGGCGATCAGCCGGCGCAGCGTGGTGCAGCGCTGCCCGGCGGTGCCGACGGCGCTGAACAGCACGGCGCGCACGGCCATGTCGAGATCAGCACTGGGCGCGAGGATCATGGCGTTGTTGCCGCCCAGTTCGAGGATGCTGCGGCCGAAGCGAGCCGCTACGCGCGGGCCCACCTCGCGCCCCATGCGGGTGCTGCCAGTGGCGCTGACCAGAGCGACGCGCGCGTCGTCCACCAGCGCTTCGCCGGCGCTGCGATCACCGATCACCACCTGGCTGAGATGAGCCGGGGCGTCACCGAACTTGCTCAGCGCACGCTCGAACAGCGCCTGGCAGGCCAGCGCGGTGAGCGGAGTCTTCTCCGACGGTTTCCACACCACCGAGTTGCCGCAGACCAGCGCCAGCGCGGTGTTCCACGACCACACGGCAACCGGGAAGTTGAAGGCGCTGATCACACCGACCACGCCCAGCGGATGCCAGGATTCGCGCATGTGGTGACCGGGGCGCTCGGAGGCGATGGTCAGGCCATAGAGCTGGCGCGACAGGCCGACGGCGAAGTCGCAGATGTCGATCATCTCCTGCACTTCACCCAGGCCTTCCTGGGTGATCTTGCCGGCTTCCCAGGACACCAGCTCGCCCAGGGCCGCCTTGCTCGCCCGCAGTTCCTCGCCGAACAGGCGCACCAGCTCGCCACGACGCGGCGCCGGTACCTTGCGCCAGGCGTCGAAGGCGTGGGCGGCGCGGCCGATCTTCTGCTCCACCTCGGCGGCGCTTTCCAGGCGCACCGCGCCCAGGCGACTGCCGTCGACGGGAGAATGGATGACCTGATCGCCACCAGTGACCAGGCGGGCGTCGACGCCGAGGGATTCGAGCAGTGCGGAAATCATGCGGACTCCTGATTGGGTTCAGAACCAGTTGGAATGCCAGCAGTAATAAACGGCTTGCCTGGGCACAACAAACGACGTTTCCTATGCACATCATTCCGTAAATTCATGAACCGCCCTCCATGCTGAGCAAACGCCACCTGCCGTCCATGACCGCCCTGCAATGCTTCGAAGCGGTGGCGCGGCACCTGAGCTTCACCCGTGCCTCCGAAGAGCTGAACCTGACCCAGAGCGCCGTCAGCAAACAGGTGGCGCAGCTGGAGGAAATGCTCCAGCACCTGCTGTTCCGCCGCGTGCGCCGCCGCCTGCAACTGACGCCGGCGGGCGACCTGTACCTGGTGGAAGTGCGCAAGATCCTCACCCAGGTAGAGATGTCCACCCACTACCTGCTGTCCTACGGCGGCGAAACCCAGGTGCTGCGCGTGGCGACGCCGCCCACCTTTGGCGCACGCTGGCTGATCCCGCGGCTGAACGGCTGGCGCCACCGCCACCCAAACATCCATCTCGACCTGCGCCAGGAGCTGGAACCCAGCGACCTGCTGCAATCGCGCTGTGACATCGCGTTCTTCTTCGGCGCCGGAACCTTGCCCGGGGCGGAGTGCATGCACCTTTTCGGCGAGGAAATGGTGCCGGTGTGCTCGCCAGCCATCCTGCCGGAGAAGCCCCTGAGCGACCCCACCCAATTGGCCGAACTGGTCCTGTTGCAGAACGCCACCCGCCCGGAGGCCTGGCACGAGTGGTTCCTGAGCCTGGGCAAGCACAGCGAACACAGCTACCACGGCCCGCGCTTCGACACCTTCTACATGTGTATCCGCGCCGCTCAGGCCGGCTGCGGCGCGGCGCTGCTGCCGCGCTTCCTGGTCAGGGAGGAGCTGGACGAAGGCAAGCTGGTCATCGCCTGGGAGCATGGTCTGGCCAGTCGCAGCGGGTATTACCTGGCGTACCCCGAGCATGCCGCGGCGGTGCCCAAGGTGCAGGCCTTCGTGGAGTGGATCCAGGCGCGCCTGACAGCGCCCTGATTGGCGCAATTGACCATCGACCCAGCGCAACCGACGCTGGTATTTTTCCTGCATTCCAACAGGCATCGGCCTGTCACTGTCCGGATCGAGGTACATCCATGAAAGCCACCCAGCAAGCCATCGCGACCGAGCTGAATGTCCAGCCGCCGTTCAAGGGCCCGGACGACGTCCAGGCGGAAATCCAGCGCCGCGTGCGCTTCATCCAGGATTGCCTGAAAGGCTCGGGCATGAAGACCCTGGTGCTGGGCATCAGCGGCGGCGTCGACTCGCTCACCGCCGGCATGCTCTGCCAGCGCGCGGCGGAAGGCCTGCGCGCCGAGACCGGCGACCAGAGCTATCGCTTCATCGCTGTGCGCCTGCCCTACAACGTGCAGGGCGACGAGCATGACGCCCAGGAATCGGTGGACGTCATCGCCCCGGACGAGCGCCACACCGTGAACATCGGCCCGTCGGTCCAGGCGCTGGCCGCCCAGACCCTGGCGCTGGAGGGCCTGCCCGCAGGCACCCGTGACTTCGCACTGGGCAACACCAAGGCGCGCGTCCGCATGGTCGCCCAGTACACCATCGCCAACGCCCGCCAGGGCCTCGTCGTCGGCACCGATCATGCCGCCGAAGCGGTGATGGGCTTCTTCACCAAGTTCGGCGACGGCGCCTGCGACCTCGCCCCGCTCACCGGCCTGGTGAAGAACCAGGTGCGCACCATCGCCCGCACCCTCGGCGCGCCGGAAAACCTGGTGGAGAAAGTGCCCACCGCCGACCTCGAAGACCTCGCCCCCGGCAAGCCGGACGAGCACTCCCACGGCGTGACCTACAAGGAAATCGACGCCTTCCTGCACGGCGAGGACGTCAGTCAGGAAGCCTTCGACATCATCGTCCGCACCTTCGAGAAGACCCGCCACAAGCGCGCGCTCCCCACCACGCCGTAATCAGTCATGGCGCGGGAGCCCTCCCGCGCCAGCCATTTCCCGGCGCCAGCTCAGCGCGCCGGAATGACGTAGCGCCAGATAGCGATGAAGTGCAACAGGCTGCCGGCGATCACGAACAGGTGCCAGATGCCGTGCCAGTGGCGGAAGCGGCTGTCGTAGGCGAAGAAGATGATGCCGATGGTGTAGCAGGCGCCGCCGCCCACCAGCCAGGCGAAGCCGGCACCGCCCAGCGCCCGGTACAAAGGGCCGACGGCGATCAGCACGATCCAGCCCATCACCGCATAGATGATGATCGACAGCACCCGCGCCTCGGAACGCGGCTTGATCTCCTGCAGCATGCCGATCACCGCCATGCTCCAGACGATACCGAACAGGGTCCAGCCCCAGGCCCCCTTGAGCGTCACCAGGCAGAACGGCGTGTAGCTGCCGGCGATCAGCAGGTAGATGGACAGGTGATCGAGCTTGCGCAGGATGACCTTCGCCCGTCCGCGCACGCTGTGGTACAGCGTGGAGATGCTGTAGAGCAGGGTCAGCGTTGTGCCGTACACCGCCACGCTGACGATGCGCAGCGGCTCGCCGAGCAGGCTGGTGGCGACCAGCAGCCAGATGCCGCCGACCAGCGCGGCGACGGCGCCGATCAGATGGGTCCAAGCATTGAAGCGTTCACCGTGATACATGGCATCCCCCCAACTGCGGATTCGACCAGAAACACCCTAGCTTTGTTGCATGAAAGAAAAAGCCCGACCTTGAGTCGGGCTTTTCGTATCGCCGGATCTTCGTACCAGGACGAGGCCGGGATTACTTGAGGGTCAGGGTGCCCTTCATCATGGCCGAGTGGCCCGGGAAGGAGCAGAAGAAGGCGTACGCATCGCCAGCCTTGAGCTTGGACACATCGAAGGTCACCGAGTCCTTCTCGCCGGAACCGATGATCTTGGTGTGGGCGATCACGCGGGTGTCGCCGTCCTTGATGTAGTTCTTGTCCAGGCCGGCGGCCATGCCGTCGGTCACTACGCCCTGCATGTCGGCGGCGGTGGTCAGCACCCAGTTATGGCCCATGACGTTCTTCGGCAGGCTGCCGGGGTGGGACAGGTTGACGGTAAAGGTCTTGCAGCTCTTGTCGACGCTGATGGCGTTGGTGCTGAACTGCATCTGGTCGTTGCCCTGGATGTCCACGGAGCATTCGGCGGCCAGCAGCGGAGCACTGAACAGGCCGAGCAGGGATACAGCAGCGAGTTTACGGAACATACAAGCCTCCTAGGCAGGTTGGGCGGAGAAACCTGAAGGGAAGACTGCCCGATGAGCGGTCGAGTTCCCCTGATCCAGGTCAACGGCACACAGGCGGTTGACCACGACGCAAGTCTCAAAATATCTATCGGCCCCATCCGGATCATCAACGAGGCAGATCAGCGCACCCCGTCTAGCATAGACCCCACACCCCGGCACCACAGGAATCCGCGCCATGAAACGTCCCTCCCTGCTGCAAACCCTGCTCGTCAGCTATGCGCTCGCAGCCTCCGGCGGCGGCGGTCAAGCCGGCTGAAATCCGTTGCGCAAGGCTTGGTCGCTCCCGCGCCAGCCGCTACCCTGACGGCCTTGATCATGTGGGAGCTTTCCATGTCCTTGCGTTCCATCTGCGTATTCTGCGGCGCCAGCCCCGGCGCCACTCCGATCTACCAGGAAGCCGCCGAAGCCCTCGGTCGTCATCTGGCCGAGCGTGGCATCCGCCTGGTCTACGGTGGCGGCGCGGTCGGCCTGATGGGGATGGTGGCCGACGCCGCGCTGGCGGCGGGCGGAGAAGTCATCGGCATCATTCCGCAGAGCCTGAAAGAGGCGGAAATCGGCCACAAGGGCCTGACGCGCCTGGAGGTGGTCGACGGCATGCACGCCCGCAAGGCACGCATGGCCGAGCTGAGCGATGCCTTCATCGCGCTGCCGGGCGGCCTGGGCACGCTGGAAGAGCTGTTCGAAGTCTGGACCTGGGGCCAACTCGGCTACCACGGCAAACCGCTGGGACTGCTGGAAGTGAACGGCTTCTATGAGCCGCTGCTGACCTTCCTCGACCATCTGGTGCAGGAGCGTTTCGTCCGCCCGCAGCACCGCGAGATGCTCCAGCGCGCCGGCACCCCGGCCGAACTGGTCGACGCCCTGCAGGCCTGGACACCTTCGGCGGCGCCCAAGTGGGTGGACCGCAACCCGACCTGAGCCAGCCTCAGCGCCAGCATTCGGCGGCATCGCCGGCCGCCGAATGCTGTTCCCCCTGGGCATTCAGGCTCAGCGCACCGCAGCGCAGGTCCTGCGCCTGCGTACCTTGCGGCGTGACAGTGAGCCAATAGCCGCCCTCCTCCGCACCTCGCTCGACGGTGAGGAGGTACTTGCCTCCGGTGGATTCAGCCCCCTTTACCGTCACGCGTGGCAGCCCCAGTCTGGCCAGCTCGGCGGTCGCCACGATATAGCTGTTGTTCTGGGCGAAGTAACGCTCCTGCCGTACCGCCGCATCGAGCAACAGCGCCTGCCCCTCGGTGCGGTTGGCGCGCAGGACATACTGCCGATAATTGGGGTAGGCGATTGCCGCCAGAATGGCGGCGATGGCAACCGCCAGCATGAGCTCGACAAGGGTGACGCCCGCTTCCCGGGACCTTCTCATTTCACGGACTCCGGCATCTGCGTCCAGGTCTGGCGACCGCTCAGTTCACCGAGAGCGAGCTTGTGCTGCTTGCCACTGGCGTCGAACAACGAGTCGCCGCTGAAGGTCACGCCCCCTGCGGCAATCGGAATGCTGCTGGGGACCTTTCCGCCCACCCGATCCTGGTCATCCACCTTGCCGTCACCATTCAGGTCGAACACCGGGAACAACGTCGCGCCTCCCGTATTCGCGCCAAGCGCCAGCAGATTGCCCTCCAGGCCGGGTGAACAAGGATCGGCATTGGGCGTCACAGTCGCGACCTGAAGCAGGTTTCCCCGCACCTTGGGCGCGGTGATGACCCGCTCGCCCAACAGGCGATTACCCACCTGAAGGTCCAACACCCAGCCGGAGTCCCGCGTCCAGTCGATGGGCTTCTGACTCGCCCTGCGGCTCCCTACCGGGCTCCTGGTATCGAGGGTTTGCGTGAGCAGGTCGGTGCGGGTGAGAGGCCGGGTCGTCTTCGCGGCACCGCCATCCGTCTGCTGGTCCCAAATGCCGTAAACCGATTGCAGCGTGCTGGAGACCTTGTCACCGGCGGTGAAATAACGGCCGGTGCCGAAGTAGACCATCAGCCCCTTGCCGGACGGATGCTTCATGAACGCGGGGGCAGCAGTGATCGGTTGGACGGCTGGGTCCGACTCGCTGACGGTCGTGTGATACAGCGGCTTGTTGCCGAAGGAGACGGCGAAGCGGACAGCGCTCACCACCGACGTAGCGCTCAGCGCGTCGCCGGCCCCCGCATCGATCAGGTCGAATCGCCACAGATTGCCGCGCAAATCGCCTGCGTAGGCATAGTCGGCGATGCCATCGCCGTTCACATCCGCCGCACTGACCGCCGAAAGGCCATTGGCCCCGCTTTCCGATGTCGTGAGCCTGGCCAGCAAGTGCCCCGTGGCGACATCGAGCAGGAGCAGGCTGGCCTTTCCATCACGCCCGCCGTAGCCATTCCCCAGCAGCACTGCCCACTGGCCGCTGTGCAGGCGGGCGATCACCGGCGCGTAGAGCGTGTAGCCCAGCTCGGGATCATCCTGCGCGGTGAACTCCCACAGCAACGAGACGGCGTCGGGATCGGTAATGTCCAGGGCAAAGACTCCGCGCCCGCCAACCCCCAGCGCACCGACCAGCACCCTGTGCCAGGTGCCGCCGAAATACACGTCGGACACGGCCGGCGAGCCATCCACGTAATAGCGGTGATGCCCAGGCTCACTGGCGTAGCGGCGATCAGTGAGGATATGAAGGTTGGGGATGACCGGGGTCGGGACGTAAGCGAAGGTTTCCACCCCTGACTTCGCATTGAAGGCGTGCAGCATGCCGTCGTTGGCACCGACATAGACCTGGTCATCCCGCCTCGTCTGTGCCGAGGCGAACGCCCGGTAATCTCCGCTGCCACCGTCAAGAGCCTCGGCAACGCCCACCAGCAACGCCGCCTTGCTGCCCAGGACAGGAACCGAATTGACGATGTCGCCAATCAGGCTGGTGCGCGGGCGGTACAGCTCCACATGGCGAGTGTCACCCTTGAGGAAGTTCACGCGGGAGGTGTCCAGCTGGTCCTGCAGACCTGCCCCGGCAAAGCGTCGGCCGGCCAGATGCTCGAAGGTGAAGTCCTGCAAGCCGTTACCCGAGGCATTCGCCATCAGGATTTTTCGCTCGCTCCACCGGGGCAATCGCTCGCTGGCTTTCCACTCCAGTCTCGGCGTCTCGGAACTGCCGGCCCCGGGTACGACTCGCTTGAGCAGGTCACCGCCCCAGGTGCCGACATCCAGTTGCGTGCTGTACAGCTCGAATCCGTCCTCGCCCCGCTCCTGCTGCGAAACGATGGGCGCAGTGATGGCGGCATGGCCGTGCAGGATCGGGCTGAGCGCTCGGGACATTTGCGCCTTGAGCTGGGCGGCATCGACCAGTTGGAAGTAGTTGTCCGGGGTGCCGGGCTTGCGCGAATCCCACTCACCGTCGACCGGCAGGGACGATCGACTGGCATCGAAGCCGCCCCACTTGGCTGCGTACCAGAGTGGGTCCCGCAGCGGGGTGACCTGCTTTTGCCTGTCCGGAATGAACGTCCGGGTCGGGCCGCTGGCTTGCAGTGCCGGGCAGGCACTACCGAGCGGCCTGCACTCGCCAGCCCAACGCCCGGAGGGTGTGTCCAGCGGATCGCTGAGCACATCGCCAGCCGATACGTCGAGATAGATGCCGTCCTGCGAGGTTCCGGCCAGCGTGTATCCCAGGTGCAAGGCCCGCCCCGTGCTGCCACGCTCCACATTCAGGGTGACGCTCAGCGTGTTGTCCACATTGACCCTGGCGTTGTACAGCACCACGGCTTCATCCTCGAAGGCCACACGTAACGCCACTTCCGGACGACCGCCGTTCACCTGCGCGGACTGCTTCTGCCCCGGCAGGTTATGCATCGACTGCGCGAAGAAAGCGCTCACAGAAGCCAGCACGGAGGGCCTGCCTGGCGATAAGGCCTTGCCGAAGGGAATCAGGGTGACCATGCCTTCGCCTATCGGTATCCGGATACCGGGCATGGGTGAAGAGAGAGCAATGGCGAAGGTCGTGACCGGCAGGCCGGTCGTGGTGATGGGGTGCAGGTTGCCGTAGTAGGCGACACTGGCGGCGTTGTAGGTACCTTCCCGGGTCGGCTCCTCCGGCAATCCGCGCAGGCTGCCGAAGCCGCTCGCCAGCTTGGCGGTCGGGGCCGAATCGGTGGCACTGCTGCTGACCTCTCCGATGGCGACCCGCTGCGTGGCGCTGCCCGTCTCGTGATCCCAGAGGATCTTTCCCGACGCCGAGACATCCAGCGCCGCCAAGCTACCACTTGCCTGACCGAGCGAGCCGAAAGGGCTGCCCGGAAGCTGCGAGTCATGACTGGGACTCGCATCGCTGACGAGCGTAAGCAAGGGCGGCGAGCAGCGGTGGGCAAGCTCCGACCGGTACGGGTCGCTCCACTGCGCAGGATGATCGGCGGATGCGGGACTTGCAGCACCGCTGAAGTAACGCAGCCCATCGAGCATGATCCCGCCCAACGGATTTGCACTGCCCGAGCAGTTCGCCGTGCCGCACAGCGTGCGCAACCCATCGAGACTGGAGAGGATTGCCTGCTTGGTATGAGCCCCGTCTTTCCCCGTTACGCCGAAGATCCCGGTCTGCGCATCGACCTCATCCGCAAAGGAACCGATGGCCTTGCGCAACACGCCGCCCGGCAGGTCCCGCGTGCCAGTGCCCATCATCAAACCGAAGTACATCTGGTCGTCTTCGCCGTACTCCTGCAGCAGTCCCGTCGGCTTGTAATGTTTGCTCGGGTACTGCTTGCAGTTGCTTTCCAGCAGCCCTGGAACACACACCTTGACCCTCACGGCGAAGTCGATCGGGGTGATGTTCTGCCCCTGCTCCCCCACGGCTGGCCCGCGCCCGGGCCAATCCCAGACATGCAGATTGGCCAGTTCCGGTAGAACGCTCAGGTAGGTGGCGCCATTCACCAGGACACGGCTATTGGCGAACAGCGTGCGATTCGCCCCGTGCGGCGCAGAGAAGGGGGTGTAGTCCGCGAGGTCGAATCCGGCGTCCGTCGTACCGGTGTATTCCTTGCCCCAGGCAAGGGCGCCCTCGGGAACGAACGAGCGCTCCAGAACCGTCTCGTCTTCGCTGTCCGTAGCGCGATAACCACCATAGAGAACCTTGCGCAACGCATCGGCCCGCGAGGTGGTCAGGTAGTTGAGAAAGTCCCCGCTCCAGCGACCGGCGCTGTTTCTGCAGACCTTGTCAGCGGTGAACGCGACCGGCACGAACACCTGCTCGCCGCTCGCGTACCGATAGCACTTCCCGGAGTCGAAATAGCCGTAATGGTCGGTTGCCGGATCGTAGCCGCTGGCATCGCTTGCGGCATCGTAGGCGGGAAGAAACAGCTTCTGATCCAATCCCACCACCAGCAGGTTCAGTGGCGGCATGGAGGGGCTGACGAACAGCGGAGTCTGGGCAGGCGCAGTTCCGGTCGCCGGAACCGTTTCCTCTGCCGCACAACCCGCCGCCGCTAAAAGCCCGGCCAGCAGCCCGAGTCCGTATCGATACGGGGTCATCGGCAGCCTCCCTGCTCAATCATCATGGTGCCTGGCATACACCGAGCGCAGCTTCTGGCTGCCCTTGCCGGCGCAATCGCCCGCACAGCTGTTGACCTCGTACAGGAAGGTCCCGCCCTTGCCTCCCGCCGTGCACTCTGTGCTGACGCAGTCGGCCCCGCCGCCGATCAGCGCCACGTACCATTTGACGGGCTGGTTCCTTGAGCCGGTTTCGGTGGCGACTTCATCGCCTTGTGCAAAGCGTGGAGCGCTGTAGCCGCCGCTGTGCGCGGCATCGCGGTAGGGCATGCACATCTGCCGGGTGCAACTCATGACCCGTGCATTGAGCGATGCGGCCGAGTAGGCGCCCAGGCGTTCCTCGGCCACGCGCAGTCCCGTTTCGGCGTCATTGAACAAGCGCTGCTGCGCGGCCGAGTGACCGGCAATGCGCGATTCGACCACGGCGCTCCTGACGCCCGACAAGGCCAGCATCGTCATGATCAGCAGGAGAATCAGCGCTACGAACAGCGCTGCTCCGCGCTGGGAAATCGGTCCGCCCGGCAGCTTCATGGCATGAGATTCCTCAGCATGACGGCCCCCTGGATGACCTGGTACAACTGGCCGGAATCGCCGGAAACCGCGGAGGGCTCCGCACCGGTCAGCAACTTCCAGTCGGCGACAGCCGCGGCCTTGCTGACGGCATCCCGAAGCGTCTTGCCGCTGCTGCGCAGCAAAGCCTTGTAGCCCACCCCGACCACAGGCTGTCCATCGTCGGGCGAGCCGCCGATGTACCGGACCAGCCCCCTTGGTCGCGCGTCGCTGGCGACCGCCACCTGGAAGACCAGATCGACCAGTCCATCCACCAGCGCCTCATCCCCCTGGGCACTGGCGCAACGCAGATCACCGCTGCTGCCCAGGTAGATCTTTTCGACGAAGACGAAGTGGGTGCTGGCATAGGGCTCGGCAAGCTCCGCAAGGTTGGGTGCCCGATTGCCCAGGCAGTCACGCTCCAACCTGTCGCGCGGCTGATAGCGAATGCACAGCGCCGACCGACCCACGTACTGCACCGCCTGCCCTGGCGCAAAGCTGCAGCCCTTGACGATGCCCCCGGAGGTTCCACTGAACGCAGCCTCCATGTCCTGCCCCAGCGGGTTTCTTCGGTAACCGGCCCTGCTCAGTTCCTGTTGCAGGAACTGCGACACGAAGCGCCGGCTCTCCTGGTTCTGCAACTGCCCTTGCTGGAAGAGGTAGGTGCGCTGGTTGTCCAGGTAGACCTGAGTGATGCCCAGCACCAGAAAGCTGCTCAACACAAGGGCAATCATCAACTCAACCAGGGACAGTCCACCCTGAAACCGCGTGCCTTCCATGGCTCGCCTCCTAGATCCGGGTACGCAATCGATAGCGGCAGATCGGCTCCGCCGGATTGTCGGCCTTGGCATCCAGGCACTCTCCTGGCCTGACCGTCCAGGCCAGTTGGATCTCCAGCAGCTCCCCCGTAGCGGTGCAACGGTTTTCCCCGGCCGATCGACAGACATGGAACTCATCGACCAGCAGTTCCCTGGCACCCGGCAACAACGCACTCGCCCGCTGTGCCCAGCACGCCAGTTGCTGGTCAGCGGCATCGGGGGTGTTCGCGCAGGTAGTAGGTGCACCGGGGAAGCTCGCACCGGCCGTCTTGAGATAGCCCGCCGGAACCGCCTGGCCACCGCTCCCCAGGCGAATCATCTCCACCAGGTCATTGGCCAGCGCGGCCGCCGTGTTGCGCTGCGCCGAATCCTGGATGTACTGCAGCGCGCGCCCCTGCAGGGTGACCATCCCCAGTATCCCGATGCAGGTCAGCACGACCGCCACCAATACCTCGATCAGGCTGAAACCGAGCGCGTCCTTCATGGCTGTCCCTCGCACAGGGTGAATCACCGGATGCAGGTAGCCTGCGACGGCAAGGCAGCTCGGGTCAGTCAGACGAGGATGTCGTTTGAGGGTGATTTGTCCGTGTCGCGTGAAAAACAAATCTCATCGAGCGGAAAGATCGGTACGGGAAGACCGAGTCCGCATTCCCCATGTCGGTGGTTGGAACGGGGAAGCGCTGGACATAAAAAAACCGCCCCATAGGGGCGGCACAAGGGATTGAATCGAACGCTTACTGAGTCTGCTGCACGATCACCGTCTGCGCCGGCATCGGCGCCGGGAAATCGGTGCCCAGGGCGTCCTTGATGGTGCGGTTGGTGTCGAAGTAGACCTGCCAGTAGCTGTCGTTATGGCAATACGGACGCACCGCCAGCACCGGGCCGACCAGGTTGAATTCGAGGATCTCCACGTCCACCGGCGGGTCGCTCAGTACATTGGGAATTGCCGCGATGCGCTGCTTTAGCACGGCAATCGCGGCCTGGTAGTCCGCCGCGCCGGACAGCTGGGCCTTCAGCTCGACACGACGGAAGGGGTTGTGGCTGTAGTTCTGGATGGTGTCGCCGAAAATCTTGTTGTTGCCTACCAGGGTCAGCACGTTGTCCGGGGTGTTGATCGCGGTGACGAACAGGCCGATCTCCTTGACCGTCCCGGTGACGCCGCCGGCGGTGATGAAGTCGCCCACCTTGAACGGCCGCAACACGATGATGAAGCCACCCGCCGCGAGGTTCGCCAGCAGGCCGGACCAGGCCATGCCGATGGCGACGCCGGCCGCTGCGATGAGGGCGGCGATGCTGGTGGTCTGCACACCGAAATAGCCGAGGATGCCGATCACCAGGAGGATGTTCAGGGTGACCGTGATGAAGGAGCCGACGTAGCGCAGTACCGTCGGGTCCACGCTCTGCCGGGAGAGCGCCTTTTCCACCATGCTCACGGCCATGCCGATCAGCCATCGGCCGATCACCCAGAAGGCGATGGCCGCGAGAATCTTGATACCGAAGGCGAATGCGTACTGCGAAACCGTCGCCCACAGCGCGTTGATCTTCTCCGTACCCACATTGATGATGTTCGTATCTTCCATGGAAGCGCACCTGCGAGAGAAAGGGACCAGATGAAAGCTAGCACGGCCCCAGCCGTTTGCTCGCCGCAACGCGCAGCCCAGAGCCCTGGCGGGCTCCGGGGCATTTTTCGCTAGCAGTTGCCGGGCAGTGAGCTGATCCAGCGGTTGAGCATTTCCAGCCCCTCGCGATGCACCAGGCCACGGCCCAGCTCGGGCATCATGTCGCCGGGTTTGTCGCTGCCGACGCGGTAGCTGAGCACCGACTTCTCCGGGCTGCCGGGGTGGATGTCTTCCAGCCGCCCGCCGGTGCCGCCCCCCGCCGCCACCGGCGGTTTGCAGACACCGTAGGCGATGGAGACCGGCGTGTGCGGGTCGAGGTACAGGCCCGAGGTTCGCGCCGCGCCCTTGGGGTTGTGGCAGTGCGAGCAGTTGGCATCGAGGTAGCTGCGCGCCTGTTTTTCCAGATCCTCACCGGCGCGCGGATGACCCCACAGCGCGTTCTGCGGCACCTGCGCCAGCGCCGGCAGGCCCTTGAGGAAGCCGCGTGCCTGCCAGTGCTGCAGCTGGTTTTCATTGCCGCCTGCGTAGGCGAAGTCCCGATTCAGGTGGCGCGCCTTGGGCCCCAGCGGGGCGATGCCCGCGCCCTTCTGCTCGGCATGGCATTCGGAGCACTGGTTGGCATCGGGGACCATGTAACTGAAGGTGGCCTTCTTGCCGCCCTCCCCGGTCAGCTCCAGCGCCTGCGTGTCGCCGGCCAGCTCCAGACGCGCCTCGCGCTGGTCCTTGTCCCAGACGTAGGGCAACGCGGTCCAGCCATCCTTCTGCCGCACCAGCACGCGGGTCTCCACCAGGCGGACCTTGGCGAGGTCGAGCCCGGCCTTGGGGTCGCGGTCGTCCTGGCTGTTCTGCAGCAGGTTGCCCTGGGCGTCTTTCGGGTAATAGAAGGTCTTGGTCAGCACGGTGCCGACGGGGTAATCGAAGCGATCCTCGGCATACTGCGCGGACTGCCCTTCGGGCATCCAGACGGTACGCAGCTTGTGCGCGTAGTCGGTGAACAGCGGGGTGTTCAGGTCATAGGGCAGCACTTCGGCGACCGGCGCCAGGTGACCGTCCGCCAGGTGCAGCATGCCCCAGCCACTGAGCTTGGCGGGGTAGTCGTCGCCCTCGGGCTGATAACGCGGCTTGCTCTCCTGCCCGCACCCGACCAACCCAACGGCCAGGGCGAGCGACAACAGGAACGAAGCGTGTCTGGTCATGCCTTGCCGCCCTTCTCGCCCAGGCCGGCCTGCTCGATCTTCGGCAATGGCTGGAGCTTGCACTGGTGCACGCTCATGTCGGTGCTGATGTTCTTGTAGCCGTTGGGACCGTCGACGTTGACGATGCCGGCGTTGCCATTGTCGATGCAGATCGACAGCGCCTCGGGCAGCTTGCCGTCGACCAGTTTCTTCGAGTTGAAGTAGCCGTCCCAGAGGATGTCCGGCAGGCGGCCGTTGAGGCCGAACTTGGCGACCTTCAGCGCCTTGAGCTCCATGTGGTCGGGGCTGTCGCCGCCGGGGCCGAAGGTGTTGCCGTGGATGTAGATGCCTTCGGGGTAGGGGTCGAAGTTCGGCTGGGTCGCCTTGTCCGAATAGTTGGTGCTGAAGTAGCTGCTGATGATGACGTTGGCGGTTTTGTGGTTGCCGATCTTGTTGTCGAAGATCTCCACGTCGTCGTTGGAGTTCACCACCACGCCGGAACCGGCCGGCACGCTGGCCACCGGAGTGCCCTTGTGGCCGAAGTTATCGTGGTTGTTGCCCTGCACGTCGTTGTTGAAGACCCGGGTGCCGCGCCCCGGCTGCTGCAGGTTGGGCATGTTGAACACGAGGATGCCGCCGGTGTTGTCGGTGGCGACGTTGTTGTAGACGTCGGCGCCGATGGTGTTCTCGATCTCGATGCCGGCGACGTTGCGCTCGGCGCGGTTGTTGCGCACCACCACGTTGCGCGACTGGCCGACGTAGATGCCCGAGTCGGAGGCGCCGATGGCGACATTGCCTTCGAGCAGGGTGTTCTCGGTCTGTACCGGGTAGATGCCGTAGCCGCCGTTGTCGGTGGAGGCGCCGTTGGTCCATTCGGTGCGGATGTTGCGGATGACGATGTTCTTGCCGCCGATGACCTTCAGGCCGTCGCCCTTGGTGTCCTCGATGGCGAGGTTCTCCAGGGTGAAATCGGAGGCGTCGACGAACAGGCCTTCGGCGCCAGCCTTCTGGTTCTTGAAGTTGAGGATGGTCTTGTCCATGCCGGCGCCGCGAATGGTCACGCCGTCCACTTTCAGGCTCAGGCTGCGGTCGAGGTGGTAGGTCCCCGCCGGGATGTCGATGACGTCGCCGGCCTTGGCCTTGATCAGGCGGGCCTGCAGGTCTTTCTGAAAGTCAGTGCTGACGGCGGCGGTTTTCCCACCATCACCGCAGGCGGCCAGGGCGACGGAGACGGCGATCAGGGACAAGCAAGCGAGACGCATGGCGGGGCACTCCAGTCTTGTTCTTATGATTCTGGAACTATAGTGCCAAGTAATTTCCGTGGGTAGCCCCCGGAAGCAGAAAACCCGCGCCATTCGCGGGCTACAGCGCGGCGACCGGTTGGCCACCCCCGAAATAGACAGGCCCCGCAATAGCGGGGCCTGTCTGCATCACGCGGCGAAACTCAGGATCAGCGCGGAATGTTCGGCTGGCGCTTGGTGCTGCGCTTCTTCCCTTTGGCATAGCCGATGGCCTTGCCTTCCTCGGCCTTGTTCCACGGCTTGGAACCATCGCTGGCGCGCGGCGGCAGGCCGGTGTGCTGGGTCAGCAACGGCTTGCCGGTCTTCTTGCTGCCTACCGGGGTAGAGTTCTTGCGGCGCGCGCTCTGGTAGCCGCCATCGCCGGTCGGCTGGTGCGTCGGGATGAGCTGGTGCTTGCCGTTGCCGATCAGGTCGGCGCGGCCCATTTCCTTCAGCGCCTCGCGCAGCATCGGCCAGTTGTTCGGGTCGTGGTAGCGCAGGAAGGCTTTGTGCAGGCGGCGACGGCGCTCGCCCTTGACGATCTCCACGCCATCGCTCTTGTAGGTGACCTTGCGCAGCGGGTTCTTGCCCGAGTGGTACATGGCCGTGGCGGTGGCCATGGGCGACGGGTAGAAGGCCTGCACCTGGTCGGCGCGGAAGCCGTTGCGCTTGAGCCACAGGGCGAGGTTCATCATGTCCTCGTCGCTGGTGCCCGGGTGCGCGGCGATGAAGTACGGGATCAGGTACTGCTCCTTGCCCGCCTCCTTGGAGAACTTCTCGAACATGCGCTTGAAGGCGTCGTAGGTACCGATGCCCGGCTTCATCATCTTCGACAGCGGGCCTTCTTCGGTGTGCTCCGGGGCGATCTTCAGGTAGCCGCCGACGTGGTGCGTCACCAGCTCCTTGACATATTCCGGGGACTCCACGGCCAGGTCGTAGCGCAGGCCCGAGGCGATGAGGATCTTCTTCACCCCCGGCAGGTCGCGGGCGCGGCGGTACAGCTGGATCAGCGAGGAGTGGTCGGTGTTGAGGTTCTCGCAGATGCCCGGCCAGACGCAGGACGGCTTGCGGCAGTGACGCTCGATCTCCGGGTCCTTGCAGGCGATGCGGTACATGTTCGCGGTCGGCCCGCCGAGGTCGGAGATGACGCCGGTGAAGCCCGGTACGCGGTCACGGATTTCCTCGATTTCGCGGATGATCGAGTCTTCCGAGCGGCTCTGGATGATGCGGCCTTCGTGCTCGGTGATGGAGCAGAAGGTGCAGCCGCCGAAGCAGCCACGCATGATGTTCACCGAGAAGCGGATCATCTCGTAGGCCGGGATCTTCGCGCCGCCGTACTCGGGGTGCGGCACGCGGGCGTACTGCAGGCCGAAGACGTAGTCCATCTCCTCGGTGGTCAGCGGGATGGGCGGCGGGTTGAACCAGATGTCGGTCTCGCCGTGACGCTGGA
Organism: Pseudomonas sp. B1-22; assembly: GCF_050474425.1. Lineage (NCBI taxonomy): Bacteria > Pseudomonadati > Pseudomonadota > Gammaproteobacteria > Pseudomonadales > Pseudomonadaceae > Pseudomonas > Pseudomonas sp. B1-22. Next base: position 514,975 of record NZ_JBCHVH010000003.1, on the reverse strand, counting down.
CCATGGCGCGGGCGTTGCCCGGATTGGTCTCCAGGTGCAGCACGCGGTTGGCGTGGGCGTAGAGCACCGGGTCGCTCTTGACCTTCTCGTAGGACGGCAGGCGGATCACCGTGCGCTCGCGCTCCAGGCGCGGGTGCGGCAGCAGCTCGACGACCTTGGCTTCGTTCGGGTCGTCCTGCTCGCCCTTCTCCTGCTCGATGGCGCAGGCGGCGGTGTCCTGAGTGTTCACGTAGGGGTTGATGATCTTGTCGATCTTGCCCGGACGGTCGATGCGGGTGGAGTCCAGCTCGAACCAGCCCTCGGGGGTGTCGCGACGGACGAAGGCGGTGCCGCGCACGTCGGTGATCGACTCGATGGACTCGCCGGCGGCCAGGCGCTGGGCCACTTCCACCACGGCGCGCTCGGCGTTGCCGAACAGCAGGATGTCGGCCTTGGCATCCATCAGGATCGAATGGCGGACCTTGTCCTGCCAGTAGTCGTAGTGCGCGATGCGGCGCAGCGAGGCCTCGATGCCGCCAAGCACGATCGGCACGCCCTTGTACGCCTCGCGGCAGCGCTGGCTGTAGACCATGCTGGCACGGTCCGGGCGCTTGCCGGCGTTGCCGCCAGGGGTGTAGGCGTCGTCGGAGCGGATCTTCCGGTCGGCGGTGTAGCGGTTGATCATCGAGTCCATGTTGCCGGCGGCGACGCCGAAGAACAGGTTCGGCTTGCCCAGCTTCATGAAGTCGTCTTTCGACTGCCAGTCGGGCTGGGAAATGATCCCGACGCGGAAGCCCTGGGCTTCCAGCAGGCGGCCGATGATGGCCATGCCGAAGGACGGATGGTCAACATAGGCATCGCCGGTGACGATGATGATGTCGCAGGAATCCCAGCCGAGCTGATCCATCTCTTCCTTGCTCATGGGCAGGAACGGCGCCGGGCCGAAACACTCGGCCCAGAACTTGGGATAGTCGAACAGCGGTTTGGCGGCTTGCATCACGGGCACCGGGGTATCTCGAATAGGTATCGCGGAAAAACGCGGGCGCGAAATATAGCACAAAAAGTGTACAAATCCGACCAGTGAACTCAGATTTAACCCGCGGGCGCTCGCTCGCCAGTGCCATCATATGGCTATACTCCAGCCACCATCCGCAGTAGGTGCCGGGATACCCCAAGGCACAGGGAGTGCGTGCCGTGCGTCATGTTTTCGTGCTGGTGCTCGCGCTGCTGGTCGGCCAGGCCGCCGCAGTCGAGCTGGACTCATATGCCAGTGGCACCTGGCTCAATGGCAGCCTGGAACTCCTCGAGGATCGCAGCGGCGGGCTGTCGTTCGACGAGGTGCAGCGCAGCCGCGACTTCGTTCCGGCCAATGGCCGCACCAGCGTCGGCCAGAGTTCCAGCACCTGGTGGCTGCGCCTGGACCTCGACCGCCGGCAGACGCCGCCCGGCGGCTGGTGGCTGGAAGTGGACGCGGTCAACCTCAAGGACCTGCGCCTGTACCTGCCCGACGAACAGGGGCGCTACGTCGAACGCCTCTCCGGCGAATCGGTGCCCTTCTCCGCCGGCCGCGACCGTGGCTACCGGCGTCCGGTATTCCACCTGCCCGAGGGCGCCGGACCGCTGCGGCTCTACCTGCGCACCTATGATCCCGCCGGCAACTCCTTCCCGCTGCGCGTCTGGTCACTGGACGACCTGCAGGACCACCGCGCCGACACCAACCTGTTCCTTGGCGTAGTCTATGGCCTGATCACAGCGCTGCTGTTGTACAACCTGTTCATCCTGCTGACCCTGCACGACCGCGCCTATCTCTGGTACGTACTGACCACCGCCGCGGCGCTGCTGTTCAGCCTCGGCATGACCGGCCACGGCTTCAAGTACCTCTGGCCCGAGCACGCCGTGCCCTGGTGGCTGGACCGCATCACCCTGCCCTCGCTCTGGGGGCTGTGCGTGCACCGCTTCACCATCACCCTGCTGCAGACCCGCCGGCACGTGCGCTGGGCGCACCACCTGCTGAACCTGAACTGTGTCTTGTACCTGCTCACCATCCTCCTCGGCGCACTGCAGCTACGCGGCGCCGCCAGCTGGATGCTGGTGGTGGTCACCCTTATCGGTGTACCGGCAGCCTTGGGCGCGGCGCTGACGCGCTGGCGCCAAGGCTCCCTGCCCGCCTTCCTCTACCTGCTCGGCTTCGGCCTGGTGCTCGGCAGCGTGAGCATCTCGGTGATGCGCGCCCTGGCCGTGGTGCAACCGCAACCGACGACCACCTACATCTTCCCGATCGCCGTCGCCATGGAGTCGGTGCTCTTCTCCTTCGCCCTCACCTCGCGCATCCGCAGCCTCAAGCGCGAGCGTGCGCAGGCCGTGGAACAGGCCAACCGGGAAAAGAACGCGCGCCTCTCCATGATGCAGAGCGCGCAGCAGGACCTGGCCAAGGCCGTCGCCGAACGCACCGCCGAACTGACCCAGAGCAACCAGCTGCTGCGCGAACGCGAAGCCCAGCTGCAACACGCGGCGCACTACGACCCCTTGACCGGCCTGCCCAACCGCCGCTTCCTGGTCGAACACGCCGAACAGGCGCTGGAGCGCGCCCAGCAGAACGGCGAGACCCTGGCGCTGATGCTGATCGACCTCGATCACTTCAAACCGATCAACGACACCCACGGCCACGATGCCGGCGACTTCATGCTGCAGAGCGTCGGGCACCGCCTGCGCCAGTGCGTGCGCGCCAGCGATTGCGTGGCGCGGCTGGGTGGTGATGAGTTCGCCGCCCTGATTGCCGGCCCGGATGCCGAAGGCCACGCCCGCGAAATCGCCAGGCGCCTGCTCAACGAGCTGTCACGCCCGGTGCAGTTCGACACGCTCGAACTGCGCATCACCCCCAGCATCGGCGTCGCCATCTATCCGAGCCACGCGATGCAGTTCAGCAAGCTGTACAAGGCCGCCGACCAGGCGCTGTATGACGTGAAGGGCAATGGTCGGGCGAGCTATGCCATCGCCAACGAAGGTGCCGGCGAAGGCAGCGAACTCTGGCAGGACAGCAGCCAGACCTCGGAGGACCGCGTCTGATCAGCTGCAGTAGCGGCGTGGTACGCGCGCGGTGACCTTGGTCAGCAGCTCGTAGCCGATGGTCCCGGCATGGCTCGCCACCTCGTCCACCGGGAGATTCGCCCCCCACAGCTCGACCGGATCGCCGACTGCGGCATCGGGCAGATCGGTGAGGTCGACGGCCAGCATGTCCATCGACACCCGGCCCGCCAGCGGCACTCGCTGTCCGCGCACCAGCACCGGGGTTCCGCTCGGCGCATGACGCGGGTAACCGTCGGCATAGCCGCAGCTCACCGTGCCGATGCGCGACGGGCGCTGCGCCACCCAGGCCGCGCCATAACCGACGCTTTCCCCCGCCTGCACCTCACGCACGGCGATCAACTGTGCTTCCAGGCTCATCGCCGGGCGCAGGCCCAGTTCGGCCGCGCCGATGTCGGCGAAGGGTGTGGCGCCGTAGAGCATGATGCCGGGGCGAATCCAGTCCATGTGGGCGGCGGGAATGGTCAGCACGGCGGCGGAGTTGGCCAGGGAGCGCAGGTCGAAGTCCAGGTCGAGCACACTGAGGAAGCAGGCCACCTGGTCTTCGGTCAGGTCGTCACCGCGCAGGTCGGCGTTGGCGAAGTGGCTCATCAGGTTCAGGTCGGCCACTTGCGGCGCCTGGCGCAAACGCGAGTGCCAGTCACGCAGTGCCTCCGGCGAGAAGCCCAGGCGGTGCATGCCGGAATCCAGCTTCATCCAGACGTTCAACGCGCTCGGCAGTAGCGCGGCGAGCAGTGCCTGGGCCTGCTCCGGCCCCTGCACCGCCACATCCAGGCGCAGCTGTGCGGCGATCAGGTATTCGTTCGGTTCGAAGCAGCCTTCCAGCAGCAGGATGCGGGCATCAGCGTGCAGCGCGCGTACTTCCGCGGCTTCCTCCAGGCAGGCCACGGCAAAGCCATCGGCCTCGTCGTGCAGGCTGCTGACCACCTCCCGCGCACCATGCCCGTAGGCATTCGCCTTGACCACCGCGAACGCCTGGCGGCCCGGCGCGCAGCGCTTGGCGACGGCGTAGTTGTGGCGGATGGCGGAAAGATCGACGGTGGCGACGAGCGGGCGCATGGCGGACTCTGAAAAAGAAACGGGCGTCCATTTTAAGACGCCCGTCCGTCATGCGATATGTGGCCAGGTCACTCGTCTTCGAAGTTGTACATGCCGGGCGCGAGGTTCTCGAAGCGGCTGTAGCGACCGAGGAAGGCCACGCGCACGGTGCCGATGGGACCGTTACGCTGCTTGCCGATGATGATTTCGGCGACGCCCTTGAACTCGGTCTCCGGGTGATACACCTCGTCGCGGTAGACGAACATGATCACGTCGGCGTCCTGCTCGATCGCTCCGGATTCACGCAGGTCCGAGTTCACCGGGCGTTTGTTGGGACGCTGTTCCAGCGAGCGGTTGAGCTGCGAGAGCGCCACCACCGGGCAGTTGAATTCCTTTGCCAGCGCCTTGAGCGAGCGGGAAATCTCGGAAATCTCGTTGGTACGGTTGTCGCCGGCGGAACCGGGAATCTGCATCAGCTGCAGGTAGTCGACCATGATCAGGCCGATCTCGCCGTGTTCGCGGGCCAGGCGGCGGGTCCGCGCACGCATTTCCGAGGGCGAGATACCGGCGGTATCGTCGATGAACAGCTTGCGGTCGTTGAGCAGGTTCACCGCCGAGGTCAGGCGCGGCCAATCCTCGTCATCCAGCTTGCCCGCACGCACCTTGGTCTGGTCGATGCGGCCGAGCGACGCGAGCATACGCATCACGATGGAGTCGGAGGGCATCTCCAGGGAGTACACCAGGATCGCCTTGTCGGTGCGCATCAGGGCGTTCTCCACCAGGTTCATGGCGAAGGTGGTCTTACCCATGGACGGACGGCCAGCGACGATCACCAGGTCGGCGGGCTGCAGGCCGCTGGTCTTTTCATCGAGGTCGGTGAAGCCGGTGGAAATCCCGGTCAGCGCCTCGCTGGTGTTGAACAGGTAGTCGATGCGATCGATGGTCTTGACCAGGATGTCGCTGATCCCCACCGGGCCGCCGGTCTTGGGTCGCGCTTCGGCGATCTCGAAGATCTTGCGCTCGGCTTCGTCGAGCACTTCGTTGGCGCTGCGCCCTTCCGGGTTGAAGGCGCTGTCGGCGATATCGCTGCTGATGCCGATCAGCTGCCGCAGCGTGGCGCGCTCGCGGATGATGTTCGCGTACGCCTTGATGTTGGCCACCGAAGGAGTGTTCTTCGCCAGTTCGGCGAGGTAGGCAAGGCCGCCCACCTGGGACAGCTGGCCCTCGCGTTCGAGCATCTCGGAGAGGGTCACCACGTCGATCGGCTGGTTGCCCTCGGCGAGCTTGTACACGGCACGGAAGATCAGGCGATGGTCATGGCGGTAGAAGTCGCCGTCGGATACGGCGTCCGACACCCGCTCCCACGCATTGTTGTCGAGCATCAGGCCACCCAGCACCGCCTGTTCGGCTTCGATCGAGTGCGGCGGCACCTTGAGGGAAGCGGTCTGCAGGTCGTATTGCTCGGGGACGGTGATGTCGTTCATGGGCTCTTCGTATTGAGTGAAACGGCGGAAAAAACAAAGGGCACGGACCGAGGATCGGCACCGTGCCCATTGTTAGCGGACAGCTTCGCACAGGCAAGCCGTGCGAAACGTCCTAGCGACGGATCGCTTACTCGGCGACTACAACCACGTGCAGGGTTGCATCAACATCCATGTGCAGTTGCACTTCGATGTTGTATTCGCCTACAGCGCGCAGGGCGCCGTCGGGCAGGCGAACTTCGCTCTTTTCCAGCGGGTAGCCGGCAGCCGAAACGGCGTCGGCGATGTCGCGGGTGCCGATCGAACCGAACAGTTTGCCTTCGTCGCCAGCGTGGGCGCCGATGGTCACGATCAGTTCGGCCAGTTGGGCAGCACGAGCTTCAGCAGCGGCTTTCTTCTCAGCAGCGGCTTTTTCCAGCTCTGCACGGCGCTCTTCGAAAGCAGCGACGTTGGCAGCGGTGGCAGCGGTGGCTTTGCCCTGCGGCAGCAGGTAGTTACGGGCGTAACCGCCCTTTACGTTCAGCTTGTCGCCCAGGTTGCCCAGTTTGGCGATCTTTTCCAGCAGGATGACTTCCATTTGAGTCTTACCTCTTAACTTTTAACCTTCACCGTTCGCAGCTTTCTGGCGCTTCGCCAGACGACCGCGAAAATCAAACAGACTGTCGACCACGGCGACAAGACAGATCACATTGCCCAGTACGAATACCAGCAGGTACAGCGGTGCCAGCCAGAAGCCCGGAAGCTTCTTCAGCGCAACCAGCCCGTGGCCCAGTGCGATCCCGGCGAACAGCAGCGGGATCATGCACAGCGGCGCCAGCATGGTGGCTGCGGGACCTGCGAAGGGCAGAGCCACGACGCCGACCAGCAGCGCGATAGCCGTGCCCGGCGACAGGCGCAGTGCGCGGAACTCGCGGCCAAACCCTTCCGGGTTGTACAGCACTGCTTGCCAATAACGCGCCAGCATCAGGCACATCAGGCTGATCGTCTGCAGCGAGGCAGCCATCAGGCCGGTGATGGTCGGAACCATCTCCGCCTGCAGGGCGGCCAACTGTTCCGGCGAAAGCTTGGCTTCGGCCAGAATCTGCGGCAGTGCCTTGCCGAACGCTTCGGCAAGAGCAGAGACCAACCCGGCCGACACCGTGCTGAGCAGCAGCACGAACACCGCACCGAGCACAACGCTCGCCAGCATCACCTGGTTCCAGGACACCTTGCTGCGCAGAACCTGCGCCAGCACGGCACTACCCACCAGAACCAGACTCACGCTGGGGTCACCCAGGTACCACCAGGCCAGTGCCGGAAGCAGCGCCCAGCCCAGGATGCCAAAGGCATCGCTGGCGCCACGGCGCAACAGCACCAGACTGCCTGCTGCGGCACCGAGCCAGAACAACGGCTGCAGTACCGCGGCTGCGACGACCACCAGGGTCGCCTGCATGCGGCCTCGCATGACAAATTCAGCCAATGCGCGCATGCGATCTATCCATCAATCCCAGTCGACTGCCCGATCAACGGCCGTGGCTGTCGGTGTAGGGAAGCAGGGCCAGGTAGCGGGCGCGCTTGATAGCGGTCGCCAGCTGACGCTGGTACTTGGCCTTGGTGCCGGTGATGCGGCTCGGAACGATCTTGCCGGTTTCGGAAACGTAGGCCTTCAGGGTGTTGAGATCCTTGTAATCGATCTCTTTCACGCCTTCAGCGGTGAAACGGCAGAACTTACGACGACGGAAGAAACGTGCCATGTGTGTGGCTCCTCAATACTGGTCCGGGATTACTCGTCAGCGCTGTCGCGGCTATCTTCGCCGTCAGCGGACTCGCCCTCGTTCGATTCGGGACGCTCACGGCGCTCGCGGCGCTCGTTGCGGCTCTCTTCGGCCTTCAGCATTTCGGACTGGCCGGTAACGGCTTCGTCGCGACGGATGACCATGTTACGGATCACGGCGTCGTTGTAGCGGAAGTTGTCTTCCAGCTCTGCCAGGGCCTTGGCGGTGCACTCGACGTTCATCAGAACGTAGTGAGCCTTGTGCACGTTGTTGATGGCGTAAGCCAGCTGACGACGGCCCCAGTCTTCCAGACGGTGGACTTTGCCGCCGTCTTCTTCGATGGCCTTGGTGTAACGCTCGACCATGCCACCGACTTGTTCGCTCTGGTCCGGGTGAACCAGGAACACGATTTCGTAATGACGCATAAATGCTCCTTACGGATTGCAGCCTGCCGACGAAGCGGTCAGGCAAGGAGTGAATGATTTTTACCTTGCCGCTCGGAAGGACGCGCAAACGCCTGCCCGGACGACAAGGGCCGACATTCTAGAGAAGGGGGGAAGGTGGCGCAAGGAAATTGACGATTATTTGAACAGCAGGCGCAACGACAGGCCTGCAGGAGCGAGCTTGCTCGCGAACCGGGCAAGCTCGGAGCCGGCACCGTTCGCGAGCAAGAACTGGGCATCCCCCTCGCTCCTACGAAAAGAAGCTAGGCGCCGGCCTTGAGCTGGCGCTGGCGGACGATCTCGAACAGGCACACGCCGGTGGCCACCGAGACGTTCAGGCTGCTGACGCTACCCTGCATCGGCAGCTTGGCCAGGTAGTCGCAATGCTCGCGGGTCAGGCGGCGCATGCCCTTGCCCTCGGCGCCCATCACCAGCACGGTCGGCCCGGTGAGGTCGAGTTCATAGAGCATCTGGGTCGCCTCGCCGGCAGTGCCGACGATCCACAGGCCACGCTGCTGGAGTTTCTCCAGGGTGCGCGCGAGGTTGGTCACGGCCACCAGCGGGATCACCTCGGCGGCACCGCAGGCGACTTTACGCACGGTGGCGTTGAGGGTGGCGGACTTGTCCTTCGGCACGATGACCGCCAGCGCGCCCGCCGCATCGGCGGTGCGCAGGCAAGCGCCGAGGTTGAGCGGGTCGGTCACGCCGTCCAGCGCCAGCAGCAGCGCCGGACCGGAAGAGCGCTCCAGCAGCTCCTCCAGCATGTTCTCGCCCCACACCTGGCTCGGGCTGACCTCGGCGACCACCCCCTGGTGCACCCCTTCAGCCCACTCGTCCAGCTCCTTGCGGTCGCGCGTGCCCACCGGCACGCGCACCTGACCGGCCAGCTCAACCAGCGCCTGGACGCGCGGGTCATGCCGGCCTTCAGCCAGCCACAGCTGCTTGACCCGCTTGGGGTGATGGCGCAGCAACGCTTCTACGGCATGAACCCCGTAGACCTTTTCCCACTGACTCATTTCTTCGCCTTACGCTTGCTGGCCGGAGCGCCGCCAGTACCGCCCGCCTTGGGCGCGGAGGAGCCCTTGCGATGCTTGGTCGGCTTGGCAGACCGGGCTTTCTGTTTCGAAGGATTGCGCGGCTTGCCGGCGGCGGGTGCCCCTTTGCCGTTACCCTTGCCTTGGCCGGCGACCGGTTTCTTGCCACCGACCTTGGCTTCGTCGAGCAGCGCCTTCTTCACCTCGCGGCTCTTGCGCACATCGGTATTGCCGAGCAGCTCATCCGCCTTGGCCAGCATTTCCGGCGCGACCGAGGGCAACGCCTGGACTACGCCGACCTTGCGCTTGCGCGGCTGGCTGGAGGGCGCCACGGCCACGTCGGGCGCGAAGAACGGATCGTCGGCGAAATCGCGCTTGGGCTTGGCCGGTCGTTCCTGCACCGGAGCGCCACGACCCACCTTGCCTTTGCCTGCCTTGCCGCCCGCCACCTTACCCTTCACGGGCTCGGCTTTTTCGCCGCGTTTCTTGCGGCCGATGGGCGCGCTGAGCACGTTGTCGGACAGCTCGAAGTCGATCTTGCGCTCGTCCAGGTCGACGCGTGCCACCACGACTTCCACGGTATCGCCGAGACGGAAGCTGCGGCCGGTACGCTCGCCAGCGAGGCGGTGATGTACGGCGTCGAAGTGGTAGTAGTCACCCGGTAGCGCAGTGACGTGGACCAGGCCTTCGACATAGATGTCAGTCAACTCGACGAAGATGCCGAAGCCGGTCACCGCCGTGATCACGCCGGGGAAGGTCTCGCCCACGCGCTCGCGCATGAACTCGCACTTCAGCCAGTTGGTGACATCGCGGGTCGCCTCGTCGGCGCGGCGCTCGGTCATCGAGCACTGCTCGCCCAGCTGGGCAAGGCGGGCTTCGTCATACGGATAGATGCGCGCCTTCGGCATGCTGGCGGCGCCGACGCGCTGCACGTGCTCGGAGGCCGCCTTGGAGCGGATCAGGCCACGGATGGCGCGGTGAGTCAGCAGGTCCGGATAACGGCGGATCGGCGAAGTGAAGTGGGTATACGCCTCGTAGTTCAGGCCGAAGTGGCCGGCGTTCTCCGGGCTGTACACCGCCTGGCTCAGGGAGCGCAGCATCACGGTCTGGATCAGTTGCAGGTCCGGTCGGCCCTGGATGGACTCCAGCAGTTTCTGGTAGTCCGCCGGGGTCGGATCGCCCTTGCCGCGATACAGCGTCAGCCCCAGTTCGCCGAGGAACTGGCGCAGGTTGTTCAGCTTCTCCTGCGGCGGACCATCGTGGACGCGGTACAGCGCCGGGATCGCATGCTTCTCCAGGAACTTCGCAGTGGCGACGTTGGCCGCCAGCATGCACTCCTCGATCAGCTTGTGCGCATCGTTGCGCTGGGTCGGGCGGATTTCCGAGATCTTGCGGTCCGCGCCGAAGACGATGCGGGTTTCCTGGGTCTCGAAATCAATCGCCCCACGTACGTGGCGCGCGCCAACGAGAACCTTGTACAGGTCATAAAGGGTGTTCAGGTGCGGCACCACCGCCGGCAGCTGCTCCTTCAGGCGCTGGCCTTCTGGGCTGTCCGGGGTTTCCAGGTACTGGCTGACCTTGGTGTAGGTCAGGCGCGCATGGGAATGAATGACCGCCTCGTAGAACTGGTAGTCGGTCATCTTGCCGGCCTTGGAGAGATTCATCTCGCAGACCATGGCCAGGCGATCGACCAGCGGATTCAGGGAGCACAGGCCGTTGGAGAGGATCTCCGGCAGCATCGGGATGACGCGCTCGGGGAAGTACACCGAGTTGCCGCGCTTGGCCGCCTCTTCATCCAGGGCCGAACCGACCTTCACATAATGAGAGACGTCGGCGATGGCGACGAACAGCTTCCAGCCGCCGCCCTTGCGCTTCTCGGCGTAGACCGCATCGTCGAAGTCGCGGGCATCCTCGCCGTCGATGGTGACGAAAGGCAGGGCGCGCAGGTCGACGCGCTTCTCCTTGTCCTTCTCCAGCACTTCGGGCTTGAGCTTGGCCGCTTCCTTCTCCACTGCCTCGGGCCAGGTGTGGGGAATATCGTAGCTGCGCAGCGCGACTTCGATCTCCATGCCCGGCGCCATGTAGTCGCCGAGCACTTCCACCACCTCACCCTGGGCCTGGCGATGCACGTTCGGCCAGACGTCGATGCGCACCTGGACGAACTGGTTGTGCTTGGCCTTGCCAGCCTTCCCCGGCGGGATCAGCACTTCCTGCTGGATCTTCGGGTTGTCGGCGACCACTGTGCCAATGCCGCTCTCGTCGAAGTAGCGCCCCACGATGGTCTCGTGGGCGCGTTCGACCACTTCTACTATGGCGCCTTCGCGGCGACCCCGGCGATCGAAGCCCGACACGCGCGCCAGGGCGCGGTCGCCGTCGAACACCAGGCGCATCTGCGTCGGGCTGAGGAACAGGTCGTCACTGCCGTCATCGGGAATCAGGAAGCCGAAGCCGTCGCGGTGGCCGGCGATGCGGCCGAGGATCAGGTCGAGCTTGTCCACCGGCGCGTAGGCGCCACGGCGGGTATAGATAAGCTGGCCGTCGCGCTCCATGGCGCGCAGTCGGCGGCGCAATGCTTCTTCCGGTTCTTCGCCGGAGAGGCCGAGTTCGTCCATCAACTGGGACCGCGTCGCGGGTGCACCGCGCTCGGCAAGGTGCGCCAGGATGAGTTCACGGCTGGGGATGGGGTTGTCGTATTTTTCCGCCTCGCGGGCGGCCTCGGGATCGAGGTTTTGCCAATCGGCCATTAAAGTGAGGTCACCTTATCTATATAGGGATGGTTCGCCATCTGCTTATTGAAGCGCGAAATCCGCTCGTCGGTCAGCTTTGGGCACGAATAAATTTTTTATCGCATCAGGGGTTTACAAGCGAAACCTGGCTCCGTATAGTTCGCGCCCACAGCGTCAGACAGACGTTGTAACACGGAAGCGATGAGCGATCATCACATCCAGTGCCCAGGTGGCGGAATTGGTAGACGCACTAGGTTCAGGTCCTAGCGGTGGCAACACCGTGGAAGTTCGAGTCTTCTCCTGGGCACCACTTATTCAAGGGTAAAGTCAGTCGATGACAGGCTTTATCACGGCGGGTTCGGAACCCTGATAACCGAACGATAGACCGCCCGATGCAACCAAGGGTTGCATCACCGCAAGACGATGAGCGATCATCGCACCCATGCTGAAAAGCATGCCCAGGTGGCGGAATTGGTAGACGCACTAGGTTCAGGTCCTAGCGGTGGCAACACCGTGGAAGTTCGAGTCTTCTCCTGGGCACCATCTTCAACGAAAAAGCCGAGCACTGCTCGGCTTTTTCGTTTTCGGCTTTCCGCCTTTCCAGGGACGTCAAACCTGGCGTAGTCCGCGATGGTATCCGGCGCGATGCGGACCTATCGCGGACGGAGTCCGCTCCTACGAAAAATTTCCAGCGCTCCTTCAGGCCTTGAACTGCCCCAGGCTGGCGCGCAACTGGCCGGCCAGGCCATCGAGCACCCGCCCGCTGCTGGCGGTCGCACTCACCGCTTCCGCTGCGCGGCTCGCCTCGGCATGGATCACCTCGACCCGCCCGCGCACTGCCGCGGCGCCGGCCGCCTGCTGTTGCGCCGAATGGGTTGCCGCCTCGATGGCGCCGTGCACCTCCTCCACCGCGCTCTGCACTTCGCGCTGTAGCCGCTCGCTATCCTGCAGCGCCGCCAGTCCCTGCACCGCCTGCTCGCGAGCCTGCCCGATGGCGGACACCGCCTCACGCGCACCCTCCTGCAGTGCACCGATGTGCGACTGGATATCGCCGGTGGATTGCTGGGTCTTGCTGGCCAGCGCACGCACTTCATCCGCCACCACGGCGAAGCCACGCCCGCTTTCGCCCGCACGCGCCGCCTCGATGGCTGCGTTCAGCGCCAGCAGGTTGGTCTGCTCGGCGATGCCATGGATCACCGAGAGCACCACTTCGATCTGCTCGCTCTGCCGCGCCAGGCGCTCGATCACGGCGGCGCCGTTCTGCACGCGGGACTCCAGGGCTTCGATCAGGCCGCCCACCTTGCGGGCAATGGCGGCATTATCCTGCGCCGCTTTGCGGATCTCGCCGACCCGCGCCAGCGCCGCCTGCATGGAGCGGCTTTCCAGTTCCGCTTCCGCCGCCATCCCGGAGAGCGCTTCCAGGCTGCCGGCCACTTCATTGCGCTGGCGATCCGCCGCCGCTTCGGCACTGGCGCTACGGCTGGCCAGCGCGGCGATTTCGCTGCCGGTCCGCTGCGCCACCTGTCCGGCCTCACGGACGATGGGCTGCAGTTTGTCGACGAAGCGGTTCACCGCCGTCGCCATCTCGCCCAACTCGTCACGGCTATCCAGTTGCACGCGGCGGGTCAGATCGCCCTCCCCGGCTGCCAGGTCATTCAGCGCATCGATCAGCAGGCGCAGGCGATTCACCACACGCCGCCCCAGCACCACCGCGAGGCACAGCAAGACGCCGAGGCCAACCAACAGAAGCCCCATGCCGATACGCCAGCGCAATGTTCCTGCCGCCTCTTCGATGGAGGTTTTGGCACCCTGGCTCATGCCGTCCGCCGCCTGCTTCGCCGATTGCAGGCGCGCCGTGAGCGCTTTGGTGCTGTCGGCCGCGGCGCCGGCCAGGCTATCGCCCACCAACTGGTCACCACTGGCGACCAGGGCGGAGAAGCGCTGATCCAGTGCGGCGATCTGCTTCTCGATGACATCGGTGGAAACGCCCAGGCGCACCGTACCAATGACCACGCCATTGGGGCTGATCGGCACCTCGACGAGGAACACCGAAGCATCATGGCTAGCCGCCTCCAGCACCTTGTCCAGCGCGCGCTCGCCCTTGCCCTTTTCCAGCAGCGCATTGATCCGCACGTCTTCGCGATTGAGATAGCGGGTCAGGTGCTGCCCCTGCGGGTCGTCATAGACCACGAACAGCACATTGGGATTGGCCTGGGCGCGGCGGGCATAGTCGGAGAGCAACGGCACGTCGTTGTCCCACATCGCCCTGGGCGCCACGGCAGCGAGCAACTGCGCCAATTCGGTGGCGGACTGGCGCAGGCTCTGCTCCAGACTCTGGCGCAACTGACCCTGCTCCTCCTCCAGCCGCGCGGAGAGCGCCGAGCCCAGGCGCTCGCGAGTGCGCGCGGAAAGATCGTTCAGCCCGGAGGTCACTTCCCGACCCGCCTGCTCCAGCTCACCGGCCAGACGTTGCGATTCGTTACCCAGGTGCGTGCCGAGGTCGCCGACCAGAGCATCGACGGTGCTGCGGGTGAGCCACAGAGCAATCACCAACTGCACCAGCAGCGCGATCCCCAGGGCAATGAAAGCGGGGCGCAGCAGGCGGCTGCGCAACAGGGACAGGACGGCGGACACGGCGGGCTTCCTCCGGACGTAACGGATGTCTGGCGCGAAAGGCGCCGATCCGATTCACCAGCAAAGCGCGTGCCGCCGCGCAGCGTCGATCCCCTGAAACGACAACGGGCCGCATGAGCGGCCCGTTGCAATGCACAACGCGGATCAGGCGAACGGGTGGCGCAGGACGATGGTCTCGGCGCGATCCGGGCCGGTGGAGATGATGTCGATGGGCGCACCGACCAGCTCCTCGACGCGCTTGATGTAAGCACGAGCATTGGCCGGCAGGCCCTCGAGGGTCTGAACACCCACGGTGGATTCGCTCCAGCCCGGCAGGTCCTCGTAGATCGGCTGCAGGCCGATGTAGCTGTCGGCATCGGTCGGCGCGTCGGTCAGCAGTTCGCCGGCGGCATTCTTGTAGCCGGTACAGATGCGCACGGTTTCCAGGCCGTCGAGAACGTCCAGCTTGGTCAGGCACAGGCCGGACAGGCTGTTGATCTCGATGGCACGACGCAGGATGACGGCGTCGAACCAGCCGCAACGACGGGCACGGCCGGTGGTGGCGCCGAACTCGTGACCAACCTTGGCCAGGTGCGCACCGACGTCATCGAACAGCTCGGTCGGGAACGGGCCGGAACCCACGCGGGTGGTGTAGGCCTTGGTGATACCCAGGATGTAATCCAGGTACAGCGGACCGAAGCCCGAACCGGTAGCGGTGCCGCCAGCGGTGGTGTTGGAGCTGGTGACGAACGGGTAGGTACCGTGGTCGATGTCCAGCAGCGAGCCCTGGGCGCCTTCGAACATGATGTTCTCGCCGCCGCGACGCAGGTCGTGCAGGGTCGAGGTCACGTCGGCCATCAGCGGACGCAGCTCCTCGGCGTAGGCCATGCACTCGTCCAGGGTCTTCTGGAAGTCGACGGCCGGCTCCTTGTAATAGTTCTGCAGGACGAAGTTGTGGTAGTCCAGCAACTCGCCCAGCTTGGCAGCGAAACGCTCACGATGGAACAGGTCGCCCACGCGCAGGCCGCGACGGGCCACTTTATCTTCGTAAGCCGGGCCGATGCCGCGACCGGTGGTGCCGATCTTGGCGTCGCCACGGGCCTTCTCGCGAGCCTGGTCCAGGGCGACGTGGAAGGACAGGATCAGCGGGCAGGACGGGCTGATGCGCAGGCGCTCGCGCACCGGTACACCTTTCTCTTCCAGCTTGGCGATTTCGCGCATCAGCGCATCGGGCGCCAGCACCACGCCGTTGCCGATCAGGCACTGCACGCCTTCGCGCAGGATGCCCGACGGAATCAGGTGCAGAACGGTTTTCTCGCCAGCGACTACCAGGGTGTGACCGGCGTTGTGGCCGCCCTGGTAACGCACCACGGCAGCAGCCTGGTCGGTCAGCAGGTCGACGATCTTGCCTTTGCCCTCATCACCCCACTGGGTGCCCAGGACTACGACATTCTTACCCATAACACTTGTCCCCATCGTGGATGTTCGGTGCCGGCCTCGGCCGGCGGAAACTCGAAGTGGCGCGCCTCAGAGCGCAACCACCTGCCAATTGCCATCGCGAGCCAGCAGTTGCTGGTCGCAGCCCGCTTCGGTAGCCGAAGCCGCATCCTGCCCGGGCAGCGCCTGTACCACGCGCACGCCCTGACGGCGCAGCTGCTGCACCGCCTGCCACAAGCCAGCCCCATCGGCCGGCGCCCAGACTCCGGTGCGCGGCTCGTCGAGCTGGGCGCGGCCGAGAGTGACCAGGGTCTTGAGGTCGGTGGAGAAACCGGTCGCCGGACGTGCGCGGCCGAAGTCGGCGCCGATGTGGTCGTAACGGCCGCCCTGGGCGATGGACTCGCCAACCCCGGGGACGAACGCGGCGAACACCACGCCGGTGTGATAGTGATAGCCGCGCAGCTCGCCGAGATCGAAGTACAGCGGCAGCTGCGGGAAGCGCGCCGCCAGCGAATCGGCGATGGCGGTCAGGTCGGCCAGCGCGGCCTGCACCGGAGCCGGGGCGCCGGCAAGCACTGCACGCGCCTGGTCCAGCACTTCGCGGCTGCCGCACAGCTCGGCCAGCGCACGCAGCATGCCGGAAAGCTCGCCCGGCAGACCCTCGGTCAGCGCGGCGACTTCATCCACGGCCTTGCGTTGCAGGGCGTCGAACAGCAACTGCTCGACTTCGCCGGACAGGCCGGCGGCCTGCGCCAGACCACGGTAGATGCCGACATGGCCGAGGTCCATGTGCACATCCGGCACCTGGGCCATTTCCAGCATGTCGAGCATCAGGCTGATGACTTCGACGTCACCGGCGGAACCGGTATCGCCATAAAGCTCCGCACCCAACTGGATCGGGCTGCGCGAAGTGGCCAGTGCACGCGGGCGGGCATGCAGCACGCTGCCGGCGTAGCACAGCCGGTTCGGGCCTTCGCGACGCAGACTGTGGGCGTCCATGCGGGCGACCTGCGGGGTGATGTCCGCGCGGAAGCCCATCAGGCGGCCGGACGCCGGATCAGTGACCTTGAAGGTACGCAGGTCCAGATCCTGGCCGGCACCGGTCAGCAGGGATTCCAGGTATTCGATATGCGGGGTGACGACGAACTCGTAACCCCAGCGCTGGAACAGATCCAGCACCTGACGGCGGGCTGCTTCAACGCGCGCCGCCTCCGGTGGCAGCACTTCTTCGATCCCATCTGGCAGCAGCCAGCGGTCTACCGTTGCCATGTCGCCTCTCCCCTTTCAGCCGGGCGGCACTTCAATGAATGCAGTAAAGAAGGACGGTGCCGAGCAGCATGCTGCCCAGCCCGATGAGTCTCAGACTGCGGTCGCCCAAACGACCGAGCCCGCTCACGGCGTCGCGCCAACCACGCGGATACAGGAACGGAAGGATGCCTTCCAGCACCAGCAATAGACAGAATGCTTTGCCGAATTCCTGCCACATGGCTCTCGTACATGAATCTAGCGGACGCAAAAAAGCCGGGATTTCCCGGCTGACCCATGATAACACGATTTCTCCGGCGGGCGCTGCCGCCCGCCGGAGAGTTAAAAGGGTCCGTTGATGTTTCGGCGTGAATCGCGTTGCCGCGTCAAATCACGCCAGGCTAGACGAGGGACGACGGTAATGGCCGGCCCTTGCCTAGTCCCGCAACGACGCATGGCGTGATTTGACGCGCAACCCGAAGGGACGAACCCCGTGTTGCGCGGCGCCCGCGCCTCAACATGGCATCGGGACAACTCGCAACACGGGGTTCGGCGCGGTCACGACGAAGCGTCGACGGACCCTTACGGTTTAGCTTTTTCCAGATAACGGAAGAAGTCGTTGCTCGGATCGAGCACCAGCACGTCCTTCTTGTCCGCGAAGCTCTCGCGATAGGCCTTGAGGCTACGGGTGAAGGCATAGAACTCCGGATCGGCGGTGTAGGCCTTGGCGTAGATCGACGCCGCCTTGGCATCGCCGTCACCACGGGTTTCTTCCGCTTCACGATAGGCTTCGGCCAGCAGCACGCGGCGCTGACGGTCGGCGTCGGCACGAATGCCTTCGGCCAGCTCGCGACCCTTGGCACGGTGCTCGCGGGCTTCCCGCTCACGCTCGGTGCTCATGCGCTCGAACACGCTGCGGTTCACTTCCTTCGGCAGGTCGATGGCCTTGACGCGAACATCGATGACCTCGATACCCAACTCCTTCTGCGCCATGCGGTTCAGCGAAGCGGTGATGTCGCCCATCAGCGCATCGCGCTCACCGGAGACCACCTCATGCAGGGTGCGCTTGCCGAACTGGTCACGCAGGCCGGCTTCCAGACGGCGGGACAGACGCTCGTCGGCGATCTGCTTCATGCCGGACGTCGCGGTATAGAAGCGCTCGGCATCGGAGACACGCCACTTGGCGTAGGCGTCGACCATCACCGCTTTCTTCTCCAGCGTCAGGAAGCGCTGGGTCGGCGAATCCAGGGTCAACAGGCGGCCGTCGAACTTGCGCACCTGGTTGACGTACGGAATCTTGAAGTGCAGGCCCGGCTTCACGTCGGCGTCGACCACGCGACCGAAGCGCAGCAGCACGGCGCGCTCGGTCTGCTGGACGACGTAGACGGTGCTCCACAGCGCAACCGCGGCAACGACGGCAGCGATCAGGGCAATCAGAGACTTGTTACTCATCAGCGGCTCTCCCTGGTACGCATGTCACGCTGCTGCAGGTCGTTGGCCACCCGCGAACCGATGTCTTGCGCGCTGCTGGTAGTACTCGGCGTACTGCTCGGGGTTGCCGAACCACGGCCGTCCATCATCTTGTCCAGCGGCAGGTAGATCAGGTTGTTCTGACCCTGCTGGCCGGTTACCAGCACTTTGCTGCTCTGGCTGAGGACATCCTGCATGGTGTCCAGGTACAGACGCTGGCGAGTGACCTCCGGCGCCTTGTGGTATTCGCCGGCCAGCTTGGTGAAGCGATCCGCCTCACCCTGGGCGCGGGCGACCACCTCATCGCGGTAGCCGTTAGCCTCCTCGATGATGCGCTGAGCCTGACCACGAGCCTCGGGCACCACGCCATTGGCATAGGCTTCGGCCTGATTCTTCTCGCGCTGCTCGTCTTCGCGGGCACGGATCACGTCGTCGAACGCTTCCTGCACCTCACGCGGCGCCGCCGCGCTCTGGATGTTCACCTGGGTCACGGAGATGCCGGTCTTGTAGGTGTCCATGAAGCGCTGCAGACGCTCACGCACCTCGGTAGCCATCTGCTCGCGGCCCTCGGTGAGGATCTGGTCCATGGTGGTCGAGCCGGCCACGTGGCGCAGGGCGCTCTCGGTGGCATGCTGCAGGCTGACCTCCGGCTGGTCGACGTTGAGCACGAAGTCCTGCAGGTTGCTGACCTTGTACTGCACGGTCAGCGGAACCTCGACGATGTTCTCGTCCTCGGTGAGCATCTGACCCTGCTTGCTGTAGGCACGCTCGCGGGTGACGTTCTCCTGGAACTTCTTGTCGATCGGCGGGAAGTAGATGTTCAGGCCGGGGCCCACGGTTTCGTGGTACTTGCCGAAGCGCAGGATCACCGCCTGCTCCTGTTCATCCACCACGTAGATGGCGTTGTACAGCCACAGCACGGCGAGGATGCCCAGGCCGATGCCGAACAGCCCCAGGCTGCCGCCCCTGCCGTTACCACCACCGCCGGTACCACTACCACGCTTGGGCTTGCCGAAGATTCCGTTCAGGCTGTCCTGCAGCTTGCGGAAGGCTTCATCCAGATCAGGCGGGCCCTGGCGACCGCCACCACGGCGTCCACCCCAAGGGTCCTGATCGTTCTTGTTCGAGTTGTCACCCGGCTCGTTCCAAGCCATAGCGCTCTCCATCTGATAACGCGAAAACGCGCCTACGGCGCGCCCACCCATGCTACCGAATGCCTCCGCCGCTGCCAAAAGCAGCGTTCCAGGCTTTATTGCAAAGTGTGTTGCGCAATGAACTCCGCCGGCTGCCAGCCTTCACGGCTGACCAGACGGTTCAACTCGACACGCGGCAGGCGAACCTGCAACACGGCGCGTCCTTGCTCGTCATGCCCCTCGGACTGTACCGCACCCAGCTCGAAGAACTGAGCACGAAGCCGCCCCAGGCGCTGCGGAAGGCAGAGCGTTCCCACGAACATGTCCTCCCCCAGCAATTCGGCGATCGCCTGTTCCACCAGCTCCAGTCCGAGCGAATCGCGCGCCGACACCCAGACCCGGACGGGCTTGCCGAGTTCGTCGCGCTGAATCATCGGCTGCATGTCCGGCAGCAGGTCGATCTTGTTGTATACCTCGAGCATCGGCAGCTCATTGGCGCCGATTTCCTGCAGCACCGCCAGCACCTGCTCGATCTGTGCATCGCGTTCGGGCTCGTGGGAGTCGATCACGTGCAGGAGCAGGTCAGAGTTGCTGGATTCTTCCAAGGTAGCCCGAAACGCCTCCACCAGCTTGTGCGGCAGGTGGCGAATGAAGCCCACGGTGTCGGCCAGCACGATCGGCCCGACGTCATCCAGCTCCAGGCGGCGCAGGGTCGGGTCGAGGGTGGCGAACAACTGGTTGGCGGCATAGACCTCGGAGGTGGTCAATGCGTTGAACAGCGTGGACTTGCCGGCGTTGGTGTACCCCACCAGGGACACCGCGGGAATCTCCGCGCGACGACGGCCGCGACGGGCCTGCTCGCGCTGGCTGCGGACCTTTTCCAGGCGCGACTTGATCTGGCGGATACGCCCACGCAGCAAACGGCGGTCGGTTTCCAGCTGGGTTTCACCCGGGCCGCGCAGGCCGATACCGCCCTTCTGGCGCTCAAGGTGAGTCCAGCCGCGCACCAGGCGCGTGCTCATGTGCTCGAGCTGGGCGAGCTCCACCTGCAACTTACCCTCGTGGGTACGTGCACGCTGGGCGAAGATATCGAGGATCAACCCCGTCCGGTCGAGCACGCGACATTCGAGCGCTCGCTCGAGGTTGCGCTCCTGGCTCGGCGTAAGGGTGTGGTTGAAGATGATCAGCTCGACCTTCTCGGCATGGACGAGGTCGTGCAACTCTTCGACCTTGCCGCTGCCGATCAGGTACTTGGCTGAAGGCTGGTGGCGCGAAATGTTGACGAAGGCAACCGATTCCGCACCCGCCGAACGTGCCAGCTCCTGGAACTCCTGCGGGTCTTCGCGCGCCTCGGGGTCCTGACCTTCCAGATGGACCAGAATGGCCCGTTCCCCACCACCCGGGCGCTCAAAGAACAAGGCGGACTCCCGTCAAACGTTGCCCGGCTCGGCCGGCTGGTCACCGCTGGGCAGACGCACCGGACGGCTGGGAACAACAGTGGAAATGGCGTGCTTGTAGACCATCTGGCTGACAGTGTTTTTCAGCAGAATCACGAACTGGTCGAAGGATTCGATCTGGCCCTGCAGCTTGATGCCGTTGACGAGGTAGATGGAAACCGGGACGCGTTCTTTGCGCAGGGTATTGAGGTAAGGGTCTTGTAGCGAATGCCCTTTTGACATATGCCGCACTCCTTGTAAGGGTAAAAAACTGATTTAGTAGTAGTGAATTTGGCTTAGCGCCGTCCTGAACCCCAAGGATAGACGGCCGGAATTAAGGTCTCGAGCCTATATGGAGACCGCCTCAAGGTATTTCAAGGCACGCGGCAAATTGTCGCCTGCCTGGCTGTCCAACCAGTGTAGATGGCTCCAGCTACGCAGCCAGGTGAACTGGCGCTTGGCCAGTTGCCGCGTGGCGATGACGCCGCGCTCCACCATCTCAGCGTAGGACAGTTTGCCCTCGAGGTAATCCCATACCTGTCGGTAACCCACCGCTCGTATGGACGGCAGCCCCGCGTGCAAGTCACCTCTTGCGCGAAGCCGTTCGACCTCGGCGATGAAGCCCTGTTCCAGCATCTGGTCAAAACGTTGCGCGATACGCGCGTGCAGTACCTGGCGCTGCAGAGGCGCAATTGCCAGATGGGCGACAGTATACGGCAATTGCCCGCCGCCTTGCGCGCTGAAACCCGCATTTTCACTCGCCTGGCGCTGGCGATGTGCAGTCATGGACATACCGCTTACGCGGTATACCTCCAGCGCTCGCGTCAGGCGTTGTGGATCGTTCGGATGGATGCGCGCGGCCGACTCCGGGTCAACCCGCGCCAACTCCGCGTGCAGGGCGCCCCAGCCTTCGGCCTCGGCCCAGGCTTCCAGTTCGGCGCGCACCGCCGGGTCGGCGCTGGGCATATCGGCCAGGCCTTCCAGCAATGCCTTGAAATACAACATGGTGCCGCCAACCAGCAGCGGGATCTTCCCGGCCGCAGTGATCTCGGCCATCGCCGCCAGGGCGTCGGCGCGGAACTCCGCCGCCGAATAGGCTTCGCTGGGGTCACGGATATCGATCAGGCGGTGCGGGAACTCGGCCAACACATCGCGGGGCGGCTTGGCGGTGCCGATGTCCATGTCGCGGTAGATCAGCGCCGAGTCCACGCTGATCAGCTCCACCGGCAGCAGGCGCGCCAGCTCCAGCGCCAGGTCGGTCTTGCCGGCGGCGGTGGGGCCCATGAGGAAAATCGCGGGAGGCAGGGACATCGGGAGCTCGTAATTGCGCACTGCTGAATCGTTTGGCGCGCAGTTTACTGCACTTTCCTGAACGCAGGCTTACGAAAATCAACGTCCGCGCAGGAACAGCTTGTCCAGTTCGTCGAGCCCCAGCTGGGTCCAGGTCGGCCGGCCGTGATTGCACTGGCCGCTGCGCTCGGTGATTTCCATGTCGCGCAGCAGGCCGTTCATCTCCGGCAGCGTCAACCGGCGATTGGCGCGCACGGCTCCGTGGCAGGCCATGGTGCCGAGCAGCTCGTTGAGGTGCGCCTGGATGCGGTCGCTGGTGCCGTATTCCAGCAGGTCGGCGAGTACGTCGCGCACCAACTGGGTCGCTTCGGCCTGCTTGAGCAGGGCCGGAATCTGGCGAATCGCCAGGGTTTCCGGGCCGAGCCGCTGCAATTCGAAGCCGAGCCTGGAGAACCAGCTCGCATGCTCCTCGGCGCAATCCGCCTCGCGCTCGCTGACAGCGATGGACTCCGGCACCAGCAGCGGCTGGCCGCGCAGACCTTCGCTGGCCATGGCGGTCTTCAGGCGCTCGTACATGATGCGTTCGTGTGCGGCGTGCATATCCACCAGCACCAGGCCGTGGGCGTTCTCCGAGAGGATGTAGATACCCCTGAGCTGCGCCAGGGCGTAGCCCAGCGGCGGCACGTCCTGGCTGCTTTCCGGCAGGGCTTGCGGCGCCTGGTCGGGCAGCGGAGCGAAGTAAGCCTTGTAGGCGCCCTGGGCTTCCTGGATCGGCGGGATTTCCGGGCGCGTCGGTTGATAGCTGTAGCCACCACCGCCACCACCGCCGGAACCGCCGGAACCGCCAGAAGACGGGCTCGGCTGCCAGGCTCGCGCGGCGGCCGGAGCCTCCAGCACGGTCTCGGACAGACGCATCTCGCCCTGCGGGCCGAACTCGCCGGCTTCTGCGCCGGTGGGGCGCGGCACGGTGAGGGTGGTCGCCCCCGGCGGCGCCAGCTGATCATCCGGACGCACCTCGGCCAGCGCCCGGTGCAGGGTGCCGTAGAGGAAGTCATGGACCATGCGACTGTCGCGGAAGCGCACTTCATGCTTGGTCGGGTGCACGTTGACGTCCACTACCGACGGATCGACCTCGAAGAACAGCACGAAGGTCGGGTGCCGACCGTTGTAAAGCACGTCGCGGTAGGCCTGGCGCACGGCATGAGCGACCAGCTTGTCGCGCACCATGCGGCCGTTCACGTAGAAGTACTGCAGGTCCGGCTGGCTGCGGGAGAAGGTCGGCAAGCCGACCCAGCCCCACAGGTGCAGGCCGTTGCGCTCCACCTCGATGGGCAGAGCCTGCTCGAGGAAGCCGGTGCTGCACACGGCGCCGACGCGACGGGCGCGGGAGGCCTCGTCCTTGGCTTCATGCAGCGAGAGGATGGTCTTGCCGTTGTGGCGCAGGTGGAAAGCCACGTCGAAGCGCGCCAGGGCCAGGCGCTTGATGACTTCCTGCAGGTGATCGAATTCGGTCTTCTCGGCGCGCAGGAACTTGCGCCGCGCCGGGGTATTGAAGAACAGGTCGCGCACTTCGATGCTGGTGCCCACCGGGTGAGCCGCCGGCTTCACGGTGGACTCCATGTCGCGGCCCTCGACTTCCACCTGCCAGGCCTGGTCGGCGTCGGCGGTGCGCGAAGTCAGGGTCAGGCGCGAGACGGAGCTGATCGAGGCCAGCGCTTCGCCACGGAAGCCCAGGCTCATCACCCGTTCCAGGTCTTCCAGTTCACGGATCTTGCTGGTGGCGTGGCGCGCCAGGGCCAGCGGCAGGTCCTCGGCGGGAATGCCGCTGCCGTCGTCGCGCACCCGCAGCAACTTTACGCCGCCCTGCTCGACCTCGACGTCGATGCGCCTGGCGCCGGCGTCGAGGCAGTTTTCCAGCAGCTCCTTGATGACCGAGGCGGGGCGTTCGACCACCTCGCCCGCGGCAATCTGGTTGGCCAGCCGCGGTGTCAGCAGCTGGATGCGGCGCACCTCGCTCATTGCTGGGACGCCAGGGAAGTGCCGGGAATCTTCAGCACCTGACCGACCTTCAGCTCGTCGCTCTTGAGCGAGTTGGCACTGCGGATGGAGGCCGTGCTGACGTCATAGCGGCTGGCGATCATCGCCAGGCTGTCGCCGCTGCGCACAATGTGCTCGCGCGGGCCGGTGGGCAGTTGGCCGCCGTCGCGCAGCGAGGCGATATAGGTACCCGGCGGCGGCGTCTGCACGAAGTACTGGCGAACGCCGCCGGCAATGGAACGCGCCAGCGCCTGTTGATGCGAGCTGCTGGAGAGCTTCTGCGACTCGTTCGGGTTGGAGATGAACCCGGTTTCCACGAGGATCGACGGAATGTCCGGGGACTTCAGCACCATGAAGCCCGCCTGTTCCACGCGCCGCTTGTGCAGCGAGGTCACCCGGCCGACGTTGGTCAGTACCTTATGGCCGACGTCGAGACTGGACGACATGGTGGCGGTCATCGACAGGTCGAGCAGCACGCCGGCGAGCATCTTGTCCTTGTCGTCCAGGTTCACGCCGCCGTCACCGCCGATCAGGTCGGAACGGTTTTCGCTGTCGGCCAGCCAGCGCGCGGTCTCGGAGGTCGCACCACGGTCGGACAGGGCGAATACCGAAGCACCGAAGGCGCTGCGGCTGGGCGCGGCGTCGGCATGGATGGAGACGAACAGGTCTGCGCCCTTCTTGCGCGCGATGGCGGTACGCCCACGCAGCGGAATGAAGTAGTCGCCGGTACGGGTCAGTTCCGCACGGAAGCCTTTCATCTGGTTGATCTGGCGCTGCAGCTCGCGGGCGATCGCCAGTGTGATGTTCTTCTCGTGCAGGCCATTCGGACCGAGGGCGCCCGGGTCTTCACCGCCGTGACCGGCGTCGATGGCGATGACGATGTCACGCTTGCCGCTACTGCTGGGCGCGGGAATCTTGGTCACCGACTGCACAGGACTGACCGGCGCGGCGGGCACGTTCGGCGTCGGCGTGGCTGGAACGTCCGGCGCGATATCGGCGCCCTGGTCGTACAGGTCGACGACAAGGCGGTTGCCGTACTGCTGGTTAGGCGCCAGCACGAAGCTCTTGGGCGTGACCGGGTTCTTCAGGTCCAGCACCAGGCGCAGATCGGTGGGCGAGCGCTGGGCGGCACGCACGGAGGTGATCGGCGTGTTGTTGAGCTTGAGCTTGTCCAGTGCGGTGGACATCTGCGCGCCGTTGATATCGACAACGATGCGGTTGGGCGCGCTCAGCGTGAACAGGCTGTGCTGCACCGGACCGGAAAGATCGAACACCAGCCGGGTGTTGTCTGGAGCCCGCCAGATGCGGACGCTCTTGATTTGCGTGGCGGCAAAAGCCTCGCCGGCAATCATTGCCAGCAAAACAGTCATCCCCGTGAACAGCGCCCGCAGGCGCAACCCCCAACCCATCTTTTTTCTCATGCTCCCGTGGCCAGGGCGGCACACCAGGCTTCGCCCCGCGTACCTTGCGGTATCAGGCGCAGCATACGACCGCCCGCATGCGGACTAATGGTAATGTCCATGTCGGCCTTTGGCAAAATGCCTGTGCCCCGTTCAGCCCATTCGATCAGGCACAGGGTGTCGCCTTCGAAGTAATCGCGGATGCCGAGAAACTCCAGCTCCTCCGGGTCGGCCAGGCGGTACAGGTCGAAGTGGAAGGCGCGGACCGGGCCGATCTCGTAGGGCTCCACCAGGGTGAAGGTCGGACTTTTTACCGCCCCGCCGTGCCCCAATCCCCGCAGGATGCCGCGCGACAGCGTGGTCTTGCCCGCCCCCAGGTCGCCGTGCAGGTAGATGACGCCGCGCCCGCCGGTCGCCGTGGCGATCTTCCGTCCGAGGTCGTACATGGCCTCTTCGCCCTCGGCGAACAGATTCAGTTCAGGCATGGGCTGTGCTCCTCGAGCAACTGACGAACGGCAGGGACCAGATCGCTGGCAGCCAGCCCCCGGCCCTGCGGACCGAGCGACTCGCCAGCGCGGGCGTGGAGCCAGACGGCCAGGCCAGCCGCATCGAATGAGGACATTCCCTGCGCCAGCAAGGCGCCGAGAATGCCGGAAAGGACATCGCCAAGCCCGGCGCCGGCCATGGCCGGATGGCCGTGGCTGCAAAGCGCCAATCGGCCGTCCGGCGCGGCCACCAGGCTACCGACGCCCTTGAGCACCACCACCGCCTGGTAGCGCTGCGCCAGCGCGTGGGCCGCCTTCGGCCGGTCGGCCTGGACTTCAGCGGTGGAGATACCGAGCAATCGCGCAGCCTCGGCGGGATGCGGCGTCATCACCCAGTCACCGGAGGGACGTGACACCAGGCCCTCCGCGAGCAGATTGAGCGCGTCGGCGTCCCACACCTGGGCGCGCTCCAGGCTGGCCGCCGCGCTGACCAGCACGCGCCCCCAGCCCTCACGCCCCACGCCCGGTCCCACCACCAGCACATCCGCCCGTTCGGCCAGGCGCAGCAGTTCGGCGGACGAGGAAACACCCCGCGCCATCAGTTCAGGATGACGCGCCAGCGCGGCGGGCACATGGGCCGCGCGGGTCGCCAGGGAAACCAGGCCGGCGCCACAGCGCAGCGCGCTTTCGGCAGCCAGCAGGACCGCCCCGCCCATGCCGGTGTCGCCGCCAATTACCAGCGCGTGGCCGAACAGGCCCTTGTGCGCAGCTTTCGGGCGCGCAGCCAGGCGAACCAGGGATGCTGGAGCCAGCCGACGGGCAACACAATCATCGGGAATCAGCGCCGGATCGGCGTCGAGGCCATCGAACACCAGTTCGCCGCACTGGTCAGGCCCGTTCGCGGTGAACAACCCCAGTTTGAGGCCGATAAAGGTCACGGTCAGATCGGCGCGAACGGCCACGCCCAGCACCTGGCCGGTATCCGAGCTCAGCCCGGACGGGATATCCACCGCCAGCACGGGCAGGCCGCTGGCGTTGATCGCCGTAACGGCCGAGGCGTAGGGCTCGCGCACCGTGCCGCCGAGGCCAGTGCCCAGCAGAGCGTCGACCAGCACGCCGCGCAAGTGCGCGCGGTCGCTCCAGAGATCGATATCCACACCCGCCGCCCGCGCCTCGCCGTAGGCGGACGCGGCATCGCCGGTCAGGCGCGAGGTGTCGCCCACCGCCAATACCCGCACGCGCCAGCCGGCGCGCAGGGCCAGGGCGGCGATCAGGTAGCCGTCGCCGGCATTGTTGCCATGGCCGGCCAGCACGGTGATTTC
Organism: Pseudomonas sp. B1-22; assembly: GCF_050474425.1. Classification (NCBI taxonomy): domain Bacteria; kingdom Pseudomonadati; phylum Pseudomonadota; class Gammaproteobacteria; order Pseudomonadales; family Pseudomonadaceae; genus Pseudomonas; species Pseudomonas sp. B1-22. Next base: position 487,568 of record NZ_JBCHVH010000003.1, on the reverse strand, counting down.
GCCCGCGTCCGGCCAGTGCCGGCGCAGGGCGCGCCAGGCGGCATGGGCGGCGCGGCGCATCAGCTCGAAGCCGGGGGTGCCGGCGGCGATCAGGCGTGCGTCCAGGTCGCGTACCTGTTGGGCGCTGTAGAGATGTACGGGAAGATCATCGTGGGGATGCGTCATGATGTTTCCGGGCGGCAAAAAGTGTCGCCTTAGAGCCTGTTCGAAACCTCGCGAGCTAGAGCAGAACAAGGCAAAAGCAGGCGAGGAAGCGGAGTTTACGTTCTGTAAATGAGCATTCCGAGCCTGCTTTTAACGCAGTCATGCCGACGCGCAGCAGGTTTTGAGCGGCTCTTGGCGTACGGACGGGCCGACGCCGGCTAGGTCTGGCAGAATTATACCTACCCGGACTCCGCTTTCCCGCCCCCATGCATGATTCGACGCTCGACTATGAAGATCTCGCCCGCTCCATCAAGGACTGGGGGCGCGAACTCGGCTTCCAGCAGGTCGGCATCGCCGGGCTGGACCTCGAGGAGCACGGCGCACATCTGCAACGCTGGCTGGAAGCGGGCTACCACGGCGAGATGGACTACATGGGCGCCCATGGCAGCAAGCGCTGGCGGCCGGAAGAACTGGTGCCCGGCACGCTGCGGGTGGTCTCGCTGCGCATGGACTACCTCCCCGGCGACACCCGCATGGCACAGGTGCTGGGCAATCCGGAGAAAGCCTACGTATCGCGCTACGCCCTGGGCCGCGACTACCACAAGCTGATCCGCAAGCGCCTGCAGCAACTGGCCGAGCGCATCCAGCAGCAGATCGGCCCGTTCGGCTTCCGCGCCTTCGTCGACAGCGCGCCGGTACTCGAGAAAGCCATCGCCGAGCAGTCGGGCCTGGGCTGGATCGGCAAGAATACCCTGGTGCTCAATCGCAAGGCCGGCAGCTACTTCTTTCTGGGCGAGCTGTTCACCGACCTGCCGCTACCGGTCGATCCGCCCCACGGCACCGAACATTGCGGGCGCTGCTCGGCCTGCCTGGACATCTGCCCCACCGCCGCCTTCGTCGCGCCTTACGTACTGGATGCGCGGCGCTGCATTTCCTACCTGACCATCGAGCTGAAGGGCCCGATCCCCGAGGAGCTGCGCCCACTGATCGGCAACCGCGTGTTCGGCTGCGATGACTGCCAGATGGTCTGCCCGTGGAACCGCTTCGCTCGCGCCACCGACCAGGGCGACTTCCAGCCGCGCCACAGCCTGGACAACGCCGCGCTGGCGGAGCTGTTCCTGTGGACGGAAGAGGAATTTCTCAGCCGCACCGAGGGTTCGCCGCTAAGGCGCGCCGGGTATGAACGCTGGCTGCGGAACCTGGCCGTCGGCCTGGGCAACGCGCCGTCGACCATTCCAGTGATCGAAGCGCTGCGCGCGCGGCGGGAGTTCCCGTCGGAACTGGTGCGCGAGCATGTGGAGTGGGCGCTGGCACGCCACAACGCCGGGATATCCCTGTAGGAGCGGGCCATGCCCGCGATCGCGCCCATGGGGCGCTCCTACAGGTATTCGCCTGGCGACACCCTCTGGATCAGACCTTGATGAAATGCTCGCGGTAGTAGCGCAGCTCGGCGATGGACTCGCGGATGTCGTCCAGCGCCAGGTGGGTATTGCCCTTCTTGAAGCCGTCGCGCACCGCCGGGGCCCAGCGCGCCGCCAGTTCCTTGAGGGTGGAGACATCCAGGTTGCGGTAGTGGAAGTAGCCTTCCAGCTTCGGCATGTACCGGTAGAGGAAGCGGCGGTCCTGGCAGATGCTGTTGCCGCAGATCGGCGAACTGCGCTTGGGCACCCACTTCTCCAGGAAGGCGATGGTCATGGCTTCGGCCTCGGCGGCGGAGATGGTGCTTTCGCGCACGCGCTGGGTCAGGCCTGACTGGCCGTGCTGGCGGGTATTCCATTCGTCCATGCCGGCGAGCAGTTCTTCGCTCTGGTGTACGGCGATCACCGGGCCTTCCTCGAGGATGTTGAGGTTGCTGTCGGTGACGATGGTCGCCATCTCGATGATGACATCCTTGTCCGGGTCCAGACCGGTCATTTCCAGGTCGATCCAGATCAGGTTCTGTGGGTTCTGCATGATGGGGCTCCTCAGCTCAGCCCTCTAGTTTAGCGGGAAGCGGGCGCGCGCATGCTAAACTCCGCGGCGATTTTCCCTGTGGATACCCTATGGCCAAGCGTCACCTCACCCGCCGGCAGAGCTGGCGGATCGAAAAAGTCCAGGAAGAACGTGCTGCCCGCGCGGCCAAGCGCGAATCGCGCGTCCTGGAAGAACTGGAAGGCGGCGACCTCGGACCGGAACAGACCGGCCAGGTGATCGCCCACTTCGGGGTGCAGGTAGAAGTCGAGGCGCAGGAAGGCGACCACGCGGGCCAGGTGTTCCGCTGCCACCTGCGCGCCAACCTGCCAACGCTGGTGACCGGCGACCAGGTGGTCTGGCGCCCCGGCAACCAGGGCATCGGCGTGATCGTCGCGCAGTTGCCGCGCAGCTCCGAGCTGTGCCGCCCGGACATGCGCGGCGTGCTCAAGCCGGTGGCGGCCAACGTCGACCGCATCGTGATCGTCTTCGCCCCGCGCCCGGAACCCCACGCCAACCTCATCGACCGCTACCTGGTGGCCGCCGAGCACGCCGGCATCAAGCCGCTGCTGCTGATGAACAAGGCCGACCTGATCGACGAGGAAAACGCCGCCTTCATCGACTCCCTGCTCGGCACCTACCGCGAGCTGGGCTATCCGCTGCTGGAAGTTTCTGCCTTCAACGGCCTGGCGATGGACGCCCTGCGCGCTGCGCTGAACGAGCATGTCAGCGTGTTCGTCGGCCAGTCCGGCGTGGGCAAGTCCTCGCTGGTGAACGCGCTGCTGCCGGGCGTCGACACCCGCGTCGGCGACCTCTCGGAAGTCACCGGCAAGGGCACCCACACCACCACCACCGCGCGGCTGTTCCACTTCCCCGCTGGCGGTGACCTGATCGACTCCCCCGGCATCCGCGAATTCGGCCTCGTCCACGTCAGCCGCGACGACGTGGAAGCCGGCTTCATCGAATTCCACGACCTGCTCGGCCACTGCCGCTTCCGCGACTGCAAGCACGACCGCGAGCCGGGCTGTGCGCTGCTCAAGGCGCTGGAAGACGGACGCGTCTCGCCGCAGCGGATGGCCAGCTACCGGCATATCCTCGCCAGCCTGCCGGAAGACGAGTACTGACCGAGCATGCCGAAGTGCGGGACCTGTAGGAGCGAGCTTGCTCGCGAACGGCATCGCAGCGGGGCTTGTTCGCGAGCAAGCTCGCTCCTACAAGCTCAATGAAAAGGCCAGCTTTCCAGCTGGCCTTTTTCATTGCGCAGCGGGTTTCACTGCTGCTTGTTCAGCTCATCAAGCTTCAGCGTGCCGCCGTCGTCGAACAGGTTGAGCTTCTCCTTCAACTGGTCCGGCGGCACTGGCTCACCCTGCCCGGCTGCCGGGCCGGGCGCAGCGGCCCCCGGAGCGGCGCCGTCAGCGGGCTTGGCGTCGCTGCCGTCCTGCCCTTCGATGGCGCGCTGGGCCTTCTTGGTCAGGACGATGATGTCGATGCGACGGTTCACCGGGTTTAGCGGCTTGTCGCGGTCGAACAGTGCCGAAGAGGCGTAGCCCACCACGCGGGCGATCTGCTCCTGCGGATAGCCGCCGGCCTCCAGCGTGCGCCGCGCGGCGTTGGCGCGGTTGGCGGACAGCTCCCAGTTGCCGAAATCGCCGTTGCCCGCATAGGGCTTGGCATCGGTGTGACCACTGATGCTGATCTTGTTCGGCACCTGCTTGATGGTCTCGGCCAGCGCCAGCAGGATGTCCTCGAAGTACGGCTGCAGGCGCGCGCTGCCCAGGTCGAACATCGGCCGGTTGTCCGAGTCGACGATCTGGATGCGCAGGCCGTCCTGGGTGATCTCGAACAGGATCTGGTCCTTGAAGCGCTTGAGGGTCGGGTTTTCGTCGACCTTGTTCTGCAATTCCTGCAGCAGCAGCTCCAGGCGCTCCTTCTCCAGCTTCTCGGCAATGTTCTCCGCCTGCTCGGCGTCGACCTTGGCCCCCTCCTTCGGACTGACGCTCGCCTCGGGCTGCGCCTCGACCTGCGGATTCAAGGTCTTGTCCGGCGCCGGCGTCGGCGTGCCGCCCAGGTCGATCACATAGGGGCTGGCGCTTTCGGTAAAGCCGATCGGGTCCTGGAAGTAGCCGGAGATGGCCTTCTTCTGTTCCGGCGTGGCCGAAGACAGCAGCCAGAGCACGAGGAAGAACGCCATCATGGCGGTGGCGAAGTCCGCGAAGGCGATCTTCCACGAACCGCCATGGTGGCCCGCGGCGTAGCGCTTGACGCGCTTGACGATGATCGGCTGGTTGTTATCCATCGTTTAGCGACCGCGCACAGCCTGCTCGAGCTCGGCAAAGCTCGGACGATGCGCCGGCAGCAGCACCTTGCGACCGAACTCCACGGCCAGCGACGGCGGCATGCCCGAGGCGGAGGCGACCAGGCAGGCCTTGATGGCTTCGTACAGGTTCAGCTCTTCCTTGGCGTCATGCTCCAGGGCGTTGGACAACGGGCCGACGAAACCGTAGGCAGCGAGAATACCGAGGAAGGTACCCACCAGTGCGGCGGCGACGTGGTGGCCGATCTCGGCCTGGCTGCCCTGGCCGAGCAGGGCCATGGTGATCACGATGCCCAGCACCGCGGCGACGATACCGAAACCCGGCAGGGCGTCGGCGACGCGGGTCACGGCATGGGCGGGATGCTCGAAGTCTTCCTTGAGGCTGCCCAGTTCCATGTCGAACAGGCCTTCGAGTTCGTGGGGCGCCATGTTGCCGGAGGACATGATGCGCAGGTAATCGCAGATGTACGCGGTCATGCGGTCGTCCTTGAGCACCGCCGGGTACTTGCTGAAGATCGGACTGGCGCCCGGGTCCTCGACGTCCGCCTCGATCGCCATCATGCCCTCGCGGCGGCTCTTGTTGAGCACCTCGTAGAGCATGCCCAGCACTTCCAGGTAGAAGGTGTGGGTGAAGCGGTTGCTGAACATCTTCGGTGCTTTCTTGAGCACCGTCATGAAGGTGCTGCCCGGGTTCGCCTGAAGGAAGGCACCCAGCGCCGCGCCGCCGATGATCAGCACTTCGAACGGCTGGATGATGGCCGCGATCTTGCCGCCGGAGAGCAGATATCCGCCGAGTACGCTGCCCAGGATGACGATGATGCCGATGATTTTTGACATGGGGACCGGACTGAAACTGTGAACAGAATGAGAGGCATGATTCCCGCCTCCCTGTTGTTATCGGAGATTTCGGGCAAGACTATAGGCCGAAAACACTAAAAACCAGTTCGGCGCCTCACGCATGCCCAAACCCGTGCCTACCCCAGAGCGTCTCGCGGACTGGCTCTCCCTGCTGGAAGAGCTGCCGCTGCCCGTCCCCCAGGAGCACCGCGACGAGATTCGCCGGGCGCTGAACGACAGCCGCCGCTCGATCCGCGACATCTCCGACCTGCTGCAGGACTGCCCGACCCTGGCCTTCGCCATCCTGCGCGAGGCCAATCGCGCCGAGAGTGCCCGCGACAATCCGGCGGAAAGCCTGGAAGTCGCCCTCAACCGCCTGGGCCTGGCACGCGTCATCCATTTGCTCGACCGCCTGCCGTCGATGCCCGAGGCGCAGATGCCCCGCGCGCTGAGCCAACTGCTGCTGATCAGCCGCCACGCCATGCAGCAGGCCAGCGGCCTGTTTGCCAACCGCCTGGCGCGGCTCTGGCAGGAAATCCACTGGGGCAGCCTGTTCACCCTCGCCCCGCTCTGGGCGCTGGCCACGGCCAAGCCGGAACTGCTGGAGACCTGGCAACGCCAGGTCTACGGCCTGGGGCGCTGCAGCAGCGAAGTCGAGCAGGAGCTGCTCGGCACCCGCCTGCTGCCGCTGTGCCAGGCCCTGGCAGAGCGCTGGCGGCTGCCGGACTGGGTCGCCCAGGGCTACGCGCTGCTCAGCGACGACAAGCGCCTGCTGGTGCGCGCCCTGCACGTGGCCCACACCGAAACCCAGCCGCTCGGCCAGCAACAGCGCCTGGACGCTGACCCGGAGTTGCAGCGCTGGCTGACCCGCCCGGCCAATACCATCCTGCTGGCCAACAGCCTGGCCACTGCGGCCCACCAATCCTGGGGCGGCGTGCACATGCTGCGCTGGCAGCGCCTGACCAGCCTCTACCTGCAAATGCCGCTGGAAGAGCTGCAACAAACCGTCCACGGCCTGGCCGCGCAGAGCGCCCGCCGGCACGCCCGGCCGCTGCTCTGGCACCCGGCCGAGGCCCTGCTCTGGCCCTGGGAGGCCCGCCGCTGGCTGAATGGTCCCAAGCCCGAGGAGCCGGCCAAGGCGCCCGACACCCTCGCCCAATGGCGCCAGCACTGTGCGCGTCTGCTGCAGACGCCCAGCCCGTTCGGCAACGCCGTGCAATTGCTCGACTGCGCCGAATCGGCCCTGCAGGCCTGCGGGCTGCAACGCGGCCTGATCCTGCTCGCCGACAAGGGCGGCAGCTGGCTGCAGGCACGCCGGCAGTTCGGGCTCGCCGCAGAAGCCAGTGAACTCAAGCTGGAGGTCGCCGCCAGCCCGCTGCTGCGCAAACTCCTGCAACAACCCGGACAGCTGCGCCTGAGCCCGGCGAACATGGCCGACTTTTCCGCCGTGCTGCCCGGCGCGCTAAAGGCGCTGCTGCCCAGCGAACACCTGCTGCTGCGCTCGCTGGGCAATGGCAGCCGGGTGGTCATGCTGCTGGCCGCCGACCGCGACGGCCAGCCGTTGAGCGACCTGCACGCCCAGGCCTTCGGCCGCACCGCGCAGTGCATCGAACACGCTGTCCGGCAGATGTCCCGCGGCGCCTCCTGAGCCGCGCGGCGTTCGCCGGGATTTCCGGTACACTGGCGCCCCTTTAGACTATCGCCCCTCAATGGGCAGCCCAGGGCCGCCAGCTCACGCCGCCTCCACCATCACGGTGGGCCGACCGCCGTACCGGGAGACTCCGACATGTCCGCCTTCTCCGCTCTGCCCCTGGTGATCGAACCGGCTGACCTCGCCAGCCGCCTCGACGCCGCCGACCTGATCCTGGTCGACCTGACCAGCGCCGCACGCTACGCCGAAGGCCACATCCCCGGCGCCCGCTTCGTCGCCCCGGCGCGCACCCAACTGGGCGGCACTCCGGCGCCGGGCCTGCTGCCGGCCAAGTCCGACCTCGAAGCGCTGTTCGGCGAGCTGGGCCACAATCCCGATGCCGTCTACGTGGTCTACGACGACGAAGGTGGCGGCTGGGCCGGCCGCTTCATCTGGCTGCTGGATGTGATCGGTCACCACAAATACCACTACGTCGACGGCGGCCTGCACGCCTGGCTCGCCGATGGCCTGCCGCTGAGCCAGGAGGTCCCGGCGCCGGCCGGCGGCCCGTTGCCGCTGACCCTGCACGACGAGCCCACCGCCACTCGCGAATACCTGCAGAGCCGCCTGGGCGCCGCCGACCTGGCCATCTGGGATGCCCGCAACCCCAGCGAATACAGCGGCCAGAAAGTCCTCGCCGCCAAGGGCGGGCACGTACCGGGCGCCGTCAATTTCGAATGGACCGCCGGCATGGACCCGGCCCGCGCCCTGCGCATCCGTACCGATATGCCGCAGATTCTCCAGAGCCTGGGCATCACCCCGGACAAGGAAGTGATCACCCACTGCCAGACCCACCACCGCTCCGGCTTCACCTACCTGGTGGCCAAGGCCCTCGGCTATCCGCGGGTCAAGGGCTACGCCGGCTCCTGGTCGGAATGGGGCAACCACCCCGACACCCCTGTAGAGGTTTAAGGAATGTCGTTCAAAGATCGTCTGTTCATCCTCGCCCAGTACCTGCTGCCGCATCACCTGCTGTCGCGCCTGATCGGCTGCGCCGCCGAGTGCCGCGCGCCCTGGTTCAAGGACCGCCTGATTCCCTGGTTCGCCCGTCGCTACCAGGTGGACATGCGTGAAGCCCAGGTCGAGGACCTGCGTGCCTACGAGCACTTCAACGCCTTCTTCACCCGCGCCCTGAAAGACGGCGCCCGTCCGCTGGACGAGAGCGCAGACAGCGTGCTCAGCCCCGCCGACGGCGCCATCAGCCAGCTCGGCCCGATCGAGCACGGCCGCGTGTTCCAGGCCAAGGGCCAAAGCTACAGCCTGATGGAACTGCTGGGCGGCGACGCCGAGCGCGCCGCGCCCTTCATGGGCGGCGAATTCGCCACCGTCTACCTGTCGCCCAAGGACTACCACCGCGTGCACATGCCGCTGGCCGGCACCCTGCGCGAGATGGTCTACGTCCCGGGCCGGCTGTTCTCGGTGAACCAGCTCACCGCCGAGCAGGTACCGGAGCTCTTCGCCCGCAACGAACGCGTGGTGTGCATCTTCGACACCGAGCGCGGGCCGATGGCCGTGGTGCTGGTGGGCGCGATGATCGTCGCCTCCATCGAAACCGTCTGGGCCGGGCTGGTCACGCCGCCCAAACGCGAGCTGAAGACCTTCGCCTACGACGAAGCCGCCCGCGCGCCGATCCACCTGGAGAAAGGCGCCGAACTGGGCCGCTTCAAGCTGGGCTCCACCGCCATCGTGCTGTTCGGGCCGCAGCAGGTCAGCTGGGCCGAGAACCTGGCGGCCACCAGCCCGGTCCGCATGGGCCAGCGCCTGGGTGGCGCGCGCCAGGGCTGACGCCCGCTTCACCATAAGGCGGGCGGCCAACGAGCCGCCCGCCACTGCTTTCCGCCTCATCGTGCTAGTTCCCTGCCATGAAACGCTTCCTGCATCTCATGGGATGGCGTGCCAACGCCACCAGCCATCTTGAAAAATGGCTCTCCGCTCTCGGAGCGCTGTGCGGCATCGCCGTCATATACGCCGTCACCCACTGGGTGCTGCCCAGCGAAGCGGCCATCTGGGTCGTCGCCTCAATGGGCGCCAGCGCCGTGCTGCTGTTCGCCGTGCCCCACGGTGCGCTGTCCCAGCCCTGGGCCGTGCTCGGCGGCCAGGTGCTGTCGGCGCTTGTCGGGGTGATCTGCCAGAAGCTCTTCCCCGATCAGGCCTTCACCCCGGCCCTGGCCGTCGGCCTGGCGATCCTGGTCATGCACTATGCCCGCTGCATCCATCCCCCGGGCGGCGCCACCGCCCTGGCGGCGGTATCCGGCGGACCGGCCATCACCGCCCTGGGCTTCCACTACGTGCTCAGCCCGGTACTGCTCAATGTGGTGCTGATCCTCGTGGTCGCCGTGGCCTTCAACGGCCTGTTCGCCTGGCGCCGCTATCCCGCACCGTTGGCACGCCTGCCGGCGACGCCCAGGCTGCCCGCCGGGCCCGCGCCGGAAGACCTCTACCACGCACTGCGCAAGATGGATTCGTTCATCGACGTGCAGTTCGACGACCTGCTGAAGATCCTCCAGCTGGCCCAGGAACACGCCCAGGCGCAACGCCTGGGTCCTGAAGACATCCTCCTCGGCGCCTGCTACAGCAATGCCCTGAGCGGCAATGCCTGGGCGGTGCGCCAGGTGATCGACGACCATCCCGGCAAGCGCACACCCCAGGACCAGCTGGTCTACAAGGTGGTCGCCGGCGCCGGCAAGGGCAACACCGGCGCCTGCCGCCGCCAGGACCTGCTCGACTGGGCCGCCCATGCGGTGATTCCGCAGGGTGATGGTTGGGTTCGAGCCACCCCGCAAGCCTCCGCCAGCGACGCCTTGCAGCGCCAGATCAAAGGCGAGACGCCGCTCGCGTAACCCGTCGGCGCGCCCATCCAGCGATGGGCTGCGGGGCGCAGCGGATACTGCTAGAGTTCGGAAAAAGCCGAATGTGGCGACCGAACGGTCCGTGAATCGGCCCAGATTGTGGAGAATCCGATCCAACCATGGACAACAGTCCCCAGCAGTTTCTACGTGTTCCCACCCCGACACTCGAGAGCCTGAGCTTCTGCAACGCCACCGCGCGCGACCTGAAATACTGGCTGGATCACCTGCCCAAGGCCAATCTGGGCGAAACCGCCCGCCAGCTCTACCAGGGGCTTATCGAGCTGAACCAGCTCAAATTGCCGGTGGAAACGCGCCTGCAGTTGCTGGAGTTGTTCCGCCCGGAAGTGCAGTTCGTCTGCCAGCACCTGGAGCGCCACTTCCTCAACCAGTCCATCGTCCTCGATGAACGCCCGCGCAAGGTCGCCAACCTCTGCCAGGCCCTGCAGAACCACCTGGCCATCGGCTACAAGCTGATCGTCGTGCGCGAGGCGAGCCGCGTGTCCCGCGAGCGCGCGCAACTGCTGGCAGCCTCCATCCAGCGCGCCATCCGCGCCCTCTGCGGGCCACTGATCCGCGCCTCGCAGCTGTATTGCCCGGTGCCGGAAGGACTGTGGCTGGAACTGCACCAGCTGTACCAGCTGGCCCGCCAGCACGGCCTGCAGAAACTGAGCATCCGCGACAGCCTGGCCCTGGATCCCCAGGGCCTGACCATCGAGCAGGCCTATCTGGTGGCGCTGATGCTCGGTTCGGCACGCTGCAACCAGATGCGCCAGCACAACATCGCCCGCCTGGCGGAAGTGCTGGAAGGCTGGAGCGCGCAGGTTCACGTACAGCCCGCCAGCCTGCCGTCGAGCCTGTTCGTCGTCGCCCCCCTGGTGGACGGCCCGCCGCGCTACCGCACCCTGTTCGCGGAAAGCGACCTTCCGGGTGGTATGGGCATCGACCCGCAACCGCTGGTCGACCTGATCAAGGAATACCTCCTGCTGCTCCCGGAGAACCGCAAGCTGGCACGTCTTAAAGTGCCCGAAGGCGTCTCCGTCGATCTGCTGCAGCACCTCGCTGCCGCCTGGGGCGATATCGCCGAGCGGACCTTCCAGCGCACCGCCGGCCACGGCCAGCTCACCGTCTGCATCGGCATGAGCGCCCTGCACTACTTCCTCGCCGGCTGCCAACCGTTCGCCGAAGTGCTCAAGCACAGCCAGACGCCGGACTTCACGGCCAAGGCCAAGGCCGAGGTCAAGGACGCCTGGGCCAACGCCTTCGACGCGCAGCAGGTGAAGGACTGGCAACCCGGCATGTCGCTGGAAGAAATCGAGTACACGCCCACCACCCCAGCCGAAGGCGGTCGTGCCGCACCCGAGCCGGCCAGAGAGAATTACCCGGTCTTCACCCTGCCAATCGTCAACCACAGCCCGGGCGGTTACTGCCTGACCTGGCCGAAGGAGATTCCCAGCCAGCTGCAGGCCGGCGAGCTGCTGGGCATCCAGGACGCCCCGGACCAAGGCTGGAGCATTGCCGTGGTGCGCTGGATTCGCCAGGTACGTGGCGGCGGCACCCAGATGGGCATCGAGCTTATCGCGCCGCTCGCCCAGCCGTGCGGCCTGCAACTGCTGCGCAAGACCGACCAGGGCAGCCAGTACCTGCGCGCCCTGTTGCTGCCGGAAATCGCCGCGATCTCGCGGCCGGCCACGGTGATCACCCCGCGCCTGCCCTTCCAGGAAGGCAACAAAGTGCAGATCAACCTGCACGGCGACGAGCGGCGCGCCACCCTCACTCGCAAGGTCACCGCGACCGGCAGCTTCACCCAGTTCGAATACCAGGCGCACGACACCCGCACCGCACCGAACGATAAGCCGGTCACAGCACCGGGCCCCCGCGGGGAGGAAGACTTTGACTCACTCTGGAAGTCGCTGTAGATTCCGGCGAACCCCATTCATCGCCCATTTGCTGCCGTCCAGTGCGGTATAAGCAGCCTCATCCATGGCCAATGAAAAGAAGACCGTCCGCCTGCTGATCCTGGAAGACTCCCAGAACGAAGCCGAGCGCCTGGTCAGCCTGTTCCGCAATGCCGGCCGCGCCACCCGCGTCCACCGCATCACGTCCAGCGAAGACCTCCTGGAAGTCCTCCCCCAGGGCTGGGACCTGCTGATCGCCGCGCCTGACAGCAGCGCCATGGCTCCCAGCGAGGCGCTGAACAGCATTCGCCGCCAGGCCAAGGACATCCCCTTCATCCAGCTGATCACCGGCAACGACTCCGATGCGGTGACCGAAGCCCTCGCCCTGGGAGCCCAGGACGCCCTGCCGCAAGGCGAGGACGAACGCCTGATCCTGGTCGCCAAGCGCGAACTGGCCAACCTCGAGGAGCGTCGTGCCCGCCGCGCCGCCGAAGTTGCCCTGCGGGAAACGGAAAAGCGCTGCCAGCTGCTGCTGGACAGCTCGGTGGACGCCATCACCTACGTCCATGACGGCATGCACATCTATGCCAACCGCGCCTACGTCGACCTGTTCGGCTACGACGACGCGGAAGAGCTGGAAGGCATGCCGATGATCGACCTGATCGCCGGCAGCGACCAGGCGACCTTCAAGGACTTCCTCAAGGGTTATCAGACCACCGAGGACAACGCCGACCTGGCCTGCAGCGGGATCAAGGTCGACGGCCAGGCCTTCGGTGCGCGCATGACCTTCTCCCCGGCCACCTATGACGGCGAGCCGTGCATCCAGGTGGTGATCCGTGCCGAGACCGACAACGCCCAGCTCGAAGAGAAACTGCGCGAGGTCAGCAGCCAGGACCTGGTTACCGGCCTGTACAACCGTGGCCACTTCCTCGACCTGATGGACAGCGCCGTGGAGCGCGCGGTGACCGCCAGCCAGCCGGCCAGCTTCGCCTACATGCTGCTCGACCGCGCCCAGACCCTGCAGCTGAACCTCGGCGTCGCCAGCATCGACCTGCTGCTGGCCGACCTCGGCAACCTGCTGCGCGCCCACTTCCCGCAGGAAGCCCAGCTCGCCCGCTTCAGCGACGACGTGTTCGCCGTGCTGCTGCCAGGACATGCTCCGGAACAGAGCAAACCGCTGTTCGCCAGCCTGGTGAAGAAGATCGAGGGCTATCTGTTCGACATCCACGGCCGCACCGCCCAGGTGACCCTGTCCGTCGGCGTTGCCGGACTGGACGAGAAGACCACCCGGGCACAGGACGTCATCGAACGTGCGCACCGCAGCGCCGACGAAATCGCCCAGAGCGAAGGCAATGGCCTGAAACTCTACGACCCGGCCGACGAACTGGCCGCCGCCGCCAACCGCGGCGACACCCTGGCGATCATCCGCCAGGCCCTGGAGCAGAACAGTTTCCGCCTGCTGTTCCAGCCGATCATCAGCCTGCGCGGCGACACCCACGAGCACTACGAAGTGCTGCTACGCCTGCTCAATCCGCAGGGCGAGGAAGTGCCGCCGGCGGACTTCCTCGCCGCCGCCAAGTCGGGCGGCCTGGCCGAGAAGATCGACCGCTGGGTCCTGCTCAACTCGATCAAGTTGCTGTCCGAACACCGCGCCAAGGGCCACGACACCAAGCTGTTCGTGCACCTCTCCAGCTCAAGCCTGCAGGATGCCGAGCTGCTGCCCTGGCTGAACGTGGCGCTGAAAGCCTCGCGCCTGCCCGCCGACGCCCTGATCATCCAGATCAGCGAACCCGATGCGATCAGCTACCTCAAGCAGGCCAAGGCGCTCAGCCAGGGGCTCGCCGAGCTGCACTGCCAGGTCGCCCTGTGCCAGTTCGGTTGCGCGCTCAACCCGTTCAATACGCTCAAGCACATGAACGTCGACTTCGTGAAGGTCGATGGCTCCTACGTGCAGGAGCTGGGCAAGGCGGAGAACCAGGAGACCCTCAAGACCCTGATGGCCAGCCTGCACGCCCAGGCCAAGCTGACCATAGTGCCGATGGTGGAGAGCGCCAGCGCCCTGGCGACGCTCTGGCAGGCCGGCGCCAACTACATCCAGGGCCACTACCTGCAAGGCCCGAGTCAGGCGATGGATTACGACTTCGCCTCGGACGAATAGTCACGGCGCAGTTCCGGCATTGGGGTTAATCGATCGCGGACAGAGTCCGCTCCTACGCCCAATCTGAACGTAGGAGCGGACTCTGTCCGCGATCGGGTTCGCTTCACACGGAACCCCTGCAAAAAAAGCCGCCCCAAGGGGCGGCTTTTCTTTGCGCAGACGAATCAGCGGCCATCGGCCCCTTCACGATCGCGGAAACCGAGCAGGTAGAGGATGCCATCCAGCCCGAGGGTGGAGATCGCCTGCTTGGCCGACTGCTTGACCAGCGGCTTGGCGCGGAAGGCCACGCCCAGGCCGGCCAGGCCGAGCATCGGCAGGTCGTTGGCACCGTCGCCCACGGCGATGGTCTGTTCCAGTTGCAGACCCTCTTTCGCCGCCAGTTCACGCAGCAGGTCGGCCTTGCGCTGGGCGTCGACGATGGGCTCGATGGCCACGCCGGTCAGCTTGCCGTCGACGATCTGCAGTTCGTTGGCGAACACGTAGTCGATGCCCAGCTTGGCCTGCAGCTGCTTGGCGAAGTAGCTGAAGCCACCGGAGAGGATGGCGGTCTTGTAGCCCAGGCGCTTGAGCTCGGCGAACAGGGTTTCGGCGCCCTCGGTCAGGCGCAACGAGGCGCCGATCTCTTCCAGCACGTCCTCGGACAATCCCTGCAGCAGCGCCAGACGCTCCTTGAAGCTGGCGCGGAAATCCAGCTCGCCGCGCATCGCGCGCTCGGTGATCTCGGAAACCTGCTCGCCCACGCCGGCCGCCTTGGCCAGCTCGTCGATGACCTCGGCTTCGATCAGGGTGGAGTCCATGTCGAACACCGCCAGGCGGCGGTTGCGACGGAACACCGAGTCCTGCTGGAAGGCGATGTCGACGTTCAGCTCCTGGGCCACGCTGAGGAACTCCGCGCGCAGCGCCACCGGATCGGCCGGCTCGCCGCGCACCGAGAACTCGATGCAGCCCTTGCCCTGGTCGGCCGGCACATCCAGCGCCATGCGCCCGGACAGGCGGTCGATCTGATCAATGTTCAGACCGTACTTGGCGGTGATCGAGCTGACCCGCTGCAACTGCTCCGCGGTTACCCGACGGGTCAGCAGGGTCACAATGTGGCGCGGCTTGCCCTGGCCACCGACCCACTGCCGGTAGTCGTCTTCCGAGACCGGGGTGAAACGCACCTGCTGGTCGAGCTTGTAGGCCGTGAACAGCACATCCTTGAGCACCGAGGATGCCTGTTCGGTATCCGGAATCTCGACCAGGATGCCGAAGGACAGGGTGTCGTGGATCACCGCCTGGCCGATGTCGAGGATGTTCACTCCACCCTGGGCCAGCACGCCGGTGATGGCTGCGGTGAGACCGGGGCGGTCTTCCCCGGTGATGTTGATCAGGACGATTTCGCGCAAGGCGCTGTCTCCGCCGTGTAAAAAAGGCCGACATTCTACCTGCTTTCCGCCGCGCCCGCCCGGTTGACGGGCTGCGCCGCCGATCGGATTGACAGGCCCGATCGCCACCCATCTCGGCCTCCGTCGTATTGACAAGGCCTGCGGCGCTTTGCCCCTCCGGAGGCGCTCGTTATACTGGCCCGTATCTGCCCTACTGAAGACCGAGCCCGCTGTGACCCGGCCCACCTCCGTCAAGCCCGACAATTTCTTCCTGCTGCTCTTCCACGCCCTGCGCCAGCGCCGTGTGCCGATCGCCCTGCGAATCGCCATCCACACGCTGTTGCTGGTGGCCGCCGCCCTGGTGATCTACGCCTGGGTCATGGGCATGCAGTTCAAACAGGCCATGCAGCAACAGGCCGATGCCCTGGGCCAGAGCCTGACCACCCAGACGGCGCAGTCCGCTACCGAGCTGCTGGTGTCCAACGACATCCTCAGCCTCAACGTGCTGCTCAATAACCTGACGAAGAACCCGCTGGTCGCCCACGCGGCGATCTACAGCGTGGACAACCGCATCCTCGCCGAGTCCGGCACCCGCCCCAAGCAGGGCCTGCTGGGCGATACCGAGGGGCTGTACTCCACGCCCATCACCTTCCAGGAAGTGATCGCCGGCCACCTGCGCATCAGCCTCGACATGCACCAGTTCGAGCAGCCGATGACCGTCAGCCTGCAGAGCATGGGGCTGATCAGCCTGATCCTGCTGTTGCTCACCCTGACGTTCGGCCTGCGCCTGGGCCGGCAGATTTCCACCCCCTTGTTGCAGCTTCGTGTCTGGTTGCGCGATCCGGACGACCCCGCGCCCGGCGCCGGGCTGCAGAACGAGATCGGCGACCTGGCCCGCCAGCTGCAAGCGCGCCTGGTGCCGGAGAAACCGCCAGCCCCCGAGCCGGTAGTGGCCGCACCAGCGCCACGCCCGAAAGCCACGGCGAAGGCCGCCGCCAAGGAGCCCGTGCTGGAAGAAGCCGGCGCCAGAGACGAGCACGAGTTCGACGAGAATATCTTCTCCGAGGATGAACTCCCCGCGCCGAAAGCCCGTCGTTCCGCAGAATCCGAAGGCGACGAAGAGTTCCCCGAGGATGAGTTCGACACCCTGGCGGAAGAGGAAGCCGAGGACGAAATCGGCGTCGACGCCGAAGAAGAGCCCGAAGCCGAGCCGGAACCGCTGTCCAGCGGCACCAGCGCGGTCCTCGCCGTCCAGCTCGGCGCCCAGGAGCAACTGCGCCGCCTGCCGCGCGCGCGCCTGGTCGACCTGCTGCAACGCTACCGCGACTGCCTGGAACAGGCTGCGCGCCTGTACAAGGGCACGCTCTACACCCTCAACGACGGCGGCAGCCTGATCCTCTTCCACAGCCGCGACCAGGACGAGGAGTTCCTCACCAACGCCCTGTGCTGCGGCGAGCTGATGCGCGCCCTGGGCCACGCCCTGCAGATCGAGGTGGCCGACAGCGGCATCACCCTGCAACTGCAGCTGGGCCTGGTGCTGGGCGAAGACGTTGCCGACCTGGAGCAGGCCGAACTGCTGCAGGATTCCGCCGCACAGAACGCCCTCGCCCTCAGCCAGCACAGCCGCAACCTGCTACTGGTGGAGAAAAACATCGGTGATGACGAGAAAGTTCGCGAACGTGCGCGTATCCGCCCGATCGCCAGCCCGGAAAACGCCTCCTGCGTGGAATGGCTGAAGGAGCCCTATCCGTCGATGCTGGAACGCCAGCTCTCGCGCATGCGCGCCCTGCGCACCAGCTGACTCTCAATAGCAAGAGAGGGGGGCCGCCAGGCCCCTCGTGGAAAGGATTCCATGACCACGCTGATCACCCATCCCCTGCCGGCTCTGGCCGTCGGCCTTGCGCTCGGCTCACGAGCGATCCCGCCACGCCTGCTGCTGGCCGGCATGCTCGCCGCCTGCCTGCCCGACCTCGACGTGGTCGCCTTCAAGCTCGGCATCGCCTACAGCGACGCCTTCGGTCATCGCGGCTTCAGTCACTCGTTGCTGTTCGCCGCCCTGGTCGGGGCGCTCGGCGCCATGGCGTGTCGACTGCTGGACTGCGGCCCGCTGAGAGCCGGCCTGTGGATTGGCCTCGCCACCGCTTCGCACAGCGTGCTCGATGCCATGACCGATGGCGGGTTGGGTGTGGCCTGGTTCTGGCCCTGGAGCGATCAGCGCTACTTCCTGCCGCTGCACCCCATCGAGGTTTCGCCTATCGGCCTGTCGCGCTTCCTCAGCCCGCGCGGCGCGCAGGTGCTGCTGTCAGAGGCGCGTTGGGTCGGGATACCCTGCCTGGCCGTCGCCCTTGGCGGCATCGCGCTGCGCCGCCTGCTGCGCCTGCGCGACTGACTCGAACTGCATCCGGATCTGCTGCAACAGCGAAGGTCCTTCCTCGGCACCCTCCGGTAACTGCGCGGTATAACCCTGGAAACTGGCGAAACGCGCACGAAAGTCGAGGTCGATGCGGAAGCGGTTATCCCAGCCCGCCGAAGGCGCCGGCAGCAACTGGTCGCAACCTTTGAGCATCTGTTGCGACGGGCAGTCCCTGAAGGCCCGCGGATAGAACTGCCGCTTCCACAACACCCAGGGAGACAGCGACAGGGCATCGATACGGTTGCGCCGCAGGTCCAGCTCCAGCAATTGCAGCAGCCCGTTGCCGCCCAGGTACTCGTCCTGATAGTCCACCATCACCATGTCCACGCTGTGCCCCTGGTCGTTGAGCATGCGCGCGTGGGCCGAGCCCTCGACATGCCCACTCAGGGTCAGGAATATCTGGTCGTTGCGGCGGATCAGCTGCTCCCAGAGCAGGGGGCCACTGTCGCTGCCCTCGCGGGACAGCTGCGGGGCCTCGCCGGCCTTGTGGTAGAGGATGTTGTGCGAGACCAGGATCACCGGAATGTGCGGGTGCGCATCGATGACCTGCTGCGCCCAGTCGAGCGTTGCCTTCGACGGACTCCAGTCCAGCGCCAGCAGGAGGAAGGACTGGCCGTACCTGCGGAACAGATGGTACTGGCTCAGGCCCAACGGATCGCTGCCGCCATAGGTGCTCTGCCAGGCCGCGCGCTGCGGGCCGAAGTGATCCTTGAAGCGGTCGCGGAACGAGCGCTGGTCATCGGGCGTGACGGCGCCATGGATATCCCGGTCGCCGCTCATGATGCTGTAGGGCACACCGCCCTCCTCCAGTACCCGCATCGCCCCACTGGCGACCTGCCATTGGCTCAGAGTGCCGGCGTTCTGCACCACGTCGCCCAGGTGCACCACCATCGGCACCTGCAACACTTCGGCATTCTTCGCCAGCCACGAGGTCTGGGCAAAGAACGCCAGCGCCGGTTCGTAGGGCAAGCCCTCGAAGCGTTCCTTGCTGCGGAACAGACGCAGCTCGCGATGATTGTTCTCGGCGTAGAACTGCGTATCCGGCAACAGCGGCAGGATGAAGCTCCCCGACGGCGCAGTCACCTGCAGCGGCGGCATCGGGTGCTGGCGGAAGAAGGCCTGGTCGTGAGCGACGTGCTCGTAGCTGTCAGAGCCCTGGCAGCCGCATAGCAGCAAGCCGAGCCCGAGGGCGAATAACAGCGACTTCATCGCGCAGCACCGAACAGGCTGGCGTCGTTCACGCGCAGCAGGCAGAAGGGGTTGTAGTCGAAGCTCCCGCTGAGCAGCGGAGCCTCCAACGCCGGGTACTCGGCTTTCAGGCGCGCGGCACTCTCCGCCCCCAGCATCAGGTAGTACCGCCCGTGCAGCGCGGCGAGCTGTTCAGGGCTATCGGCGAACAGCGGTTGCATATCGCGGTCGAGGTTGACCATGAACTTGATCGCCTGCGCATCGCGCCCCATGCCGTAAAGCACCAGCGGCGCCGGATCCTTGAGCACTGCGGCGTCCACCGCCAGGGAAAACGCCCGGCTGTCATACAACTGCCGTTGCGCCGGCTCGATTACCAGCAGATAGCTGCCCCACAGCGCCAGCACCGCGCAGAGCGCCAACCACTCCGCACGGCGCTCGCGGCGCAACAGTCGGTGCAGGGCGAACAGCTGCAGGACGAGCAGAGCACCCAGGCATAGCCAGAGTTGCAGGCCAAGCCCTTGCAACGCCTGCGGGTAGCGTCGCCAGCCCAACCACACCGCCAGCAGCATGATCGCCGGCAGCAGCAGCCAGAGCGCCTGGGACAGGCCCCGCAGGAACACGGCCAGACGCTGACCGGCCACCTGGAACGGATAGGTCGCGACAATCGCCGCCAAGGGCGCCATCGCCACGATGTAGCGAGCCTTCTTCGCCTGCGGCAGCGACAGACCGATCATCACCACTAGTGCCGCCAGCGCACAGCCGATGACCAGCCGCGCCGCCGGATCGTTCCGGCGCCGCCACAGCAACGCCAGGGCCGGCACCGCCAGCGGGAATGCCAGGGCATAGTTGCCCAGCGAGCTATGGAAGTAATACAGCGCATCGCTGGCGCCGGCGCTGCCATCCAGGCGGCCGGTCACCTGCATGTGCAGCACATCCTGGGCGAAAGCCTCGCCGCCAACCCCTCGCGCCACGGACAGCAGCAGGACAGTGCACGCCCCCAGGAGCAGCAGCGCCGTCAGGGAGAAAGCCAGCAGGCGACGCCATTGCCGGTCCACCAGCAACTGGCTGCAGACCATGCCGGCCGGCACCACCAGCCCCAGCGGGCCACGCAGCGCGAAGCCGGCGAGCAACAGCGGTAGCAGGCGTGCCAGCAGCCCGATGCTGGAATAACGCTCGCCGCGCACCGCGAAGAAGAACGCCAGCATTCCCACCGCCGCCACCTGCAGATCGAGCGACACCGCCCGCGTCTCGCCGAGAAAGGTCAGGGTGAGCAGCAGCATTGCCACGCTGAGCAGGGCCCAGCGCTGGGAAAAGGGGACAACCAGGCGATAGGTCAGGCCGACGATCACGGCGGCCGCCAGGGCGCTTGGCAGCCAGGCGCTGAACAGGTCGACGCGCCCCAACGGCAGCGACAGCAGGTAGATCAGGAAGGTCGAGGTCGCCGGATAGTCCGGATAGGGCTCGCCATAGGTGGTCGGGAACAGGCTGGGGCCGTGGCGCAGCATTTCCTTGGCGAAGAGTACGAAGCGCGAGTCGAAGCCCACTACCGAGGCGCCATGTGCGCCCAGCAGAAACAGACCGAACGCCGCCAGGGCGACGCACAGCGTCTGTCGGGTCAAGGCGGTAGCCGCCTGACCGGAATGGGAAAGTGGAAGTGACGACGACACGTCGAGCCCCTGGCAGGCACGCTACGGAAGGATTTCCACGCGATCGAGACCTGCGAACGGCGACTTTGATACCACTTTGGGCGTCAAGAAGATGTCAAGCAGAGAGCGGCGTGCCGGGAAACCGGCCGCGATGCGAAACGGCCCGGAAAATCAGATTTTCCGGGCCATTTTCGGTCAGAAACGGTAGACCTCGACATCGGTGCGGATCGGCACCACCAGCGGGATTTTCGGCCCCTCTTCCTTGGGCTTGGCCTTCTCGGTATTGGCCACCGCCGGCTTGCGCGCCGGCGCAGCAGTCTGCTCGGCCACGGCCGCAGCCACCGGACGCACATCCTTGGCCAACTGCACCGAGAGCTTGCGCAACAGGTCGCCCTGCGCCCGAACCTGGTCCTGGATGCTGCCCGAATGTTCCTCTTCTTCGTGGAACACACGGCTATCGCGCAGCTCGCCCTTCTGATCGAGCAAGCGCCAACGCGCCTCCAGAACCGCGGGCTCCTTTGGGCCGGAGTCCAGGCGACTGATGGTCAGCATGACCTGCACCTGCGGGGTGAAACCGGGTTTCTCCGGGAACAGGGCCAGGCGGGTACTGTCGAGCTGGCTCGACAGCAGGCGCAGCAGTTGCTGGCTGACGTTGGTTTCCAGGCTCCCCGCCCAGCGGGCATCGGTGGACAGACTGAGAATGCCATCGGCCTGACGCTGGACCATGGTCTCACGTTTCAGATAGTCGGCCAGGGAGACCGGACCGAGGAGCACAGCGACACCATTTTCGCGGGTCGGAACCGACGCGGCACCTGCATCCAGTTGATACAGCTGGGTCGGTCGATTCACTGTGCAGCCCGCCAGCCCGAGGAGGCTGACGAGGGAAAGACATGCCAGGACGCGCAGAGCGCTCATCGTGAATCACCGTCATTCGCCGAGAATCGGCGCTACTTCCAACATTTCAAGTAACTTCAGGACAACGCGCCACGGCGCCGGTTGTCAAAGGGACCTATCATCCCTCAACCGGCGCCATAGCTCCAGCAGCAGAATGTATCGTGCTGCGTTTCAGTCCTGAGACAGCGATTCTACCAGCAGACTGTCCACTCGCTGGAAACCGCGTGGCAATTTATTGCCTCGACGACCCCTTTCGCCCTTGTAGTGCTCCAGGTCGTCACCCTTGAGGGAGAGCGTCCGCTTGCCTGCCTGCAGCACCAGAGTCGCGCCCGTCGGAAGAACGGCGAGGTCCGTCAGATACTCCTCGCGGCTCGCCACGCGGTCGCCCGGCACGCTGATGATCTTGTTGCCCTTGCCCTTGGCCAGTTGCGGCAGGTCGGAAACCTTGAACAGCAGCAGGCGGCCTTCGGTGGTGACGGCGGCCAGCCAGTCCTGCTCGACGTCCGCAACCGGACGCGGCGCCATGACCTGCGCGCCATTGGGCAGGCTGAGCAATGCCTTGCCGGCCTTGTTCTTGGCCTGCATGTCCTCGCCCTTGACCACGAAGCCGTAGCCGGCGTCGGAGGCCAGCACGTACAGCGCGTTGTCTTCGGGCAGCAGCACGCGGTCGAAGGTGGCGCCCGGCGGCGGTGTCAGGCGACCGGTCAGCGGCTCACCCTGGCCTCGGGCGGACGGCAGGCTATGGGCGGCCAGCGAGTAACTGCGGCCGGTGGAGTCGATGAACACCGCATACTGGTTCGAGCGGCCCGGCGCGGCCACCTTGAAGCCGTCGCCGGCCTTGTAGGACAGCCCGGTGGCATCGATGTCGTGCCCCTTGGCGCAACGCACCCAACCCTTCTCGGACAGCACCACGGTCACCGGCTCGGTCGGCATCAGCTCGGTTTCCGACAAGGCGCGGGCCTCGGCGCGGGCGACGATGGGCGAGCGGCGGTCGTCGCCGTAGGTTTCGGCGTCGGCGATCAGCTCGTCGCGCACCAGTTTGCGCAGCTTGGCATTGGAACCCAGGATCGCCAGGAGCTTGGCGCGCTCCTTGGCCAGCTCGTCCTGCTCGCCGCGGATCTTCATCTCTTCCAGGCGCGCCAGCTGACGCAGACGGGTGTCGAGGATGTAGTCGGCCTGCAGCTCGGAGAGCTCGAAACGCTGCATCAGGACCGGCTTGGGCTGGTCCTCGGTGCGGATGATGTGGATGACTTCGTCGAGGTTGAGGAAGGCGACCAGCAAGCCCTCCAACAGGTGCAGGCGCTTCTCGACCTTGTCCAGGCGGAACTGCAGGCGGCGGCGCACGGTGTCGGTGCGGTAGGTCAGCCACTCGCTCAGCACCTGGCGCAGGTCCTTGACCTGGGGTTTGCCGTCCAGGCCGATGACGTTCATGTTCACCCGGTACGAGCTTTCCAGGTCGGTGGTGGCGAACAGGTGGGTCATCAGCTCTTCGGCGTCCACGCGGTTGGAGCGCGGGATGATGACGATGCGGGTCGGGTTCTCGTGGTCCGACTCGTCGCGCAGGTCGGCGACCATCGGCAGCTTCTTGGCCTGCATCTGTCCGGCGATCTGCTCCAGCACCTTGGCCCCGGAGACCTGGTGCGGCAGCGCGGTGACCACGATGTCGCCATCCTCGACGCGGTACACGGCGCGCATGCGCACCGAGCCACGGCCGGTTTCGTAGATCTTCTGCAGGTCGGCGCGCGGGGTGATGATTTCCGCCTCGGTGGGGAAATCCGGGCCCGGCACGTGCTCGATCAGGTCGGCGACGGTAGAGCCCGGGTTATCCAGCAGATGCACGCAGGCGGCGGCCACTTCGCGCAGGTTGTGCGGCGGAATGTCGGTGGCCATGCCCACGGCGATGCCGGTGGTGCCATTCAACAAGAGGTTGGGCAGGCGCGCCGGCAGCACGGCCGGCTCTTCCAGGGTACCGTCGAAGTTCGGCACCCAGTCCGCGGTGCCCTGGCCCAGTTCGGACAGCAGGGTCTCGGCGTAGCGCGACAGGCGGGCCTCGGTGTAACGCATGGCGGCGAAGGACTTGGGATCGTCCGGCGCACCCCAGTTGCCCTGGCCGTCTACCAGCGGGTAGCGGTAGGAGAACGGCTGGGCCATCAGCACCATGGCTTCGTAGCAGGCCGAATCGCCGTGGGGGTGGTATTTACCCAGCACGTCGCCGACGGTGCGCGCCGACTTCTTGTGCTTGGCGTCGGCGTCCAGGCCCAGCTCGCTCATGGCGTAGACGATGCGCCGCTGTACGGGCTTGAGGCCGTCGCCGATGTGCGGCAGGGCGCGGTCCATGATCACGTACATGGAATAGTTCAGGTAAGCCTGTTCGGTGAAGTCGGCCAGTGACCGGCGCTCCACGCCCTCCAGACTCAGATCGAGGGTTTCGCTCATGCGTGCCTCACGGTGAAGATTGCTGGCGCAGCACCAGGGTGCCGTCCTGCTGGGTGAAATCGAGTTGCTTGAGGGCGCTCATGCCGAGCAGCACCTCGTCGCCTTCCATGCCCGGCGCGATCAGCGCGGACACGTCGTTCAAGCGGATGTCGCCAAGCTGCAGCGAAGACAGGCGCGTACGCCAGCCCTCGCTGCGGCCGTTGGCGGTGTTCAGGGTGATCGGAGCCCCCAGCGGCAGCCCCAGGCGCCGGGCCAGCGGCTGCGGGATGGCAACCTGGGTGGCGCCGGTATCGAGCATGAAGGTCACCGGCATGCCGTTGATCGTGCCGTCGACCACGTAGTGGCCGGCACGGTTGCCGAGCAGGCGCACTTCCACGTAGCCATTGCCCTTCACCGACTGCGGTTGCGCGTTCGGGTTGTGCTGGCGGTCTTCCCAGGCGCCGAAATAGCGGGTGGCGAGCAGGATGCCCGCGCCCCAGGCGAGGAACATCATGACCTTGCCGATCCGCCGTCCCGGCACTGCTTCGCTCATTTGCCACCAAGCCAACCGCCGCTCGGCGCGGCGAAGCGCAGCACGTAGGGCCGCGAATCACCGTCGGCGCGCGCGTGCTCGCCGTTGTCCAGGCCGATCCAGGCGCCCTTGTCGTCGATCAGCAGCGCCTCGGCCACGCCATAGGGCAGGTCATAGCGCCGCTGCGGCGCCAGGGCTCCAGCGGCGAACGACCAGCATTGCTCCTGCGCGCCGGTATTCACATCGCGACGGCAGATCTGGTGCGCCAGGCGTTCGAGGGTGAACAGCTTGTCCTTGTACAGCGCAAGGTCGGAGAAATCGATGGACAACGGTCGGTCACTGCCCAGTTCCGGCGGTGGCAGCATCGTGCCGCCCTCGCTGAGCAGCACGCAGTTGCCGTCGCACTTCCAGGTGCCGTTGTCGTTGCGCACCCGCAGCAGCCCCCGGCGCTGGCGCTCGGCCGCCAGCCACAGGCGCTTGCCGTCGGGGGCGACCACCAGCCCTTCGTAGAGCGCGTTGTAGCTCATCAGCAGGCCGCTGGCCCGGGCCTGGCGCAGCAGGGCCTTGGGCAGCGGCAGCCAGGACGCCTCGCCGGCCACCGGCAACAACAGGACGGCCGCGTAGCCTTCGCTGACCACGTAGCGGTTGCCCGCCTGATCGCAGGTGATGCCTTCGAAGTCCATCGCACCGCCGCGCACCAGGCTGCCCACGCTGACGCGCGCGCGCATGCCCCAGGACAGCCCGCTGTCCGGCACGCCGGGCGAGACGAAGGGCTCGGCGGTGGCCTGCCAGGCCTTGCCCGGTTGCTCGTCGGGCAGCAGGCGGTAGACGCGGTCGTCGTCACGGTCGGACACCGCCCACACCTCGCTGCCACAGTTCGCCAGCCCCGAGAGGTTGCCCTTGGGCATGCCCTCCACCGGATGCTCGGAGACGAACTGCAGGGTGTTGGACACCACCGCAGGCGCGGTATCGGCCAATGCAACGCCGGCGCACAGGCCGAAGGCGGCCAGCAGCCAGCGCATCAGGCGAAGTCCGCCAGGTTGCCCTTGGTTTCCAGCCAGGACTTGCGGTCGCCGGCGCGCTTCTTGGCCAGCAGCATGTCCATGACTTCCACGGTACCCTCGGCATCCTCCAGGGTCAGTTGCACCAGACGACGGGTGTTCGGGTCCATGGTGGTCTCGCGCAGCTGCG
Organism: Pseudomonas sp. B1-22; assembly: GCF_050474425.1. NCBI lineage: Bacteria > Pseudomonadati > Pseudomonadota > Gammaproteobacteria > Pseudomonadales > Pseudomonadaceae > Pseudomonas > Pseudomonas sp. B1-22. Next base: position 462,088 of record NZ_JBCHVH010000003.1, on the reverse strand, counting down.
GCGGGTTCATTTCGCCCAGGCCCTTGAATCGAGTGACCTGCGGCTTGCCACGACGCTTCTCGGCGGCCAGGCGGTCGAGGATGCCATCGCGCTCGGCTTCGTCCAGGGCGTAGAAGACTTCCTTGCCCAGGTCGATCCGGAACAGCGGCGGCATGGCGACGTAGACGTGGCCGGCCTCCACCAGCGGGCGGAAGTGGCGGACGAACAGCGCGCACAGCAGGGTGGCGATGTGCAGGCCGTCAGAGTCGGCGTCGGCGAGGATGCAGATCTTGCCGTAGCGCAGCTGGGTCAGGTCGGCCGCGCCCGGGTCGACACCGATGGCCACGGCGATGTCGTGGACTTCCTGGCTGGCGAGCACTTCGCCGCCGTCCACTTCCCAGGTGTTCAGGATCTTCCCGCGCAGCGGCATGATCGCCTGGAACTCCTTGTCCCGCGCCTGCTTGGCCGAGCCGCCGGCGGAGTCGCCTTCCACCAGGAACAGCTCGGCGCGCATCGGGTCCTGCCCTGCGCAGTCGGCCAGCTTGCCGGGCAGCGCCGGGCCCTGGGTGATCTTCTTGCGCTCGACCTTCTTGCCCGCCTTGAGACGGCGGCCGGCGTTGTTGATGGCCAGTTCCGCCAGTTGCAGGCCCAGCTCGGGGTGGGCGTTGAGCCAGAGGCTGAAGGCGTCTTTCACCACGCCGGAGACGAAGGCCGCCGCCTCGCGGGAGGACAGGCGCTCCTTGGTCTGGCCGGAGAACTGCGGCTCCTGCAGCTTCATCGAGAGGACGAAGGCGATGCGCTCCCAGACGTCTTCCGGCGCCAGCTTCACACCGCGCGGCAGCAGGTTGCGGAATTCGCAGAACTCGCGCATGGCATCCAGCAGGCCCTGGCGCAAGCCGTTGACGTGGGTGCCGCCCTGGGCGGTGGGAATCAGGTTGACGTAGCTTTCCTGCAGCGATTCGCCGCCCTCGGGCAGCCACAGCAGGGCCCAGTCCACCGCTTCCTTGTTGCCGGCCAGCGCGCCGCAGAACGGCTCGTCGGGCAGGCGCAGGTACTCGGAGACCGAGTCGACCAGGTAGGAACGCAGGCCATCCTCGTAATGCCATTCGACGCGCTCGCCGCTGGACTTGTCCTCAAAGGTGACCAGCAGGCCGGGGCACAGCACGGCCTTGGCCTTGAGCACGTGCTTCAGGCGGCTGACCGAGAACTTGTGCGAATCGAAGTATTTGGCGTCGGGCCAGAAGCGCACGGTGGTACCGGTGTTGCGCTTGCCGACGCTGCCGACGACTTCCAGGTCGCTGGACTTGAAGCCGTCGGCGAAGGTCATGCGGTATTCGCTGCCATCACGCTTCACACGCACTTCGACCAGGGTCGACAGCGCGTTCACCACCGAGATGCCCACGCCGTGCAGGCCGCCGGAGAACTGGTAGTTCTTGTTGGAGAACTTGCCGCCAGCGTGCAGCTTGGTAAGGATCAGCTCGACACCCGGCACGCCCTCTTCGGGGTGGATGTCCACCGGCATGCCACGGCCGTCGTCGATCACTTCCAGCGAGTTGTCCTCGTGGAGGATCACCTGCACGCTTTTCGCGTGGCCGGCCAGCGCTTCGTCGACGCTGTTGTCGATGACTTCCTGGGCCAGGTGGTTGGGACGGGTGGTGTCGGTGTACATGCCCGGGCGCTTGCGCACCGGATCGAGGCCGGAGAGGACTTCGATGGCGTCTGCGTTATAGGCGTTCTGCTGGGCCATGGGGTCCCTACTTAATCAGAGGAAATTGGTTCAAAGGTCGAGAAGTCTACGTCGCGCCACAGGCCGGAGGGTATACCGGCGAAGGCCAGCAGCGCCGGCAGGTGGCTGACGAAGCGCTGGAAGCCGTGGTCGCCGCCCGCCTCGATGCGCAGGGCGCAGGCCCGGTAGTAACGCTCGGCGGCGCGGTAATCGAGGGTTTCGTCGGCGGTCTGCAGCCACACCTGGTAGCGCGAGCCATCGACCGGCGCCGGCACTTCCAGTTCGGCCAGGGCCTGGACGTGATCGTGCGTCAGCTCCCAGGTCTCGCCGCTGTAGTAGTTGGTCTGCGGGCCGAGTTGGCCATCGAACAGCCGGTGCGGCGCCACTGCCGGGTTGACCAGCACGGCCTTCAGGCCATGCCGCTCGGCCAGGTGGGTCGCGTAGTAGCCGCCCAGGGAGCTGCCGATCAGCAGCGGCTGGCCGAGTTCGGTGATTGCCGCTTCCAGCTGCGCCATGGCCTGGCGCGGATGGTGGTGCAGCGCGGGAACCCGCACCTGCCCGCCCAGCCCCAGGTGCTGCAGCGCGGCCACGAACTGGCGCGCCTTCTGCGAGGCGGGCGAGCTGTTGAAGCCGTGGATATAGAGGAATGCAGTCATGGGCCGGGAGGCTACAAGCTGCAAGCGCCATGCCGCAAGTGGGTCGCACCGAGGATGGCGACTGGTACGAGCCCCGGCCTCAATAGCCCTTGATGCTGTAGTCGACTTCGAAGTCGATGCCGGTCACCCGCGACACGCCGGTTTCCAGCGAACCATCGGGATGCAGGCGCAGCCAGCGGTAGCCCGGAGCGGGACTGTCGACACAGAAATCCTCGCTGCCCGGCGTGAACTGCACGCAGGTGGACGGCGAGGCCAGCAGGCGGACGTCGCCGCGCATCCGGTCGATCTCCTGGTGCACGTGGCCCCAGAGCAGGCAGCGGACATTCGGGTAACGGTCGATCACCGCGAACAACCGCTCGGGATTGTGGATGCCGATGCGATCCATCCACTGGCTGCCGATGGGCACCGGATGGTGGTGGAAGCTGATCAGCAGGTGCTTGTCCGGCGCGGCCTGGATGGCGCGTTCGAGCAAGTCGAGTTGCTCATCGTTCATCTGTCCCGGCACGGCGCCCGGGATGGTGGAATCGAGCAGGATGACGCGCCAGGTGCCCAGGTCGATCACCGGCTCCAGCAGGTCGGTGCCCGCCGTCGCTTCGCGCATCATTTCGAGTTCGTCATGGTTGCCGGGGAACCAGCGGATCGGCGCGGCAAGCGGCGCGGTGATCTCACGGAAGCGCTGGTAGGACGCCAGGCTGCCATCCTGCGACAGGTCGCCGGTGGCCAGCACCAGGTCGACGTCCGGCTGCTCGTCACGGACGAGGCGGACCACCTGGTTCAGGCTGTCGGCGGTATCCATGCCCAGCAGGCGACCATCGGGTTCAGCGAACAGATGGCTGTCGGATAGCTGGACCAGCAGGACCGGTGCGGTAGCGGAGGGATGTGCGGGCACTGGAGGCAAAGCGCCTTCTCCTGTGAGGCGGGCGTCCACGATGGGATGAGTATGGTGACAGTCACGCCCTCCGGCAAACCGGGAAAGCGTCACAGATCACATTTAGGGACACGCGGCGGACGACGGGCGGACAGCATATCATGGCGCAATGCCATCATGACGATATCAGCGCTGCAGCACCGGCTCCAGCTCATGGCCGCAGGACAGGCAGTGGCTCAGCCATTCGCCGAGGAACAGGTTGAGCTGGTTCTTCTCGTCTGGCTGGTGCATCGCCTGGTTCGGGTAGGGGTAGATCGCCAGCAGACGCCGCGCCTGCTCCGCGCCAACCACTTCGGCCATGCGCGCGTCGTGGTACACCCGCACTTCCAGCCTGGGCGCCGGCAGCCAGGGCAAGCCCAGCTCCTGGCGCACCTGCAGCACGGTGGTGTAGGGGCAGGCTTCCACCACGTCCAGCGCCAGCACGCCGAGCAGGCGCTCGCCTTCGCTGAGCGCCACGCGGCGCGAGACCTGGGTTTCACGCATTTCGGGCAACAGGCGCATCAGGCGCAAGTAGTTCGCCTCGCAGGTCGCCTGCAATCCGGCCAGGTCGACGCGATAGCGCTCGCGCAACAGATTCACACCCATAACCCCCTTACCTCGGCGCGATTCAGCGCCAGCCATTGCAGGGCGAGCATGCTCGCCGCGTTGTTGATGCGTCCATCGCGCACGGCCTGCAGCGCCTCCTCGAAGGGCAGCACGTGCACACGGATATCCTCGCCCTCTTCCGCCAGGCCATGAATGCCCGCCGCGCCGCTGCTGTCGCAACGGCCAACGAACAGGTGCACCAGCTCGTTGCTGCCACCGGGCGACGGCAGGTACTGGGCGATCGGCCAGAGCGCGCCGAGGGTCAGCCCGGCTTCTTCAATCGCCTCGCGGCGGGCGACTTCTTCGGGTTCCTCGTCCCGGTCGATCAGTCCGGCGACCAGCTCCATCAGCCAGGGGTTGACCCCGGCTTCCATAGCTCCGACGCGGAACTGCTCGATCAACACCACTTCATCGCGCTGCGGATCATAGGGCAGCACGCAGACAGCGTCGTGACGCACGAACAATTCGCGGGTCACGACCGGCCCCATACCACCGGCGAACTGGCGATGCCGCAGGTGCAGCCGGTCGAGTTTGTAGAAACCCTTGAAGCACTGCTCGCGCTTCTGGATCTCGACATCCTGGGGGCCTGGTTTGAACGTATCCGACATCCCGTTCCACTCACTGATCGATTGAACTTCGCGCCATCCTATCGCGCCGCCCGGCATGGCGCAGCCTCTTTCTCGGACCGCCCGGCGGGCCGCGCAAGCGTGCGCCCGTCACCTGCCACCAAGCCGCGGAGTGGTTCATACTGCCGGCCGAACCTGCGGCCGCCATGACGGTCCAACCCGCCCATGTCCGCGACGACAAGGAATCCCATGCGTCTTCTGAAACTCGCTGCCCTCGGCAGCCTCTGCCTGTTACTGGGGGCCTGCCAGAGCCTGTTCAAACCCGGTCTCGACGAACCGCTGAGCGCCCGTCACACCAGCTTCGAGCACCTCAAGCCCGGTTGCCAGGGCGAGCAGTGCCCGCTGTTCAACCTCGACACCCTGAGCTTCGACGACGAGCCGGCGCTCAACGCGGAGATCGACCGCCAGCTGCTGGAGCTCGCACGCAGTCCCGACGGCGCCGTGCCGGCCAGTCTCGATGTCTACGAGAAGCGCTTCCTGGACAGCGCCGAGCCGGGCTGGAGCAGCTACCTGCAAGCCAAGATCCGCGAACAGCATGACGGTCTGGTGATCATCGAGCTGTCCAGCTATCGCTTCACCGGCGGCGAGTACGGCCAGCCGGGACGCGCCTTCATCAATTATGACCGTCGTCTGCACAAGGTGTTGGCTTTGCAGGACATTCTTCTGCCCGGTCAGGAGGAAGCCTTCTGGAAGACCGCGCGCCTGGCGCACCAGGCGTGGATTCTGCAGAACAAGCTGGATGAGCAGGACCCGAACTTCTCCAAGGACTGGCCGTTCCAGACCACGCCGCACTTCGCCCTGACCTTCGGCGCGCTGACGCTCAAGTACGACATCGACCGTATCGCGCCGCACTCGGTCGGGCATCCGGAGTTGAAGATTCCGTATCCGCGCCTGAATGGCATCGTGAAGCCGTATTACTTCCCGGGGCGTGGGGCGCAGTAGATCAGCGCCGGAGTTGCCGGTGAATCATCGCGGACGAAGTCCGCTCCTACGTCAGGACTCAGCACGTGCGTAGGAGCGGATTCATCCGCTATCAGCCGGCAACGCCGGCATTGGGCGGGTTCGCGAGCAATAACGATGGCGTCCCCCTCGCTCCTACAAAAACCGTTGCGCCGGCGTTGAGCCTGTAGGAGCGAGCTTGCTCGCGAACCGCCTCAGGCCGAAGCCAACTCCTTGGCGCCAATCCGCCCCAGCAGCAGCTGCAGCACACCCGCCACCACTAGCGCCGGCAGGGTCGCGCCCAGGTCTGGCTGGTAGTTCGCCAGCAGGTGATAGACCACCACGCCACCGCCCCAGGCCAGCAGCGAGCCCCAGCGCAGGCCGTGGGGAATTGCGGCCGGCGCACGGCGACGCAGGACGAAGTGGTCGACCAGCACCACACCGAACAGCGGGGCGAATACCGAGCCGATCAGCAGCAGGAAGTTCTGGTACTGCGCCAGCGGCGCGAACCAGGCGATCAGGGTGCAGATCACGCCGATCGCCAGCGCCAGCTGCTCGACCTTCAGCGGCAGCAGGATGCCGCTGGAAACCGCCGCCGAGTGGATGTCGGCGAAGGCCTTCTCCGACTCGTCCAGCAGGATCAGCAGCAGCGGGATGCCCATGCCGGCACCGGCCAGCGCCAGTAGCAGCGCGTTGGCGTCGCTGCCTTCGGCGAACGCCAGGGTATAGGCCACGCCCAGGCCCATCAGCCAGAAGCAACCGATGAAGAAGCCCAGCGCGGCACCGCCGAAGGTGTGCCCGGCCCGTTTGCCGAAGCGCGAGTAGTCGGCGATCAGCGGCAGCCACGACAGCGGCATGGCAATGGCGATGTCGAAGCCCACGGCGAACGGCAGCGAACCGTCGCCGGCCTTGGCCCAGAGCGCGGCCAGGTCGGCGCGCTTGAACAGGTCGAAGGTCAGCCAGATACAGGCGGCGATCAGCAGCCAGATGCCCCAACGGCGCAGCACGCGCCGCACGAAGGCGAGCGGGCCGCTGACGGCCAGCAGGGTCGCCAGTGCGCCGAACACCAGGGTCCAGAGCGCCGGGTTGGCCCATGCACTCCCTTCACCGAAGGCACGACCCGCCAGCAGGCTGGCGGCATCGCGCATGACGATGATCTCGAAGGCACCCCAGCCCACCAGTTGCAGCAGGTTGAGCACGGCCGGCAACGCGGCGCCGTGGCTGCCCAGGCTGAGCTTGAGCGAGGCCATGGCGGCCAGGCCGGTGTCGGTGCCGATCACCCCGGCGCTGGCCAGCAGCAGCACGCCCACCAGGGTGCCGAGCAGGATCGCGCCGAGCGCGCCAGCAAGACCCAGGCCGGGCGCCAGCAGCGCACCGGTCTGCAGCACCATCAGGCCGATGCCGAGGGAGAACCACAGGGAAAATACGTCGCGCAGGCCGAGCACACGCTGGGCGCTGTCGACGGCGACGGTGGGGGAATAGTTGGTGGCGGTAGTGGTCACGATGCGTGCAGGGCTCAATGGTTGGGATTGTTTTTTGTTTTTCGTAGGAGCGAGCTTGCTCGCGAACAGCCCAGCCGCAGAGTCGCCAGCGAGCATGGTTCGCGAGCAAGCTCGCTCCTACAGGCATCCCATCCTCGACGATGAGGATGGGGATACCGGTCACACCTGCTTGTAGATCACCGAGCCTTCTTCCTTGAAGCGCGCGGACTGCTGCTGGAAGCCGGCCTCGATGGCTTTCTGCTCATCGGTCAGGCCGTTTTCCTTGGCGTAGTCGCGGACTTCCTGGGTGATCTTCATGGAGCAGAACTTCGGGCCGCACATGGAGCAGAAGTGCGCGACCTTGGCCGAGTCCTTGGGCAGGGTCTCGTCGTGGAAGGCACGGGCGGTATCCGGGTCCAGGCCAAGGTTGAACTGGTCTTCCCAGCGGAACTCGAAGCGCGCCTTGGACAGCGCATTGTCGCGAATCTGCGCGCCGGGATGCCCCTTGGCCAGATCGGCGGCATGGGCGGCGATCTTGTAGGTGATGATGCCGGTCTTCACGTCATCCTTGTTCGGCAGGCCCAGGTGCTCCTTGGGCGTGACGTAGCAGAGCATGGCGCAACCGTACCAGCCGATCATCGCCGCGCCGATGCCGGAGGTGATGTGGTCGTAGCCCGGCGCGATGTCGGTGGTCAGCGGGCCGAGGGTGTAGAACGGCGCCTCGTCGCAGCACTCCAGCTGCTTCTCCATGTTTTCCTTGATCAGGTGCATCGGCACGTGGCCGGGGCCTTCGATCAGCACCTGGACATCGTGTTTCCAGGCAATGCGGGTCAGCTCGCCGAGGGTCTCCAGCTCGCCGAACTGCGCGGCGTCGTTGGCGTCGGCCACCGAACCCGGACGCAGGCCATCGCCCAGCGAGAAGCTGACGTCGTAGGCCTTCATGATTTCGCAGATTTCCTCGAAGTGCGTATAGAGGAAGTTCTCCTGGTGATGCGCCAGGCACCACTTGGCCATGATCGAGCCGCCACGGGAGACGATGCCGGTGACGCGCTTGGCGGTCAGCGGCACGTAGCGCAGCAGCACGCCGGCGTGGATGGTGAAGTAATCCACGCCCTGCTCGGCCTGTTCGATCAGGGTGTCGCGGAAGATTTCCCAGGTCAGGTCCTCGGCGATGCCGTTGACCTTCTCCAGCGCCTGGTAGATCGGCACGGTGCCGATGGGCACCGGGCTGTTGCGCAGGATCCACTCGCGGGTCTCGTGGATGTGCTTGCCGGTGGACAGGTCCATCACCGTGTCGGCGCCCCAGCGGATGCCCCAGGTGAGCTTCTCCACTTCTTCCTCGATGGAGGAGCCCAGCGCGCTGTTGCCGATGTTGCCGTTGATCTTCACCAGGAAGTTGCGGCCGATGATCATCGGTTCCAGTTCGGTGTGGTTGATGTTCGCCGGGATGATCGCGCGGCCGCGGGCCACTTCGTCACGGACGAATTCGGGGGTGATTTCCTTGGGGATGCTGGCGCCGAAGCTCTGGCCCGGATGTTGCGCATCGAGCAGGCCGGCGGCGCGGGCTTCCTGCAGCTTCATGTTCTCGCGGATGGCGATGTATTCCATCTCCGGCGTGATGATGCCCTGGCGCGCGTAGTGCATCTGCGTGACGTTCTTCCCGGCCTTGGCGCGGCGCGGGGTGCGCACGTGGGCGAAGCGCAGGGCGTCGAGACTGGCGTCGGCCAGACGCGACTGGCCGAATTCGGAGGTCAGGCCCGGGAGGATTTCGGTGTCGCCGCGCTCGTCGATCCAGCGCGAACGGACGTCCGGCAGGCCCTTGCGCAGGTCGATGCGCACATCCGGATCGGTGTAAGGGCCGGAGGTGTCGTAGACCATCACCGGGGCGTTCTTCTCGCCGCCGAAGGCGGTGGGCGTATCGGCGAGGGAAATTTCCCGCACGGGGACGCGGATGTCCGGGCGAGAGCCGGTGAGGTAGACCTTTTTCGAATTCGGGAAGGGCTGGGTCGACTGGCGGTCCAGCTGTTCAAGGCGGGTGACGTTGTTTTTCTGGTTGCTCATCCTGGCTCTCCTGGGGGTGATTGCCGGGGAGAACCTGGGACGAGAGGAGCTGCTTGCCGCAGCGAAGGGACGCACCCCGGGAAGGGCTGGGGCCGGGGCGGAATGCGCCGCGGGATGCGTACTTCTTGTTCCCTACGCGGGTATTAACCCGATCAGGTTCAACGGGATCCGGAACTATCCGATCTCAGCCCTTCGCATGGGGCACCCCGACAAGAACGCCCGCAGTCTAATCAAGTGGGCAGCGATTAGCCAATGCCGTCTGACCGAAAACTACGCAGCTGCCTACAGACAGCTACACTCCTGCCTCGGAAGGCTCGTACGAACGTGCCTTGACCGCCATCGGCGGCGACCGTAGCCTTGCCCCACCTCGCATCACTTTCTAGGACGAACGAATGCTGCGCAGACTCTCCCTGGCTGTCGCCGTGGCCGCTTCGACAGGCTTTGCCTGGGCCGCACAGCCCGCTCCGGCGGCTTCTTCTCTGCCGACCAAGACGGACCTGATCAGCGTCTACAAGGACGCCGTCGACAACAACGCCGACCTCGCCGCTGCGCAGGCCGACTATATGGCCCGCAAGGAAGCCGTGCCGCAGGCACGTTCCGGCCTGCTGCCGCAGATCAACGCCGGCGCCAATGTGGGTAGCACCCGCACGTCCCTGGACGAGCCCAACACTACGTTCAACCGCAACAGCCAGGTGATCCAGGCGACCCTGAGCCAACCGCTGTTCCGCGCCGACCGCTGGTTCCAGCTCAAGGCCGCGAAGGACACCACCGAACAGGCCCAGCTGGAATTCTCCTCGACCCAGCAGCAGTTGATCCTGAAGAGCGCCGAAACCTACTTCGGCGTGCTCCGCGCCCAGGATAACCTGGCCGCCAGCAAGGCCGAGGAAGCAGCCTTCAAGCGCCAGCTCGACCAGTCCAACGAACGCTTCGATGTCGGCCTGTCGGACAAGACCGACGTGCTCGAATCCCAGGCCAGCTACGACACCGCGCGGGCCAACCGCCTGGTCGCCGAGCAGCAGGTGGAGGACGCCTTCCAGGCCCTGGTCACCCTGACCAACCGCGAGTACAGCGCCATCGAGGGCATCCTCCACTCGATGCCGGTCGTGGCCCCGATGCCCAACGACGCCAAGGCCTGGGTGGACACCTCGGTGCAGCAGAACCTGGCACTGCAGGCCAGCAACTACGCCGTCAACGCCGCCGAAGAAACCCTGCGCCAGCGCAAGGCCGGCCACCTGCCGACCGTCGACGCCGTGGCGCAGTACCAGAAGGGCGACAACGATTCCCTGGGCTTCGCCAACTCCGGCATTCCCGGCGATCCGCACTACGGCAAGTGGGTCGACGAGAGCAGCATCGGCCTGCAGCTCAACGTACCGATCTACAGCGGCGGCCTGACCAGCTCCCAGGTGCGCGAGGCCTACCAGCGCCTGAACCAGAGCGAGCAACTGCGCGAAAGCCAGCGCCGCCAGGTGGTGCAGGATGCCCGCAACCAGCACCGCGCGGTGAACACCGACGTGGAACAGGTGAAGGCGCGCCGCCAGGCGATCATCTCCAACCAGAGTTCGCTGGAAGCCACCGAGATCGGCTACCAGGTCGGTACCCGCAACATCGTAGACGTACTGGACGCCCAGCGTTCGCTGTACAACTCGGTGCGCGACTACAACAACACCCGCTACGACTACATCATCGACAACCTGCGCCTGAAGCAGACTGCCGGCACCCTGGCGCCGAGCGACCTGCAGGCCCTGACCGCCTACCTGAAGCCGGACTACAACCCGGACAAGGACTTCCTGCCGCCGGACCTGGCCAAGGCTGCGGAAGCCCAGCTCAAGGCCGGCACCAAGCAGCAGTAACCGAGCCCCATGGAAAAGCCCCGCGATGCGGGGCTTTTTCTTTGGAGCGCCGCAACGCCATCGCCAGACCGCAGGAGCGGACTCCGTCCGCGATGGGTTCGCTTCCTGCCGGCATCCCCCGGGATTACGTTGCCCACCCTTTCGCGGACAAGGTCCGCTCCTACGGGAGCAAGACGCTCTGCCTTTGCTCTTGAAGACTTCCAGCGAAACATCCGCGAGCGCCGGAGCGCCCCTTCAGGAGGCCGAGTGGAATCGGAGTTTCAGGGGTTGAGCGGCATGGATGCCGCGAGAGCGTCGTCGGGCCAGGGATGGCCCGTCGACGCGGGCCCCTGAAACTCCGATGGAGCGAGGGAACCCCGGCGAAGCCGGGGCCGGATGATGGGGCAAGACCTTTGGTTACTTTCTGTCGTTTGAGAAAGTAACTCGCCCGAGGGGGCGAAACAAAATCCCTCAGCCCACGCCGAAGCGGCGCTGAAACACGGACGAAAAGCATCGCGGACGGAGTCCGCTCCTACGCTCGGGTCGGGTGTAGGAGCGGACTCCGTCCGCGATCGCTCAACGTCAACGCCGGAACTTCGCCGGGCCTCAGTCCCGATACCCCGGCGCCACCCGATCCAGCATCCGCAGCAGCGCCCCCCAAGCCAGGTCATTGCCATCCGGATCGCTCAGCTCGCCCTCGGCCAGCGGCCGCTGCGGCGCGTTGAACTGCTGCTCGGTATAGCGGCAGACCTCCTCCGACGGAATCACCAGCTCGCCGCCGGCCTGCGCCGCCAGCTGGATGTCGCAGGCCTTCTCCAAGTAGTACATGCGCAGGAACGCCTGCTGCACGGTCCGGCCCACAGTAAGCAGCCCATGGTTGCGCAGCATCAGGCCGATGTGGTCGTTGCCCAGGTCGCGCACCAGGCGCTCCTGCTCGTCCATTGACAGGGCGATGCCCTCGTATTCGTGATAACCGAGCCGCCCATAGAACTCCATGGACATCTGGTTCAGCGGCAGCAGCCCGCAGGCCTGCGCGGCCACCGCGCAACCGGCGCGGGTGTGGGTGTGCAGCACGCACTGCGCATCCTCGCGGGCGCCGTGGATGGCGCTGTGGATGACGAAGCCGGCCGGGTTGACCTTGTACGGCGTCGGTTCCACCGGGTTGCCGGAAAGGTCGATCTTCACCAGGCTCGACGCGGTGATCTCGTCGAACATCAGCCCATAGGGGTTGATCAGGAATTGGTGCTCGGGGCCGGGGATGCGCACCGAGATGTGGGTGAAGATCAGGTCGCTCATGCGGAAGTGGGCGATCAGCCGGTAACAGGCCGCCAGCTCCTCGCGCAGTTTCCACTCCTCCGGCGGACAGGTGGCGCGGCTCACGGCCTGCGCCGACATCGACGTCATGGTGCTTTCCTCCTCACACGGCTCTCTTCTCATGGAGAAACGCCGGGGAATCGCTTCCCCGGCGTCACGCTCACTGGGCGGCCCAGGCGTTGAAGCGCTCTTCCAGCTCCTCGCCATGGTCAACCCAGAACTCATCGTCCATCGCCAGCCCCTGGGGCAGGTTCTGCGGCGAGGTCGGCACCCAGCCGGCCAGGTCCGACGGCAACCGCTCGGCGGCCTGCTTGTTGGTCGGACCATAGGGGATGTGCTTCACATAATCCACCTGGGCATCGGACTGGTTGGCAAAAGCGATGAAACGCTTGGCCGCGTCGACATGCTGCGAGCCCTTGATGATCGCCCAGTAGTCCATGCCGTACAGGCTGCCCGGCCAGACCAGCTGCAGATTGCGCCCGCCCTTGAAGGCATCGGCGATGCGCCCGGTGTAGGTGGTGGTCATCACCACGTCACCGGCAGCCAGCCACTGCGCGGGTTGCGCGCCGGCTTCCCACCACTGCACGTAGGGCTTGATCTGGTCGAGCTTGGCGAAGGCGCGGTCGACGCCGGCCTTGGTGCCCAGCTCCTTGTACACATCGGCCGGTTTCACTCCGTCGGCCATCAGGGCAAATTCCAGGTTGTAGATGGCGCGCTTGCGCAGGCCGCGCTTGCCGGGGAATTTCTTCACGTCCCAGAAGTCGGTCCAGGACTGCGGCGCCGGCTTCAGCTTGTCGGCGTCATAGGCGATTGCCACACCCCAGACCAGCGCGGCGGAACCGCAGTCCTTGGCGGCATTGGGGATCAGCTGGTCCTTGCCGCCAATCTGCTGCCAGTCCAGCGGCACGAACAATCCTTCGTCGCAGCCGCGAGCCAGGTCAGGGCCCTCGATCTGCACCACGTCCCAGTCGGCGTGGCCGGTGTCGGCCATCACCTTGATGCGGGCCATTTCCCCGTTGTACTCGCTCTGGGTCACCCCGACCCCGGACTGCTTGCTGAAAGGCTGGAAGAAGGCCGCATCCTGGGCCTTCTGGCCGGCGCCGCCATAGCCGACCACCACCATGTTCTCGTTGGCCTGGGCAGCGGCGCAGCAGAGTCCGAGGGCGAGCAGCAACGAATGCACAGCGTTCTTGCGGAAAGTCATTGAGCATACCCCATGTCATAGGAGGTCACGGGCGCAGCGCAAAGCGCCACGCGCACGCTGGATGGGCGCGCCGGAACAACGGGCAGAGGTGGAACGGTGGCCTGCGGACAAGCCCGCAAAGCGAGGGGGGACCGTGCGGGACGGTTCATGCGCCTCTCCTCTTGTAGTTGTTGTGGAGCACGTCGCGGTTGAGCCCGAAAGACCGGGCCGGGAATGAAACTACCCAGTCACTTTTAAAAAAACAAGTTGATTTTTTACTGGCGGTAAATTTCCATAGGCTCAGCTTAGATGACCTATCCCGACTTCAGGAGAACCCCCGTGTCCGAGGTCCGCCACTTCCAGCAGTCCGCCCTGCAGTTCCAGTCCTATGCTGGCGAACCGGTCGACAGCGCCGCCATCTGCCGCCTGATCGGCCCGACCGACAGCCAGACCATGGGTGCGGGCCTGGCGCGCTTCGATGGCGTCTCCATCGAATGGACGGTGCTCTACGACGAACTGATCGTGGTACTCGAAGGCCACTTTCGCCTGCGCCTGGCCGACCGCGTGATCGACGCCGCGCCGGGCGACGTGATCTGGGTACCCGAACGTACCCCGCTGGCCTATGAAGGCGAGAAAGCCTGCGTGTTCTACGCCCTCTATCCGGTGGATTGGCAGGTGCGCAACGCCTGATCCGCCAACCGCACAACAACAAGAATCCGGAGTTGCCCGATGAGCCAGTTCCCCCACCTGTTCAGCCCCTTGAGCATTCGCGGCAAGACGCTGAAGAACCGCATCATGTCCACCGGGCACGACACCTCGATGCCCACCGACAACCTGGTCAACGACCAGCTGGTGGCCTACCACACCGCCCGCGCCAAGGGCGGCGTCGGCCTGATCGTGCTGCAGGTCGCCGGCGTACACGACAGCGCCCGCTACACCTCCCACGTGCTGATGGCCACCGACGACGCCTGCATTCCCGGCTACCGGCGCATCGCCGAGGCGTGCCATGCCGAGGGCACCGTGGTGCTGTCCCAGGTGTTCCACCCCGGCCGCGAGATCATGGAGTCCAGCGATGGCCTGCTGGCCGTGGCCTACTCCGCCTCCGCCTCGCCGAACGAGCGCTTCCGCGTGATGCCCCGCGAGCTGAGCCAGGCGATGATCGACGAGATCATCGAGGGCTACGCCAACGCCGCGCGCCGCCTGCACGCCGCCGGCATCGACGGCGTGGAAGTGGTGGCCAGCCACGGCTACCTGCCCGCACAGTTCCTCAACCCGCGGGTGAACCGCCGCAGCGACGGCTACAACGGCGACCTCGACGCGCGCCTGCGCTTCACCCGCGAAGTGATCGCCGCCGTGCGTGCCGCCACCGACGAAAACTTCATCATCGGCCTGCGCATCTCCGCCGACGAGCGCGACCCGGAAGGCCTCACCGAGGACGAATCGCTGCAGGCAGTGAAGTCCCTGCAGAACGAGCTGGACTACGTGCACATCGTCGCCGGCACCTCGGCCTCCCTCGGCGGCGCCATCCACATCGTGCCGCCGATGGCCGTCGAAGCGGCCTACCTGGCCAACGAGGCCGGCACTTTCAAGCGCAGCCTGGAGATCCCGCTGTTCGTCACCGGGCGCATCAACCAGCCGCAGGAAGCCGAGCTGATCGTCGCCCGCGGCCAGGCCGACGTCTGCGGCATGACCCGCGCGCTGATCTGCGACCCGCAGATGCCGAGCAAGACCGAAAGCGGCCACGTCGAGGACGTGCGCGCCTGCATCGCCTGCAACCAGGCGTGCATCGGCCACTTCCACCGGGGCTACCCGATCTCCTGCATCCAGCACCCGGAAACCGGCCGCGAGCTGATCTACGCCGAACGCCAGATGGCCGCCCAGCGCAAGCGCGTGCTGGTGGTCGGCGGCGGGCCGGCCGGGATGAAGGCAGCTGCCGTGGCGGCCCAGCGCGGCCATGAGGTCACCCTCTGCGAAGCCAGTGGCCAGCTCGGCGGACAGGTCAACCTCGCCCAGCTGCTGCCGCGTCGCGCCGAGTTCGGCGGCGCCTCCACCAACCTGCAGCGCGAGATGCAGCTGGCCGGCGTCGAAGTACGCCGCAACACCCGCGTCGACCGCGCACTGGTCGAGCAGGAGCGCCCTGACGTGGTGATAGTCGCCACCGGCGCCAAGCCCTATCGCCCGCCTTACGAAGAGGCCGGCGACCTGCAGGTGGTCGACGCCTGGCAGGTGCTGCGTGGCGAAGTGAAGATCGGCCGCTCGGTGCTGGTCACCGACTGGCGCGCCGACTGGATCGCCCCCGGCATCGCCGAGCGCCTGGTGCGCGAGGGTCACCAGGTACAACTGGCGGTGAACGGCACCCACGTCGGCGAGAACCTGCCGCTCTACGTGCGCGACCACCTGGCTGGCGAGCTGCACCGCCTGGGCATCGCCATCACCACCTACGCCCGCCTGTACGGCGTCGACGACAGCACCGTCTACCTGCAGCACAGCGCCAGCGGCGAGCCGATGCTGGTGGAAGGCATCGACACCCTGGTCCTGTGCCAGGGCCACCAGCCGGTGGACGAGCTGGCCGACGAGATCGCCGATCTCGCCGAAGTGCGCCGCATCGGTGACTGCCTGGCGCCGCGCACGGCGGAGGAAGCGATCTACGAGGGGCTCAAGGCAGGTTGGGCGATCTGAGTGCCTCCTGTAGGAGCGCGCCATGCGCGCGATCGCGGGCATGGCCCGCTCCTACAGGTCAATTCCGGCGTCAGATGGCAAACCGGCGGTCCACAGCTCCGGCGCATTGTTTAGAATGCCCCACGACGACCATCGCCAGGACCCTCGCCGCATGAGCCAGAAAGCCCCGCAGGAAGCACCCGCCAACGCCGAAGCGCAGTTCCTCGGCACCCGCATCCGCGGCCTCCGCAAGCGGCGCGGCATGACCCTGGCGGAGCTGGCCGAGCAGAGCGGGCTGACCGCCGGCTACATCAGCCAGCTCGAACGCAACCTGGCCTACCCGTCGATTCCCGCGCTGTTCAACATCGCCCGCAGCCTGGGCGTGACCATCCAGTGGTTCTTCGCCAGCGAAGTGCAGGTCGACCCGGCCGATGCCGGCTACGTGGTGCGGCGCAACGCCCGCACCAGCGTGCATTACGAGGACGGCATCGTCGACGAACTGCTCAGCCCGCAGCCCAGCCGCCAGCTGGAAATCCTCCACTCGCGCTTCCCGCCGGGCACTTACAGCCAGCAGAGCTACAGCCACGACGGCGAGGAAGCCGGCTACCTGCTCAGCGGCACCTTCGAGCTGTGGGTGGGCGAGCGGCATTTCCTGCTCAGCGAAGGCGACAGCTTCAGCTATTCCAGCCAGGAGCCGCACCGCTACGGCAATCCGGGGGATGTGGATGCGGTGGTGATCTGGGTGATTACGCCGCCGACGTTCTGATGCGGCGTAGACGGATACCTGTAGGAGCGAGCTTGCTCGCGAACCTGCCTGATGCCGATGCTGCCGGAAGAGCGTTCGCGAGCAAGCTCGCTCCTACAACAGCCGAGGTACCAGGAAGTTCGGGGACGCGCGCCGCCCCTCACCCCAGCCCTCTGCCGGCGGGAGAGGGAGCAGATCGGCGCAGACGCCAGGCCCCGGCGCCTGCCTGCACGCTTTTTTGAAAGACACAGTATCCAGCTAACTTGGTCGCACGCTTCACACCTTACGGTCCCCTCTCCCCCTGGGAGAGGGCTAGGGTGAGGGAAACCCGCCCACGCCGAAGCCCGATCAGCCGTTGATCAACCGCCCCAACCCATCGAGCAACCGCCCCAACGCCCCCTGGTTGGCCTTCATCACGCCCAATCCCGCCTCCGCCATGCGCTCGGCAGAAACCGGCTCATCCCACAACGCCGCCACGGCCACCGCCAGCGAAGGCGCATCCGCCACCTCACGCAGCGCACCGACGTCACGCAGCTGCGCGGCGATCTCCAGGAAGTTGAACAGGTGCGGCCCGGACAGCACCGGCTTGCCCAGCGCCGCCGGCTCCAGCAGGTTGTGTCCGCCGTTGGGCACCAGGCTGCCGCCGACGAAGGCGACATCGGCCAGCGCATAGAGGAACAGCAGCTCACCCATGGTGTCGCCGAGCAGCACCTGGGTGTCCGCCGTGACCAGCGCGCCGGTGGAGCGCCGCAGGGTGCGGAATCCTTCGCGGGTGCACAGCTCGAACATCGGGTTGAAGCGCTCCGGGTGACGCGGCACCAGGATCAGC
The DNA here is from genome assembly GCF_050474425.1 of Pseudomonas sp. B1-22. NCBI lineage: Bacteria > Pseudomonadati > Pseudomonadota > Gammaproteobacteria > Pseudomonadales > Pseudomonadaceae > Pseudomonas > Pseudomonas sp. B1-22. The sequence continues at coordinate 444,549 of NZ_JBCHVH010000003.1, read as the reverse complement.
AGCGCGTCCGGGTGCCTCTCCAGCAACTGGCGATGGGCGGCAAGGACGATCTCGTCCTCACCGGCATGGGTGCTGGCGGCGATCCAGACCGGCCGCTGCTGCGCCTGCCACTGGCCGCGCAGCTCATTGGCACGGGCCAGCAGTTCCGGATCGATGGTCAGGTCGAACTTGATCGAGCCGGTGACGCTCACGCAGTCCGGACGCGCACCCAGCTGGCGGAAGCGTTCGGCCTCGGCCTCGGTCTGCACGGCAATCCAACTCATCTCTTCGAGCATCGGCCGGGTCAGCCCGCCGAAGCGCGCATAGCCCCGCGCCGAGCGCTCGGACAATCGCGCATTGGCCAGCGCCACCGGAATGCCGCGCTTGGCGCACTGGTGGATGTGGTTCGGCCACAGCTCGGTTTCCATGATCACGCCCAGCACCGGCCGCGCACGGTCGAGGAAGCGCGCCGCCGCCCAGGGCAGGTCGTAGGGCAGATAGCAGTGCTGTACCTGGTCGCCGAACAGTGCGCGGATGCGCTCGGAGCCGGTGGGCGTCATGCAGGTGACGGTGATCGGCAGATCGGGATGGCGCTGCATCAGCGCGCGGATCATCGGCGCGGCGGCGATGCTCTCGCCCACCGACACCGCGTGCACCCAGATGCCGCCGGGCTTGAGCGCCGGCAGGCCGAGGGCGAAGCGCTCGCCGACGCGCTGGGCATAGGCCGGCGCCTTGCGCGAACGCAGGAACAGGCGCAGCGCGACCAGCGGCAGGCCCAGGTGGAACAGCAGGGTATAGAGGGTCCGGTTCATGGCGGCGGAGAGTAGCAAATTCCAGCGGCCTGCCGCTGCACAGGCACCCCCATGGGAGCGGCTTTTGACTTTGTAGGAGCGGACTCCGTCCGCGATTGGCCATCGGCGCGCGCGGGCATCATCGCGGACGGAGTCCGCTCCTACGACAAGCTCGTCATACGGGCAACGCGAGGTGTTCGGCGAAACACTCGCCCAACCACTGCGCCGCCGGCCCCAGCGGCTCGTCGCGGCGCCAGACCAGTTCCACCACCAGCGGCGGCGGCGTCCAGTCGCTGGCCAGCTCCACCAGCAGCGGCTGATAGGCCGGGTACTGCGCCACGTGAGTCGGCAGCCAGGCCCAGCCCAGGTCGCGCATCAGCAGTTCGGCCATGGCGTAGAAACTGTCGGCACGCCACACCAGCGGGCTGATCTGCTCGCCGCCGGGGTAATGGCTGTCCTGCGGGGCCATCAGCAATTGGCGATGCCGCGCCAGCTCCCGTCGATCCGCGTAGTCCAGCTTCGCCAGCTCATGCCCGGCACCGCATACCGTGACCATTTCGATGGTGCCCAGGCGCTGGCGCTCCAGCGCCGCCGGCATGCCCTCATGGTGGAACAGCAGGCCAAGGTCAGCGCGACGCTCCAGCAGCTTGCGCGCCACGTCGCCCTGGGCGCCGCTGGCCAGCTGCACTTCTAGCGAGGGAAATTCCCGCGCCAGCGCCTGAAGGCCCGAGAGCACCGGCTGGTAGGGCATCGCCTCGTCCTGCGCCAGGCGCAGCAACGGCTCGGTGCCGCGCACCAGCGCCAGCGCGCGGCTTTCCAGACGTTCGCACTGGCGCAGCACCTCCCGCGCCTCATCCAGCAGCGCCCTGCCCTCGGCGGTCAGCACCGGCTGGCGGCCGCTGCTGCGGTCGAACAGGGTTACCCCCAGGTCGCTTTCCAGCAGGGCGATGGACGAGCTCACCGCCGACTGCACGCGCTTGAGCTGACGTGCCGCCGCCGAGAAGGACGATTGATCGGCAGCGCTGACGAAAAGCCGCAACTGGTCCAGATTCCACTGCATGCCCCCTCCCCAGCCTATCTCCAATCAAGATAGGTAATGACTTTATCCCATCATCCAGATGACTAGAATGCCCACCAGACCGAACGCAACCCACGCGCCGCACACCGCGGCGCGTCGCTTCCGGGGAGGACCTGTCATGCCCGGCTATCTCTACCTCGCCATCGCCATCGTCGCCGAAGTCATCGCCACCGCCTCGCTGAAGTCGGTGAAGGGCCTGTCCACTCCCCTGCCGCTGCTGCTGGTCATCGTCGGCTACGCCATCTCCTTCTGGATGCTGACGATCGTGGTGCGCAGCATCCCGGTGGGCATCGCCTACGCCATCTGGGCCGGCCTGGGCATCGTGCTGGTCAGCATTGCCGCCCTGGTGCTCTACCAGCAGAAGCTCGACACCCCGGCCATTCTCGGCATGGGCATGATCGTCAGCGGCGTGGTGGTCATCCAGCTGTTCTCCCGCACCGCCGGCCACTAGGTACTGATCGGCTGCGCGTCGGCCAGGCGGCGTTGGAAGTGAATTCGGCCTGCTCATTGACTGCAGTCAACTCCGCGGCCTCATCCCCTTCCGCCTAGCCTGGCTCTAGCTCGCGCGATCAGCAGTCAGGCCGAGAAGGTTATACTGCGCCCTTCGTTTTCCCCTCGAGGCGCTTTCATGTCCGAATCCCTGAGCACCGACATCCTCATCGTCGGCGGCGGCATCGCCGGTCTCTGGCTCAATGCCCGCCTGCGGCGCGCCGGCTTCTCCACCGTGCTGGTGGAGAACACCGCGCTGGGCGGCGTGCAGAGCATGCGCTCGCAAGGGATCATCCATGGCGGCACCAAGTACGCCCTGCACGGCGCGCTGACCGGCGCATCCGAAGCCATCGCCGACATGCCGGCGCTCTGGCGCGACTGCCTGGCTGGCACCGGCGAAGTGGACCTGCGCGGCGTGCGCGTGCTCTCCGATGCCCACTACCTCTGGTCGCCCGGCGGCTTGGCCGGCAACCTCACCAGCTTCTTCGCCAGCAAGGCGGTACGCAGCCGTGTCGCCCAGGTGAAAGGCGCGGAACTGCCGCCCGCGCTGCAGGACAAAGCCTTCAAGGGCAAGGCCTACCGCCTCACCGAACTGGTGCTGGACGTGCCCAGCCTGATCGCCCGCCTCGCTGAGCTGGCCGGCGACAGCCTGTTGGCCGGCGAGCGCATCGAAGCACTGCGCGAGGGTGGTCAACTGGCCGGCCTGCGCGTGGATGGCCGCGAGATCCGCGCCCAGCGCGTGGTGCTCAGTGCCGGCGCCGGCAACGAGGCCCTGCTGCGCGAACTGGGCGTGGAGCGTCCGGAGATGCAGCGCCGCCCGCTGCACATGGTGCTGGTCACCGCGCCGACGCTGAAACCCTTGTATGCCCATTGTGTCGGCGGCGGCCCCAAGCCGCGCGTCACCGTCACCACCCATCCCCTGAGCAACGGCGACTGGGTCTGGTACCTGGGCGGCGATATTGCCGAAGCCGGCGGCGTGGCGCGCAACGAGGCCGAACAGATCGCCGAGGCGCAGCGTGAACTGCACAAGCTGGTGCCCTGGATCGACCTCTCCGCCGCGCGCTGGGCCACCTTGCGCGTGGACCGCGCCGAGCCCTCGCAGAACAACCTGCTCCGCCCGGACAGTGCCTTCCTCGCCGAAGACGGCGCGCTGCTGGTCGGCTGGCCGACAAAGCTGGCCCTGGCGCCGAACTTCGCCGATCGCGTACTGGAATCCCTGGAAAAGAGCGGCATCCGCCCGCAAGCCAGCGCCGCTCTGCCCGAGCTGCCGCGTCCGCCCATGGCCCGCCCGGTCTGGGAGGAGCTGCTCGGATGAAAACCCTCCACCACCTGCACCGCCCACTGGGCAGCACTGGCCTCTCCATTTCGCCGCTGGGCCTGGGCACCGTGAAACTGGGCCGCGACCAGGGCGTGAAGTATCCCGAAGGCTTCCGCATCCCCGATGACCGCGAGGCCGCCGACCTGATCGCACTGGCCCGCGACCTGGGCATCAACCTGATCGACACCGCGCCGGCCTACGGCCGCAGCGAGGAGCGCCTCGGTCCGCTGCTGCGCGGCCAGCGCGATGCGTGGGTGATCGTCAGCAAGACCGGCGAGGAATTCGACGCCGGCCAGTCGCACTTCGACTTCAGCGCCGCCCACACGCGCCGCTCCGTGGAGCGCAGCCTCAGGCGCCTGGAAACCGACTACATCGACCTGGTGCTGGTGCACTCGGACGGCAACGACCTGGACATCCTGCAGGGCACCGAGGTCTATGCAACCCTGGAGCGTCTCAAGAAAGAAGGCCTGATCCGCGGCTTCGGCTTCTCCGGCAAGACCGTCGATGGCGGCCTGCTGGCCCTGGAGCGCGGCGACTGCGCGATGGTCACCTACAATCTCAGGGAGCAGGCGGAAAAGGCCGTGATCGACCGTGCCCAGGCCATGGGTCGCGGCATCCTGATCAAGAAGGCCCTGGCCAGCGGCCACGCCGCCCTCGCCCCCGGCGTCGACCCGGTACGCGCCAGCTTCGAGCTGGTGCTGGGGCATCCGGGCGTGGCCGGCGCCATCGTCGGTACCATCAATCCGCTGCACCTCGCGCACAACGTGAGCATCGCCGCCGAGGTCCTCGACCACTGATCGGCGGTCATGTGGATTACCCATTCCTGTGCCATGCTCAGATTCCCCGGTGAAAACCGGGGACATGGAAACTGTCGTCATCCAGTGATCCCCGCGCAATAACCTCGGAATCATCCAGCCTTTCAGGGAAAATCTCGGAAATCCTCTGGATTTTCGATGGCGCCAGGATCGGCGTCAGGCTGTCTGGACTGTAGCGACCCCGAAATCGATCGGCCGGACCGTCCCCGCAGACGGTCAGTGTTGCTGTCGGCGCGGCCTTGCCAGGCACGCGCGGCGGCGCCCTGTACGAGAAGGAGCCCACATGCCCCGTACGCTCGCCCGCAAGGACCCGACCGCCTTCAAGACCCTGCCCCTGCTGGTGGAAGCCGGCAAGGACGGGCTCACCTACCAGACTCTGGGCAAGCCCCTGAACTTCGCCCAGGTGCTGGAGCGCCGCCGTGCCATCCAGCTCGGCGACAACGAACACTTCGTCGCCGAGCTCGCCAACCTCGGCGTCTCGGTGCGCCTGACCCTGAACTTCCAGGGCCGCGACCACTGGCTGCTGGTGCGCCAGCGCCGTCTGGACCGCGGCGACACCGTGCTCAAGCTGATTTCCGGCTATGTGCCGGCCCATGAGCTGAACCTGCCACTGCTCACCGCGATCCAGGAAGTGGCCGAGGAATGCCTGGTGGAGACCGCCGACGGCTGGCTCGGCGGGCGCTTCGGCGACACCTGGCTGCCAACGCCCTATGAAGGCACCCTGCACTACCGCGAAGACAGCCACTTCTCCCTGACCCCGCTGTCCGGCGCCTCGCGCCCGGTGCAGGCCGGCGCCCTGCGCCTGCTGGAGCGCCCGCAGGCCTACGTGCATCTGCCGACCGCCTCGCTGCAGCTGGTCTATGACCTGCGCATGGAGCTGCCCCGGGACGCCCGTGACGTCAGCCTGTTCCACGTCGACGAAAAACTCGAAAGCGGCCCGCTGGTGGCTCGCCTGGACCGTCGGCGCCCGGACCTTTACCTGCTGCCGCTGGACCATGGCCAGCCGACCGGCGAGCTCTACACCCTGAGCAAGGGCGAACTGTGCAAGGCGAGCACCCGCGGCGTCTGGCTGTCGGAGAGCTTTGCCGAGCAGGATGGCTGGCTGGTGCGCGACGAGCGCGTCCGTTTCCGCGACTGGATGGAGCAGTGGCCGCCCGCCGCCGGCAATGCCGGCAGCGGGCGGCGCACGGCCTGACTCCCCCGACGTGAACCCGCCGGCCTGACGGCCGGTTCGCGGGCATGGCCCGCTCCTACAAAACCGGTCTCACCCGTAGGAGCGGGCCACGCCCGCGATGAGCGGCCGAAGACCGCTCACTTCAACTGACTCGAACTCTTGCCCAGCAGCCGCCGCGCCACGATCAGCAACTGGATCTGCTGGGTGCCCTCGAAGATGTCGAGGATCTTCGAATCCCGCGCCCACTTCTCCAGCAGCTCCTCCTCCCCGTAGCCCAGCGCTCCCGCCAGCTCGACACACTTGAGCGTCACCTCGTTGGCCACCCGCCCGGCCTTGGCCTTGGCGATGGACGCCTCCTTGGAGTTGGGCAGGCGGTTGTCGGCCATCCAGGCGGCCTTCAGGGTCAGCAGGCGTGCCGCTTCCCATTCGGCTTCCAGGCGATACAGCGTGGCTTCGGCATGACTGGCACTGAGCAGCGGCTGGCGATAATCGAAGCGGCAGCCGGCCTTCTTCAGCAGCTCGCGGGTGCGATCCAGCGAAGCCTTGGCCACGCCGATGGCCATGGCGGCCACCAGCGGGCGGGTGTTGTCGAAGGTTTCCATCACCCCGGCAAAACCTTTCTGCACGTCGATCTCGGCATTGCCCAGCAGGTTGGCCGCCGGCACGCGGCAGTCGCTGAAGCTGATGGATGCGGTGTCCGAGGCCTTGATGCCGAGCTTCTTCTCCAGGCGGGTGACGGTCATGCCCGGCGTGCCCTTCTCCACCACGAAGGACTTGATCGCCGCGCGGCCCAGGCTCTTGTCCAGGGTCGCCCAGACCACCACCGCGTCGGCGCGGGCGCCGGAGGTGACGAAGATCTTCTCGCCGTTGAGCACATAGTGATCGCCCTCGCGGGTGGCAGTGGTGCGGATCGCCGCCGAGTCCGAGCCGCAGCCCGGCTCGGTGATGGCCATGGCCGCCCAGGTGCCGGCGAAGCGCTTGAGTTGCTCCTCGTTGGCCACCGCGGCGATGGCGGCGTTACCCAGCCCCTGGCGCGGCATGGCCAGCAGCAGGCCGGTGTCGCCCCAGCACATTTCCATCACGCCCAGGCAGGCGGAGAGGTTGCCGCCGTTCTTCACGCCCTCTTCCATGCCGGCCTTGCGTTTGCTGGCGGAGGTGGCGCCCACGGCATCCGGCGAGCCGGCGTTCATGCCGTCCAGCAGCGCGGCCAGCAGGTCCAGCTCCTTGGGATAGGCATGCTCGGCCTTGTCGTACTTGCGCGAAATCGGCCGCAGGTAGTTCTCCGCCACCTGGCGGGCCTGGTTCTGCAGGGTGCGGAATTTCTTCGGCGTCTCGAGGTACATGGAAAACTCCTTAGAGATGCAGCCCGCCAGCTATCAGGCTGACGGCGCGCAGGTCGCGGTACCAGCGCTCGGCCGGGTGTTCCTGGGTGAAACCGTGGCCGCCCAGCAGTTGCACCGCGTCGGTGCCGATCTTCATCGCCTTCTCGGCGCAGAGCAGCTTCGCCAGGTAGGCCTCGCGGTGGAACGCCTGACCGCGCTCGGCCAGCGCGCAAGCGCGCCAGACCATCAGGCGCATGGCGTCCAGTTCGACGGCGATGTCCGCGATCATGAAGGCCACGCCCTGGCGATGGCTGATCGGCTCGCCGAAGGCCTCGCGCTCGTTGCAGTAGGTGATCACGTAATCCAGCGCGGCCTGGCCGGTACCCACCGCCAGCGCGCACCAGGCCAGCGCGGTGTAATCGAGGAAGGCCTGGTAGTCGAAGCGCTCTGCCGCCAGCTTCTGCTCGGCCGGGACCTTCACACTCTTGAAACGAACCCGCGCGGTACCAGTGGCCTTCAGGCCCATGGCCGGTTCGGCGCGTACTTCCACGCCCTTGGCGCGGGCGTCGACGAGGAACAGCGCCGGGCCATCGCCGGCCTCCGCCGCGACGATCAATTTCTGCGCATCCACGCCGCGCACCACCAGGCACTTCTCACCGGACAGTGTGTAGCTCGAACCGCGCTTGCGCGCCTTGGTGGACAGGCGCAGCGGATCGGCCATCAACTGCGGCTCGCTCACCGCGATGGCGATCAGCGGCGCAGCTTCTTCTCCGACGAAGGCCGGCAGCCAGCGCGCCTGCTGTTCCGAGGAGGCCCAGCGGCGAATGCAGTTGGCCGCCGACAGCGGCACCAGCAGCGCAGCGGCCAGGCTCAGGTCGCCACGGGCGAGGGATTCGGCGATCAGCGCATTGGTCACGACGGTGCGTTCGCCGGCCATGCCGCCGTGCACTTCGCTGACGCCGTAATGGGTCAGGCCCAGCTCCTGCGCCTGGGCCAAAAGCTCCAGGCTCAGGTTGGCACTGGCGTCGGCCTCATGGGCGGCCGGGCGCAGCACCTCGGCGGCGAAGCCTTCGAGCATCTCCACCAGCATCTGCTGCTCGTCGGACAGGGACAGGTCGAACAGCCCATCCGGGTCGGCCTTGCGCGGGGTCTTGGGTTGCTTGGCGGCGCGCTCGCTGGCCAGCCGGAAGCCGGTGCGGCTGCTGCTGTAGAGCAGTCGCTCGAAGGGTTTGCGCAGCTTGAGTCGGTCCGGCCAGTCGGCCTGGGCGACACGGTTGAGCACGGCCAGGGCGCGGCCCTGCACGTCGGTGGTCATGGCATCTCGCTCCGCGGAGGGTGGATGACCCGATCATGCGCTGCAAAATGCCACAGGGACCATGACCGCTTTGCCGCCGGTCACTGGCAGAGCGGTCAGTGCGGACAACCGGAGAGAATGTGCCTGGGCTTCCCCCTCACCCCAGCCCTCTCCCTCAGGAGAGGGAGCAGATTGTGCCGGCTGAGGTCATGGTTTCATCCTGCACCGGACGGTTCCCTCTCCCCCTGGGAGAGGGCTAGGGTGAGGGGAATCCGCAGGAACGAAGAGTCAGCCCTGGTGGCGAATCTTTTCGACGATGGCGGTGGTGGAGCTGTTTTCCACCAGCCCCAGCACGCGGACTTCGCCGCCGTAGGCTCTGACGATGTCGGCGCCGACCACCTGCTCGACACCGTAGTCGCCGCCCTTCACCAGCACGTCCGGGCGGACTTCGGTGAGCAGGTGCTCGGGGGTGTCTTCGGCGAAGCTGACCACCCAGTCCACCGCGCCGAGGCCGGCGAGAACGGCCATGCGGCGGTCGACGCTGTTGATCGGGCGGCCCGGGCCTTTCAGGCGGTTCACCGAGGCGTCGTCGTTGGTAGCGACGATCAGGCGATCGCCCTGGGCGCGCGCCTGTTCCAGGTAGGTCACGTGGCCGGCGTGGAGGATATCGAAGCAGCCGTTGGTGAAGACGATCTTCTCACCGTGGGCGCGGGCGTCCTCGATGGCCAGCAGCAGCTGGTCGAGGCTCAGCACGCCACGCTCGGAGCCCTGCTCGCGCTGCACGGCGCGGCGCAGTTCCGGGGCGCTGATGGCGGCGGTACCGAGCTTGCCGACGACGATGCCGGCAGCCAGGTTGGCCAGGGCCACGGCCTGCGGCAGCTCCTCGCCGGCAGCGATGGCGCCGGCCAGGGTGGAAATCACGGTGTCACCGGCGCCGGTGACGTCGAACACTTCGCGGGCACGGGCCGGCAGGTGCAGGGCGTTGTGGCCCGGACGCAGCAGGGTCATGCCGTGTTCGCCACGGGTCACCAGCAGCGCGCCGAGTTCCAGCTCTGTCATCAGCTGCTGGCCCTTGGCGACCAGGTCGGCTTCGTCGGTGCAGCGACCGACGATGGCTTCGAATTCGGAGAGGTTCGGGGTGATCAGGCTGGCGCCACGGTAGATGGCGAAGTCCTTGCCCTTGGGGTCGGCCAGCACCGGGATGCCGCGCTGGCGGGCGGCCTGGATCAGTTGCTGGTGGTTCTTCAGCGCGCCCTTGCCGTAGTCGGAGAGCACCAGCACGCGGACGTTGTCCAGCAGCGCCTCGACGTCGGCGGACAGGGCCACGGCGTCGGTGCGGAAGGCTTCTTCAAAGTCCACGCGCAGCAGTTGCTGGTGGCGGCTCATGACCCGCAGCTTGACGATGGTCGGCTGGCCGGCGATGCGCTGGAAACGGGTGGTCACACCCACCGCCTGCAGGCTATCGCTCAGGCTGTCGGCGGCCTCGTCGACGCCGGTGACGCCAACCAGGAAAGCCGGGGCGCCGAGGGCGGCGAGGTTCAGCGCGACGTTGGCGGCGCCACCGGGACGGTCCTCATGCTGCTCGACCCGCACCACGGGCACCGGCGCCTCGGGCGAGATGCGCGAGGTCGCGCCGTGCCAGTAGCGGTCGAGCATCACGTCGCCTACCACCAGCACGGGGGCCTGATCGAATCGGGGCATGGTCAGTTTCATGGGAACTCCGCAGGTCGAAATCGCCGCGGATAATACCATAGCCGCCCGCTGCGACTTGCGCCGGGCACCGGCCGGTCAGTCGACTTTGCGCACCCAGAACAGCTCGTGGCGGCGCACCGCCTTGCGGAAGAACTCGTCGTCGCCGGTGGCCGGCCACTGGCGCCCGGCGAGCAGGCGCTGGATCAGCCGGCGCAGGCGTTTCTTGCCGGTGAGCGGGGTCTGCAGGTCGTGCTGCAGGGCCAGGGCCTGAGCCTTGTCGATGCGGGTCGCGGCATCCAGCGCCGGGCTCCACAGCGGGTCGGCCGGCAATGCCTCGATACAAGGCGGCAGGGCGATGCCGCCGTCGGCCGGGCCCATGGGCCAGCGGTCGTTGTCGTGCAGGTGGTTGGCATAGAGCAGCAGGGTCTGCGGCTTCCAGCTGCTGCGCCCGATGGCCTCCAGCGTCGCACGGGTGGCGTGGACGTGGTCGGCGTGGGGGTCCAGTTCCGGGTGGGCGGTGAGGATGACCTCAGGGCGGACGTATTCGATCAGCGTGGTCAGGTCGGCCACCAGGTTCAGCCAGGTCGGCGCGCCGTCACGGTCGGCCGGCAACGGTAGCGAATTGAAGCCGCGCGCGCTGCGCACATCGCTTTCGCCGGACTCGCGCGAGCCGAAGGCCTGGCTCGGCTCGGCGGCCATCGCCGGCAGTTGCAGGCAGTAGTAGCCCAGCTGCACGCAGCGCTCGGCCGGGATTCCGCCCCAGAGCGGCGCGGCGATGCTGTCCCAGGTGCGCAGGCGGCCCTTCAGGCGGGCGGCGGCGGCCTTGTCCAGGCCCAGGCGCTGGTAGTGCTCGGCCTCGATTTCGCCCTGGGTCAGGGTGACGATCCAGACATCCTGGCAACGGCTGTACTGGCCGAAGGCGGCCAGTTCGGCGTCATCCGCGTGGGGTGCGATGATCAGCAAGCGCTGGCGGGCGTAATCGGGGTTGTGGAAGGCGTGCAGGACGCCCTGTTGCCCTAGGCGGCAATGGCGGCCATGGACGCGCAGATGGCCGGCGCGCAGGGCGTCGCCCTGGCCGGACAGGTTGATATAGCGCTTACCGCTCACGCCGCGCTCGAAGTCCTGGCGGTCATGTTCAGCGCCCTCGATGAGCACCTGGGGGTCGAGCCAGCGGCCAAGCAGCGACGCCTTGACCTCGACCTCCAGCACCAGGGTCTCCGCGTCCACCGGCAATGCGCCATCGGCGATATGCAGACCATGCGGACCAAGGGATACCGGCAAGGCCACGGAGCCTTGCGGGAAGTCGTAGCGGTAGTCGTCGCGCGGCGAATAGAACAGGTGGTCGGCGAACCAGGCTTCGTGGGCGACCCAGCCGAGGATCACCGCCAGCGGCACGCTCCACCAGGGCGCGAAGACGCCGAGCAGGATCAGCGCCAGCAGGGCAATGAGCAGGACCACACGCTTCTTGCGGCGGTGCTGTTTGAGCAGTTGCTGCTTGCGGGCGCTCATGGTCGATCTCCGTTAGAGCCAATTGCGGACGGAGTCCGCTCCTACGCACAGGCCAGGACGCCGTGCGCGAACTGTAGGAGCGGGCTTGCTCGCGAACAACCTCCGCAGCGGGATTGGTTCGCGAGCAGGCTCGCTCCTACGAAGAGCCTGAAGTCAGACCTGGAACACCGGCACGCGGTGGCACCAGCGATCCTTGTATTCGCGGTCGGCACGGCCGAAGGAATAGCGCAATGGTTTGCCCGCCGCCTCGGCGTCGGCCCAGGCCTCCTGCGTGTTGACGAAGCTGAGCACGCTGCCGGGGCTGAAGTCGCGATTTTCCGGCGCCACGCCGCCATTGATGTATTCGACGCTGATCCACTTCGGCGCCTCGACCCGGTAGAGAATCTGGATCGCCACCGGCTCGCCGTCCAGGCGCACCAGGGAGCCACGCATGAATTCACGCATCAGGCTGAATACTTCGACGAGCCGCGCCTTGCCCGGCACTTCGAACTCCCAGCGGCGCTGGAACAGGTCGGCATAGATCCGCGCCTGCTCCTCGGGGCTAAGTTCGCTCATGGGTTGCAGCACGCCGCCCGCCTCTTCCAGCAGGCGCTGTTCGCGGCGCTGGTTGTAGCGGAATTTCTTCGAGAAATCCGCCGGCGCTCGGTTCATCGCCAACTGCTCGGGTTGCTCGCGGGCATCGCTGACCTGCTCGCGGTTCAGCTCGGAGAGGTAGCGCACCTTGTGCCGCAACTCGATGCGCGCGCCTTCGGCGATGGGCAGGATGATCTCGGCATTGCCCAGGTCGAACAGGGCCTTCTTGCCCTCGCGCTTGAGCACGTCCTTGGACAGCGCCAGGTTGTGCCCCCAGGTCGGTACGGCGGCGCGCAGCTCGTCGCCCTCGAACCAGCCGAGGTAGCGCACCGGGATGCCCGCCAGCGCGGCCAGGCGCTCGACCACATCCGGGTGGGTGGCGACGCTGCCGCCGAAGGTGTGCCAGGCAGCGGCGTAGTCGGCCGCCGCGATGGGCGTCCAGCCGCGTTCGCGGAAAAGGCGCAGTCGGTTCAGCATGTCAGCAACGTCACACTGACTGCTCGGCGCCAGAGCCTGCCTCGACCGGGTCGTCAGCGAACTGCCGCGCGTGCAGGCGAGCGTAGTACCCGTTCTGCGCGATCAGCTGGTCGTGACTGCCACGTTCGACGATGTGTCCCTGGTCCATCACCAGGATCAGGTCCGCCGCCTCGATGGTGCTCAGGCGGTGGGCGATCACCAGGGTGGTGCGGCCTTCCATAACCTTCTCCAGGGCGGCCTGGATGTGCCGCTCGGACTCAGTGTCCAGCGCCGAGGTGGCCTCGTCGAGGATCAGCACCGGGGCGTCCTTGAGCAGCGCGCGGGCAATCGCCAGGCGCTGGCGCTGGCCGCCGGAGAGCATCACGCCGTTCTCGCCGACCTCGGTGTCGAAGCCCTCGGGCAGGCGGTCGATGAACTCGCGGGCGAAGGCATCGTCGGCGGCCCTCTCCACTGCCTCACGCGGCTTGCTGGCCAGGTCGCCGTAGGCAATGTTGTTCAGCACGCTGTCGTTGAACAGGTTGACCTGCTGGGTCACCAGCGAGATGTGCCGGCGCAGGTTGGTCAGCTTGTAGTCTTCGACGTCCACGCCATCGAGCAGGATCTGCCCGTCGCTGTGGTCGTAGAAGCGCGGTATCAGGTTGGCCAGGGTCGATTTGCCGCTGCCGGAGCGGCCGACCAGCGCCACCATCTGGCCCGGCTCGACGCTGAAGTTCAGATCCTTGAGCACCTGCTTCTCGGTGCCCGGGTAGGTGAAACTGAGGTTCTTCACCTCCAGGCGACCGCTCACGCGTTCGCGCTCGACGGTGCCAATGTCCACCTCGGGCGCTTCGTCGAGCTGCTCGAAGATACTCTCGGCGCCGGCCACGCCCTTCTGGATGGTCGAGCTGACCTCGGAGAGCTGGCGGATCGGCTTGGGCAGCAGGCCGGCCATGGAGATGTAGGCCACCAGGTCGCCGACGGTGGCGTCGCCACGCAGCAGCAGCACCAGGTACAGCAGCACGGCCATGGCGCTGTAGATCACCAGTTGCAGCATCGGCGTATAGATCGCCGAGGTCTTGTTCATGCGCAGGTTCTTGCTGGTGTTCTCGTCCGTCACGTTCTGGAAACGCTGGCGCTCATAAGCCTCGCCACCGAAACTGCGAACCACGCGGTAACCCTGGATGGTCTCGGAGGAAACATGGGTCACATCGCCCATGGCCACCTGGATCTTCTTGCTCTGCTTGCGGAACTTGCGGCTGGCACTGGTCACCATCAAGGCGATGACCGGCAGGATCGCCAGCATCACCAGGGTCAGCTTCCAGTTCATGTACAGCAGCGAGAGGAACAGGAAGACCACGGTCATGCCTTCGCGGATCACCACCTTGATGGCATCGGTGGCGGCACCGGTGACCATGGTCACGTTGAAGGTGATGCGCGAGATCAGGTGCCCGGAGTTGTGGCTGTCGAAATAGCGGTTGGGCAGGGTCAACAGGTTGTTGAACAGCGCGATGCGCAGGTCCTGCACCAGGCCCAGGGAGACCTTGGCGATGAAGTAGTTGCCCAGGAACGAGCCGACGCCCTGCCAGACCGCGATCGCCACCACCAGCAGCGGCACGGCGTACAGCAGTTGCAGGTCGCGCAACCAGGCCCAGGGGGCCGTGGGGAACAGCTTGGCGTCCGGATGGGCCAGGCCGTCGACGAAATACTTGAGGATGCCCGCCAGCATGGGCTGGGTAGCGGCAAAGATCAGGAAACCGACGATGCTGAGCAGGAACATCCCCACGTACGGGCGCACGTAGGAGAGCAGTCGGAAGTAGATCTTCAGGCTCGAAGGTTGGGAGCCCTTTTCGGCGATGTCGCTCATCACGTTCTCGACACATAAACAAGTGGCGCATATTACCACTACCGGGGTTTACCACTAGGCCGCCGCCTTTAGCATATCGACCGAGAACTCAGCTTGGTGCCAGCATCAATGGCACGCAGCCGCCGTGAAAGAACCATCCTGGCAGCCGGTACAGGTCGGATGCTCTTCTGACAATGGGCTTCGATGCCCTCAAAATGGCAGACACGTCCGCGCGAGGTTCGCCGCTTATCGCTTTGGGATACTATTACCCGCTCTCGCTCTGGAATCCGTCATGCAAGCACTCGACCACGCCACCTATGAAGACCTGCGCCAAGGAGCCTCCGTGCTTGAGGCTGACAGATTCGGTGACAAGGTACTGCGCCTGGCCGATGGCAACTTTCTCAAACTGTTTCGCCGTAAACGCCTGATCTCTTCCGCGCTGTTCTACCCTTACGCGCAACGCTTCGCAGACAATGCACGCACCTTGCGCCGGCGCGGTGTTCCATGCCCGGAAATCATTGGTGTCTATCGCGTTCCCAGCATCGAGCGCGACGTCGTGCACTACCAGCCGCTACCAGGGCAGACACTGCGCCAGCTGATTGCCAGCGACCAGGACAAGCCGACGCTGCGCGGCGATCTGGGCGCGCTCATCTCGGCAATGCACAACAACGGGATCTACTTCCGCTCGCTGCACCTGGGCAATGTCGTCGAGACGCCAGAGGGCACGCTCGGCCTGATCGACATCTCCGACATGCGAACCCAGGCGCGCCCACTCGGCAAGCAGCAGCGGCAGCGCAATTTTCGCCACCTGCTGCGCTACGCCCAGGACCGCGACTGGCTACTGGGCGATGATGGCGCGGCTTTCGTTAGGCAGTACGTGCAGGGCTCACCGACCTTGTGGGAGCCCGACAGCCTGACGCAACTCCTGCACCAGGACGTCTAGTCAGGCAAGTTTGCGCGGCGCCGCAGAAGCGCCGCTCAACGTCAAGCAGAGCACCAGCGGCAGCCAGGTCAGCAGCCAGAACGGACCAGGTGCGTCCCACAGCCTCGCCCCGTCGAATTGCAGGGCGATGGTGGAGAAAAACCAGAGTCCGATCAGGGCCTGTCCCAGCGGCGCATGCCGGTTACGCCAGCCGCGCACAAGGATTAATGCCCATAGAGTCAGCAGCACCAGCAGCGCGCCCACTCCCAGCTCGATACCGATGTGGGTGAACAGGTTGTGGCTATGGGGCCAGACCCGACCCGCGGCGACAAGACTGTAGTCCGTCCCCTTGCCGACGCCCAGCCAGGGGTGCTCGGCAATCTTTGCCAAAGCGCCCTTGAATATCTCCGGCCGGTAGGAAACCCCGCGTTCAAGCAGATGGTCGTGGAATCCGATGACGACGACGAGCGCGCCGACGATGGTAGCCAGGGATATCCACTTGGAAAGCCAATGCCGGTTCAGCAGAGGCATGAGCACCAGGCAGACCACCAGCGCGAAGATCGCGCCGCGACTCCAGGTGAGCACGACGAACAACGCCAGGATCACGATCGCTGCCAGCCAGAGCCCCTTGCCGAGCCGCCCGGCCGGCATGCAACTGAGCAGCCAGACAGCCGCTGCGCCCATCGCATACCCGGCGAAAATCGGATGGTTCAGAGCACAGAATGCCGTCATCCGACCCCAGAAGACTGGCGTGCGCCAGGGCCAAAGGGCCATCGCCAGGAAGGCGCAAACGGCCAGCGCGCAGCCCCCAATCAGGAGAGTACGCACCACACGTGCCGGGTCTCTCCTACTCCACAGCGCCCCGCCAGCGACAAACAGCAGGATGAACAGCAATCGCCGGCTCTCACGATCAACATCGATACCCACACTCCAGGACATCGAGACCGCCGCCCAGAGAAACAATAGCGTGAATAGCTTGAACTCGGGGCTTTCGCGCAGAAGCTGCCAGAGATCCTGGCCTCTGGAAGCGATCAGGTACAGCGCCGGAAGATAGAGCAGAGGGATCAGGAGCTGAAAGTACAGCTTCTGGCTCGGAGCGATCGCCATTCCGAAGATCAACCAGACGATGCCGATACCCAGCACGCGATCAGCGAAGCGAGACACACGTGACTCCACGGCCAACCTACTCACGTATAAATTGTTCAACATGCAAACCTATCGAGCACCCATGCAGAGGCGATAAGCCTCGGCAAACGCCTTCCATCGACCATCGAAATCAAAAGCCTGAACCTGTGCGGCATATATCTGCTCGCGCTGGCCGGCATCAAGCTCCAGAGCGCCAGCCAATTCTCTTTGCCAAGCCTGGGCATCGTTTACTTGCGCATAGCGTCCAGCATCACCGAGTTGCTCACGGAAAACCCCGAGGTCACTGACAATGACCGGAACACCCGCCATCAGCGACTCGCCAATGACCAGCCCAAACCCTTCGTAGAGCGAGGGGCAGACCAGCCAGTCGAACGCTCCGTAGAGCGACATGGCGTCCTCCCTGAAACCCACCAGATGGACTTGTCGCTCCACCCCTAGCTCGCGGATGCACTGCTCCAGTTCCGCTCGCTGCTCACCTTCGCCCAGGATGACAAGATGAGCGCAGGGATTATCCCGACCGACCGCGGCGAAACAGCGCACCAAAAACTGGAAGTTCTTGACCTTGTTCAGGCGGCCGACGGCACCGAGCACCAGATCACCCTCGCCGACCCCCAGCCCCGCCCTCTTCGCCTGCCGATTGCTCAAGTCCAGACAGCGCTCGACAGGGTCATTCGCGCTAGCGATGCCTACCAGCCAACCCTGCAGCAATGGATGCTTCTGTAGCATTTGTCGAGCCGCATCGGGAGATACCGCCACGACCTGAAGGCGATCTGGCGGTACGCTGCGCAGTAGATCGACATCCGACTTCGTGATGCGCACCAGGCTATGCAGCACGACAGCGATTCGGGTAGAAGAGCCCAGGCGCTCCCTGATTAAAGGCAGGATAAGCCGCGCCGCGCGCAGGCCGTCGATAAGAATGGCATCGGGCTGCAGGTCGTCCAGCATTTTCCTGACTCGCTGGCGCACGGCATACCGGAAAAGCAAGGCCAGCCCGCTACCCTTGATCTGCCTCACGCTCAGCTGCAGGAAAACCGGACTATCCAGCGAATGGCCCAGCAGGTCGCGATCGTCGCCTTGCAGGAACCAGTGCGAAACCTCGGGAAAATCCTCCTGCAGCACCTTGGCGATACGCCCGTGGACCTTGTGAATGGAAACGAAGTCCGCACCAGCGCTGTACATCACGTTAAGCAAACGACCACTCACGCTGGGACCTCGCTGAAGTCTTCAACCTTGTTACCCAGCGGCGACACAGCGCTGCGCTTCATCAGCGACCGATCATCGAACGAAGTCGGTCCGCCCATGAATCCGGCTGCCTGGTGCGCAACGGTGGCGCCATGACTTCCACGATCTGTCGGCCCACTGCAGCGAAGCTGTAGCGTTGTAGTGCAAGCTGCCGCCCGGTTAGCGCTATGCGCTGCGCCAGATCCGGATCCTGACGCAGAACGGCAAGTTTCTTGCGCAACTCGTCCACCGTGCGGTAAAGCACCACATTCTGCATGTCCTGCAAGCCAAGCGCTCGAGTCTCTGCCTCGCCCTGGTCATACGCCAGCAAAACGCAGCCGCAGGCCATGGCCTCGAAATTCTTGATCATATACTCGCCCATGCCGACATCCGCGCTGACGAAGAAGCGAATGCGGTTGAGGGTGTTCAGGTAGTCCTCGCCCGAATTGGTCTTGGTGACCAGCAGATTTTCCACCTTGCCCAGCTCATCCAGCAGCGCCTTACGGCCGCTGTAGGCAACACTACCGGTGCTGCCGACGAACGCCAGCTCGATATCGCGCTCCCGCCCCAGGTCATGGAGCAGGTCCTGGTCGTAGCCCTTGGGCACGAAGACCGCATCAAAGCCTTCCTGGCGCAGCCGCTCGCTGACCATGAAGCCCGAGCTGATAACCCGCGCCCAGGGCAGGCGACGATAGTGTGCACTAAACTTCCCCGTGTACTTGCAGGGGATGTAGTTCTGGTAGGCATCATGCTCGAGGACGACCAGATTGGGCACGCTGCGAATGAAGGCGGTCTGGCGCATTTCCTTCTTGAAGCGCAGGAAGAACAGGATGCGATCGTACTTCGAGACATCCACGTGTTCACGGAAGTAACGGCGCAAGTTGGCCTGCTCGTCGCTGGCCAGCCAGCGCAAGTCGCAATCGCAGTGCTCGGCGATGCCGTCGTACAGACGATCGAGGATGGCGCGTTGTTCTTTCTGTACCAGGAACAGAACTTTCAAGACTCACCTTTACATCCCGGAGTGCGGGCAATCGAATTAGCGTGCATCCCGGGCCGGAGTCGGCTTTCGCCCATGCGTCCCGCCCTGTCATTAACCGCGAAACGGGCCACCGATAAGGACAATGCGCCGCGAAGAGTAGGGGACGCTAAACAACCCGGTCAAGGCGATGGCCATCTCAGGTGGTGGCATGGAGAGTATGGCTTTGACGGACGTTGTAGTAAGTGCAACCCGCAGGAATATTCTTGTTGACGAATGACATAGCCCCAATCGTGACGCCGCTACCGATCTCGATCTCATCGGCGATGATGCAGCTATGTGCCCCCAGGCTGACGTCATCACCGATCATGAGGGAGTAGCTGGGGAGCCCCAATGTCTTGATGCCCACGGTCGAATTCTGCCGGATGAAGAAATTCCTGCCGATCTGCACATAGCCGGAGATGACCACCCCCGGCAGGTGCGCAATACGAAAGCCCGGGCCGATCTGCGCGGCAACGCTGATATCCACAGCATAGCGCCGATTCAACTTGCGCTGCATCCGCAGCGCATAGCGACGCCGCAGCCCACCTTTGGCGTAAAGGAACTGGGCCAGGCGGAATTGCAATAGATAGCGCAGCACATTGCTTTTGTAGGCTCGCTTGAGAATGTTGCTGAGCAGTCCGATGCGACTGCCAGGCTTCTTCTTGTTCGAGACTTCGCACTTCCAGCACTCGATCAGTTGCTGCAGATCCATCACGACCTCACTTGAAAACGCTTTCCGCCCGGGGCAGCCATCTCCCCCGCAAGCAAGGCATCCAGTTCGGTCGGCTCGACCTTCGGTACCACGCTTGCCGGCAGCCGGCTGTCCTGCGACAGGTTGAAAAGCCTCAGCGAAAACCGGGGCATGACTTTCTCGGCCAGAATCCGGAAACTGGGCAGGATATAGTCGTCGAAATCCTCGTCCAGGCTGCTGGGCAAGGCCGCCGCTCCGGTTTCATAGAATCGGCCGATGCTCGTGTTCAAGTCCATTCCAACAATGAAGATCTGGTTGAAGCCCAGGTGACAGGCCAACTGCACCGCGGCATAGGGGATGGTGCGGGCACCAAAATAGCCCTTGCTCAAATCGCGACTGAAGCCGATGCGATTGGCCTTGCGGCGCCACAGGGAAAACCCGCAGATCAGGTCGGGGTCATTGCGGACGGACCATGCATAGGCGCGATCCGAGCGCACAGCCAGGCCATGGATGCGATTGACCCGTTCCAGCAGCATTACCTCGGTTCTTTGCGGCAACACCGATGGATCGTACCGATGCAGCGCCTGGAAGCAGTCCAGGCTCATGGCCAGGTGGACAGCGCTGCGCGCGCCCAGGCATGCGAGATCCGGACGATCACGCACGAAGCCGGGATCATCGCAGATATAGAAGAACGGGCTGATGTGTTGATCGGCACAACGGACGATGGAGCCGTTCATGGCGATGACCGGCCAGTCCGCATAGCGGGAAAGTGGAAACTTACTGGCTGAGGGCCCGGAAGCCAACAGGAACACACTGCCATGGTGGCATGCGCGGCAAGTCCCGAACTCTGCGATGGGAATGCGCACGTCCCCTTCGCTCAGCCAGCGCCGACCACTTTCCAGCTCCAATTCCAGCATATGCAAATCGCAGGTTCGTCAATGAAATCGCCGGAGATCGCGGCGTCCATGCCAAGCAAAAGTGAGGGTCGGAGCGTCCGCTAGCGAGGTTCGGCAACCAACGCCTTCACCAGCGGCAGACTCCAGAACTCCCGTCGCACCGCCTCATCGGAGAAGCGCGTCTGCAGGCGCTGCTCCATCTGCTGCGCACAGGCCTCGCGCTGGCCGCGATCAAGCGCTGCCATGTGGCCGAGGCCTTCGGCGAGGGCTTTTTCATCACGCAGCGGGAACAGGATGCCGACGCCTTCGACCACCTCACCGCCACCGCCACCGGCGGTCGCGATCAGCGGCACGCCGGCGGACATCGCCTCCAGCAGGACCATGCCGAACGGCTCGTGGTCGGAGCTCAGGGCGAACACGTCGAACGCCTTGAAATAGCGCTTGGCGTCAGGAACCTGGCCGAGGAACAGCACGCGCTCGGCGATACCCAGCTCGCGGGCCAGGTCCTTGAGATCCTCTTCCAGGCGCCCCTTGCCGAGGATCGCCAGCAGGCTGTTGTGCGGCAGCCGCGGCAACGCCTGGGCAAAGCCACGCAGCAGGGTGGCCTGGTCCTTGTCCGGATGCAGGCGGCCGACGTTGCCGACCACCCAGGCGTTGTCCGCCAGCCCCAGGTGCTGGCGCGCCGGATAGCGGTCGAGCTGCTCGGCTTGCAGGGCATCGACGTCGACGCGGTTGTACAACGTCTCGATACGCTCGCGCGGCCAGGCAGGCAGGCAGGTACGGATCTCGTCGCGCACGGCGTTGGAGACGCCGAGCAGACTCAGGCGCTCGGCGAAGACGCGCGCGAACAGCTTGCGTCCCAGCCGCTGGAAGTCGCCGAAACCATGGTGCACGCCAATGATCTGCAGTTTGGTGCCGAGCATGGCGATCCAGGTCGGCTTGAAGCGGTGCGCGATGCAGAAGCGGAAATCGCGGGAACGGGCAATCTCGCGCAGGTCGCGGATCGCCTTGAGCTTCAGCCCGCGGATATCCCGCGAGCTGTAGTCGAGGAACAGCACTTCGTCGCTGGCGCAGCCGGAGGCTACTTCGGCGTCGGGCGCACCGGTGAGGAACACCGTGGTCACCCGGTAGCCGGTGCCGGCGAACAGGCTGGCGTACTGACGGGCGCAGTCGAGGAACGGCCCGTCATAGCCGTGGCAGAACTGCAGGACGCGCGGTTCAGCCGAGCGAGTCATAGGCCGCCGCGCCATCCTTGACGACCAGGATGTCCTGCATGATCAGGTATTGCAGATCCGAGCCGTAGAACATGTTCAGGGCGTCGGTCGGCGAGCAGATCATCGGCTCGCCACGGCGGTTCAGCGAGGTGTTGAGCGCCACGCCGTTGCCGGTGAGCTTCTCCAGCTCCTTCATCATGTCGTAGTAGCGCGGGTTGAATTCGCGCTTCAAGACCTGGGCGCGGGAAGTGCCGTCTTCATGGACGACTTCCGGCACGCGGGTCTTCCACTCTTCGTTGACTTCGAAGGTGAAGGTCATGAACGGCGCCGGGTGGTCGATCTTGAACATCTGCGGGCCGACGGTATCCAGCATCGACGGGCAGAAGGGCCTCCAGCGCTCGCGGAACTTGATCTGCGCGTTGATGCGGTCAGCCACGCCCGGCACGCTCGGGCAACCGATGATCGAGCGGCCACCGAGGGCGCGCGGACCGAACTCCATGCGGCCCTGGAACCAGGCCACCGGGTTGCCGTCCACCAGCACCTTGGCGATCAGCTCGGGCACGTTGTCGATCTTGCGCCACACCGGCTTGGCCTCATGGCGGGCGCAGGCGGCGATGACGTCTTCGTTGCTGTATTCCGGGCCGAGGTAGACGTGTTCCATCTTCTCGACCGGCACGCCACGCTCCCAGGAGACGTAGGCCGCCGCGCCAACCGCGGTGCCGGCGTCGCTGGCCGCGGGCTGCACGTACAGCTCCTTGACCTCGGGGCGAGCGATGATCTTCTGGTTGAGCTTGACGTTCAGCGCGCAGCCGCCGGCGAAGGCAATCTTGCCGGTCTCGCGGATGATGTCGCCCAGGTAGTAATCCATCATCTCCAGCGCCAGCTTCTCGAACAGCGCCTGGATGCTGGCGGCATAGTGGATGTAGGGATCGTCGGCGATGTCGCCTTCACGCTTCGGACCGAGCCACTCGATCAGCTTGGGCGAGAAGTAGTAGCCCTTGCCCTTTTCCTTGTAGCGACGGAAGCCGATGACGTTGGCGTAGTCGGTGTTGATGATCAGCTCGCCGTTCTCGAACTTGGCGAGACGGGAGAAATCGTACTTGCTGGCGTCGCCGTAGGGCGCCATGCCCATGACCTTGAACTCGCCGTCGAGCATGTCGAAGCCGAGGTACTCGGTCAGCGCGCCGTACAGGCCGCCCAGGGAGTCCGGATCGTAGAACTCCTTGATCTTGTGGATCTTGCCGTTCTCGCCGTAGCCGAAGAAGGTGGTGGCGTATTCGCCCTTGCCGTCGATCCCGAGGATCGCCGTCTTCTCCTTGAAGCCCGAGCAGTGGTAGGCGCTGGAGGCGTGGGCCAGGTGGTGCTCGACCGGCTGGATCTTGGTCTTCTTCAGGTCGAAGCCCAGCTGCTGCAGGCACCACTGGATGCGCTTGTAGTAGCGGTGGTAGCGGCGGTTGCCGAGCAGGATGGCGTCCAGCGCGCGGTCCGGCGCGTAGGCGTAGCGCTTGGCGTAGTGCCAGCGGGCCTTGTCGAAGATGCTGATGGGGGCGAAGGGAATGGCCACCACGTCAACGTCCGACGGCTTGATCCCGGCCTGCTCCAGGCAGAACTTGGCCGACTCGTAGGGCATGCGGTTCTTCGCGTGCTTGTCGCGGACGAAGCGCTCTTCTTCGACGGCCGCGACCAGCTTGCCGTCGATGTACAGGGCGGCGGAAGGGTCATGGCTTACGGCGCCGGACAGGCCGAGGATGGTCAATGCCACAGGGTCTAGCCTCTTTCATCTGAGCGGGTGCCAGGCACCCGCGGTAAACGTTCGTCGAGCAGCTGGTGCAGTGCGCTATCCGTCGGCCAGTTGCGCAGGAAGCGCGCACGGTCGCGGGCATAGGCGCGGGCGAAGCTCGCGTCTCGCGAGTGGCGTTGCATGGCATCGAGGTCGATCAACGACCATTGCCCACCGTCGCCCTGCTCCTGCCAGAACAGGTTGTGCCCCTTCAGGTCGCCATGGCTGATGCGCTCATGCACCAGCGCCGCGAACAGTCTGTCCAGGGCCACAAGATCCGATTCCGGCGGCAGGCCGCCCCCCTCCGGTTGGTCCAGGTAGGGTTTGAAACGGGCGATTATATCCTGACCCGCCAGGTAATCGGTAATCAGGAAGGCCGGGCCGCGCAGCCACAGCCAGCGACGCTCGATCACCGCCAGCGGCTTGGGCGTGGCGATGCCGAGGAAGTCCAGGCGATTGCCCTCGCGCCATGAAGCCCAGGCGCGGCTGGGGCGCCAGAAGCGCTTGAACCAGTGCAGCAGGTTCTTGATGTTGTAACGTTTGATGACCAGAGGCCGGCCGTTCAGCTCAACCCTGGCGACGGTGGCCGCGCCGCCGGTCTTGTAGACATGTCCGCGATTTATGTAGGAATCCGGATCGGCCAGCAGCGGCTGCAACCCCTCCTCTTCCTCGCGACGCACCGCGCGCAGGCCGAACGGGCCCTTGAACACGCTGAACAGGCTGCAGTCGCGGGCGATCTTCTTCATCAGGTCGCCGACGCGCCAGCGTCGAATCTTCGCGATTTCCTTCTGCAGAGCTTCCAGCGGCAGCGCGTGCTCGCCATTGGCCAGCAGATAGTGGAGCAGCAGTTCTTCAAGATGAGGATCGAGACTGGCCGGCAGTTGGGCGAAGAACACCCCGAGATTTTCCAGCACCTGCTTGCGCGACAGCGGCTGGCCAGGCATTTCCGCACGAATACCGGCGCCGTCGATGAGGTACAGCTGGCCGCCGTGGCGCAGCAGGTTGTCCAGGTGCAGGTCTTCCTGCCACAGGCCCTTGGCGTGCATCTGCGCGATGGCGGTCAACGCCTCGGCGATGACTGCGGTCTGCCCGTCGGACAACGGCGGCTCGCCTTCCACGGCGCGCCAGGCATCCCAGAGGCTCTGCGCACCGTCGAGGAACTCGAAGAGCAGCCAGCCGCCCTCGCCATCCTTCAGGCCGTCGGCCAGCAACTGCGGTGTGGTCAGGCCCTGCTCGGCGAGCAGGCGCACGCCTTCGCGCTCGCGCTTGAAGTGCCGCGCGGCCTTGCCGCCGACCAGCAGCTTGGCCAGTACCGGACGGCCACGCCAATTGGCCGCGCCGACATAGCGCTGTCCGGGCAACACGCGCAGCAGGCTGTCCAGGCGCAGTTCGGCGGCGCCGGCGCCATCCTCCAGCTCGACGCGCAGCGGCAGCGCAGGTGTGCGACCGGCAGCGCGCAGGGCGGACAACCTCATGCGCGGCCTTCCTTCTTCTTGCGGCGGGCGCCGAGGCGACGGTACCAGTCGTCGACCTCCCGGCCACTGGCCGAGGTACCGAGGTAGGCCGCCAGCAGGTTGCGCACGTCGGTCTCGTTCCAGTCCGGCGCGCGGCGCAGCAGCGGTTCGAGGTCGCGCACGCGGTCGCGCTGGCCGAACCACAGCGGACGGGTCTTCTCCAGGTCGATCAGGGTCGCCTCGAAGGCATCGTCCGTCTCGCGCAGGAAGATGTGCTTGGGATAGAAGCAGCCGTGCATCTGCCCGGCCTCGTGCAGGCGGCGGGCAAGCATGCCGCAGGCGTGCAGGATGGCCTGGCGCCGCTCTGCGGAGAGGTTCGACCAGCCCTGCAACAGGCTGTCCAGGTCGCGCCAGCCATCCAGGGCACGAGTCATCAGGATCGCCCGGCGCTCGCTGCCCACCTGCCGCGCGCCGAAGAAGGCCGCCTGCATGGAGGGGATGCCGAGCTGGTGGTAGCGCTGAATATTGCGGAACTCGCGGCTGAAGGTCGGCTCGCCCATGGGCTTGCGGACGCTGCGGGTCAGGTGGTTGCTCTGGCGCTTGAGGTAGTAGGCGGTGCCGTCCAGCTCCAGGCGATAGACACTGCTCCAGCCACCGCGCTCGGTGTTGGGCTCGTCCACGGCTTCCAGCTGCAGGTCCCACAGGGCATCGAAATCGGCCAGGGCGTTGCGCTCGAGCAGCGCCTGATCGCCCTCAGCAATGAAATCCTTCACTCGCGTCCCTCGAAGAAATGGACGATCTGCCGGACACGCTTCTTGTCCGACGCGTTCAATCGTTCGCGGCGCCGGTAGAGCAGGTAGAACTGCAGGCGCTGCGTGTAGGAAAGGTGGTACTTGGCGACCTTGTCGAGGGTGGCCAGGTCCTTGGTGATGCGGTAGCGCAGCATGAAGCTGACCCAGAAATCGCCAATCGGGCAATCGATGAAGTACACCGTGCCCTCCCCGTCCACCAGGATGTTGCGCCACTTCAGGTCGTTGTGGGTGAAGTGGTTGTCATGCATGGTCCGCGTGTAGCTGGCCAGCTGGCGCATGACATGCTCGACCCAGGTGCGATCCTTCAGGCGCGGGTCGTCGCGCTTGGCCAGGGCATGCAGGTCTTCGGTCCCGACCAGTTCGCGGGTGATGATAGCGCCACGGGAGAAACCGCCGTTGACGCGCTCCAGCCCGTAGGCCACCACTTTCGCGGTCGGTATGCCCCACTTGGCGAACTGCTTGAGGTTCTGCCACTCGGCCTTCACCCGCGGACGCGGCAGATAGCGGCGAAAACCCTTGCCCGGCTTGCGGTAGCGTTTGACGTAGTAGCGCACGCCGTCCCGCTCCACGCGGACGACATCGGACATCGCATCCTTGGTGATGCGCTCGCCGTCGAGGGCGAACACGGCATCCAGGCTGCCGAAATCGGCGGCGAGATGCTGGTAGTCGGCTTCAAGTGCCCAGCCGGCCATCAGAGCAGGTCTCCATAACGTTGCTTGCGGTCGTACAGCTTGGCCGCCTTGCGCTCCATCCACGCCAGCAGCGCAGCCTCCTCGCGCAGGATGTCACGCAGATTCTTACCGAAGTAATCACGCAGGAAGCGCAGCTTGTCGCGGCGCGTCAGGCCGATGTCCAGCGCGGAGAAGTACAGCGCCGCCAGGTCCTTGTTGCGCCAGCGGCGCGGCGTGGCGGCGCGGGTCTGGGCGCGGTGCAGGTCGATCACCGACAGGCGCAGGTCATCGGCGCTGACCGGTCGATCGGTGTGCAGCAGGAAATGGCATATATAGCAGTCGCGGTGGTTGACCCCGGCGCGGTGCATGGCGCCCACCATCTTCGCCACTTCGACGATCAGCGCACGCTTCAGGCGCGGCTCGGGCGGCTGCTGCCGCCAATCCAGCGACAAGACCTCAAGGTCCGTGGTCGGCGCCAGTTCTTCGGTGATGATGAAGGAGTGCTGCGCGGCCGGATTGCCGCCGCGCTCGCCGTAGGCCACCGAGGTCATGGTTGCCACGCCCGTCCGGTGCAGGCGCTCCAGGGCACGCTGCTCCTGGCCCGCGCCGAGCACCGGCAGCTTGACGCTGAAGAGATTCTTGACGATCTCGCCCCAGCCGATGCCGCGGTGGATCTTGACGAAGTAGCCGCGCCCGTCGACCTCGGTGCGCAGGGTACGGCGGCCTTCCAGTTCACGGTAGACCTTGCCTTGCAGGCGCTCGACCTCGACGAAGGGGTCCTTGCCGGCCCACAGGGTCTTGAAGGGTTCATTTAGAACGAGCTTCACTGCACATCCTCCCCTGTAGGAGCGAGCTTGCTCGCGAACGGGGTGGCACGGTGCATCCAGCTATTCGCGAGCAAGCTCGCTCCTATGAGAGCAAAAACGTTCATGCGCGCTCCCGCAGGATCAGGTCGGCGGCATGCTGCGGCATGCTGTAGAGGTCGGCGGTGTCGGCGAAGGCCAGACCGTTGCGCGACCACTCGGCACGTGCGGCGTCATCCTCCAGCATTTCCTTGAGCAGGCTATTGAAGTGCTCCTGATCGAAAGGCGACGGCACCACCCGACCGGCCTTGGCCTCGTCGATGTAGTGGGCGTAGCCGCAGACGTCGGTGACCAGCACCGGCAGCCCCGCCACCACCGCCTCCAGCAGCACGGTGCCGGTGTTTTCGTTGTAGGCCGGGTGGACCAGCAGGTCGGCGCCGAGCAGGAAGCGCGGGATGTCGCTGCGACCCTTGAGGATCTGCACGTTGTCCGACAGCCCCAGCGCCTTGACCTGCAGCAGGAAGGGCTTGGGGTCGTCCTGGCCGATGGCGATCAGCCGGGTGCGCTTGCGCAAGCTGCGCGGCAGCGCGGCCAGCGCCTTCAGGCTGCGGTCCAGGCCCTTGGTCTTGAAGCCCGAGCCGATCTGCACCAGCAG
Source organism: Pseudomonas sp. B1-22 (assembly GCF_050474425.1). Classification (NCBI taxonomy): domain Bacteria; kingdom Pseudomonadati; phylum Pseudomonadota; class Gammaproteobacteria; order Pseudomonadales; family Pseudomonadaceae; genus Pseudomonas; species Pseudomonas sp. B1-22. The sequence continues at coordinate 416,933 of NZ_JBCHVH010000003.1, read as the reverse complement.
CAGGTCATCGTCGGCCAGCTTGAACTCGCGGCGGAACTCGGCGCGGATCTCCGCAGCATTGGCCGGCGCGCGGCGATCCTGGGCGATGCCAGGCGGCAGCAGGTGGAAGCGCGACGCAGGCGTCTGATAATGCTTGATGAACAACGGCTGCTGCACCTCGGAGATCATCAGGATCTCGGTTTTCGACTCCGGCGCGAACACCGCGCGTTCGTAGTCGGCGAAATGCTTGTAACGGCCCCAGCGGCGGTAGAACGAATTGCGCAGGGTCTGCGCCTTGTCCTCGAAGCAGCCGTCAGCGGCGTAATACACATCCAGGCCCGGCATCTTGTTGAAGCCTATCACCCGGTCCACTGGCGAGCGCGCAAGGTCCGCGGCCAACCAGGCGCTGAATTTCTCGTTGCGGCGATGATTGAACAGCGACTTGACCGGCGCCACGCGCACGTCGAAGCCGGGCGGCACCTCGCCCTCCCAGATCGGCGTGTAGACGCGGATGGCGTGGCCGCGCTGCTGGCACTCCAGGGCGATGCGCATGAAGTCGCGCTGCAATCCACCGAACGGGAAGTATTTGTAGAGGACGAAAGCCAGGGTCATCGCAGCGTCTCCGGAGCCAGCAGCAGTGCCTCCAGCTGGGTCGCCACGCGCTGCGGGTTCAGGCGCGTGAAGCACAGAGGTTGTTCATACCGCAGGTCGAACTGGCGCTTGTCTTCGGCCGTCGGCTGGTAGGTGCAGGTCTTCTGCAGACAGGGTGCGCAGGACCAGTCGCTGGCCAGGTGCACCTGGGAACGCCCGTAGGCGCCGGTCAGGCCTGGATTGGTCGGACCGAACAGCGAGAGGGTCGGCACATCCAGTGCGGCCGCCAGGTGTCCGAGCCCGGTGTCGACCGCCACGCAGGCGGAAGCACCGGCCAGTACCTTGGCCATGCCTGCGAGGCTTAATCTGGGGAGCACCGAGGCATTTTCCAAGCCCTGGGCCAGGCGCTCGGCGCGCTGGCGCTCGGCATCGTTGCCCCAGGGCAGGCGCACCGACCAGCCGCGCTCGCCCATGCGCTCGGCCAGCTCGCGCCAGTAGGCCTCGGGCCAGTGCTTGGTGACCCAGGTGGTGCCGTGCAGGAACACCAGGTAGGGCTCGGTTTCCACCGAATCCAGCAGGCGGCTGCGATCCAGGCCGTAGTCGCCGGTGCCGCTGGGCAGCGGGTAGTCCAGCGCCTGGGCGAACAGCTGGCGCACGCGCTCGACGGCGTGCTGCCCCCAGGCAACCGGGTAGGTGCGGCGATAGAAGCGGCTGGCGGCCGGCTCGCGGGCGGACTCGCGATCCAGTCCCGCAACCGGGGTGCGACGGCGCACATAGCGGGTCAGCCAGGCACTCTTGAGCAGGCCCTGGGCATCGATGACGAGGTCATAGTCGACCTCCTTCAGGCGCCGCTTGAATCGGCTCCACTCGCCGCTCTTGAGGGTCTGCCAGAGGTTCTTGCGCCAGCGGCGGATCGCCACCGGAATGACCTGGGCTACCGCCGGGTGCCAGGCGGGAATCTCGGCGAAGCCTTCCTCGACCACCCAGTCGAACTGGATGCCGGGAATGGCGCGGGCGGCGTCGGTGAGCGCCGGCAGGGTATGGATGACGTCGCCCAGGGACGACGTCTTGATCAGCAACACCCTCATTCAGCGCTTTCCACATCCACCGGGTCGCCGACCAGACGGTCCAGCGCTTCGAGCACCGGCGCCGGCTTGAGTTCGCGCAGGCAATTGTAGTGGCCGAAGCGGCACACGCGGTCGAAGCAGGGGCTGCATTCCAGGCCGAGGCGGACAATTTCCACGTGCTCGGCCAGCGGCGGGGTGAATTGCGGCGAAGTGGAACCGTAGACCGCCACCAGCGGGCGGTTCAGCGCGGCGGCCACGTGCATCAGGCCGGAATCGTTGGTGACCACGGCGCCGGCGCAGGACATCAGGTCGATGGCCTCGGCCAGGGCGGTCTCGCCGGCCAGGTTCACCGATTCCTCGCGCAGGCCGGGGATCAGCCGCGAGCGGATGTCCTCCCCACCCGGGTGGTCGTTCTTCGAGCCGAAGATCCACACCTGCCAGCCGGCGCGGATCTTGGCCTCGGCGACCTTGGCGTAGTACTCGGCCGGCCAGCGCTTGGCCTCGCCGAACTCGGCGCCAGGGCACAGCGCCAGCACCGGGCGGTCCAGGCTCAGGCCGAATTTGGCCAGGGCGGCATCGCGGCTCTGCGCCTCGATGGACAGGCGCGGCTGTGGATAAGGTTGCGCCAGCTCGGCGTCCGGCTCGTAGGCCAGGGCCATGAAGCGCTCGATCATCAGCGGATAGCGCTCTTTATCCAGCGTGCGGATGTCGTTGAGCAGGCCGTAGCGCATTTCGCCCTTCCAGCCGGTGCGCGTGGGAATGCCGGCGAAATACGGCACCAGCGCCGACTTGAGCGAGTTCGGCAGCAGGATGGCCTGGTCGTATTGTCCCTTGAGGGATTTGCCGATGCGCCGGCGCGCGGCGATATCCAGCACACCGTGGCCGAGCGGGAAGCTCAGGGCCTGGCGGACTTCGGGCATGCGCTCGAGGATCGGCCGGCTCCAGTCGGGCGCCAGCACGTCGATCACACAGTCGGGATGGCGCTGCTTGAGGCAGTAGAACAGCGTCTGCGCCATCACCATGTCGCCCACCCAGGAGGGGCCTACGATCAGAATTCTCATGCGTTTTCCAGAAACGACCAGGGAGGCTCTCGCCTCCCCGTACTCCATTCATCCAGCCGCGCGGCGCAGGCCGTTACGGTCGGGTGCCAGGCATCGAATGCCCGCAGTCTAGCCCAGCCAGCGCGCCGGCCGGGCGGATTTCGTCACTCCCTGTGACCTGGCGCAGCGCCAGAACCGACCGGTCCCGGTCAGGTTTCAACCCCCGCCGACCTGGCGGCCATCATCCTGTCCGCCAGTTCTTCAGGGGAAATTTACGGAGGAAGCCGGGTGACTCAGGTCAGCTCGAAGGCCTTCCACATCGCCATCACCATGCGGCGTTCGGAATGGAAGTGGTCGCCGCTCACCACGCCCGGCTGCTTCTGCAGGGACAGCCGGTGGGCCGCCGCGCGGTACGCCCGGTAGGCGTCCTGCAGGCGAAGGACATCCTCACCGGACATCAGGCCAACTCGCTCAAGCCCGTCCAGAATGCGGATGTTGTCGGTGAACTCCAGCAGTTCCGGGTGCTGCCACGACCAGGCCAGGGCCGCGTATTGCACCATAAATTCGATATCGACGATACCACCGGCATCCTGCTTGAGATCGAACGAGGCCGTGGCTTCGAAGGCATTTTTCGCGGTGCCGGCGGCTGTGGCGGGAGTCCCCAGGTTGTCGCGCATCTTGGCGCGCATCTCGCTGACCTCCTTGCGCAGCTCCGCCAGGTCGCGCTGCTGGCCGAGCACTTTCGCGCGAATCGCCTCGAAGGCGCCGGCGACGCGCTTGCAGCCGGCCAGCACGCGAGCGCGCACCAGGGCCTGGTGCTCCCAGGTCCAGGCCTCACCCATCTGGTAGGCCTCGAAGGCGCGCAACGAGCTGACCAGCAGGCCAGAGGCACCACTGGGGCGCAGGCGCATGTCCACCTCATATAGAGTGCCGGACGGCGTCTGCGCGGTGAGGAAGTGGATGATCTTCTGCCCCAGTCGCGTGTAGAACTGCGCGCCATCGATGGACTTCTCGCCGTCGGTTTCGCTCTGCGGGTCGCCGTCGTGGATGAACACCAGGTCCAGGTCCGAGCCATGGCCCAGCTCCAACCCACCGGACTTGCCGTAGCCGATGATGATGAAGTCCGGATCGCAGGGCGTGCCGTCGGCGCGGGCCGGCCGGCCGTGGCGCTGCACCAGTTGCTCCCAGGCCAGCGCCAGCACCTGCTCGAGGATCGCCTCGGCCAGCCAGGTCAGGTAGTCGCTGACTTTCATCAGCGGCAGCGTCCCGGCGATCTCCGACGCCACCACGCGCAGAGCGTGGGCCAGCTTGAAGTGGCGCAGGGTTTCCATCTGCTGTTCGAGGTCGTCCGCGGGGATGCGCATCAGCCGCTCGCGCAGCTCGGCGCCCAGCTCGGCGGCCTGGGGCGGGCGGAACAGCCGCCCTTCATTCAATAGTTCGTCGAGCAGGATGGGGAACTTGGCAATCTGTTCGGCCACCATCGGGCTGGCCGCGCAAAGGGTCAGCAGACGCTCCAGCGCGCCGGGGTTCTCGGTGAGCAGCACGAGATAGGCCGAGCGCCGCGCCACCGCCTCGATCAGCGGCAGCGTGCGCTCCAGCAGCACGTCCGCCGGACCGCGCTCGGCGATCATGTTCAACAGGCGCGGCATGAAGGCATCCAGCCGCTCCCGCCCCAGGCGCTGCATGGCGCGCACCTGCGGACCATTGCGCAGGTCGGTCAGGCGCTTCCAGGCGGCCGCCGGCTGGGTGAACCCGGCATCGGCGAATTGCCGGCAGGCGGACTCCTCGTCCACCGCCTCTTCCCAGATCGGAATCCACTCGCCACCAATAGTCGTGTCGACCTTGCCGTCCTCGTCTTCGTCCGGGTCGGCGATGACCTGGTGGAAATGCCAGTCGATGCGCTCGCGCCAATGATTGATGGCCTCATGGAAGGCCGACCAGTTGGCGAAGCCCATGATGAAGGCCACGCGGATACGCTCCAGCTCGTCCTCCGGCAGCATCTGCGTCTGCCGGTCGGCGATGGCCTGCAGGGCGTGCTCGGCGTAGCGCAGGAATTCGTAGCCCTCGCGCAGTTCGGCGACCACCTGCGGCGGCAGGTAGCCCTGCCCTTCGAGGATCGCCAGCACCCGCAGCAGCGGCCGCTGTTGCAGGCTCAGATCGCGGCCGCCGTGGATCAGTTGGAAGGCCTGGGCGATGAACTCCACCTCGCGGATACCGCCGGCACCCAGCTTGATGTTCTCGCTCATGCCCTTGCGCCGGACTTCCTGCTGGATCAGCTGCTTCATGGTGCGCAGCGCCTCGATGGCGGAGAAGTCCAGGTAGCGGCGGTAGACGAACGGCCGCAGCATCTCCAGCAGGCGCTGGCCGGCCTCCTGGTCACCGCCGACCACCCGCGCCTTGATCATCGCGTAGCGTTCCCAGTCGCGGCCCTGGTCCTGGTAGTACTGTTCCAGCGCGGCGAAGCTGTACACCAGCGGGCCGCTTGAGCCATAGGGACGCAGGCGCATGTCGACGCGGAAGGCGAAGCCCTCGACGGTGATGGCGTCCAGCGCCTTGATCAGCTTCTGCCCCAGACGGGTGAAGAACTCCTGATTGTCCAGCGCGCGCTTGGCACCCTGGGTCTCGCCGCCTTCGGGATAGCCGAAGATCAGGTCGATGTCCGAGGACAGGTTCAGCTCCCCCGCCCCCAGCTTGCCCATGCCCAGCACGATCAGGTGCTGCGGCAGCCCGGAGCGATTGCCGATGGGCGTGCCGAACTGCTGGCAATGGCGCACGTACAGCCATTGATAGGCCTGGTCGATGCAGGCATCGGCCAGGTCGGACAGGTCACGGCAGGTGCCGGCCAGATCGCTGCGGCGGGTCAGATCGCGCCAGATGATGCGCACCTGCTGGCGCCGACGGAAGCGACGCAGGCGGCGACCCAGCTCATCCTCGTCGGCGCACTCGTGCAGCAGCGCTTCCAGCTGGGCGTGCATCTCGCCCGGCTGCAGGCCGCGCTCCAGTTCTCCGGTCGCGGCCAGCGCCAATAGAAAGGCAGGATCGCGCTGAACCTGCTCGGCGACGAAGTCACTACCGGCCGTGACACGGGCGAAATCGGCATGCCGCTCGTCGGACCACGAGTCGAAACTGGCGATCTGTTCGGGGGAAAGCAGGGAAACGGCGGAGCGGAAATTCTGCTCGGCTCGCTCGGCGAGGGGCTTCAGCGTGGCCGGCACAGCGGCCAGGGACGGCAGGCTCATGTTCTATCCTGAGGGGTCGGCGAGGCGCCGGCATTCCTGTCTTTTCGCGCCCCTGTAGTTTTACTACTAACTTTTTCTGGCAGAGGGATGTAACTGCCGGCGATTTGTAGTAAAACTACAACCCGCCGGACGCACCCCCGGTGTACTTCCAAGAATTCGCCGCGTCGCCCACGAGGTTGATGCAGCTATCGGCAACGATCTACTGGCTTCCGATTCTGGAAGCCTTTCCGCCCTGGAGCAAGCCATGCAAGACCTTGATCCCGTCGAAACCCAGGAATGGCTGGACGCCCTGGAATCGGTCCTGGACCGTGAAGGTGAAGACCGCGCCCATTACCTGATGACCCGTATGGGCGAGCTGGCCAGCCGGTCCGGCACCCAACTGCCCTACGCCATCACCACGCCGTATCGCAACACCATTCCGGTCACCCACGAAGCCCGCATGCCCGGCGACCTGTTCATGGAACGCCGCATCCGCTCCCTGGTGCGCTGGAACGCCCTGGCGATGGTGATGAAGGCCAACAAGAACGACCCGGATCTGGGCGGCCACATCTCCTCCTTCGCGTCCTCGGCGACCCTGTACGACGTTGGCTTCAACTACTTCTTCCAGGCCCCGACCGACGAACACGGCGGCGACCTGGTGTTCTTCCAGGGCCATGCCTCCCCCGGCGTCTATGCCCGCGCCTTCCTCGAAGGCCGCATCACCGAAGACCAGCTGAACAACTTCCGCCAGGAAGTGGACGGCAACGGCCTGTCCTCCTACCCGCACCCCTGGCTGATGCCGGACTTCTGGCAGTTCCCGACCGTATCCATGGGTCTGGGCCCGATCCAGGCGATCTACCAGGCGCGCTTCATGAAGTACCTGGAAAGCCGCGGCTTCATCCCTGCCGGCAAGCAGAAGGTCTGGTGCTTCATGGGCGACGGCGAGTGCGACGAGCCCGAATCCCTGGGCGCGATCTCCCTGGCCGGCCGCGAGAAGCTGGACAACCTGATCTTCGTCATCAACTGCAACCTGCAGCGCCTCGACGGCCCGGTTCGCGGCAACGGCAAGATTATCCAGGAACTCGAAGGCGTGTTCCGTGGCGCCGAGTGGAACGTCAACAAGGTGGTCTGGGGCCGTTTCTGGGACCCGCTGTTCGCCAAGGACGAAGCCGGCCTGCTGCAAGCGCGCATGGACGAGGTCATCGACGGCGAATACCAGAACTACAAGGCCAAGGACGGCGCCTACGTGCGCGAGCACTTCTTCGGTGCGCGTCCGGAGCTGCTGGAGATGGTCAAGGACCTCTCCGACGAAGAGATCTGGAAACTCAACCGTGGCGGCCACGACCCCTACAAGGTCTATGCGGCCTACCACCAGGCGGTCAACCACAAGGGCCAGCCGACCGTCATCCTGGCCAAGACCATCAAGGGCTACGGTACCGGTTCGGGCGAAGCGAAGAACATCGCGCACAACGTCAAGAAGGTCGACGTCGAGTCCCTGAAGTCGTTCCGCGACAAGTTCGACATCCCGATCAAGGATGCCGACCTGGAAAACCTGCCGTTCTACCGCCCCGAAGAAGGCAGCGCCGAGGCCAAGTACCTGGCCAACCGCCGTGCCGCCCTGGGTGGCGTGATGCCGGTTCGCCGCGAGAAGAGCTTCCAGGTCCCGGTTCCCCCGCTGGAAACCCTCAAGGCCATCCTCGACGGCTCGGGCGACCGCGAAATCTCCACCACCATGGCCTTCGTGCGGATCATCTCGCAGCTGGTCAAGGACAAGGAACTCGGCCCGCGCATCGTCCCGATCGTGCCGGACGAAGCCCGTACCTTCGGTATGGAAGGCATGTTCCGTCAGCTGGGTATCTACTCCTCCGTCGGCCAGCTGTACGAGCCGGTGGATAAAGACCAGGTGATGTTCTACCGCGAGGACAAGAAAGGTCAGATCCTCGAGGAAGGCATCAACGAAGCCGGCGCCATGTCCAGCTGGATCGCCGCGGGTACCTCGTACTCCACGCACAACCAGCCGATGCTGCCGTTCTACATCTTCTACTCGATGTTCGGCTTCCAGCGTATCGGCGACCTGGCCTGGGCCGCTGGCGACAGCCGCGCGCACGGCTTCCTGATCGGCGGCACCGCCGGCCGCACCACCCTGAACGGTGAAGGCCTGCAGCACGAAGACGGTCACAGCCACCTGCTGGCGGCGACCATCCCGAACTGCCGCACCTACGATCCGACCTACGCCTACGAGCTGGCGGTGATCATCCGCGAAGGCTCGCGCCAGATGATCGAAGAGCAGCAGGACATCTTCTATTACATCACCGTGATGAACGAGAACTACGTTCAGCCGGCCATGCCCAAGGGCGTGGAAGAAGGCATCATCAAGGGCATGTACCTCCTCGACGAGGACAAGAAGGCCGCCGCGCACCATGTGCAGCTGCTGGGCTCGGGCACCATCCTGCGCGAAGTCGAGGAAGCCGCGAAGATCCTGCGCAACGACTTCGGCATCGGCGCCGACGTCTGGTCGGTACCCAGCTTCAACGAACTGCGTCGCGACGGCCTGGCCGTGGAGCGCTGGAACCGCCTGCACCCGGGCCAGAAGCCCAAGCAGAGCTACGTCGAAGAGTGCCTGGCCGGCCGCAAGGGCCCGGTGATCGCCTCCACCGACTACATGAAGCTCTATGCCGAGCAGATCCGTCAGTGGGTGCCGAGCAAGGAGTACAAGGTGCTGGGCACCGACGGCTTCGGCCGCAGCGACAGCCGCCGCAAGCTGCGCGACTTCTTCGAAGTGGACCGTCACTGGGTCGTTCTGGCCGCGCTGGAAGCCCTGGCCGACCGTGGTGATATCGAACCCAAAGTGGTGGCCGAAGCCATCGCCAAGTTCGGCATCAACCCCGAAAAACGCAACCCGCTGGACTGCTGAGGAGAGGCACGATGAGCGAACTGATTCGTGTACCCGACATCGGCAATGGTCAGGGTGAAGTCATCGAACTGCTGGTCAAGGTCGGCGACACCGTCGAGGCCGACCAGAGCCTGCTGACCCTGGAGTCGGACAAGGCCAGCATGGAGATCCCCTCGCCGAAAGCCGGCGTGGTGAAGAGCCTGAAGGTCAAGGTGGGTGACACCCTGAAGGAGGGCGACGAGATCCTCGAGCTGGAAGTCGAGGGTGGTTCGGCTGCCGCCGAAGCGCCCAAGGCCGAAGCTCCGGCACCGGCTCCGGAAGCACCGAAGGCAGAGGCTCCGGCCGCTGCCCCGGCTCCGGCTGCCGCGCCCGCCGCTGGCGCCAGCGTCCAGGACATCCATGTCCCGGACATCGGCTCGGCCGGCAAGGCCAACGTCATCGAAGTCATGGTGAAAGCCGGCGACACGGTCGAAGCCGACCAGTCGCTGATCACCCTGGAATCGGACAAGGCCAGCATGGAAATCCCCTCGCCGGTTGCCGGCGTGGTGGAAAGCGTGTCGATCAAGATCGGTGACGAAGTCGGCACCGGCGACCTGATCCTCAAGCTCAAGGTGGCAGGCGCGGCTGCTCCTGCCGCCGCGCAAGCTCCGGCTGCCGCTCCGGCCCCGGCCGCTGCTGCACCGGCTGCGGCTCCCGCACCGGCTGCCGCCGCGCCGGCCAAGGCCGCGGAAGTCGCCCCGGTGGGCGCGCCCAGCCGTGACGGCACCAAGGTTCACGCAGGCCCGGCCGTACGCATGGTTGCCCGCGAGTTCGGCGTCGAGCTGTCCGAAGTGAAAGGCACCGGTCCGAAGGGCCGCATCCTCAAGGAAGACGTGCAGGCGTTCGTGAAAGAACAACTGCAACGCGCCAAATCCGGTGCGCCGGCAGGCGCCAGCGGTGGCGCGGGCATCCCGCCGATTCCGGAAATCGACTTCAGCAAGTTCGGCGAAGTGGAAGAAGTGGCGATGACCCGCCTGATGCAGGTCGGCGCCGCCAACCTGCATCGCAGCTGGCTGAACGTGCCGCACGTGACCCAGTTCGACTCGGCCGACATCACTGAGATGGAAGCCTTCCGCGTGGCCCAGAAAGCCGTCGCGGAAAAGGCCGGCGTCAAGCTGACCGTGCTGCCGATCCTGCTCAAGGCCTGTGCCCACCTGCTCAAGGAAATGCCGGACTTCAACAGCTCCCTGGCCCCCAGCGGCAAGGCGCTGATCCGCAAGAAGTACGTGCACATCGGCTTTGCCGTGGACACCCCGGATGGCCTGCTGGTCCCGGTGATCAAGAACGTCGACCAGAAGAGCCTCCTGCAACTCGCCGCCGAAGCCGCCGAACTGGCCGAGAAAGCGCGCACCAAGAAGCTCTCCGCCGACGCGATGCAGGGCGCCTGCTTCACCATCTCCAGCCTCGGGCACATTGGCGGCACCGGCTTCACGCCGATCGTCAACGCGCCGGAAGTGGCGATCCTGGGTGTCAGCAAGGCAACCATGCAGCCGGTGTGGGACGGCAAGGCCTTCCAGCCGCGCCTGATGCTGCCGCTGTCGCTGTCCTACGATCACCGCGTGATCAACGGGGCGGCTGCCGCGCGCTACACCAAGCGCCTGTCCGACCTGCTGGGTGATATCCGCACCCTGCTGCTGTAAGTGTCGCGGTTGTAAGTGTTGTAAAAGGCCGGCCCTGTGCCGGCCTTCCTCTCGACGAGCACGCCACGCTCGTTCTCTCCAGCCCTGCCGGATGGCGGGGCTTCTTTTTGTCCGCAGGCTTCAGGCCGGCGGCTTGATGCCGCATCCGCCCTCGACTTAACTTCCCTGCGTGACGGCCGATAAAGTCCTGGCTTGTCAGCGGCCCACGCGGCATGCAAATCTTGCAGCGCCCATATTATTCGGCCGAGGCGATGCACCTCGCCAGCACCTGGAAATCAAGCCGCGCATGAAGAGTCATCCCGATGCTGCCAGCCGTTCGGTGGCCGAGGTTGTCACGCAGCTCCCCGTCCCTTCGCGGCTGGGGTTGTTGCGCTTCGAGCGCTTGAACGAAGCCAGCTGGACCCTGCTGTTCCTCGACCCGGGCTGCGAACGCCAGATCGGCGTGCCCGCCCAGGACCTCTGCGGCATCCTCGACGCCCCCTATGCCAGCCTGATGGAGCCCGAGGCGCGCCATCGCCTGCATGAGCATGTCCAGCAGCAACTGCTGCAGGATGGCCGCTACCAGGTGCGCTACTGCCTGCACTCGCCGCGCGGCACGCTGAACATCCTGGAGGTCGGCGAAGCCTTCCAGCAGCACGGCCGGCAACTGCTGCACGGCTACCTGCTGCAGGACGAGGGTGACGCCCAGGACGTCGAGCTGGACCCGCGCCTCCTGGACCTGGAAGCCCAGAACCTGCGCCTGAAGATGTCGCTGGAGATGTACCAGCGCTCCCAGGACGAACACCTGCAGCACCTGGTGCGCTCACGCACCCAGCAGAACCTGATCGTGCGCCTGGCGCGGCACCGCTATCTGTCCAGCGACCCGCTGCTGGAGGCCGCGCAACTGATCGCCCAGGCCGCCTGCGAAGCCTATGACGTAGCCCGCGCCGGCATCTGGCGCCTGCATGCGGACAATCGCCTGGAAGCGGTCACCGTGTACCGCCGCGACACCGACCAGTACGAAAAGCCGCCGGACATCGACGCCAGCAACTTCCCCCACTACCTCGACGCGGTCCACAGCGGCCGCGCCATCGACGCCCACAACGCCCTCCAGGATCCGCGCACCCAGGAGCTGGCCAAGCGTCATCTGCGCCCCCTGGGCATCAGCGCGTTGCTCGACGCCACCATCCGCATCGGCGGCGAAGTGGTCGGCGTGCTGTGCCTGGAGCACATCGGCGAGGTGCGCATGTGGCAGAGCGACGAGATCGCCTTCGCCGGCGAACTGGCCGACCAGTATGCCCAGGTCCTGATGAACCATGAGCGGCGCAACGCCTCCAGCGCCCTGCATCTGTTCCAACGCGCCGTCGAACAGAGCGCCAGCGCCTTCCTGCTGATCGACCGCGAGGGACTGGTGGAGTACGTCAACCCGAGCTTCACCGCCATCACCCAGTACGGCGCCGATGAAGTGCGCGGCCGCCGCCTGCCGGAGCTTCCCGCACTGACCAACCTGGGCGATCTGCTGTTCGACGCGCGCTCCACCCTGGTCAGCCAGAACAGCTGGCAGGGCGAGTTCCGCAGCCGGCGCAAGAACCTGGAGCCCTACTGGGGCCAGCTGTCGCTGTCGAAAGTTCACGACGACAAGGGCGAGCTGACCCACTACATCGGCATCTACGAAGACATCACCCAGAGCAAGCTGGCCCAGCAGCATATCGAGAAGCTCGCCTACCGCGACAACCTCACCGGGCTGGCCAACCGGCACTTCTTCATCAGCGCCCTGGAAGAGCGCCTGCAGGCCGGCAGCAAGCATTCGCTGGGCCTGGTGCTGGTGGACATCGACAACTTCAAGCGGATCAACGACAGCCTCGGTCACCAGACCGGCGACAAGCTGCTGGCCAACCTGGCCCGGCGCCTGCGCAGCAGCCTCAGCGACAACACCACCCTGGCGCGCTTTGCCAGCAACGAATTCGCCGTGCTGCTGGAAGAGTCGGTGGTCGACCGCGGCGAGCAGATCGCCGAGCAGATCCTCGATGTGCTCGACAAGCCGTTGTTCGTGGACAACCAACTGATCAACGTTACCGGCTCCATCGGCATCGCCTACGCGCCGCAGCACGGCCACGACCCGCAGACCCTGATGAAGAACGCCGGCCTCGCCCTGCACAAGGCCAAGGCCAACGGCAAGCACCAGGTACAAACCTTCACCGAGGCGATGACCGCCGAAGCCAGCTACAAGCTGTTCGTCGAGAGCAACCTGCGCCGCGCGCTGGTGCAGGACGAACTGGCGGTGCACTACCAGCCCAAGCTGTGCCTGCGCAGCGGCCAGCTGCTCGGCCTGGAGGCGCTGCTGCGCTGGCAGCACCCGGAAAAGGGCATGATCCGCCCCGACCAGTTCATCAGCGTCGCCGAGGAAACCGGCCTGATCATCCCCATCGGCAAATGGGTGATCCGCCAGGCCTGTCGCCAGGTGCGCGACCTGGCGGCCAAGGGCCTGGGCGAACTGCACATCGCGATCAACCTGTCGCCCAAGCAGTTCAGCGACCCCGACCTGGTCGGCTCGATCGCCGCGATCCTCCAGGAAGAAGGCATCCCCGCCGACCAGATGGAGCTGGAGCTCACCGAAAGCCTGCTGCTTGACGCCACCGACGACACCCGCCAGCAACTGGAAAACCTGAAGAGCCTCGGCCTGACCCTTGCCATGGACGACTTCGGCACCGGCTACTCGTCGCTGAGCTATCTGAAGAAATTCCCCATCGACGTGATCAAGATCGATCGCAGCTTCATCAAGGACATTCCCGACAACCAGGACGACATGGAAATCACCTCGGCAGTGATCGCCATGGCCCACAACCTCAAGCTGCAGGTGGTCGCCGAAGGCGTGGAAACCGCCGCCCAGCTGGCCTTCCTGCGGCGCAACCGCTGCGACATCGGCCAGGGTTACCTGTTCGACAAGCCGATCCCCGGCATCGATCTCTCCTCCAGCCTCCAGCGCTATCCCTGCCGCCCGAATTGAGCCCCGCAGCGAGGGCGAAACGCTGTAATCTTCCGTGAGTACCCGAGTCTATTGCCGCCCCTATTCAGAGGAGACGAATGCCATGACCCTGCGCTCGCAAATACTTGCCCACAAGCTGGAACTGCCCAGCTCCGCCCAAGCCCTGCCGGGCCGGGAAAGCCCGATGCCAGTGCCGGAAACGCATTACGTCAACGGCCGCCCGCTGAGCGCGCCCTTCCCCGCCGGCCTGCAGCAGATCGTCGTCGGCCTCGGCTGCTTCTGGGGCGCCGAGCGGCGCTTCTGGCAACAGCCGGGCGTGTGGGTGACCGCGGTGGGTTACGCCGGCGGCCTGACCCCGAATCCGACCTACGACGAAGTCTGCTCCGGCCTGACCGGCCACACCGAAGTGGTGCTGGTGGTCTTCGACCCGCGCGAAACCAGCATCGAGGCACTGCTCAAGGTGTTCTGGGAATCCCACGACCCGACCCAGGGCATGCGCCAGGGCAACGATACCGGCACCCAGTACCGTTCGGCGGTCTACTGGTTCGACCAGGCGCAGAAAGCTGCCATCGAAGCCAGCCGCGCTGCGTTCCAGAAGGAACTGAGCGCCAAGGGCTACGGCGAGATCACCACGGAAATCCGCGAGGTGCCGCCGTTCTACTATGCCGAGGCCTACCACCAGCAGTACCTGGCGAAGAACCCCAACGGCTACTGCGGCCTGGGCGGCACCGGCGTTTGCCTGCCGGCGTGAGCCTGCTCTTGCAGGAGCGCCCCATGGGCGCGATCGCGGGCATGGCCCGCTCCTACAGGGAGCACTGTGCTACCCGGTGACGTAGGAGCGGACTCCGTCCGCGATCGGCCCGCCCACGCACCAGCACACCGCACCACGAAAAAGCCCCGGCACTTGCCGGGGCTTTTTTCATTCCGCGATCAGCCAGTCCAGCTGCCAGCCGCCTTCGCTCTGCGCCAGCGTGTCCGCCAACCACGGCAGCAGGCCGCGCAGCTCTTCATCCAGCGGCCACGGCGGGTTGGCGATGACCAGGCCGGAGCCGTTCAGGCGCTCGGCGGTATCCGCCGGATGCACGCACAGTTCGGCACGCAGCAGCTTGGGCGCCGAGCACTTCTCCAGGCGCTGGTAGAAGCGCTTGAGCTGGCGACGGTCCTTGATCGGGTACCAGATGGCGACCACGGTCTGGCGCATGCGACCGATGGCCTCGTCCAGCGCGGCCACGCAGCGCTCCAGGTCGTCCGGCTGCTCGAAGGGCGGGTCGATCAGCAGCACGCCGCGCTTCTCCGACACCGGCAGGAAGGCGCGCGGCAGCAGCCAGCCGTCGCCCTGATGCACGGCGATGCGGCGTTCGCCGCCCATGTTGGCCTTGAGCAGGCGGCCATCCTCGGGATGCAGCTCGTTGAGCAGCACCCGGTCCTGCGACCGGGTCAGGCGGCGCGCCAACTCCGGCGAACCGGGATAGAACTCCAGCTCGCCGTCGGGATTGAGCGCCCGCACCACCTCCAGGTAGTCCTGCACCAGCTCCGGCAGGTCCTCGCGTTCCCACAGGCGACCGATACCCGACTCCCATTCGCCGGTACGGCTGGCTTCGTCACCCAGCAGGTCGTACAGGCCAACGCCCGAGTGGCTATCGAGGTAGGCGAAGGGCGTGTCCTTGCGCGCCATCAGCGCGAAGATGCGCGCCAGGGCGATGTGTTTGAACACGTCGGCATGGTTGCCGGCGTGGTAGGCGTGGCGGTAGTTCATGGATGGCAGACTCCTCAAGGCGCGCAGTGTAGCCGTAGTCGAGGTGTTTTAGCCCTTTATCACGCTCATGGATGATTCTGTGAGGACTTCATTCACCAGACTAGACTGCGGCGATTCCCACGGAGATCGACCATGTCCGAGACCCTGCTCAGCTCCCGCAACCTCGCTTTCGAACTCTACGAAGTGCTCGACGCCGAGGCACTGACCCAGCGCGAACGCTTCGCCGACCACAACCGCGAGACCTTCGACGCCGCCCTGGGCACCGCCCGTGGTATCGCCGAGGAGCTGTTCGCCCCGCACAACCGCAAGAACGACGAGAACGAACCGCAGTACGTCGACGGCGGCGCGGTACTGATCCCGGAGGTGAAGCCGGCGGTGGACGCCTTCAACGAGGCCGGTTTCCAGAATGCCTCGCGCAGCTTCGAACAGGGCGGCATGCAGCTGCCGCACCTGCTCTCGCGGGCCTGCTTCGCGCACTTCCAGTCGGCCAACATCGCCACCTCGTCCTACCCGATGCTGAGCATGGGCGCCAGCCACCTGATCGAGACCTTCGGCAGCGAGGAGCAGAAGCGCCTGTTCCTGCAGCCTATGATCGAGGGCCGCTACTTCGGCACCATGGCGCTGACCGAGCCCCATGCCGGCTCCTCCCTGGCGGACATCCGCACCCGCGCGGAACCGGCCGCCGACGGCAGCTACCATATCCGCGGCAACAAGATCTTCATCTCCGGCGGCGATCACCCTCTGTCGGACAACATTGTGCACATGGTGCTGGCCAAGCTGCCGGACGCGCCCGCCGGGGTGAAAGGCATCAGCCTGTTCATCGTGCCGAAATTCCTGGTCAACGCCGACGGCTCCCTCGGCGCACGCAACGACGTGACCCTGGCCGGCCTGTTCCACAAGATGGGCTGGCGCGGCACCACCTCCACCGCCCTGAACTTCGGTGACAAGGGCGAATGCGTCGGCTACCTGGTCGGCAAGCCGCACCACGGCCTGGCCTACATGTTCCAGATGATGAACGAGGCACGCATCGGCGTCGGCATGGGCGCGATCATGCTCGGCTACGCCGGCTACCTGTATTCCCTGGAATACGCCCGCGAACGTCCGCAGGGCCGCCCGGTGGATGCCAAGGACCCGACCTCCGCGCCGGTGTCGATCATCGAGCACACCGACGTGCGCCGCATGCTGCTGACCCAGAAGGCCTACGTCGAAGGCGCCTTCGACCTCGGCCTGTACGCCGCGCGCCTGGTGGACGACTGCGAAACGCTGGCCACCGAAGAAGAACGCAGGCAGGCCCACGAGCTGCTCGACCTGCTCACCCCGATCGTCAAGTCCTGGCCCTCGGAGTTCTGCCTGAAGGCCAACGAACTGGCGATCCAGATCCTCGGCGGCCACGGCTACACCCGCGAATACCCGGTGGAGCAGTACTACCGCGACAATCGCCTGAACCCGATTCACGAAGGCACCCATGGCATCCAGTCGCTGGACCTGCTGGGGCGCAAGCTGGCGCAGAACAACGGCGCCGGCCTCAAGCAACTGACCCGCCTGATCAACCAGTGCTGCGCGCGCGCCCAGGCGCACCCGACGCTGGACAGGCTGCGCGAGCCGCTGGAGCAGCTGATGGCGCGCCTGTCGGCAACCACCTTGAGCCTGCTCGGCGACCTGATGCAGGGCCGTGTGGCGCAAGGGCTGGCGAACTCCGCGCTGTACCTCAAGGTATTCGGCCACGCCGTGATCGGCTGGCGCTGGCTGGAGCAGGCGATTCGAGCCGAGGAAGGCCTGGCGCGCGGCAATCCTTCGGACACCGACTTCTACCGCGGCAAGCTCCAGGCCGCGCGCTACTTCCTGACCTGGGAAGTGCCGTCCTGCCACCACGAACTGGGCCTGCTCGAAGCCCGCGACGACACCTGTTCCACCATGCAGGACGCCTGGTTCTAGTCCTGCATGTCCCTCCAGCCCCGGCCACGTCCGGGGCTTTTTTATGCCGCTCACTCATCAATTACGGAAAAAACTGACAAGTACCATCAAATCAACCGGCAGAAAAACCGGGGTTCCATGACGTTGAATAGCGCCCGCGCACCGTCACGTCAGTCATGCCCATGGCCACCTACCTTCCGACGCTCCCCCGCCTGTCCCACAACCTGCCCGTTCTGCTGCCCCTGCTCGCCATCGCAGTCGGGCTGACCTGCATGGTTTTCCTGCTGACCCCGAACTCGGTGGACGCACTCCCCGGCGATAGCCCATTGCGCCCCCCGGCACAGACGCTGAACGCCGCGCCCATCTACAACGAGCCCAGCGCCGAAGCCTTCGAACACGCCGACGTCTACCTGAAGACCATCGACAAGGCGATGACCGACGGACTGGCCGTGCTGCGTGGCGGCGATGGTCAATCCATCGCCTCGCAGAGCCGCTACTTCAATGCGCTGGTCAATGCCGGCTACGCCCAGTTCGGCTCGTCCTACTACGAGCCGCTGGGCAGCTGCGGCGTCGCCGGCAGTTCGGCGCGGAGCCTCTGGCACACGCAGGTCCGCGCTGTCAGTGGCAGCCGTCAGGCCAACCTGTCCGGCGAAGTGCACAAGGCCCTCGTCACACTGCAACACGACCGGGAAGCCTGCCTCTCGGCGGTCCGTCTCGTTCCCGACGAACCGCTGAGCTGGGCGCCCGCCGCACTCGCCACCCTCAACCCGGTTCCCGCCTGGAGCGACGCCGCGTCCTGGCCGGAAATCGTCGTCGAACGAACCTCAACTAACCTTTGACAGCCTTGCAAATCCGCAGGTTAGAATCGCCTGGCATGCGGCCTGCATCCTGATCCCCAGTAGCGTCGCCACTCCCCACTACCCTGGAGGTCGATACACTGTGGATGCCGTGGCCATCAACAGCTATTTCCTGATCGCTGCTGTCCTGATCGGCATGAGCATCCTGGTCAGCTCGCTGTCTTCGCGACTGGGCATCCCGATCCTGGTGATCTTCCTCGCCGTGGGAATGGTCGCGGGTACCGACGGCCCCGGCGGCATCGGCTTCTCCAACTATCCCATTGCCTACCTGGTGGGCAACCTGGCACTCGCGGTCATCCTCCTCGATGGCGGCTTGCGCACCCGGGTAGCGAGCTTCCGCGTAGCGCTCTGGCCCGCGCTGTCCCTGGCCACCGCCGGGGTTCTGATCACCGCCGGGCTGACCGGCATCGCCGCCGCCTGGCTGTTCAAGCTGAGCTGGATGGAGGGCCTGCTGATCGGCGCCATCGTCGGTTCCACCGACGCCGCGGCGGTGTTCTCACTGCTCGGCGGCAAGGGCCTTAACGAGCGGGTCACCGCCACCCTGGAAATCGAGTCGGGCAGCAACGACCCGATGGCAGTGTTCCTCACCGTCACCCTGATCGACATGCTTGCCCACGGCGAAAGCGGGATGAGCTGGAGCTTCCTCTGGCACTTCCTGCGCGAGTTCGGCATCGGCTCGCTGCTCGGCCTGGGCGGCGGCTGGCTGCTGCTGCAGGTGATCAACCGCATCCACCTGGCCAGCGGCCTCTACCCACTGCTGGTGATCAGCGGCGGGCTGCTGATCTTCGCCGTGTCCAACGCGGTGCACGGCAGCGGCATCCTTGCCATCTATCTGTGCGGCCTGATGCTGGGCAACCAGCCGATCCGCTCCCGCCACGGCATCCTGCACATGCTCGACGGCATGGCCTGGCTGGCGCAGATCGGCATGTTCCTGGTCCTCGGCCTGCTGGTCACGCCCCACGATCTCTGGCCCATCGCCCTGCCGGCGCTGGGGCTGGCGCTATGGATGATCCTCTTCGCCCGCCCGCTGTCGGTGCTGGTCGGCCTGATTCCGTTCCGCGCCTTCCATACCCGCGAAAAGGCCTTCATCGCCTGGGTCGGCCTGCGCGGCGCGGTACCGATCATCCTCGCGGTGTTCCCGCTGATGGCCGGACTGCCCAACGCCCAGCTGTTCTTCAACGTGGCCTTCTTCATCGTGCTGGTTTCCCTGCTGGTGCAGGGCACCAGCCTGCCCTGGGCGGCCAAGCTGCTGCGGGTCATCGTGCCGCCGGACCCGGCGCCGATCTCCCGCGCCGGCCTGGAAGTGCACCCCACCAGCGAATGGGAGCTGTTCGTCTACCACCTGAGCAAGGAAAAGTGGTGCATCGGCGCCGCCCTGCGCGAGCTGAAGATGCCCGAAGGCACCCGTATCGCCGCCCTGTTCCGCGGCACCCAGCTGCTGCACCCGTCGGGCAGTACCATTCTCGAAGCCGATGACATTCTTTGCGTGATCGGTCACGAGCACGACCTCTCCGCCTTGGGCAAGCTGTTCAGCCAGGCGCCGGACCGTGGCCTGAGTGCGCGCTTCTTCGGCGACTTCGTCCTCGAAGGCGACGGCCAGCTCTCCGCCGTGGCCTCGCTGTACGGCCTGAAGCTGGACGGCGTGGACGGCGAGCAGACCCTGGGCCGCTTCATCGCCCACGAAATTGGCGGCCAGGCGATCATCGGCGACCAGGTGGAATGGAACGGCCTGACCTGGACCGTGGCCGCCCTGGATGGGAACAAGATCCGCAAGGTGGGGGTCAAATTCCCCGAAGGTCGCCCCGGCCCCGGCCTGTTCCTCTGACCGCCCACCGGCGCTCGCTTGCGGGCGCCGGCCTGCCAGCACTAACCTCACTCCACTTTCCGCACGAGCCGCTGATCGCGACCATGTCATTCCTGCTGCGTACCCTGCTTACCGTCGTCCTTCTGGGCGGCACGCTCACCGGCCTGCCCGCGCTGGCCGCCGACATCACTCCGCCCAGCGCCGACCAGGTGCAGCAAAGCCTCGACGGTTTGGCCGACCGCAAGCTGCCGGAGGCCGACGCCAAGCTGCTCAAGGCGAGCCTCGAGAACACCCTCAAGCTGCTGGCGAGCAAGGCTGACAGCGAGAAGCAGCTGGCCGATCTCAAGGGCCAGCTGGCCGACGCGCCCAAGATGATCAGCGAGAACCAGAAGGCCCTGAATCGCCTCAAGGGCAGCAGCGACAAGCCTGCCTCGCAGCGCTACGCCGGCTACAACGCCGTCCAGCTGGAAATGCTGCTCAACGAGCAATCCACCCAGCTGGCCGCCTGGCAGAAGGAGATGGCCGAAGCCAAGAGCGATGCGCTCACCGCGCAAACCCGCCCCGAGCGCGCCCAGGCCGACCTGAGCCGGAACCAGACACGCCTGCTGGAGATCGCCAGCCTGCTCAAGGTCGGCAAGGAAAGCGGCAAGCCGCTGGGTGACGAGCATCGCGACGAGCTGGTAGCCGAACAGGCTGCGCTCACCGCGCAGAACCAGTTGCTGCGCCAGCAACTGGCCGGCAACAACCTGCTGCTCGACCTCGCCTCCAGCCAGCGCGACCTGCTGGCCGAACGTATCGGCCGCGAGGAGCACGAAACCCTCGAACTGCAGACGATGATCAGCGAGAAGCGCCGCGAGCAGTCGGAGAAGACCGTCGCCGCGCTGTCCAAGGACGCCGACCAGGCCGCCGGCACCGACAGCCTGCTGAGCCAGGAGAGCGCCGCCAACCTCAAGCTCTCCGACTACCTGCTGCGCACCACCGATCGTCTCAACACCCTGACCCGGCGCGACCTCGAAGCCAAGCAGCAGCTCGACAACCTGACCCAGGGCGAGCAGGCGCTGGACGAGCAGATCAACGTGCTGCGCGGCAGCCTGCTGCTGGCGAAGATCCTCTACCAGCAGAAGCAATCGCTGCCGGTGATCAAGACCGACCGCGACCTGGCCGACGAGATTGCCGACCTGCGCCTGTACCAGTTCGAGCTGAACCAGAAGCGCGACGAGCTGAACAGCTCCGAGGTCTACATCGACAACCTGCTGGCCCAGCAACCGCAGGAAAGCATCACCCCGCAGCTGCGCCATGACCTGAGTGAACTGGTCAACACCCG
The DNA here is from genome assembly GCF_050474425.1 of Pseudomonas sp. B1-22. Taxonomy (NCBI): domain Bacteria; kingdom Pseudomonadati; phylum Pseudomonadota; class Gammaproteobacteria; order Pseudomonadales; family Pseudomonadaceae; genus Pseudomonas; species Pseudomonas sp. B1-22. The sequence goes on along the minus strand of NZ_JBCHVH010000003.1, from coordinate 395,846 downwards.
CCTGGAATTGATGGAGCGGCTCAACCACGAGCTGAACGCGCTGCTCAACGAAGCAATCACCCTGCAGCTGAACCAGAAGCAGCTCAAGGAAACCGCCGACAAGCTGCGCGCCACCCTCGACGAGCAGATGTTCTGGATTCCCAGCAACCGCCCGCTGGACCTGTCATGGTTCAAGATGACCCCGACCCTGCTGCATCACCAGCTGGCCGAAGTGCCCTGGGGCTCGGGCGTGAAAGAGCTCGGCGCGGGCCTGATCGACCGCCCCTTCCTGTTCCTCCCGCTGCTCCTGCTGGTCGCGGCGCTCCTGTGGAAGCGCCGGTTCCTCTACGACAAGCTGGAGTCGCTGAACGACGACATCGGCCACTTCAAGCGCGACGGCCAGGCGCACACCCCGTTGGCCCTGCTGCTCGCCGTCCTGCTCGCGCTGCCCGGCACCCTGGCGCTGGCGATCGCCGGCCTGGCCCTGCTGCTCGACGCCCGCGGCCAGAACGCCACCCTGGGCAGCGCGCTGCTGGAAATGGCGCAGGTCTGGCTGGTGTTCTACACCGCGCACCGCATCCTGCGTCCGGGCGGCATCGCCGAGCGGCACTTCCACTGGAGCCAGCCGCAGGTGCAGTTCCTCGGCAAGCTGATGCGCCGACTGGGTCTGGTGGTGATGTCGCTGGTCGCGGTGGTCACCGTCGCCGAACACCAGCCGGCCAGCCTGGCCGACGACGTGATCGGCATCGCCATCGTCCTGTTCGGCTACGCGGCGATGACCTGGATACTGGGCCAGCTGCTGTTCGGCAGCCCCTCCAGCGAACGTCCGTCGCTGATCAAGATGATCGTTGGCCTGGGCTTCACCGTGCTGCCCGTGGCGCTGTTCCTGGCGGTGGGCTTCGGTTACTACTACACCGCGCTCAAGCTCACCGACCGGCTGATCGACACCCTGTTCCTGCTGATGTTCTGGATGGTGGTGGAAGCCACTTTCGTCCGCGGCATGAGCGTGGCGGCGCGACGCCTGGCCTACCAGCGCGCGCTGACCAAGCGCCAGTCGCCGGCCAAGGAAGGCATCGAGGGCGGCGAAGTGGTGGAAGAGCCGACCCTGGGCATCGAGCAGATCAACGAGCAGTCGATGCGACTGATCCGCCTGGGCCTGTTGATCGGCTTCGTGGTCACCCTGTACTGGGTCTGGGCCGACCTGATCAGCGTGGTCTCCTACCTCGACAACGTGACCCTCTACCAGTACACCACCGGCACCGGCGATGCGGCATCCACCACGCCGATCAGCCTGGGCGACTTCCTCATGGCGCTGGTCATCGCCGCCGTGACCGTGGCCCTGGCGCGCAACCTGCCCGGCCTGCTGGAAGTGCTGGTGCTGCAGCGCCTGACCCTGGCCCAGGGCAGCGCCTACGCCATCACCACCCTGCTCTCCTACGCCATCAGCGGCGTCGGCTTCGTCAGCGCGCTGTCCACCCTGGGCGTGAGCTGGGACAAGCTGCAATGGCTGGTGGCCGCGCTGTCGGTGGGGCTGGGCTTCGGCCTGCAGGCGATCTTCTCCAACTTCGTCTCCGGCCTGATCATCCTTTTCGAACGTCCGGTACGGATCGGCGACGTGGTGACCATCGGCAGCCTGTCCGGCACCGTCAGCCGGATTCGCATCCGTGCCACCACCATCACCGACTTCGACCGCAAGGAAATCATCGTCCCCAACCAGACCTTCATTACCGGCCAACTGGTGAACTGGTCGTTGAGCGACACCGTCACGCGGGTCACCATCAAGATCGGCCTGGCCTACGAGAGCGACCTGCCGCTGGCGCGCAAGATCATGCTCGACGCGGCCCACGCCAACAGCCGCATCCTGCGCGACCCGGAGCCGGTGCTGTACTTCACCACCATCAGCGCCAGCACCTTCGACTACGAGCTGCGCTTCCACGTGCGCGAGCTGGGCGATCGCAACCCGGCGGTGGACGAAACCCTCACCCGCATCGCCCTGGCCTTCCGCGAGAACGGCATCGACATGGCCTTCAACCAGGTCGACGTGTTCGTGAAGAACCTGCAGGGCCAGGAAGCCCAGTTGGTCATCGGCCAGCAGCCCTCTACCGCGCCGGTTCCGGTCAAGGCGGTGCAGGACAAGCCCGACGCCAGCAAGGCCTGAGGGTGGACGCCTCCGGATAAATCCGAGCACAATGCTCGGACTTATCCGGAGTTTGCGTGTGAAAAAGCTCAACGAACTGACCTTCGATAACCGCTTCGCCCGCCTGGGCGACGTCTTCTCCACCGAAGTCCTGCCCGATCCCATCGCCGACCCGCGCCTGGTCATCGCCAGCCCGCAGGCCATGGCGCTGCTCGACCTCGACCCGAGCGAAGCGGACACCCCGGTATTCGCCGAAATCTTCGCCGGCCACAAACTGTGGGAAGCGGCCGAGCCGAGGGCGATGGTCTACTCCGGGCACCAGTTCGGCGCCTACAACCCGCGCCTGGGTGACGGCCGCGGCCTGCTGCTGGGCGAAGTGGTGAACGACGCCGGCGAGCACTGGGACCTGCACCTCAAGGGCGCCGGGCAGACGCCCTACTCGCGCATGGGCGACGGTCGCGCGGTGCTGCGCTCATCGATCCGCGAATTCCTCGCCAGCGAATACCTCAACGCCCTCGGCATCCCCACCAGCCGCGCCCTGTGCGTCACCGGCTCCAGCACCACGGTGTGGCGCGAGACCAAGGAAACCGGCGCCATGCTGCTGCGCCTGGCGCCCAGCCACGTGCGCTTCGGCCACTTCGAGTACTTCTACTACACCAAGCAGGAAGAACAGCTGAAAACCCTCGGCGAGTTCGTCCTGCGCGAATACTTCCCGCAGTGCCTGGAATCGGAAAAGCCCTACCTCGCCCTGTTCCGCGAGGTGGTCGAGCGCAACGCCGAGATGATCGCGCTGTGGCAGGCCTACGGCTTCTGCCATGGCGTGATGAACACCGACAACATGTCGATCCTCGGCATCACCTTCGACTACGGCCCCTACGCCTTCCTCGACGACTTCGACGCCAACCACATCTGCAACCACTCCGACGACACCGGCCGCTACTCCTTCAGCAACCAGGTGCCCATCGCCCACTGGAACCTCGCCGCGCTCGGCCAGGCGCTGACGCCCTTCGTCGAAGTCGACGACCTGCGCGCCACCCTGGACCTGTTCCTGCCGCTCTACCAGGCGCACTACCTCGACCTGATGCGCCGCCGCCTGGGCCTGACCACGGCGGAAGATGGCGACCTGGAACTGGTGCAAACCCTGCTGCAGGCCATGCAGAAAGGCGCGGTGGACTACTCGCTGTTCTTCCGCCGCCTCGGCGAACAGGCAGCGGAGCAGGCGCTGTCGGTGGTACGCGAGGACTTCGTCGACCTGGCCGCGTTCGATGCCTGGGCCGCCGATTACCGCACCCGTACCGAACGCGAAGGCGGCAGCCAGGACGACCGGCGCGCGCGCATGCACGCGGTCAACCCGCTCTACGTGCTGCGCAACTACCTCGCCCAGGAAGCCATCACCGCTGCCGAACAGGGTGACTACAGCGTGGTGCGTCGTCTGCACGACGTGCTCAGCCGGCCCTTCGAGGAACAGCCCGGCGCCGAAGCCTTCACCCGCCGCCCGCCGGACTGGGGCAAACACCTGGAGATCAGCTGCTCCTCGTGAACCGGTTATAAGCTCAGCGAAAAGCGATCTAGTGGCGCCCCGGCGGTATTGCTCCCGGTCATTGACCGGGGCCGGGCGCCGCTCGCATCCTCGGGCCTTTCTGCCCACAAGGATGCTCGAACGATGAAACTGGAAACCCTGGCCATTCACGCCGGCTACAGCCCCGACCCGACCACCAAGGCCGTGGCCGTGCCGATCTACCAGACCAGCTCCTACGCCTTCGACGACACCCAGCACGGCGCCGACCTGTTCGACCTGAAGGTCGCCGGCAACATCTACACGCGCATCATGAACCCCACCAATGCGGTGCTGGAGGAGCGCGTGGCGGCGCTGGAAGGCGGGGTTGGCGCACTGGCGGTGGCCTCGGGCATGGCCGCCATCACCTACGCCATCCAGACCGTGGCCGAAGCCGGCGACAACATCGTCTCGGTGGCCAAGCTCTACGGCGGCACCTACAACCTGCTCGCCCACACCCTGCCGCGCTTCGGCATCCAGACCCGCTTCGCTCCCCACGACGACATCGCCGCCCTCGAAGCGCTGATCGACGAACGCACCAAGGCCGTGTTCTGCGAATCCATCGGCAACCCGGCGGGCAACATCGTCGATCTGAAGGCCCTGGCCGATGCCGCGCACCGCCATGGCGTACCGCTGATCGTCGACAACACCGTCGCCACGCCGATCCTCTGCCGGCCCTTCGAGCACGGAGCGGACATCGTCGTGCACTCGCTGACCAAGTACATCGGCGGCCACGGCACCAGCATCGGCGGCATCGTCGTCGACTCCGGCAAATTCCCCTGGAGCGAGAACAAGGCGCGCTTCCCGCTGCTCAACACCCCGGACCCGTCCTACCACGGCGTCACCTACACCGAAGCCTTCGGCCCCGCCGCCTTCATCGGCCGCTGCCGCGTGGTGCCGCTGCGCAACACCGGCGCCGCGCTGTCGCCGTTCAACGCCTTCCTGATCCTGCAGGGCCTGGAAACCCTCGCCCTGCGCATGGAACGCCATTGCGACAACGCCCTGAGGGTCGCGCGCTACCTGCAGGAACACCCGCAGGTTAGCTGGGTGAAATACGCAGGCCTCGCCGACCACCCCGAGCACGCCCTGGCCCAGCGCTACATGGGCGGCCAGCCGGCGGCGATCCTCTCCTTCGGCATCAAGGGCGGCCAGGAAGCCGGCGCGCGCTTCATCGACGCGCTGAAACTGGTGGTGCGTCTGGTCAATATCGGCGACGCCAAGTCCCTGGCCTGCCACCCGGCCTCCACCACCCACCGCCAGCTCAACGACGAGGAACTGGAGAAGGCCGGCGTACCGCGCGACATGGTGCGCCTGTCCATCGGCATCGAGCACATCGACGACATCCTCGCCGACCTCGCCCAGGCGCTACGCTCCGCCGAGGGTTGAAACCCGGACCGCGAGGCTCCACCTTGGCGTCATAGCCCCTGGAGCCTCGCCATGTCCGATTCCCTGATCATCCCCTGCCCGCACTGCAACGGCCTCAACCGCGTACCCGCCGAGCGCCTGGGCGATGCGCCGCGCTGCGGCCGCTGCCAGTCGCCGGTCATCGTCGACCGTCCCTTCGAGCTGAACGAAGCCAGCTTCGCCGCCCAGGCCAAGGGCGACTTGCCGCTGCTGGTGGACGTCTGGGCCGCCTGGTGCGGCCCCTGCAAGGCCTTCGCACCGACCTTCGAACAGGCTGCCGCGCGACTGTCGGGCAAGGTGCGCCTGGCCAAGCTGGACAGCGATGCCAACCCGAACCTCTCCACCCGCTTAGGGATTCGTTCGATTCCCAGCCTGATCCTGTTCCGAAACGGCCAGGAAGTCGCGCGCCAGAGCGGTGCCATGCCGCTGCCGCAGCTGCTGGATTGGCTGTCCCACAACGGCGTCTGACGCTTCTACCCACTGAGCGATCCGGTCAATCCGTGCGGTCATTGCCAGGCCGCGCGGCGCAGCTAGTCTTGGGCAGACGACAAACAGGCGATACGGAGCGCGCCCATGCCTTACCCCGAAGAATTCATCCGTCAGCTCACCGAAGAACACATCGCCTTCGTCAAACGCACCGGCCTCAAGGCCGAGGTGCTGGAGCCAGGCCATGTGCGCCTGCGCATGCCGCTCAAGGGCAACGAGAACCACATCCACAACATGTACGCCGGCGCCCTGTTCACCGTGGCGGAACTGCCCGGCGGCATCCTGATGCTGACCAGCTTCGACAGCCGGCGCTTCTATCCCATCGTCAAGGAAGCCGGCCTGCGCTTCCTGCGCCCCGCCGCCAGCGACGTCACTGTCGACGCCTGGCTCAGCGAGGATGAAATCCAGCGCATCGGCGAGGAGGCGACCACCCACGGCAAATCCGACTTCGTCCTCGGCCTGCAGCTCAAGGACGCGGAAGGCAACGTCGTCGCCGAGAGCCACGCCGTCTATCAGCTGCGCAGCCGCTGAATCCGGGCCATTGCCCTGCATCAAGGTGAAATTTCCTACGTGGCGCGACAGTGGACGCGCCACAGAGGGAGCCCACCATGTACAGGAACCTGCTCGTCGCCCATGACCTCAGCGTCGAGGCGGACATCGCGGTGCGCCGCGCCGCCCAACTGGCCCGCCAGCACGGCGCGCAGGTCACCTTGCTGCATGTGATCGAGGAATATTTTCCCGACCGCATGATGGATACCGTCCGCGAGGCCGCCGAGGTCGCGCTGCGCGACGCCGCCGCGGCCAACGCCATCGCCGACTATCAGCTGCTGATCCGCCAGGGCCGCGCGGCGACGACCGTCACCCAGGCGGCGCAGGAGCTCAAGGCGGACCTTCTGCTGATCGGCGCGCATCACCAGCAACTGCTCGAGCGCTTCGATGGCACCACCCTGGAACGCATCGCCCGTCATTGCCGCGCGCCGATCCTGCTGGCGGTAGATGAGTCCGCCGCTCCGTATGCACGGGCGCTGGCCGGGCTGGACCTGTCGTTGTGCTCCTGCCAGGCCTGGCGCGCCGGCTACCGCCTGCTGCCAAGCAGTGCCGAGTTGCTGGCGCTCAACGCCTACCAGCCGGGCAAGGCCGAGCGTGCTGAGGAGCATCTGGAGACCCAACGCGCGCTGCTGCGCCAGACGCTGCAGGACGAGCGTGAACAGCTGCCGGCCGAAGGGCCGAAACTGATTTGTGCGGTACAACCGGGAAACTTCCAGCAGGTGCTGGAGAGCGCCCTGGGGGAATGGGCGCCGGACCTGCTGGTGCTCGGCAGCCGCAGCCGCGGCGCCATCGAACAGGCCATGCTGGGCAGTTCGACCCGCTACTTCCTGCGCCGCCCTCCCTGCGACATTCTCATCTCGCAGTGAGGCGACACTGAGCGAGCTCCCCGGGGCGGAGCGCGTCAGGAAATCAGGCTTCCAGCAGGTTGTGCAGCTCGACGAACTGCTGGGTCAGCTTGTGCCGGGGTTCGAGGAAGATCAGCGGAGTGCACGCCTGGTGCGACTCGCGCATCTTCACCGAGCTCATCAGGTACACCGGCAGTACCGGCAACTCTTCCTCGACCAACTCATCCAGCAGCTGCTGCGGCAGGGTGGCGCGCGGCTGGAACTGGTTGACCACGATGCCTTCGACTTCCAGATCCTCGTTGTGGTCTTCCTTCAGCTCCTCGATCTCCTGCAGCAGCCCATACAGCGCCTGGCGGGAGAAACTGTCACAGTCGAAGGGAATCAGGCAGCGATCGGCGGCGATCAATGCCGAGACGGTGTAGAAGTTCAGCGCCGGCGGGGTGTCCAGGTAGATGCGGTCGTAATCGTCCGCCAGCTCGTCCAGCAGTTTGCGCAGCTTGTTGATCTTGTGCTTCTGCTCGAGCTTGGGCTGCAGGTCGGCCAGCTCCGGGCTCGCGGTGACGATGTGCAGGTTGTCGAAGGGGGTCTCGTAGATATCGACCTTGCCCTTGCGGCTGAAGGGTCCGGACGAGAGCGTCTGCTTGAAGAAGTCGGCGATACCCACCGGCAGGTCCTCGCCGGTCAGGCCGGTGAGGTAGTGCGTCGAGTTGGCCTGGGCATCCAGGTCCACCAGCAGTGTGCGGTAGCCCTCCGCCGCGCTGACCGCCGCCAGGTTGCAGGCAATGCTCGACTTGCCCACTCCGCCTTTCTGATTGAACACCACGCGCCGCATGAGCCTGCTCCGTAATCCATTCGAGTGTTCCGGATTCTATGCAATGCCCATGACAACGGCGAGCCCTCCGTCGAACGGTTCAGCCAACCGCGCGCAAGGTGGCTACCTCGCGGGTCAGCAGGTCGATGAAGGACTGCGCCAGCGGCGAATGTTCGTCACGCCGACGCACCAGCCAGACCGAACTGGTCGCACCCGGATCGAGCAGCGTGCGGTAGACCACGCCGTCCACCCGCGTGCGGCGGAATGAGGCCGGCAGCATGCTGACGCCCAGCCCGGCGGCCACCAACCCGATGATGGTCATGGCCTCGCCGGCTTCCTGGGCGATGCGCGGGCTGAAGCCGGCCTGCCGCGACAGGGCGATCAACTGGTTGTAGAGGCCGGTGCCGTAGCTGCGGGGAAAGAATACGAAGGGTTCGTCCGCCAACGCGGCGATCTCCAGGCCGTCCGGGTTGGACTCGGCCAGCGGGTGGTCGGCCCGCAGCACCGCCACCAGGGGCTCGCTGAACAGCTCAACGGCCTCCAGGCTGTCCGGCAGCGCAATCGGGCGGATCAGGCCGACCTCCACGCGCTCCTCCAGCAAGGCTTCCACGGCCTGGCCGCTGCTCAGTTCCTGCAGCTCCAGGTGGACGTCCGGGTAGGCCTGGCGGAACGCCAGGATGCTGCGCGGAAGAGTCGAGGTGAAAGGCGCGGAGGCGGTGAAACCGATCTTCAGTTCCCCGATCTCGCCCTGGTGCGCCCGGCGCGCCAGCAGCACCGCGCGATCGACCTGCTGCAGCACCAGACGCGCTTCGGTCAGGAACAGTTGCCCCGCCGCGGTCAGCGCCACCCGTCGGTTGGTGCGCTCCAGCAGCCGTGCGCCGATCTCCTCTTCCAGTGCCTGGATCTGCTGGCTCAGCGGCGGTTGCGAGATGCCCAGCTGCTCGGCGGCACGGCCGAAATGCAGCTCTTCGGCCACGGCGATGAAGTAACGCAGATGTCGCAGTTCCATGTTTTCCCCGTTAAAGCGCCGGTATTCCCGACCAGGTAGGAGCGGACTCCGTCCGCGATCGGTTCAACACCACGCAGGTGCAAACGGCGGTATCCACCATTGATTCGCAAAACGACTTAAATATGTCGATTAATATATTGGAAATAATAAATACAGCTCCTTATCCTTGCCAGCACAAGCCCAATAACAACTCCAAAAACTTCTGCCATCCCCGCTGCACGGGCCTTTTGCCGTCCTGCGCGAGCCGAATCGAGGTGAGTTGTGAGTCAATCTGCGTTACGGGCTTCCGAGCCAGTCGAACCCGAATTGCTGAATGCCGCGCGCCAGGCGAATACCAGCGTGGTCAGCGCCGTCGAAGAGATCGAAAGCTACATCGAAAACGGCACCCCGGCCTTCATGCGCACCTCGCTTGCGCTGTTCTCCGGCGGCTTCGCCACCTTCGCCCTGCTCTATTGCGTGCAGCCGATGATGCCGGTGCTGTCCAAGGCCTTCGATCTGACAGCGGCGCAAAGCAGCCTGGTGCTGTCGATTTCCACCATCACCATGGCCTTCGGCCTGCTGGTCACCGGGCCGATCTCCGACGCCATCGGGCGCAAATCGATCATGGTCGCCTCGCTGGTCCTCGCCGCGCTGTTCACCCTCGGCAGCGCGATGATGCCGACCTGGCACGGCGTGCTGCTGATGCGCGCGCTGCTCGGCCTGTCGCTGAGCGGCCTGGCGGCAGTCGGGATGACCTACCTTTCCGAGGAAATCCATCCGCAGCACATCGGGCTGTCCATGGGGCTGTACATCGGCGGCAATGCCATCGGCGGCATGAGCGGCCGGCTGATCAGCGGCGTGCTGGTGGACTACGTGAACTGGCATGTGGCGCTGGCCACCCTGGGCGTGCTCGCCCTGGCCGCGGCACTGCTGTTCTGGCGCATCCTCCCCGAGTCGAAGAACTTCCGCCCAGCGCCGCTGAAGCCGCGCCAGCTGGCCGAAGGCTTCCGCGGGCATTTCCGCGACGCCGGCCTGCCCTGGCTGTTCCTCGTGGGCTTCCTGGTGATGGGCGCCTTCGTCACCCTGTTCAACTACATCGGCTACCGCCTGCTGGCGGCCCCATACCACCTGAGCCAGGCGGTGGTCGGTGTGCTTTCGGTGGTCTACCTGTCGGGTATCTACAGTTCCGCCTGGGTCGGCTCCCTGGCCGACCGCCTGGGCCGGCGCAAGGTGCTCTGGGCGATGATCGCACTGATGCTCGGCGGCCTGCTGATCACCCTGCTGCAACCGCTGGCCCTGGTACTGGTCGGCATGCTGGTGTTCACCTTCGGCTTCTTCGGCGCGCACTCGGTCGCCAGCAGCTGGATCGGGCGCCGCGCCCTGAAAGCCAAGGGCCAGGCGTCGTCGCTGTACCTGTTCTGCTACTACGTCGGCTCCAGCGTCGCCGGTACCGCAGGCGGGGTGTTCTGGCACCACTACGGCTGGAATGGTGTGGGCCTGTTCATCGCCAGCCTGCTGGTGATCGCACTGCTCGTGTCGCTGCACCTGGCACGCCTGGCAGTGTTACCGCGCGACCTTCCTGCACTCGCCGGTCACGGGTAGTTTCTACACACTTTTGTCACTACATATCCAAAAGCGACCATAGACTGTCGTGCAAAGATAAATTTCGACTCTCCTGCGACGCCCCTAATGGGGGCGTTGTAGCACTTACTCCCACCCTACGACTAAAGTCGTAACAAAATATGGCGCGATCCTTGCGTCAATAAAAATGCACGACTTGTTGGATTCCTGAAACGGATCTCGGCTCCCGCAGTACGCAATTCCCTCCTGTAGTTGTAGGTAAAGCATGAGCAGTACTCCTTCTTCCGGCCTCTCCCAGGGCCTGAAAAATCGTCACGTCACGATGCTTTCAATTGCCGGCGCCATTGGTGCGGGCCTGTTCGTAGGTTCCGGCCACGCCATTGCCGAGGCTGGCCCGGCTGTCATGATTTCCTATCTGGTCGCCGGCCTGCTGGTGGTCCTGGTGATGCGCATGCTGGCCGAAATGGCCGTCGCGCAGCCGGATAGCGGCTCCTTCTCCACCTATGCCGACCGTGCCATCGGCCACTGGGCCGGCTTCACCATCGGCTGGCTGTACTGGTGGTTCTGGGTCCTGGTGATTCCGCTGGAGGCCAACGCCGCCGCCGCGATCATCCACGCCTGGTTCCCCGGCGCACCGATCTGGATCCTGGCCTTCGTGATCACCTCCGCGCTGACCGTCACCAACCTGTTCAGCGTGAAGAACTACGGTGAGTTCGAGTTCTGGCTGGCGCTGATCAAGGTCGTCTCGATCATCGCCTTCCTGGTGCTGGGCTGCGCGGCCATCTTCGGCTTCTCGCCCAACAGCGAAGTTTCCGGAATCGGCCACCTGACCAGCGAAGGCTTCATGCCCAAGGGCTGGGGCGCCGTGCTCGCCGCGCTGCTGACCACCATGTTCTCCTTCATGGGTTCGGAAATCGTCACCATCGCCGCCACCGAGTCCAAGGACCCGGCCCAGCAGATCACCCGTGCCACCAATTCGGTGATCTGGCGTATCGCGCTGTTCTACCTGCTGTCGATCCTGATCGTGGTCTGCCTGGTGCCGTGGAATGACCCGCGCCTGGTCAGCATGGGCTCCTACCAGACCGTGCTGGAACACCTGCACATCCCGTACGCCAAGCTGATCGTCGACATCATCGTCCTCGTCTCGGTGACCAGCTGCCTGAACTCGGCGCTCTACACCGCCTCGCGCATGATGTACTCCCTGAGCAAGCGCGGCGACGCGCCGAAGATCGCCCAGGTGACCAGCGTCAGCCGCACCCCGGTCTATGCCGTGCTGCTGTCCACCGCCATGGCCTTCCTGTGCACCTTCGCCAACTACCTGGCTCCGGCCGAAGTGTTCAACTTCCTGCTGGCCAGCTCCGGCGCCATCGCCCTGCTGGTGTACCTGGTGATCGCCCTGTCGCAGCTGCGCATGCGCAAGAAGCTGCTCGCCCAGGGCCACCAGTTGAAGCTGAAGATGTGGCTGTTCCCATGGCTGACCTGGGCGGTGATCCTGTTCATCGTCGGCGCCCTGGCGATCATGCTGATCCGCCCGGATCACCGCATGGAAGTGGTCGCCACCACCCTGCTGACCATAGTGGTGGTCTGCTCGGGCCTGCTGGTGTCGAACCGCCGCAAGGCCCAAAAGGCCGCTGGCCTGGTGGGCGATACCGCGTGATGCACTCTGATGGGGCTTGAGGCCCCATGAGGGAACGAAAAAGCCCCGCTTCCGAGCGGGGCTTTTTTCATTGCGTCATGTCGTAGTGTGCCGTTCAGGCCGATCGCGGACGGAGTCCGCTCCTACGCGCGGATCGGCTTTCGTAGGAGCGGACTTTGTCCGCGAAATCTCTCGCGGCGGAATCCGCCGTTACCGAGAAACGCCAATCTGCAGCGCCCATCTGTAGGAGCGCGCCATGCGCGCGATCGCGGGCATGGCCCGCTCCTACAGGCGAACATTGGCGCCCGGCGGTTCGCGAGCAAGCTCGCTCCTACGAAGAGCGTCGCCGTACACATTCATTCAAAACAAAAAGCCCCGCGACTGCGGGGCTTTTCGGTGGAGCCTCAGGCTCAGTGATACTGCGCCGACAGCTCGTGCACCGCCTCGAAGAAGGCGCCGGCGTGGGCCGGGTCGACTTCCGGGGTGATGCCGTGGCCGAGGTTGAACACGTGGCCATTGCCGTTACCGAAGGCGCTGAGGATACGCGCGACTTCAGCGCGGATGGCATCCGGCTTGGCGTAGAGCACCGCCGGGTCCATGTTGCCCTGCAGGGCGACCTTGTCGCCGACGCGGGCGCGGGCGCTGCCGATGTCGCAGGTCCAGTCCAGGCCCAGCGCTTCGGCGCCGGTGTTGGCCATGGATTCCAGCCACAGGCCACCGCCCTTGGTGAAGAGGATCACCGGTACGCGACGCCCGTCGTGTTCACGGATCAGGCCGTCGACGATCTTCTGCATGTAGGCCAGGGAGAACTCCTGGTAGGCCGCCGCCGAGAGAGCGCCGCCCCAGGAATCGAAGATCTGCACCGCCTGGGCGCCCGCGAGGATCTGGCCGTTCAGGTAGCTGGTGACCGACTGCGCCAGCTTGTCCAGCAGCGCATGCAGGGCCTGCGGGTTGTCGTAGAGCATCGCCTTGGTCTTGCGGAAGTCACGGCTGGAGCCGCCTTCCACCATGTAGGTGGCCAGGGTCCAGGGGCTGCCGGAGAAGCCGATCAGCGGCACGCGGCCGTTCAGCTCGCGGCGGATGGTGCGCACGGCGTCCATCACGTAGCCCAGGTCCTTCTCCGGATCGGGGATCGGCAGGGCGTCGATGTCGGCCTGGGTGCTCACGACCTTCTTGAAACGCGGGCCTTCGCCGGTCTCGAAGAACAGGCCCTGGCCCATGGCGTCGGGGATAGTGAGGATGTCGGAGAAGAGGATCGCCGCGTCCAGCTGCGGGTAGCGGTCCAGCGGCTGCAGGGTCACTTCGCAAGCCATCTGCGGGTTCATGCACAGGCTCATGAAGTCACCGGCCTTGGCGCGGGTGGCGCGGTATTCCGGCAGGTAGCGGCCAGCCTGGCGCATCATCCAGACAGGGGTGACATCGACGGGCTGCTTGAGCAGGGCGCGGAGGAAGCGATCGTTCTTCAGGGCAGTCATAACGGCATCCGGAAAAAAAGTGCGGGCATTTTCGCAAAGCCCAAACGAAAAGGCACGGCGGGTGCCGTGCCTTTTGTCCATCGCGGCATTCTGCCGCACTGGAATGTGCTTTTCGTAGGAGCGAGCTTGCTCGCGAACAAACCCCGCTGCGGGGCCAGAGTTCGCGAGCAATAACGATGGCGTCCCCCTCGCCCCTACAGGTCCGGCTTAGACGCCCAGGTAATCCAGGATGCCTTCGGCAGCCGTGCGGCCTTCGAAGATCGCCGTCACCACCAGGTCGGAACCGCGGACCATATCGCCGCCGGCGAAGATCTTCGGGTTGCTGGTCTGGTGCTTGAACTGCGCGGCGGCCGGGGCGATGACGCGGCCCTGGCTGTCGATTTCCACCTGGTGCTGGTCGAACCATGGGGCCGGGCTCGGGCGGAAGCCGAAGGCGATCAGCACGGCTTCCGCCGGGATGATCTCCTCGGAGCCCGGGATCGGCTCGGGGCTGCGACGGCCACGGGCGTCCGGCTCGCCGAGACGGGTCTCGACCACCTTCACGCCTTCCACCTTATCCTCGCCGACGATGGCGATGGGCTGGCGGTTGAAGAGGAACTTCACGCCTTCTTCCTTGGCGTTCTTCACCTCTTTGCGCGAGCCGGGCATGTTCTCTTCGTCACGGCGATAGGCGCAGGTCACGCTCTTGGCACCCTGGCGGATGGAGGTGCGGTTGCAGTCCATCGCGGTGTCGCCACCGCCCAGCACCACGACGCGCTTGCCCTTCATGTCGACGAAGTCTTCCGGCGACTTCTCGAAGCCCAGGTTGCGGTTCACGTTGGCGATCAGGAAGTCCAGCGCATCGTGCACGCCGGGCAGATCTTCGCCGGGGAAGCCGCCTTTCATGTAGGTGTAGGTGCCCATACCCATGAACACGGCATCGTACTCATCGAGCAGTTGCTCCATAGTGACGTCCTTGCCGATCTCGGTGTTCAGGCGGAACTCGATGCCCATGCCGGTGAAGACTTCGCGACGGCGCGAGAGCACCTGCTTCTCCAGCTTGAACTCGGGGATGCCGAAGGTCAGCAGGCCGCCGATTTCCGGGTTCTTGTCGAACACCACCGGGGTCACGCCGTTGCGCACCAGCACGTCGGCGCAGCCCAGGCCCGCCGGGCCCGCACCGATCACCGCGACGCGCTTGCCGGTGGGCTTGACCTTGGACATGTCCGGGCGCCAGCCCATGGCGAAGGCGGTATCGGTGATGTACTTCTCCACCGAGCCGATGGTGACCGCGCCAAAACCGTCGTTCAGGGTGCAGGCGCCTTCGCACAGGCGGTCCTGCGGGCACACCCGGCCGCAGACTTCCGGCAAGGTGTTGGTCTGGTGGGACAGCTCGGCGGCGGCGAGGATGTTGCCTTCGGAGACCAGCTTCAACCAGTTGGGGATGAAGTTGTGTACCGGGCACTTCCACTCGCAGTACGGGTTGCCGCAGCCCAGGCAGCGGTGCGCCTGGTCAGCGGCCTGCGCCGGCTTGAACAAGTCGTAGATTTCCACGAACTCGCGCTTGCGTTGGCGCAGCAGTTTCTTCTTCGGATCCTTGCGCCCGACTTCGATGAACTGGAAGTCGTTATTCAGACGTTCAGACATTTCAAGACCTCTTCAGACTTCGAGCGCTTATTGCGGGTTGGCACGGGTGCTGGTCAGCAGGGAACCGAGGCTTGCGGCCTTCGGCTTCACCAGCCAGAACCGACGCAGGTAATCGTCGAGGTTCTCCAGCAGATGTGCGCCCCATTCACTCGCGGTTTCCGCCACGTACTCGACCAGGACCTTGCGCAGGTGGCTGCGGTAGGCCTCCATCGCTTCGCCGCTGATGCGCTGGATTTCCACCAGCTCATGGTTCACGCGGTCGACGAAGGTGTTGTCCATGTCGAGGACATAAGCGAAGCCACCGGTCATGCCGGAGCCGAAGTTGTAGCCGGTCTTGCCCAGTACGCAGATGAAGCCGCCGGTCATGTACTCGCAGCAGTGGTCACCGGTGCCTTCCACCACGGCATGGGCGCCGGAGTTGCGCACGCCGAAACGCTCGCCCGCGGTGCCGGCGGCGAACAGCTTGCCGCCGGTGGCGCCGTACAGGCAGGTGTTGCCGACGATGGCCGATTCCTGCGACTTGAACGGGCTGCCCTTGGGCGGAGTGACGACCAGCTTGCCGCCGGTCATGCCCTTGCCCACGTAGTCGTTGGCGTCGCCTTCCAGGTACAGGTGCAGGCCGCCGGCGTTCCACACGCCGAAGCTCTGGCCCGCGGTGCCCTTGAAGCGGAAGGTGATCGGCGCCTTGGCCATGCCCTGGTTGCCGTGGACCTTGGCGATCTCGCCGGAAATCCGCGCGCCGATGGAACGGTCGCAGTTGCAGATGTCCAGTTCGTACTCGCCGCCCTTGGCGCCCTGGATGGCGGAGCGGGCCAGCTCGACCATCTTCTCGGCCAGCAGGCCCTGGTCGAACGGCGGGTTCTTGTCGACTTCGCAGAACTGCGGCTTCTCGGCCGGGATCAGGTCGCTGCCCAGCAGCGGCGTGAGGTCGAGGTTGCCCTGCTTGGGCGTCTCGCCCGGGAGGATTTCCAGCAGGTCGGTGCGACCGATGAGTTCTTCCAGACTGCGCACGCCGAGCTTGGCCAGCCACTCACGGGTTTCGCTGGCGATGAAGGTGAAGAAGTTCACCACCATGTCCACGGTGCCGATGAAGTGGTCCTTGCGCAGCTTGTCGTTCTGGGTGGCGACACCGGTGGCGCAGTTGTTCAGGTGGCAGATGCGCAGGTATTTGCAGCCCAGGGCGATCATCGGCGCGGTGCCGAAGCCGAAGCTCTCGGCGCCGAGGATGGCCGCCTTGATCACATCCAGGCCGGTCTTCAGGCCGCCGTCGGTCTGCACCCGGACCTTGCCGCGCAGGTCGTTGCCGCGCAGGGTCTGGTGCGCCTCGGCGAGGCCCAGCTCCCACGGGGAACCGGCGTACTTGATGGAGGTGATCGGCGAGGCGCCGGTACCGCCGTCGTAGCCGGAAATGGTGATCAGGTCGGCATAGGCCTTGGCCACGCCGGCGGCGATGGTGCCGACACCCGGCTCGGACACCAGCTTCACCGACACCAGCGCCTGCGGGTTGACCTGCTTGAGGTCGAAGATCAGTTGGGCAAGGTCTTCGATGGAGTAGATGTCGTGGTGCGGCGGCGGCGAGATCAGGGTCACGCCGGGCACGGCATAGCGCAGGCGGGCGATCAGGCCGTTGACCTTGCCGCCGGGCAGCTGGCCGCCCTCGCCGGGCTTGGCGCCCTGGGCCACCTTGATCTGCAGGACTTCGGCGTTGACCAGGTATTCCGGGGTCACACCGAAGCGGCCGGTGGCCACCTGCTTGATCTTCGAGCTCTTCAGCGTGCCGTAGCGCGCCGGGTCTTCGCCACCTTCACCGGAGTTGGAACGGCCGCCCAGGCGGTTCATGGCTTCGGCCAGGGCCTCGTGGGCCTCCGGCGACAGCGCGCCGAGGGAGATGCCGGCGGCGTCGAAGCGCTTGAAGATGGACTCCAGCGGCTCGATCTCGTCCAGGCTCAGCGGCTGCTCGCTGGTCTTCACCTTGAGCAGGTCGCGCAGCATGGAGACCGGGCGCTGGTCGACCAGTGCGGTGTATTCCTTGAACTTGGCATAGTCGCCCTGCTGCACGGCGGCCTGCAGGGTGTTCACCACGTCCGGGTTGTAGGCGTGGTATTCCCCGCCGTAGACGAACTTCAGCAGGCCGCCCTGCTGGATCGGCTTGCGGTTGTTCCAGGCCTCGAAGGCCAGCAGCTTCTGCTCGTTCTCGATGTCGATGAAGCGCGCGCCCTGGATGCGGCTCGGGGTACCCGGGAAGCACAGGCCGGTGACCTCGTCGGACAGGCCGATGGCTTCGAACAGCTGGGCGCCACGGTAGGAGGCGATGGTGGAGATGCCCATCTTCGAGAGGATCTTCAGCATCCCCTTGGAGATGCCCTTGCGGTAGTACTTGAAGACCTCGTAGAGATCGCCCAGCACTTCGCCGGTGCGGATCAGGTCGGCCAGCACCTCGTAGGCGAGGAACGGGTAGACCGCGGACGCGCCGAAGCCCACCAGCACCGCGAAGTGGTGCGGGTCACGGGCGGTCGCGGTTTCCACCAGGATGTTGGAGTCGCAACGCAGGCCGGTCTGCACCAGGCGATGGTGCACGGCGCCTACGGCCAGGGCCGCATGCACCGGCAGCTTGCCGGGGGCGATGTGGCGGTCGGACAGCACCAGCAGTACCTTGCCGGCGCGCACGGCTTCCTCGGCCTGGTCGGCGATGTTGCGCACAGCCGTTTCGAGGCCGACGGACTCGTCGTAGTTCAGGTCGATGTGGTGACGGTCGAAGCCCGGACGCTCCAAGTTCATCAGGGTCCGCCACTTCGCCGGGGAGATCACCGGGGTGGTCAGGATCGCCTGGTTGGCGTGGTGCGGGGACTCTTCGAAGATGTTCTGCTCGATGCCCAGGCAAGTTTCCAGGGACATCACGATCGCTTCGCGCAGCGGGTCGATCGGCGGGTTGGTGACCTGCGCGAAGACCTGGCGGAAGTAGTCGTAGGGCGAGCGGATGCGCTTGGACAGCACCGCCATCGGAGTGTCGTCGCCCATCGAGCCGACCGCTTCCTGGCCCTGCTCGGCGAGCGGACGCAGCACCTGGTCACGCTCCTCGAAGGTGACCTGGAACATCTTCATGTACTGCTTGAGCTGGTCACCGTCGTAGCTGGCCACGCCCTGGTCGTCGTCCAGGGTCGCCTGGATGCGCAGCGCGCTCTGGCGCAGCCACTGCTTGTACGGGTGGCGCGACTTGAGGCGGTTGTCGATGTCCTCGGTCTGCAGCAGCTGGCCGGTCTCGGTGTCCACCGCGAGGATCTGGCCCGGGCCGACGCGGCCCTTGGCGATCACGTCCTCGGGCTTGTAATCCCACACGCCGATTTCCGAAGCGAGGGTGATGTAGCCGTTCTTGGTGGTGACCCAGCGCGAGGGGCGCAGGCCGTTGCGGTCGAGCAGGCAGACGGCGTAGCGGCCGTCGGTCAGCACGACGCCGGCGGGGCCGTCCCACGGCTCCATGTGCAGCGAGTTGAATTCGTAGAACGCTCGCAGGTCGGCGTCCATGGTCTCGACGTTCTGCCAGGCCGGCGGAATGATCATGCGCAGGCCACGGAACATGTCCATGCCGCCGGTGACCATCAGCTCGAGCATGTTGTCCATGCTGGAGGAGTCCGAGCCCACGCGGTTGACCAGCGGGCCCAGCTCTTCGAGATCCGGCATCCATTCGTTGGCGAACTTGGCGCGGCGGGCCTGGGCCCAGTTGCGGTTGCCGGTGATGGTGTTGATCTCACCGTTGTGCGCCAGCAGGCGGAACGGCTGGGCCAGCGGCCATTTCGGCAGGGTGTTGGTCGAGAAGCGCTGGTGGAACACGCAGATGGCGGTCTTCAGGCGCTCGTCGGAGAGGTCCGGATAGAAGGCGGCGAGGTCCGCCGGCATCATCAGGCCCTTATAGATGATGGTCTTGTGCGAGAAGCTGCAGACATAGTGGTCGGTGTCCTCGGCGTTGGCCACGGAGGAGCGGCGACGGGAGCTGAACAGCTTGACCGCGAATTCCTGATCGGACAGGCCTTCACCGCCGATGAACACCTGCTCGATCTGCGGCAGGCGCTCCAGCGCCAGGCGACCCAGGACGCTGGTGTCGATCGGCACCTTGCGCCAGCCGACCAACTTCAGGCCGGCGCGCTCGATCTCGCGATTCATGTTCGCGCGGGCGGCTTCGGCCTTCACCGGGTCCTGGTTGAAGAAGACCATGCCCACCGCATATTGGGCGGGCAGCTCGACGCCGAAGGATTCCTGGGCCACGGCGCGCAGGAACTGGTCGGGCTTCTGGATCAGCAGCCCACAGCCGTCCCCGGTTTTCCCGTCCGCGTTGATCCCACCTCGGTGGGTCATGCAGGTCAGTGCTTCGATGGCGGTTTGCAGAAGTTCGTGGCTTGCCTCGCCCGTCATATGGGCGATCAGACCGAATCCGCAGTTATCCTTGAACGTCTCAGGATGGTACAGACCTGCTTTCATAGGGAACTCTCACCGGCAAAACTTTTTTAATTTCCAGGGTCTGCTGACGTTTCGCCATCGCCCTGTTTCGCCTTTGCTGGCTTATTTCCCGCGCACCCCAAAGGCACGGGCCGCATCTATTGTGCAGCGCCGCTCCAGCCCCTGGTTCACCTGGAATGACCGTTCCGCGCGAATTGCCACGTCTTACCCAACGTGGCGGCGGTGCCGGCCTGGCCATGACGAAACGTCAGCAGACCCTCTATCAAGCGCTTTGCCTGTCTACTCGCTCAAGCGGCAAGTTTCCGATAGGCAAAGGGAGGTCATTGTACACACGGCGCGACTGGCGTCACTGTTTTTTTTGACGCACTGCCGACACCCGATGTCGCATTTTTATAAGAATGCAGCCAAAGAAACAACCCAATAAAAAAGCCGAGCCCCATGTTATGGGGCCCGGCTTTTTTATTATTGCGACAGTGCGACCTTTCAGCGCGCTCCGGCGATGTCCTGCTGGATACTGGAGAAGGGTCGAGCCCAGGGCTTGGAGGCCTGGATCTTCGCCGGCAGTTTCTTGATCGCGGCCTGTGCGGCGGTGCGGTCGGCGAAGCTGCCGTAGGTCACGACGTAGAACGGCTTGCCCTGCAGGTTCTTGCGGAAGTAACGGTAGTCACCACCGCCCTGCTGGCTGATGAAGGCCTTGGCACTGGCTTCCGAGCCGGTGCCCAGCACCTGCACGGAGTAGCGCGAACCGGCCTGGGACTGGTACCAGCTGCTGCCCGCGCCACCGGTGGCGGCAGGCTTGCTGGCCGTGGCCGGCTTGGCAGTGGCGACGGTGGTAGCAGGCTTGGTCGCTGCCGGCTTGGCTGCAGGCTTGGCCGCAGCGGTGGCGGCAGGCTTGACCGGCTCGGGACGCGGCGTAGCAACCTGGATAGGTGCCGGCTTCGGCGTCGGTTGCGTCGCTGGCTGCGCCTGGGCCGGCGCCGGCGGCACCGGGTTCAGGGGCGCCGGGCCATTATTGGCCAACGGCGTTACCGGCGGCGCGGAAGTGGTCACGGTCGGCGGAATGGCCGCGGACGGCATGCCGCCTTCGTCGGCATCTTCCTGGCCGCCTGCCTGGGCCATGGGTTCGCGGATCACCGGCTGGCTCTCGCCCACCAGTGGCAACGGCAGCGGCTGGTTGGAGCCGGCGAACTCGACCGACGGGCCACCGCCCTGCGCATCGGGCTTCGGCTGGGCATCCGGCTGCGGCGCCGCGCCACCCAGCGGCAGCTGGGAGGATGTCTGCGCAGCGGTGTTGCCGGCCGTTTCAGGCTTGCTGGTCTTGCCCTGCATGAACCAGGCAGCGACGACGCCGATGGCGACCACGCCGAGAATGGCCAGGTGCTTCTTCGGCAGCTTGAAGCCGCTGCTGGCGGCCTTGCGGGCGCCGCCGCGGTCAGCCAGCATCGCTTCGATCATCGCATCCCGGGCGGCCTGGTTGATCGCTCCCGGCCAGCCGCCGGATTGTTCATGGATATCGGCCAGCAGGTCGGCGGAAATCAGTTCAATGCCCTGCCCCGCACCCTCCAGCCGCTGCGCGAGGTATTCGCGGGTCTCTTCTTCGCTGTAAGGCTGCAGTTCGATGGCGTGGAAGCGTTCTTCGCCTTCGGACAGCACTTCCAGGCGCGACAGCAGGGCCTGTTCGCCAAACAGGAAGACGTGCAGGCGCGCCTCGGTGTTGCCGGCGGCCAGGAGCAGCAGGACCTCCAGAGCTTCATCACGCAGTTGCTCGGCGTCGTCCACCAGCAGATAGACGTCCTGCCCGGTGATCGCCAGCTGGGCAACCTTGGCCAGGATGGGCTCAAGACTGGTCTGGGTGATGCCCAGGCCCTGCGCCAGTTGACGCAGCAGGGTGGCTTCGTCGGTCACCGAGCGGCCGGAGATGACCACGCTGGAAACCGCGTCCTTGTTGGTGCTGGCCACCAAGGCCTGGCGCAGCAGCGTCTTGCCGCTGCCGACCGGGCCGGTTACGGCCAGCAGCAGGTGGCTGTAGCGTGCCAGATGGTGCAGTTGCCCCAGTACAGGCTTGCGCTGCGCCGGGAAGAACTTGAAGCCGGGAACCCGGGGTGCAAACGGGTCATGACTGAACTGGTAGTGGGCCAGAAAGGCCTCATCGGCGTGCAAACTGGACATGGGACCTCATTGCTCTCCTGCCTGACCGACCAGTGTCTGGTAGTCAGCGCGCAGTGTTTCTTCCAGAATCTCACGGGGGAATTCGGCGGTCACGACCGCGGCCCCCAGCCCTTGGAGCAAGACCAGACGCAAACGCCCATCGAGCACTTTCTTGTCGACGGCCATGTGCTCGAGAAAATGCTCGGCGTTCATTTCCTGCGGCGGAACGACCGGCAGCTTTGCCGCAGCCAGCAGACGAATGCCACGATCACGCTCGACACTTGTCAGCCATCCCAGCCGATGCGACATCTCAAGTGCCATCACGGTTCCCGCTCCGACCGCCTCGCCATGCAGCCAGACGCCATACCCCATGTGGGTTTCAATGGCATGGCCGAAGGTATGGCCCAGGTTGAGGGTGGCACGGACGCCGGTTTCCTTCTCATCGGCGCCGACCACGCGGGCCTTGGCGGCGCAGGAGCGCTCGATGGCCTCGGTGAGCGCAGTCGGCGCCAGCGCCAGCAGGTCATCCATGTGCGCTTCCAGCCAGGTCAGGAACGGCTCGTCGCAGATGAAACCGTACTTGATGACTTCCGCCAGCCCGGCGGACAGCTCTCGCGGCGGGAGGGTGCGCAACGTGGTGGTGTCGATGACCACGGCCTGCGGCTGGTAGAACGCGCCGACCATGTTCTTGCCCAGCGGGTGGTTGATGCCAGTCTTGCCGCCTACCGAGGAGTCGACCTGTGACAGCAGGGTGGTCGGCACCTGGATGAAATCGACACCGCGCTGGTAGCAGGCCGCGGCGAAACCGGTCATATCGCCGATGACGCCGCCACCGAGGGCGATCAGCGTGGTCTTGCGGTCGTGGCGCGCAGTCAGCAGGCCATCGAAGATCAGCTGCAGGGTTTCCCACTGCTTGTAGGCTTCGCCATCGGGGAGCACGACCGTGGTGACCTTGTAGCCGGCCAGGGTCTTCTGCAGTCGATCCAGGTACAGCGGCGCGATGGTTTCGTTGGTGACGATGGCTACCTGGCGGCCGCGAATGTGCGGCTCGAAGTAGCGCGGATCATCCAGCAGCCCCTCTCCGATGTAGATCGGGTAGCTGCGATCGGCCAGATCGACGTTGAGTGTGCGCATGAAACCCCCAGGCAAGAAAGGGGACTAGGATACCGCAGATTGGAGCGCCGTTAATGGCGCTCCAACTCACGCAAACGCTCCAGGATTTCCAGAACCACCAGGCGCGGTGGCCGCTCGTCGGTTTCGATGATCACATCGGCGATTTCGCGATACAGCGGATCACGCAGTTGCATGAGGTCACGCAGGATCTGATCCGGATTGGGCTTCTGCAGCAGCGGGCGGTTCTTGTCGCGCGCCGTGCGGGAAATCTGCTGCTCGACCGAGGCATGCAGGTAGATGACCTTGCCGCCATTCTTGAGAATTTGCCGATTGGCATCGCGCATCACCGCGCCGCCGCCCGTGGCGACGACCATGCCACCTTCGGCGCACAACTCGGCAAGCATCGACTGCTCGCGCTCACGGAAGCCCGCCTCGCCCTCGACATCGAATATCCAGGGGATGTTGGCTCCGCAGCGCTGCTCGATCTCCTTATCCGAATCCTTGAAAACGAGGTGAAGCTCTTTGGCGAGAAGACGCCCGATGGTGCTTTTCCCAGCCCCCATCGGGCCTACCAGAATCAAATTGGACACGACATTGATCAACGGCCGACTGCAAAGGCCTGATTATTCATGATCCGCGGGGTAAGGAAAACCAGCAGCTCGTTCTTGCTGTCGGTTACCGTATCGCGACGGAACAGGCGTCCAATGAACGGAACGTCGCCCAGGAACGGAACCTTGTCGGTCGCCTTGGTCTGGGTGTTGGAGAACACGCCACCGATCACGATGGTTTCGCCATCGTTGACCAGCACTTTCGCGTTCACTTCGTTCTTCTTGATCGGCGGCACGCCATTGAGTGCGTTGGCGTAGTCCGGCTCGTCCTTGTTGACCTTGACTTCCATGATGATGCGGTTGTCCGGGGTGATCTGCGGGGTCACTTCCAGGGCCAGCGCGGCCTCCTTGAAGGACACCGAGGTCGCGCCACTGGAGCTGGCTTCCTGGTACGGAATCTCCGAACCCTTCAGGATCTTCGCGGTTTCCTTGTCGGAGGTGACGACCTTCGGCTGGGAGACCACTTCACCGTTACCGCTCTTCTCCATGGCGGACAGTTGCAGGTCGAGCATGGCGTGATCGCTCAGGAAGCCGATGCCGATGCCCGACGTGCTGTTGGCGACGCCCATGTCAACGAACGGCACCGGCGCCACGCCATCCTTTGCGGTAAAGTTGCCGATCGTATCGGTGCCCGGCAGGAACAACTGGCCGTCTTTGACCGTACGCGCGCCATCCTTACCGTAGAAGTCCCAGTTGCCGGAACTGAACGCACCACCCCAGCGAACGCCCAGGCTCTTGCTGTAGTCCACTGCTGCCTCAACGATGCGCGCCTCGATCATTACCTGGCGAACCGGGATATCCAGCTGAGCGACGATGCGGCGCAGCTCATCCAGGCGATCCTGGGTCTGGTAGGCAATGATCGCATTGGTACGATCATCCACGGTAAGCGAGCCGCGATTATCCACGCCAGCCGGCGCTGTACCCGGAGCACCGCCAACACCGGTAACCGACTGGAACAGCTTGGCGATGTCGGCTGCCTTGGCGTAGTTCACCTGAATCAGCTCGCGACGCAGAGGAGCCAGCTCGGAGATCTGCTTCTGCGCTTCGAGTTCCTGACGCTCGCGCGCCGCGATCTCTTCCGCCGGGGCGACCAGCAGGACGTTACC
Organism: Pseudomonas sp. B1-22; assembly: GCF_050474425.1. Classification (NCBI taxonomy): domain Bacteria; kingdom Pseudomonadati; phylum Pseudomonadota; class Gammaproteobacteria; order Pseudomonadales; family Pseudomonadaceae; genus Pseudomonas; species Pseudomonas sp. B1-22. The sequence continues at coordinate 371,347 of NZ_JBCHVH010000003.1, read as the reverse complement.
CACCTTGCGCTTGTCCAGGCCCTTGGTCTTCAGCACCAGGTCCAGCGCCTGGTCCCACGGCACATTCTGCAGACGCAGGGTGATATTGCCCTGAACGGTATCGGAGGCCACCAGGTTCAGGTCGGTGAAGTCGGCGATCAGCTGCAGCACCGAGCGCACGTCGATGTCCTGGAAGTTCAGCGACAGCTTCTCGCCGGTATAGGCGAAGGTGTCCTTCTTGTGCTTCTCGGCATCGTCCTGGGTCATCGGCTTGATGCTGACGGTCATCCGGTTATCGGTCTGATAAACGAGATAGTCGTACAGGCCGGTCGGCTCGATGGTGATGCTGGCCTTGTCGCCCGCCGCGGACGCATTGACGAACTGCACCGGGGTGGCGAAGTCCTTCACGTCCAGGCGCACGCGCAGGTTGTCTGGCAGCTGGGTACGCGGGAACTCCAGACGGATCTTGCCGCCCTGTTCCTGGATGTCCGGGCTGACGGTCGGGTCGGACAGGTCGATCACGACATTGCCTTCGCCCTGCTCGCCACGCTGGAAATCGATATTGCGAATCGCCTTGCCGGCCGGAACGTACGGTTTGGGCTGAGCAGGCTTGGCAACCGGAGCGGAAACAGGTGCAGCGGAAGCGTAGGCGTTCGAAGTCGCGCCCGCCCCACCGACCACGACGTACAGATTCGAACCTTCCGAACGGGTGGTGTATGGCACCAGGGTGGCCAGGTTGACGATCAGGCGGGTGCGATCCTTCGCCTCGACCACCGTCAGGCTACGGGCATTGCCTACACCCAGCTCGCGGTTCTTGCTACCCAGTTTGTTCTGTACACCCGGCAGGTCCAACGCGATGCGTGCCGGCTGCTCGATGGTGTAGCCACGCGGCGTCGCGACCGGCCCGTCGAAGCCCAGCTTCAGCTCGACCCGGTCGCCCGGCAGGGCTGCCACATCGACGCTCTGCAGGTTGGCGGCCAGCAGCGCCGGCGCGAAGACTGCCGCGAGCAAGGAGATGCTCAGGCGGGAAAGCATTTTATTCATCGTCTGAATCCGTCGTGCAGACTGCAGTTTGTTATCCATGTTCATCCCCGCCCTTAGGAGCGTTCCTTGAGAGTCAGGCTGCGCGGACGCTCAAGCCAGCCACCCTCACCATCAGGAACGATTTCAATCACGTCGATCTTGCCTTCGCTGATGGCAATGATCTTGCCGTCGTTGCGCCCCAGGTAGTCGCCGATCCGTACCCGGTGCACCCCTCCTGCACCTTTTACGAGCGCGAACATCTGGTTGTCCCTGGACAAGGTCCCCACCATCTCGAAGGTTTCGATATTGAAGCCTTCCAGGAACTGCTTGACTCGGGTTTCGTCAGGCTTGACCACCTTGTTGCCCTTCTGCTTCACCGCCAGATCGATCTTGACCGGCGGCTGGAACGGGCTGCGCAATGCCGAGGCACTGTAGGTGAACGCTTCATACGGCTGGAACTTGGGCAGCGGCTCGATGGCCCCCTTGGGACGCGCACGCACCTCGTCCATATAGGCCTGCAGGTCGCCGAAGTCGCCTCCGGAACCGCATCCCCCCAGATTCAGGAGCAGGAAACCGCAAATGATCAGGCGCCCCCTCATTTCTTGGCTCCCGTGCTCGGGGCATTAACCTTCACGCCCTTGTCGTTATAGCGATAGGTCTTGGCCAGGATGGTCATCCTCAGCCGGGACGTGCTGTCGGCGCTGGCCGGCTTGATCTCGAAGTCGTGCAGGGTGACGATCCGCGGAAGACTGGCCACACCGCTGACGAAGGTCGCCAGGTCGTGATAGCCACCCACGACACTGATCTGGATGGGCAACTCGATATAGAACTGCTGGGTCACTTCCGGCAGCAGCTTGATCTCCTCGAACTCAAGCCCGCTTCCCAGGCCGGTACGGGTGATGTCTTCGAGCAACCCGGGGACTTCGGTATCGCTGGGCAGTTGCCGCAGCAAGGCGCCGAAGGACTCCTCCATCTCCTTCATCTGGGTCTTGTAGGCTTCCAGATTGGCCGCCTGGAACGCCTTGGTGGAGAACTGCTGCTTGAGCGTCTCCTCTTCGGAGCGCTGCCGATCCAGTTGTTCCTGCAGGTCCTTCAGATGGAAGTTGTAGCCAAGCGCGAGCACCACGGCCATCAGCAGGATGCAGGCGATGACCTTGACCGCCGCCGGCCAGGAGCCGAGGTTGTTCAGGTCAAGATCGTTGACGTCGATCTTGCGCAAGCTCTCGAGGGAACTGGCCAGACTCATTTCTTGGCTCCTTGCGCGACGTTCTTCTGCACCGTCTCTTCCGCGCCGGGCTGGGTCTGTTGAACCGTCAGCTGGAAGATGTTCGCCTGATCCACGGCGCCCTGGGTCACCGCCTTCACTTCCGTCAGGTTTGGCGCCTTCAGCCACTCGGAAGCATCCAGGTTACGCATCAGGTTGGACACCCGATTGTTCGACTCGGCCGCCCCCGCGATGGCAATGGATTTCCCGGTCATCTTCAGGTTGGTGAAATAGACGCCGTCGGGCAGCGTGCGGACCAGCTGGTCGAATACCCGGCCGATGATCGGACGGTTGCCCTGCAGGTCCGAAATGATCTTCATACGCTCCAGCAATTGCTGCCGGCGAGTCTTCAGTTCGCTGATTTCCTTGATTCGCGCATCGAGCACGGCGATCTCCTTGCGCAGGAAATCGTTACGCGCATTCTGGTTCTCGATGGCCGAATTGAAGTACTGGTCCCCCAGGAAGACGAGCGCCCCCGAGGCCAGCAGCACCGCCCCCAGGGTCACCAGGAAGCGCTGCTTGCGCTCCTCGCGCAGCTGTTCCCGCCACGGCAATAGGTTGATGCGAGTCATCAGTCGAAACTCCTCATCGCCAGACCGCAGGCAATCATCAGCGCTGGCGCGTCACTGGCCAGAGCCCCCGCATTGACCTTGCCGCTGAGCACCATGTCGGTGAAAGGGTTGGCCACGAGTGTCGGAGTACCGATCTTCTGCTGGATCAATCTGTCCAGATCCGGGATGGAAGCCGTACCGCCCGCCAGCAGGATGTAATCCACGTCGTTGAACTGACCGGCTGCGAAGAAGAACTGCAGCGAACGGGATACCTGCTGAACGACCGCATCCTTGAACGGTTGCAGAACTTCGCTGTCATAGTCATCCGGAAGACCGCCCTGCTTCTTGGCAAGACCGGCTTCTTCCACGGACAACCCGTAGCGACGCTGGATCTCCTCGGTGAGCTGACGCCCGCCGAACAGCTGCTCGCGCGTATAGATGGTGCGGCCGTGGTGCAGCACGCTCAGAGTGGTCATGGTGGCGCCGATGTCGACCACCGCGACTGTGAGCTCGTCGGCATTGCCGCCCAGCTGATCACCCAGCAGACTGAACGCTCTTTCCAGCGCGTAGGCCTCGACGTCGACGACCTTGGCCGTCAGGCCCGACAGCGCCAGAGCCGCCTCGCGCACCTCGACGTTTTCCTTTCGACAAGCGGCGAGGAGAACATCGACGCGCTCGGCGTTCCGTGCGGATGCGCCCTGGACTTCAAAGTCGATCGCGACTTCTTCGAGGGGGTAGGGGATGTACTGGTCGGCCTCGATCTTGAGCTGGTTCTCCAACTCGTCTTCCGAGAGACCGCCATCCATCTCGATGGTCTTGGTGATGACCGCCGAGCCGGCGACAGCGACCGCAGCCGTCTTCACGCCGGTGCGCGCCTTGGCGACCACACGTGACAACGCCTGGCCGACACCTTCCAGCTCAGCGATGTTCTTTTCTACGACTGCATTGGGCGGGAGCGGCTCGACAGCGTAGGCCTCTACTTTGTAGCGGCCTCCAGAGCGGCTCAGTTCGAGGAGTTTGACCGAAGTCGAACTGATGTCTATCCCCAGCAGCGTGTTCGCTTTCTTATTGAATAGCCCTAGCACGACTGATTTCCTATCAGCATCCGAGACTTACGGACGATTTATGTTTTTTCACATTAGATACCAGACTTGACACCTTCGCAAATGGCTCACCGGGAAAAAAATTGCTTATAATGTGATCAGCTTTTCCCTTTTTGCCGCGCCATCCGCTTAACTCTTTCTTTTCTCTGGAAATCCAAGACCTTCCAATGCGCCTGCTGAAGTTTCTGTGGTGGACCTGCGTCACCATAATCTGTGGATTGCTGCTCAGTTTCAGCGGCGCCTACCTCTACCTCAGCCCCAACCTCCCGTCCGTGGAGGCCTTGCGCAACGTGCGTTTGCAGATGCCGTTGCGCGTGTACAGCAGCGATAACAAATTGATAGCAGAGTTTGGCGAGATGCGCCGCACGCCGATTCGCTTTGCTGAAATCCCCCAGGATTTCACCCACGCATTGCTGTCGGCCGAGGATGACAACTTCGCCAATCATTATGGCGTCGACGTCAAAAGCCTGATGCGCGCTGCCGCGCAATTATTGAAGACCGGACATATCCAGACGGGCGGCAGTACCATCACCATGCAGGTGGCGAAGAACTACTTCCTCACCAACGAGCGCAGTTTCTCCCGAAAGATCAATGAGATATTGCTCGCGCTACAGATCGAGCGGTCGCTGACCAAGGACGAGATCCTCGAGCTGTACGTCAACAAGATCTATCTCGGCAACCGCGCCTACGGTGTGGAAGCTGCCGCCCAGGTCTATTACGGCAAATCGATCAAGGACTTGAGCCTGGCGCAGATGGCGATGATCGCCGGCCTGCCGAAGGCGCCATCACGCTACAACCCTCTGGCCAACCCAGCACGCAGCCTGGAACGTCGCAACTGGATCCTCGAGCGCATGCTCAAGCTGGGCTTCATCGACCAGCCGCGCTACGACGCCGCCGTCAAGGAGCCCATTGCGGCCTCCTACCACGTTCAGAGCCCGGAACTGGCGGCACCGTATATCGCCGAAATGGCGCGCGCCGAACTGGTCGGCCGCTTTGGCGGAGATGCCTATACCGAGGGCTACCGCGTCTATACCACCGTGCGCAGCGACCTGCAGGACGATGCCAACGATGCGCTGCGCGACGGCCTTCAGGAATACGACCAGCGGCACGGCTACCGCGGCCCGGAAACCCGCCTGCCCGGCAAGACCCGCGATGCCTGGCGCCAGGCGATTGCCCAGCAGCGCCCACTCGGCGGCCTGGAGCCGGCGATCGTCGTCCAGGTGGAAAAGAGCGGCGCCCTGGTGATGACTCGGGACGGCAAGGAAGAAGCGCTCGGCTGGGACGGCATGAAATGGGCACGTCCTTTCCTCAGCAACAACAGCATGGGGCCGATGCCGCGCCAGCCGAGCGATGTAGTCCAGCCTGGCGACGTGATCCGCGTGCAACGCCGCGAAGACGGCTCGCTGCGCCTGAGTCAGGTGCCGGCGGCGCAGAGCGCGCTGGTTTCGCTGAATCCGCAGGACGGCGCGATCATGGCGCTGGTCGGCGGCTTCTCCTTCGAGCAGAGCAACTACAACCGCGCGACCCAGGCCAAGCGCCAGCCCGGCTCCAGCTTCAAGCCGTTCATCTACAGCGCCGCACTGGACAACGGCTTCACCGCCGCCTCGCTGATCAACGACGCTCCCGTGGTGTTCTATGACGAATACCTGGACAAGGTCTGGCGGCCGAAGAACGACACCAACACCTTCCTCGGCCCGATCCCGATGCGCGAGGCGCTGTACAAGTCGCGCAACATGGTGTCCATCCGCATCCTCCAGGGCCTGGGCGTCGAGCGCGCGCGCAACTACATCAGCCGCTTCGGCTTCAACAAGGACGAGCTGCCGCCGAACCTGTCGATGGCGCTCGGCACCGCCACCCTGACGCCGCTGGAAATTGCCTCCGCCTGGAGCACCTTCGCCAATGGCGGCTTCAAGGTTTCGCCCTACGTGGTCGAGCGCATCGAAAGCCGCGACGGCCAGGTGGTCTTCCAGGCCAATCCGCCGCGGGTACCCGCTGACGAGACACAGGCCCAGCCCACGCCGACCCAGGCGCAATCCACCGGCACCAACGAACTGGGCAACGACGACCCGAGCCTGGCCAAGACCACCATCGAGCCGGCAGCCGCCGAGCGCATCATTGACGCCCGCACTGCCTACATCATGACCAGCATGCTGCAGGATGTGATCAAGCGCGGTACCGGCCGCCGCGCCCTGGCGCTCAAGCGCGACGACCTGGCTGGCAAGACCGGCACCACCAACGAATCCAAGGACGCCTGGTTCTCCGGCTTCAACGCCGACTACATGACCACTGTCTGGGTCGGCTTCGACCAGCCCGACAGCCTCGGTCGTGCCGAGTACGGCGGCAACGTCGCCCTGCCGATCTGGATGCGCTACATGGGCGCGGCGCTGAAGGACAAACCCTCGCACCTGCTGCCCGAACCCGCCGGCATGGTCAGCCTGCGGATCGATCCGGTGACCGGCCGCGCAGCCGCACCGGGCACACCGGGCGCTTACTTCGAGCTGTTCAAGAACGAGGATACGCCGCCCTCGATGAGCGAACTGGCGCCGGGAAGCGCGCCGGGAAGCGGCATGCCGGCAGAAGAAGAAGCGCCGATCGACCTGTTCTGACAGGCAGACAAAGGCCCCTCGCAAGAGGGGCCTTTGCATTGAGGGAATGATTCTCAAAGAATCATGGCATTTCGCCAAAGCATTGATTAACCTGCCGCTTGCGGCGGCGAACAACCCCGGACGACCGACCCCATCCGGTACGTCAGGGGCTTCCCGCAGCAACGAGAGCGGGACACCCACATGCTGCGGCTGGCCGCTCTGACTGATCGCACTGCCATTGGGTGCACCGCTGCTACGCAGGCGCAGGCCTCTCCCTGCTCTGGCTGGCGCGCGCCGCCTCTACTGAGGCAGATCGCGCCAGGTCAGGTAGACACGCAAATCGAACTCGAGCTGGTGGTAACCCGGCAGCATGTGCTCGCACAGCTGGTAGAAGGCCTTGCTGTGGTCGCGCTCCTTCAGGTGCGCCAGCTCATGGACCACGATCATCTGCAGGAACTCCGGCGCCGCATCCTTGAACAGCGAGGCGACGCGGATCTCCTTCTTCGCCTTGAGCTTGCCGCCCTGTACCCGCGAAATCGCGGTGTTCAGGCCGAGGGCACGCTGCACCACGTCCAGCTTGTTGTCGTAGAGCACCTTGTCCACCGCAGGCGCGGTGCGCATGTACTGCTGCTTCAGGTCCATGGCATAGCCATACAGCGCCTTGTCGCTCTGCACGTCATGACGGCCGGGATAGCGGCGCTCCAGGTACTCACCGAGGCGGTCCTGCTCGATGAGCTGGCGCACCTGGTCCTGGAGCTGTTGCGGGTAGGCCTGGAGATAACGGAGCGGCTGCATGGGACGGCGACTGGCGGGAAATCAGGCCGCCAGTCTACCGCATTCCTCGCTCAACCCAGTGCCTGGGTGCTGTAGGCCTCGGTACGGTAGGGGAATGCCACCTCCGCGCGGCCTTTGAGTGCCGGATGAGTGCCGATCAACTCGCGCAGCTGCTCGGCGACCCGCTGTTTCTGTTCGGCCGGCAGCGCTGCGATGAAGCTGACCGACAGGATGCGCGACACGATCACCTGCTCCGGCGGGCCGATGTGCTGGTAGCTGAACTCCCGCAGGCGCAGCGGCGCGAATTGTGCGCCGGCAAACGCCCGGCGCCATTCGCCGGTGTGGAAGCGCGGCGTACTGCCCTCGTAGCGCTCGACGATGCGAGTCACTTCGGCGACCCAGTCGACCCGCTCATCACGCACGTTCCAGACCAGGCCGAGATGGCCGCCCGGACGCAGCACCCGATGGATATCGGCGAGCGCGCGCTCGTCGGCGAACCAATGGAAGGCCTGGGCGCAGGTCAGCGCGTCCAGGCTCCCCGCCGCCAGGGGAATCGCCTGGGCAGTACCGTTGAGCACCCTTACCGCCGGCAGGGTCGCGCTCAGTTGCTCGCGCATCGCCGCCACCGGCTCGATTGCGGTGACCTGCGCGCCTGTGCGTACCAGCAAGGCCGTGAACTTGCCGGTGCCCGCGCCAAGGTCGAGCACGTCCTTGCCCGGGCCGATCTCCAGTTCCTCGTCGAGCCAGCCGAGCAGTTCCTCCGGATAGTCTGGGCGCCCGTGGGCATAGGCTTTCGCTTCGCGGGCGTACCCCTCCCGCGCACTGCCATGCACATCCGTCATCGTGCCTCCTGAGCCCTCCCGTCCCGAGCACAAGCGCTCAGCGGAACCGGCAGGTTTTGCCATCAAGATAGCTACGGTAGCAGCTGAGCAGGCGCGAACTCTTGATCCGGCAACGTTTCTGCCGGCATTCGCTGGCAAATTCGAAGCGGCCGCCATCGGGGTCGGCCAACTGGATACGGATCGCCGGCCAGCCTTTCTTTGGCGCCTTCTCCGGCGTGCTGAGCACGCGGTTCTCGTTTTCCACCAGCGCCGCACCCGCCTCGGCGTAGTCGAAGACGAACAGCAGGGTGCGCGAGGTCTTCAGCGTGCACTCCTGGTGGGTCAGGCAGTTCTGCGCATCCACCGGCAGGTCCACCGGTGGCTTGGGCGGTGGCGCCGGGGGTTCCGCGGGGCGCAGCGAGCAACCGGCGAGCAGCACCAGCAACAGGGCGGCAAGCCCGGCGCGCAGCATCGACATGCCATCAATCTCCTTCTGGCAGATACAAAAGAGCCCCGCAATGCGGGGCTCTTGGCGAACGGAGCGGGATCAGTTGACCTTCGCTTCGAGCTCACCCTTGGCGTAACGCTGGAACATGCCTTCCAGGGAGATCGGCTTGATCTTGGAGGCGTGGCCGGCGGTACCGAAGGCTTCGTAGCGGGCGATGCAGACGTCGCGCATGGCTTCGACGGTCTTGGCGAAGTATTTGCGCGGGTCGAACTCGCTCGGGTTCTTCGCCAGGAAGCGGCGGATGGCGCCGGTGGAGGCCAGACGCAGGTCGGTATCGATGTTCACCTTGCGCACGCCGTACTTGATGCCTTCGACGATTTCCTCGACCGGAACGCCGTAGGTCTCCGGAATTTCGCCGCCGAATTCGTTGATGATCGCCAGCCAGTCCTGCGGGACGGAGGACGAACCATGCATCACCAGGTGGGTACCCGGAATGCGCGCGTGGATCGCCTTGATGCGGTCGATGGCGAGGATGTCGCCGGTCGGCGGCTTGGTGAACTTGTAGGCGCCGTGGCTGGTGCCGATGGCAATCGCCAGGGCATCGACCTGGGTCTTCTTGACGAAGTCGGCGGCTTCTTCCGGATCAGTCAGCAGCTGGCTGTGGTCCAGCACGCCTTCGGCGCCGACGCCGTCTTCCTCGCCGGCCATGCCGGTTTCCAGGGAGCCCAGGCAGCCCAGTTCACCTTCCACGGACACGCCGCAGGCGTGGGCGAAAGCAACGGTCTGCTGGGTCACGCGAACGTTGTACTCGTAGTCAGCCGGGGTCTTGCCGTCTTCCTTCAGCGAGCCGTCCATCATCACCGAGCTGAAGCCCAGCTGGATGGAGCGCTGGCAGACGTCAGGGCTGGTGCCGTGGTCCTGGTGCATGCACACCGGGATGTGCGGGAATTCTTCGATGGCCGCGAGGATCAGGTGGCGCAGGAAGGGCGCACCGGCGTATTTGCGGGCACCGGCGGAGGCCTGCACGATCACCGGGGAGTCGGTCTTGTCGGCCGCTTCCATGATGGCGCGCATCTGCTCGAGGTTGTTGACGTTGAAGGCCGGAACGCCGTAGCCGAATTCGGCGGCGTGATCCAGCATTTGGCGCATGCTGATGAGTGCCATGGTTTCGCTTCTCCCAGAAGTCGGGCTCGTTCAGTTGTTCAAAAGCCTGCCCCACGGGCAGGCGGTGTTCAAGTATCCAGGCCTCGGCCTGGACAGTCGGCGCTTCAGCGCGCCTTGCAACCTCGGCCGATGAGATCGTTGCTCTCGACCCAGTAGATCAATCCCTGCTCGCCGGTAATGCTGAATCCGACCAGTCCGTCACTATAGAAAGCGCCGGCTCCGCCGGGTTCCTCCTCCAGGTGATGAACCACGTCATCCTCACCCAGGCGCAGGTCGACTACCGACTTGCTGACATCCACGTAACGCCAGATGACTTCGGCCTGGCTGTCGCAGGTCCAGCGATTCCAGCCGGACTCCTTGCCGCCGGCGCCGCCGGACGAATGGCTGGAGCATCCGGCGACCAGTGACAGCGCGAGGGCCGGGACAACATAACGCAGCATCGGGCAACTCTCCCTTGAGTCGGCATACCCGCCGAGCATCCAATGTGCCAGCTTGCCCGGCCTACAGCTGGAACGCCAGCGCCGCCCACGATCACACGAGGGCGGCGCTGTACGGATGGGAGCGAGTCGACTGATCGATCCGCTCCCGTCGGCGAAGACCTCAGGCCTTGGCGCGCTGCTCCAGTACTTCCACGGCCGGCAGGACCTTGCCCTCGACGAACTCGAGGAAGGCGCCGCCACCGGTGGAAATGTAGGAAATCTGCTCGCCGATGCCGTACTTGTCGATGGCCGCCAGGGTGTCGCCGCCGCCGGCGATGGAGAACGCCGGGCTTTCGGCGATGGCCTTGGCCAGGGTCCTGGTGCCTTCACCGAACTGGTCGAACTCGAACACACCCACCGGACCGTTCCACAGGATGGTCTTGGAGGTCTTCAGCAGTTCGGCGAACTGGGCGGCGGTCTTCGGACCGATGTCCAGGATCATGTCGTCATCGGCCACATCGGCGATGGCCTTGACGGTGGCGACGGCGGTCTCGGCGAACTCCTTGGCAACCACCACATCAACCGGCAGCGGCACGCTGACCTTGGCGGCGATGGCCTTGGCAGTGTCGACCAGATCGGCTTCGTACAGCGACTTGCCAACCTTGTGGCCCGCCGCGGCGAGGAAGGTGTTGGCGATGCCACCGCCGACGATCAGTTGGTCGCAGATCTGCGCCAGGCTGTTGAGCACGTCGAGCTTGGTGGACACCTTGGAGCCGGCGACGATGGCCGCCATCGGGCGAGCCGGGTTACCCAGTGCCTTGCCCAGGGCGTCCAGTTCGGCGGCCAGCAGCGGGCCGGCCGCGGCGACCTTGGCGAACTTGGCTACGCCGTGGGTCGAACCCTCGGCGCGGTGAGCGGTGCCGAAGGCGTCCATGACGAACACGTCGCACAGGGCGGCGTACTTCTGCGCCAGCTCGTCGGCGTTCTTCTTCTCGCCCTTGTTGAAGCGCACGTTCTCGAACAGAACGACTTCACCGGCCTTCACGTCGACGCCGCCCAGGTAGTCCTTGACCAGCGGCACGGCGCGGCCCAGGGCCTTGGACAGGTAGTCGGCGACCGGCTGCAGGCTGTTCTCTTCGGAGTATTCGCCCTCGGTCGGGCGGCCCAGGTGCGAGCAGACCATTACCGCCGCGCCCTTCTCCAGGGCCAGCTTGATGGTCGGCAGCGAGGCCAGGATACGCGCGTCGCTCTTGACCACACCGTCCTTCACCGGAACGTTGAGGTCTTCGCGGATCAGTACGCGCTTACCTTGGAGGTCGAGGTCGGTCATCTTCAACACGGTCATGACAGTCAGTCCTGTTGGGGCTGTTTGATTAACGTTCGGTAGCGGCGACGCGCAGGTAGTGGCCTGCGGTGTCGAGCATGCGGTTGGCGAACCCCCACTCGTTGTCGAACCAGGCCAGCACGTTCACCAGGCGGGGGCCGGAAACGCGGGTCTGGCTGCCATCGACGATGGCCGAGTGCGGGTCATGGTTGAAATCGCAGCTGGCGTGGGGCAGCTCGGTGTACGCCAGCAGGCCTTTCAGCGGGCCTTCGGTGGCGGCCTGGCGCAGCACGCGGTTGATCTCCTCGGCAGAGGTGTCGCGGGAGACCTGCAGGGTGATGTCCAGGGCCGAGACGTTCACCGTCGGCACCCGAATGGCTTTGGCCTGGATACGCCCGGCAAGTTCCGGCAGCAGGCGCTCGATGCCACGCGCCAGACCAGTGGACACCGGAATCACCGACTGGAAGGCCGAGCGCGTACGGCGCAGGTCTTCGTGGTGGTAGGCGTCGATCACCGGCTGGTCGTTCATTGCCGAGTGGATGGTGGTGATCGAGACGTACTCGATGCCCACGGCCTCGTTCAGCAGCTTGAGCAGCGGCACGCTGCAGTTGGTGGTGCAGGAAGCATTGGACACCAGTTGCTCGGCGCCGGTCAGGCCCTGCTGGTTGATGCCGAAGACCACCGTGGCGTCGATGTCCGTCTCGCTGGCCATGGGCTGGGAGAACAGCACGCGCGGTGCGCCGGCAGCGAGGAAACGCTCGCCATCGGCACGGGTGTGGTAGACGCCGGAACACTCCAGCACCAGGTCGACATCCAGCGCGCGCCAGTCGATGGCCTCGGGAGTCGCCTCGCGGAACACCTTCACGCAGTCGCCGCCAATGTGCAGGCAGCCGTCATCCACGCTCACCTCGCCGGGGAAGCGGCCGTGGGTGGAGTCGAAGCGGGTCAGGTACTCCAGGCTGGCAAGGTCCGCCAGGTCGTTCAGCGCGACGATGGAGAAATCAGCCTTGGCGCGGCGTTCGTGCAGGGCACGGAACACACAGCGGCCGATGCGGCCGTAGCCGTTGAGGGCAACTCGGTAAGGGCGCTTGGACATTGTTATCCCTTGGTGATCACTGCCGGGGCGTTGCACGCCCCGGCAGGTTCAGGCGCTCGTCAGGCGTCGAGCAGCTCGGCGGCGACTTCCAGCACGTTCTCGACGGTGAAACCGAAGTGCTCGAACAGCGCAGGGGCCGGGGCCGATTCGCCGAAGGTGGTCATGCCGATGACGCGGCCTTCCAGGCCTACGTACTTGTACCAGTAGTCGGCGTGGGCGGCTTCGATGGCGATGCGCGCGCCCACCTGGACCGGCAGCACGGCCTGCTTGTAGCCGGCGTCCTGCTGGTCGAACACGCTGGTAGACGGCATGGAAACCACGCGCACCTTGCGGCCTTCGGCGCTGAGCTTGTCGAACGCCTGAACGGCCAGGCCGACTTCGGAGCCGGTGGCGATCAGGATCAGTTCCGGCTCGCCGTCACAGTCCTTGAGCACGTAGGCGCCACGGGCCACGTCGGCCACCTGGGCGGCATCGCGAGCCTGGTGCGGCAGGTTCTGGCGGCTGAAGATCAGCGCGGACGGACCGTCGGCGCGCTCGATGGCGTACTTCCAGGCCACCGCGGATTCCACCGCGTCGGCCGGGCGCCAGGTGTCCAGGTTCGGGGTCATGCGCAGGCTGGCCAGCTGCTCGATCGGCTGGTGGGTCGGGCCGTCTTCGCCCAGACCGATGGAGTCGTGAGTGAACACGTACAGCACGCGCTGCTTCATCAGGGCGGACATGCGCACCGCGTTGCGGGCGTATTCCATGAAGATCAGGAAGGTCGCGCCGTAGGGGATGAAGCCGCCGTGCAGGGCCACGCCGTTCATGATGGCGCTCATGCCGAACTCGCGCACGCCATAGAACATGTAGTTGCCGCTGGCGTCTTCGGCGCTCACGCCCTTGCAGCCCTTCCACAGGGTCAGGTTGGAACCGGCCAGGTCAGCCGAGCCGCCGAGGAATTCCGGCAGCAGCGGGCCGAAGGCGTTCAGCGCGTTCTGGCTGGCCTTGCGGCTGGCAATGGTCTCGCCCTTGCTGGCGACTTCGGCGACGTAGGCGGCGGCCTTCTCGGCGAAGTCGGCCGGCAGCTCGCCGGCAACGCGGCGCTGGAATTCCGCGGCCAGTTCCGGGTGCGCAGCCTGGTAGGCGGCGAAGCGCTGGTTCCACTCGTTCTCGTGGCTGGCGCCGGCTTCCTTGGCGCTCCACTCGGCGTAGATCTCCGCCGGGACTTCGAACGGGCCGTGGTTCCAGCCCAGCGCGGCGCGGGTGGCGGCGATTTCGTCGTTGCCCAGGGGAGCGCCGTGGCACTCTTCCTTGCCCTGCTTGTTCGGCGAGCCGAAACCGATCACGGTCTTGCAGCAGATCAGGGTCGGGACGTCGCTCTTGCGGGCGGTGTCGATGGCGGTCTTGATCTCGTCGGCGTCATGCCCGTCGACGTTGCGGATCACCTGCCAGCCGTAGGCTTCGAAACGCTTCGGGGTGTCGTCGGTGAACCAGCCCTCGACTTCGCCATCGATGGAGATGCCGTTGTCGTCGTAGAAGGCGATCAGCTTGTTCAGGCGCAGGGTGCCGGCCAGCGAAGCCACCTCGTGGGAGATGCCTTCCATCATGCAGCCGTCGCCCAGGAAGGCGTAGGTGTAGTGGTCGACGATGGCATGGCCGTCGCGGTTGAACTGCGCACCCAGTACCTTCTCGGCCAGCGCCATGCCCACGGCGTTGGCGATGCCCTGGCCCAGCGGACCGGTGGTGGTCTCGACGCCGGCGGTGTAGCCGTACTCCGGGTGGCCCGGAGTACGCGAGTTGAGCTGGCGGAAGTTCTTCAGGTCGTCGACGGTGACGTCGTAGCCGGTCAGGTGCAGCAGCGAGTAGATCAGCATCGAGCCGTGGCCGTTGGACAGCACGAAGCGGTCGCGATCGGCCCACTGCGGGTTGCTCGGGTTGTGCCTGAAGTAGTCGCGCCAGAGCACTTCGGCGATATCCGCCATGCCCATGGGGGCGCCGGGATGGCCGCTGTTGGCTTTCTGGACGGCGTCCATGCTCAGTGCGCGGATGGCATTGGCTCGCTCACGACGGCTGGGCATCGCTGAATCTCCTGCGGGGGCTGCTTCGAATGATCGAAGGGATGAAAAAGGCCAGCATTTTCGCCCAGCCGGGCCCCGCGGGGCAATGACAGATCGGCAGATGCCTGACACAGAGCACCCGACCGGACCGGCCAACTGATCAAAAACCGTCCATCCGGCAATATCAAAACTTTTTGATACAGCTATTGCCCACACTTTGGCCCACGACTAGACTGCGCACCCCATGAGCCTGCGCCTGCCCGAAATCCGCCACGACGACTGCGACCAGCTGGCTGCCCTGTGCAAGGCTGGTGGCGACCCGCTGCGGCTGAACGTGCTGCGCGCACTGGCCAACGATTCGTTCGGCGTACTGGAGCTGGCGCATATCTTCGGCGTCCGCCAGTCGGGCATGAGCCACCACCTGAAGGTGCTGGCCCAGGCCGGGCTGGTGGCCACGCGGCGCGAAGGCAACGCGATCTTCTATCGCCGCGCCCTGCCCCAGGCCGACAGCCTTGGCGGCACGCTGCACGGCGCGTTGCTCGAAGAGGTGGACGGCCTGGAGCTGCCGGATGACGTCAGCGTGCGCATCGGCAGCGTGCATGCCCAGCGCGCCGCCGTGAGCCGCAACTACTTCGCCCGCAGCGCGGAGAAGTTCCAGGCCACGCAGGACCTGATCGCAGGACTGCCGCAATACCGCGAAAGCGTGCTGGCGCTGCTCGACGCACTGAGCTTCGCCCCCGGCGCCACGGCGCTGGAAGTCGGCCCCGGCGACGGCGGGTTCCTCCCCGAGCTGGCCCGGCGCTTCGACGAGGTCACCGCGCTGGACAACAGCGAGGCGATGCTCGACATGGCGCGGCAACGCTGCGCCAGCGAAGGTTTGAACAACGTCCGGCTGCGACTGGCCGATGCCCTGCAGGATGCCGACGACGCGGCGGACTGCGTGGTGCTGAACATGGTGCTGCATCACTTCGCCGCACCGGCGGAGGCCGTGAAGCAGCTGGCCCACCTGGTGAAACCCGGTGGCAGTCTGCTGGTGACGGAGCTCTGCAGCCACGACCAGAGCTGGGCCCGCGAGGCCTGTGGGGATCTCTGGCTGGGGTTCGAACAGGAAGACCTGGCCCAATGGGCCGAATCCGCCGGGCTCGAACCCGGCGAAAGTTTGTACATTGGTTTACGTAATGGCTTTCAGATCCAGGTGCGGCATTTCGCCAAGCCGGATCCGCGAAGCGTCCTCACCCACCGGTAAATGATAGGAACCGTTAGATGAGCGAATACTCTGTTTTCACTTCTGAGTCCGTCTCCGAAGGCCATCCCGACAAGATCGCGGACCAGATTTCCGATGCGGTGCTCGACGCCATCATCGCCAAGGACAAGTACGCCCGCGTGGCCTGCGAAACCCTGGTGAAGACCGGCGTAGCCATCATCGCCGGTGAAGTCACCACCTCCGCCTGGGTCGACCTGGAAGAGCTGGTGCGCAAGGTCATCATCGACATCGGCTACAACAGCTCCGACGTCGGCTTCGACGGCGCCACCTGCGGCGTGCTGAACATCATCGGCAAGCAGTCGGTGGACATCAACCAGGGCGTCGACCGTGCCAAGCCGGAAGACCAGGGCGCCGGCGACCAGGGCCTGATGTTCGGCTACGCCAGCAACGAAACCGACGTGCTGATGCCCGCGCCGATCTGCTTCTCCCACCGTCTGGTGGAGCGCCAGGCCGAGGCCCGCAAGTCCGGCCTGCTGCCGTGGCTGCGTCCGGACGCCAAGTCCCAGGTCACCTGCCGCTACGAGAACGGCAAGGTGGTCGGCATCGACGCCATCGTCCTGTCCACCCAGCACAACCCGGAAGTCAGCTACAAGGACCTGCGCGAAGGCGTGATGGAGCTGATCATCAAGCAGGTGCTGCCGGCCGAGCTGCTGCACAAGGACACCCAGTTCCACATCAACCCGACCGGCAACTTCGTGATCGGCGGCCCGGTGGGCGACTGCGGCCTGACCGGCCGCAAGATCATCGTCGACTCCTACGGCGGCATGGCCCGTCACGGCGGCGGCGCCTTCTCCGGCAAGGACCCGTCCAAGGTTGACCGCTCGGCTGCCTACGCCGGCCGCTACGTGGCCAAGAACATCGTTGCCGCCGGCCTGGCCGAGCGTTGCGAGATCCAGGTTTCCTACGCCATCGGCGTGGCCCAGCCGACCTCCATCTCGATCAACACCTTCGGCACCGGCAAGATCAGCGACGACAAGATCGTCCAGCTGGTCCGCGAGCACTTCGACCTGCGTCCGTACGCGATCACCAAGATGCTCGACCTGCTGCACCCGATGTACCAGCCGACCGCGGCCTACGGCCACTTCGGCCGCAACCCGTTCGAAATGACCTACGACGGCGATACCTTCACCGCCTTCACCTGGGAGCGCACCGACAAGGCTGCCGCCCTGCGTGACGCCGCCGGTCTGTAAGATCTGGTAGCAGGAAAAGCCCCGCCTCGGCGGGGCTTTTTCGTTTCTGGCGTAGCCGCTTTTCATAGGAGCGGACTCTGTCCGCGATCCGCCCGACCTTTTCGCTACCGACCTCCGACACACCACACCGAATAATCCGCACTCGTCTCGGCGTCGCCCACCACGAACCGCTTCTAGGCTGACGAACTTCCCGCAGCACGGACGCTCGCCATGCCACGCCTGATCCTCGCCTTCCTGCTTTGCCTGCCGCTTGCCACGCTCGCCTGCCCGCAATGGACGCCCGAGCAGGCTGCCAGCGAGGTGCACGCCCTGCAGGCCCAATTGACGCAATGGGACGACGCCTACCATCGACAGGGAGCCTCCCCCGTCGCCGACGAACTTTACGACCAGGCGCGTGAACGGTTGCGGCAATGGCAGTCCTGCTATCCGCAGTTCGCGGCAACCGCGGATGCGCCGCTGGCCAGCAGCGCCGGCGAAGTCCGCCATCCGGTCGTCCACACCGGCCTCGACAAGCTCCCGGATGCCGCCGCCGTGCGCGCGTGGCTTGCGAACCGCAGCGACCTGTGGGTGCAACCCAAGGTCGATGGCGTCGCGGTCACCCTGATCTATCAGGACGGGCGACTGCACCAGGCGATCAGCCGTGGGGATGGCACCTCAGGGCAGGACTGGACGGACAATGCACGGCAGGTGCCTGCAATCCCCCGGCAACTGGCCGGCGAGCGCGGCCGGTTGTTGGTGCAAGGTGAACTCTACTGGCGCCTGCCGCAGCACGTGCAGGCCCGTCAGGGTGGCCTGGGCGCACGCGGAAAGGTCGCCGGACTGATGGCGCGCAAGTCGCTCGGCAGCGAGGGCGAACGCATCGGCCTGTTCGTCTGGGAGGTGCCGGATGGCCCGCTGGACATGCCGGAGCGCCTGCAGCGTCTGCGGCAGCTCGGCTTTGCCGACAGCGCCGAACTGACGAAGCCGGTCGCCGGGCTCGCCGAGATCGAAGCCTGGCGCGAGCGCTGGTACCGGCAACCGCTGCCCTTCGCCAGCGACGGCATCGTCATCCGCCAGGGCCGGCGACCTCCGGGCAGGAACTGGAGCGCGCAGACACCCAGCTGGGCGGTCGCGTGGAAATACCCCTATCAGCAGGCGCTGGCCGAAGTGCGCCGGGTGGAGTTCAAGGTCGGGCGCAGCGGCCGGGTCACGCCTGTGCTGCATCTGGCGCCGGTGGAACTGGACGGACGCAGCATCCAGCGCGTCAGCACCGGCTCCCTGAAACGCTGGCGCAGCCTCGACATCCGCCCCGGCGACCAGGTCGCCATTGCTCTCGCCGGCCTGACCATCCCGCGCCTGGATGGCGTGGTCTGGCGCTCACCCGCCCGAGCCGAGATCACCGCGCCAGCGGACGGGCAATACGGCCCGCTGACCTGCTGGCAGCCGACAGAGGGCTGTGAAGACCAGTTTCTCGCCCGACTTGAATGGCTGGGCGGCAAACAGGGACTTGCCCTTTCCGGCGTCGGGCCGGGCACTTGGCGGCGCCTTCATGAAGCTGAACTGCTGCCGGGACTGCTCGACTGGCTGAGACTGACGCCCGATCAACTGTCGCAATTGCCCGGCCTGGGCGAGCGCAGCGCGCAGAACCTGCACCAACAGTTCCAGCAGGCCCGCCAGCGCTCCTTCACGACCTGGCTGCGAGCGCTCGGCACACCCTCTGCCGCCGCCCTGCCGCCGGGAGAGGACTGGACTGCCCTGGCCGCCCGCAGCACGGAGCAGTGGCAGACGCGACCGGGCATCGGCAAGGTGCGTGCCGCCCAGCTGGAAAGCTTCTTCAACGCGCCGGACGTCATGCAGCTGCGGCAGCAACTGCATGACGTCGGCATTGCCGGTTTCTGAAATCCTCAGCGCATCCGGAACGCTTCCTGGTGGAAGCGACTGCGCGGCATACCCTGGCGGCGCAGATCACGCCGCAGCAGCTCGGCCAGCCCCTGCGGACCGCAGAACCAGACGCTCGGCCAGCGGCCTTGCGGGCCAGGCTGCAGTTCGAGATCGCTGGCCTGCAGACGGCCTTCGCTCTCGCTGTAGTGGATGCGCAGATCGATACGCGGCAATTGCGCGCACAACTCGCGCAGGCGCCCGGCGTAGATGGCGTCGGACGGCGAGCGCACGCAGTACAGCAGCGTCACCTCCGGGCAGTCCTCGGGCTTGCCCTGCAGTGATTCCAGCCAGGCGAGGAAGGGCGTGACACCTATCCCGCCGGCGATCCATACCTGGCGCCCACTCTTGTCGCGGCGGAAATCGAAGCGACCGTAGGGCCCTTCCACCTTCACCGGATCACCGACCTTCAGGCCCTCCTGCAGGCGTTGGGTGTAGTCCCCCAGCGCTTTGATGCTGAAGCGCACCTCGCCGTCGCCACGATCACCGCTGGAGAGGGTAAAGGGATGCTGCCCTTCCAGCCGGTCACAGGTCAGGAAGGCGAACTGTCCGGCGCGGTGCTGCCAGCGTCCCTGTAGCTTGCAGGTGACCTCGAGCATACGCTCGCCGGGACGCTCGACCGCCACCACGACGCCCTCGTGGGTGCGCTTGCGACCGATCCGCCCGCCCAGCGACCAGAGCGCGCAGAGGCTGCCTACGGCTGCACAGAGCGCCACCAGCCAGCCGATCGGCTGAGTCCAGTAAGCCGCCGGCGCCAGCACCACGGCGTGGAAGGCCAGCACCAGGTAAACCACCGCGAGGGTTTTGTGCACGTAACGCCACAGGTGGTAGGGGAAGCGCTGCCAGAGCGTGATCACCAGCATCGCCGCCAGTATCCAGGCGGACCACTCCCCCAGGTCCTTGGCCGAGCCACGAAAGACGTCGAGGAAGGTCTCCACCCGCGGCCCCTTGGCCGGCTTGGCGATGAACTCCGCCAGCAGCGGCCCGCCCAGTTCCATCAGGTAGTGCAGCAAGGCGAGCACGATGGCGAGAATGCCCGCCCATTTGTGCGCCTGGTACATGCGGTCCAGCCCGTCCAGTGGCCGCTCCAGCCACGCCGGGCGCACCGCCAGCAGCATGATCAGCGACATCAGGGCGAAGGCTGCGACGCCGGTGAACAGGATGGCCTGCTTGCGGACAACCCAGATGTCCAGAGTTGCCGGAGGATCGAGCAACAGGGCCAGGCCGAAGGCCGCCGCGACGGCGGCCAGGATGATCCAGATGAGTTTCATGGGGTCCTCCCAGACTGCTTTTCCAAGCGAAAGCTGAAGGATTCCTCTGAATCATCCCTTAATTTCGTAAGGGATATGTCACTTGACCTGCCCTACCATGACACAGGTCAAGGGCTGGGCAATCCGCATGCACCGTGCGCAGAATGAACACCCATTGCCACCCCGTGACCGACCATGCGCCTGCGTATCCTCTCCGACCTTCACCACGAACACTTCCCCGGTGGCCGCGCGTTGCCCGAGGCCGAGGCCGACCTGGTGATCCTCGCCGGTGATATCCACGAGCACCTGCAAGGGCTGCACTGGGCGCGGGAGGCGTTTCCCGATAGCGAGATCGTCTATGTCGCCGGCAACCATGAGTTCTACCACTCGGACCTGCCGGAGCTCACCCAGGCCATGCGCAACCTGGCCCGCGCGCTGGATATCCATTTTCTGGAGAACGACGCCGTGGTGCTGGGCGATGTGCGTGTGCTCGGCGCAACCCTGTGGACCGACTTCCAGCTCTACGGCGAGCACGGCGCAGAGCTCGCCGTAGAGCAGGCACTGCATCTGATGCCGGACTTCCGCTGCGTGGATTACTTCACCCAGCCCTTCACCCCGGAAATGAGCCGCGACCTGTGCGAAGCCTCCTGCGAGTGGCTGAAGGCGGAGCTGGCCCAGCCCTTCGCCGGGCGCACCGTGGTGGTCACCCATCACGCGCCCTGCGGCCGGTCGATTCCCGAACCCTATGTCGGCGACAGCCTGTCGCCGGCCTTCGCCTCGAATCTGGAGTCCCTGGTGGAGCGCTGCGACCTGTGGGTGCACGGGCATGTCCACGAGCGGATGGACTACCGCATCGGCAACGCCCGGGTGGTGGCCAATCCCGGCGCCTATCCGGGGGAGGACAGCGGTTTCGATCCGTGCTGGGTAATCGACCTCTGAACCTCAGTGCGGCAGTTCGCTGAAGAACCGCCAGATTTCGGCTGGGCCATCCAGGTCCGGGTCGGCCAGCCCCAACAGGCGCGGAGGACGATACACCGGCTGCGGCAACAGGTGCCCGCCGCCGTGCACCGTCACCAGCTCCACGGGCGCCGCACCGGCCACGCTCCACCGTTGCCGCTCGGCCCAGACCGGCCCGATCGAGGTCAGCCGATCCTGGCTGGGCACGCCACTCTGGCCGTTACGCCGCGCCAGCGCCAGGGCGGAATCCTCCGTCGACAACACCGTGCCGCGATTGCCGAAGCCGAACAGCGTCACCGCTCCGCCCGCGTAGGGATTGATCGGGTCGCGCGTACCATTCATCAGCAAGGCCGCCTTCGGCTGCTGCGCGGGCTGACAGGCATCGTTGTCCGCACTCGGCAGGCTGGCGGCAACCGCGGCCACGCCATCCACCTTGTCGGCTGCCTCGGCCGCCATGCGCAGCGCCATCTGCCCGCCATTGGAATAGCCGGCGACGAAGACCCGTGCCGGGTCGACGCCGCGCTCGCGCTGCAGGCGCTCGATCATCGCCGAGAGGAAGCCGACATCGTCGATGTTCAGGCGCCGTGCGCTGTAGGTGGCGGCCTTGCGGCAATCGTTCCAGTGCCCCTCGACGCCATCGGGGTAAAGCACCAGGAAACCGTCGCGGTCCGCCAGCGCATCGAAGCGATAGCCGCTGTCGCGGCGCATCCGCTCGCCGTTGCTCATGGACCCGTGCAGCACCACCAGCAACGCCGGCCGCTGGGCGAGCTGACGGGGCGTATAGAGCACGTAGCTGCGCCGCCGCTCGCCCAGGCGTATCGAAGAGTCCTCGCTCGTCCCGCTGAGCATGGGGCGATGCCTCAGCTCCCCCGGCAGATACCACCAGAAGCCGACCAGCAGCATCAGCACGAGCAACGCGATGAGTCCCTGCACGACGCGGATAGCGATACGCATGGCGCCTCTCCTTGCCCGCCCCGCGGGCTTCGTGAACGTCGGCCTTGTTCCAGGACATCACGCACGGCGCCACTCCATGACAAACTCTAGCCGTCACATTCGAACGTCTTAGTCTTTGGTAACCCAGGAATCCGAAAATGTTCCGAAGCTCCGCCCTGATCGCCGCCCTCCTCGTCCTCGGCTGCACCACCCCGCTGCTGGCGGCCGAGCCCCTGACCGGTTGCGCTGCCAAGCAGGACGCCATCCAGCGCCAGCTCGAAGAAGCCAGGGCCCACGGCAACGACAACCAGGTCGCCGGCCTGCAGACGGCATTGGAAAAGGTAAGAACCTACTGCACCGACGCCGGCCTGGCGCAACAGCGCAAGCAGCGCGTGCTGGATGCGGAACAGGACGTCAGCCGACGCGAGAAGGACCTGAGCAAGGCGATGGACAAGGGCGACGCGCAGAAGATCGAGAAGCGCAAGAACAAGCTGGCGGAGGCCCGCGCCGAACTGGAGCAGGCGAAGCGCGAACTGGAGGAGTGAGCGTGAAACCCGGCATTTCCGCGAGGAGACCGGGGCCGGCCTGTCGGCCGGATCGCGGATAAGATCCGCTCCTACGGGAGCGTAGGATTTTCGTAGGAACGGGCCATGCCAGCGAATCGCGGACGTAGTCCGCTCCTACGAGATGTCTCTGCGCTCGGGGCGGCCCTCACCCTAACCCTCTCCCAGGGGGAGAGGGTTAGGGTGAGGGGGAACGCGCCGGCACAGACTGTCCAGAAGTAGACAGTTGCTCCTACGAAAAGAGCGCGCTTAGAGCGCGCGGAATTTCTTGTGGCAGGCCTCGCAGGCGTCTTCCACCGCGGCGAAGTCCTTGCGCACGCCCTCGGGCGTCGGCGCGGCGTTGCGAGTGTTTTCGCCCAGCACGCGGACGGCCTGCTGGAAGGTCTTGGCGTCGGCCTGGAACTCCAGCTGGCGCTGCCAGATTTCCGCCTTGGCGCGGGTGTCCTCGTTTTCCACCTTGTCCGCCGGCGGCTGGGTGGTGGGGAAGTACTGCCAGGGCTTGTCCGCCAGCTCGCCCAGCTTGGCGGAGCCGGCGCGGAACTTGTCCGCATCGAAGGGAATGCGCCCACGCAGCATGCCGCCCATGTCCTCGCTGGTCTTGAGCAGCTCCTTGAACACCACCTGGCGCTTGGCCTCCGGCGAATTGGGGTCCAGGCGATGGCAACCGGCGAGCGCCGTGCCGGCGAGCAGCAGAACGAGCAGGGTCTTCAGCTTCATGGGGAACTCTTGTAGGACGGCTAGACACGGAAGCGCCGGATTATCCGCCCCGATTTCCGAATGATCCAGACCATGCAGAAGCGGCTGCGGCCATCCGTCGCAGCGGGATCGATTCCGTTCAGCCGCCGTTCAGCCGCCCATCAGAGCTTCATCACCAGCATCCCCGCCAGTACCAGGCTGCACGCCGCCAGACGCGGCAGGCCGAAGGGCTCCTTGAGGAAGCGCATGCCGAACAGCACCACCAGCAGCACGCTGGTCTCGCGCAGCGCGGCGGCCTCGGCGATGGAGCCCAGCTGCATGGCCCAGAGCACCAGTCCGTAGCTGAGCAGCACGCAGAAGCCGACGCTCAAACCCAGCTTCCAGTCGTTGATCCAGAATTTCGCAAAGGCACGGGTACGCCCGACCAGCGCCACCAGCGGGAATGGCAGGCCGGACAGCAGCGACAGCCAGACCAGGTAATCCAGCGGTTTGGGCCAGAGCTTCAGCGCATTGCCGTCGGTCCAGGTGTAGCTGCCGATGCACAGGCCCATCAGCAGTACGGTGGGATAGGCGATCCACGGCAGCTTCGAACCACCGCCGCCCTTGAGCAGGAACATCATACCGACCGGAATCAGCAGGATGCCGAGGATTTGCTTTTCGGTCAGGTGCTCGCCGCCGAAGGTCAGGGTCAGCGCCAGCACCACCAACGGCGACAGCCCGCGCATCAGCGGGTAGACCAAGCCCAGGTCGCCGACCTTGTAGGCCTGGATCAGCAGTACCCGGTAGACCAGTTGCAGTGAAACGGCGGCCAGCAGCCAGGGCCAGACCTCGGCGGGCGGAATCTCGATCCAGGGCAGCAGGGCCAGCCCGGCGGCCAGGCCGACGATGTCCATGCAGGCAACCACCAGCAGGCGGTCGTTGCTGAATTTGACGAGGGTGTTCCAGGTGGCGTGCAGCAGGGCGGCCAGCAGCACCAGGGTAGTGGCGAGCACGGAATGACTCCTGGTATATACCAGATCGATTCTACCCTGAGCGCCCCCATCGCCGGCAAGCACCCGCCCTTTCAGACATTTCTCCCTGCGTCCTCGGCCGGAACTGGCCTAGACTGGGCCTTTTCGCCAGCACGAGCACCTGCCATGCCACGCCTGATCAAGTTCCTGACCGCTTACATCCTCGTCACCCTGCTCTCCGGCTGCGGCTACAACGCCATGCAGGCCGGCGACGAACAGGTGAAGGCCGCCTGGTCGGAAGTACTCAACCAGTACCAGCGCCGCGCGGACCTGGTGCCCAACCTGGTCAGCACCGTGAAGGGTTACGCCGCCCATGAAGCCGCAGTGCTGACACAAGTGACCGAGGCTCGCGCCAAGGTCGGCAGTACCACGCTCAACGCCGACCAGCTCGGCGACGAGGCTGCCGTGAAGCGCTTCCAGCAAGCCCAGGGCGAGCTCAGCTCGGCGCTCTCGCGCCTGCTGGTGGTCACCGAGAACTACCCGCAGCTCAAGGCCGACGGCCTGTTCAAGGACCTGCTGACCCAGCTGGAAGGCACCGAAAACCGCATCACCGTGGCTCGCGGCCGCTATGTGAAGGCTGTACAGGCCTACAACGTGCTGATCCGCCAGTTCCCGGAAGTGCTCACCGCGAAAGTGCTCGGCTACCAGCCCAAGGCCAACTTCAGCGTGGAGAACGAAGCCGCCATTTCCACCGCGCCTAAAGTGGACTTCGGCAACGCGCCGGCGCAGCCCGCGCAATGAACCTGCCGCGCTGGCTGCTGGCCGCCCTGCTGCTGTGCTGGGTGGCCCTGCTGCAGGCGGCGCCGGTCGCCATTCCGCCGCTCAGCGCCCGCGTCACCGACCTCACCCAGACCCTCGACAGCGCCCAGCGCGCACAACTGGAAAGCCAGCTCTCGGGCCTTGAGCAGCGCAAGGGCGCGCAGATCGCCGTGCTGCTGGTCCCCACCACCGGCGAGGACAGCATCGAGGACTACGCGGTGCGCGCCTTCGAACAGTGGAAGCTGGGCCGCAAGGGCGTGGACGATGGTGTGCTGCTGGTAGTCGCCAAGAATGACCACGCGCTGCGTATCGAAGTCGGCTACGGGCTGGAAGGCACCATCACCGACGTACAGGCCGGGCGCATCATCCGCGACACCATGGTCCCGCACTTCAAGACCGGCGATTTCGCCGGCGGCATCCAGGCCGGCGTGGACAGCCTGATTGCCCTGATCGAACCACCGGCTGCGGCACCTGCCGGCCCCGACGAGAGCGCTGCAGACCAACTGCCGCAGACGGGGCCGGTGACGGGCTACAGCGATGCCTATTCCAACCGCAACGCCAGCGCTGCAGAGGAAATCCCGCCCGCGCGCCTGCTCGGCCTGCTCGCCCTGTTGGTGGGGGTGCCGCTGCTGTGCCTGTTGTTACCGGTGCAGTGGCTGCGCCAGCGCAGCATGGGCCGCTACCTGTTGTGCAGCGCACTGGTTGGCGGCGTGGCCTCGGCGGTGCTGCTGTTCAGCGAAGCCAATCCCGAAGCCCTGCAGCAGCAGATGATCGGTTCCTTCTCGATCCCGCTGGTGCTGTACATCTTCTTCCTGCCGCCGATGTGGCTGACCTCGGGCGTCCTGCAGCTGCTGTGGATGATCCTCAGTTCAATAGGGCGCGGCGGCGGCGGTCGTGGAGGCGGCGGAGGCGGTGGTTTCCGGGGCGGCGGCGGCTCCAGCGGCGGCGGCGGTGCCTCCGGCCGCTGGTAACCGACTTACAGGGCGGTTACGCCCTGCTCTTCCTCGCGGATCGAGCGCAGCACCTGGCGCTGCAGGTCGATGAACTCGGCGCTGGCAGCCATCTCCTCATGACGCGGGCGGCCGAGCTTCACGTCGAAGGTGGTCTTGATCCGCCCGGGGCCGAGCCCCATCACCACGATACGGTCGGACAGGTACACCGCCTCTTCCACGTCATGGGTGACGAACATCACCGTCAGCCGGTGGGTTTCCCAGATGCGCGTGAGCAGCTCCTGCATCTGGTGGCGGGTCATGGCGTCCAGCGCGCCGAAGGGCTCGTCCATCAGCAGGATCTTCGGCCGGTAGGACAGCGCACGGGCAATCGCCACGCGCTGCTTCATGCCGCCGGACAGCTCGTTCGGGTAGGCCTCGGCGAACTTCGTCAGCTTCACCAGTTCCAGGTGTTCGTCGGCAATCTCGCGGCACTGTGCGCGGGACAGGCCGGCCGCCTTGAGGGCGAACTCGACGTTCTGCCGCGCGGTGAGCCAGGGCAGCAGGGTGTAGGACTGGAACACCACGCCACGGTCCAGGCCGGGACCGGCGATCGGCACGCCATCCACCTTCACGCTGCCGCTGTCGAAGTCCTCCAGGCCGGCGGCGATGGACAGCAGCGTGCTCTTGCCGCAGCCCGAGGTGCCGACGATGGAAACGAACTCGTTGTCCGCCAGGGTCAGGTCGATGTTCCGCAGCACCTCGCGGCGCTCCTTGCCGACCGCGAAGCTCTTGTTCAGGCCGGAGATTTCCAGGGTCGCCATCAGCTGCGCCTCCGGTTGTAGCGAAACAGGACCTTCTCGCCGGCACGCATGGCCTGGTCGGTGACCAGCCCGAGGAAGCCGAGCAGGAGGATGTAGCCGATGATGGTGTCGGTCTGGAAGAAGCGCTGGGACACCGTGATGCGGTAGCCCAGGCCCGAGGTCGCGGCCACCAGCTCGGCCAGCACCAGCCAGGTCCAGGCCCAGCCGAGGCTGATCCGCAGGGCGTCCCAGATGCCCGGCAGCGCGCTGGGCAGGACGATCTTCAGGAGGATGCGGCGGTCCGGCATGCCGAGGGTGCGGCCCAGGCCGACGAAGTCCGCCGGCACCCGCTTGATGGCATCCATCACCATCAGCACCTGCTGGAAGAAGGTGCCGATCCAGATGATGAGGAATTTCTGGAAGTCGCTGGTGCCGGCCCAGAGGATGGTCAGCGGGACGAAGGCGACCACCGGCATGTAGCGCACGAAGTCCACCAGCGGCTCGGTGGCGGCCTTCCAGAAGCCGTAGCAGCCGGCGAACACGCCGATCACGATGGACATCGCCGAGGACACCAGGAAGGCCACGGCGATGCGATACACGCTGACCTTCAGGTCCGCCCACAGGGTGCCGTCGGCGGCCAGCTTGAGCATGCGCGCCCAGACGTCGCCGGGCGCCGGCAGGAATATCTTCGGCACCGCGCCGCTGGCGCCGGCCAGCCACCAGAACAGCGCCAGCAGGACGAACACGGCGCCGCCGATGAGCAGGAAGTGACGCTGCGCGATCGGCTTGCCGATGGTGAACAGCGGGTTGGCTTTACGGGCTTTCATGATGAGCTCGTCGAACGGGAGAAAGCGCGCGCCGGCTCACTGGCCGGCGCACCGGGTGCCTCAGAGCGCCTCGACGAAACGCGCGTCGATGGCCTGCGCCGGGGTGACCGGCTGCTGGAGGATACCGGCTTCGCTGGCCGCCTTCTGGATATGCTCGAACGAGCCCTTCTGGAAGGCGCCCTTCAGCTCGGCCTGGTTCTCCTTCACCGAATAGAAGTGCACGCCGTCGAAGGCGCTGGTCAGCTCGGCCTCGTCGGCGCCCACGCCCTTGGCGATGGCGGCGCGGCCTTCGGCGGTCTTCTCGTTGTAGTGTTTCAGGCCCGCTTCCCAGCTCTTGATCAGTGCCAGTACCTGGCCGGGACGCTCCTTCAGGACCTCTTCGCGTACAACGAACACGTCGCTGATGATGCCCGGATCATCCGAGCCCTTGTACAGCAGGTTGACCTTGGGGTTCTGCTGCCTGGCGGCGGACAGGTACGGCTCGTAGGTCACGGCAGCCGGGACTTGCCCTGCGATCAGTGCACTGCCGGCGTTGGCGGCGGGCATGGGCACCGGCTGCACGTCGGCAAGGGTCAGGCCTGCCTTGCGCAGGGCGCTGTGCAGGAGGATGTCGCTGGTGGTGCCTTCTTCATAGGCGACCTGCTTGCCCTTGAGGTCGGTCAGGGTCTTGATCGAGGGATCGACGATCAGCGCGTCGGCGCTGGTGCTCTGGTCCAGCAGCAGGACGATCTTCACCGGCAGGCCGGCGGCGACCATGGCCATGGCGGTGTGGGTGGCGAGGTTGCCGCCATCGATCTGGCCGCTGGCCAGGGCGGCATTCATGTCCTTGTCTTCGGTGAAATTGACCAGCTCGACCTGCTCCAGGCCGTTGGCCTTGAAGGCGCCGGCCTGTTCGGCGACGTACCACTGGCCATAGCCCAGCCAGGGTTGCATGCCCATCTTGAAGGTGCCCGCCTCGGGCTTGGTGTCGGCCTTGAGCGGCGCGGCATGCGCGCCGCCGGCCAGCAGCAGGCTGGCGCATGTGGCCACGGCCAGTTGGCGCAGTGCGGATGCGAAGGTGGTGTGCATGGTCTCTCCCTGGTCGTTGCTCTGCTGGATCGTGTGCTGCAGGAACGGCGGGGAGGCTGCGTCGGCCCATGCCCGCCGTGGGCGGGCACAGGCTCACATTCAATCGACGCAAATGCAAAGCCTTTCGCTACGATTCGCCCTCGCTCCGGGCCCGCAGGGAAAAGCCTTCAGGACGATCAGGGCTGCGGGATGGCGTCGTCCTTGAACTGGTCCTTGATGTACTTGATCTCGGTGCGACCGTGGGGCGCCGGCTGGCCGTCCGGGCCGATGTTGACGAAGACCATCTTGTCGACCGTGAGGATGCTCTTGCGGGTGATCTTGTTGCGCACTTCGCAGGTCAGGGTGATCGAGGTGCGGCCGAACTCGGTGGCGGTGATGCCCAGCTCGATGATGTCGCCCTGGCGCGCGGAACTGACGAAGTTGATCTCGGAGATGAACTTGGTGACCACGCGCTGGTTGCCCAGCTGGACGATGGCGTAGATCGCCGCTTCTTCGTCGATCCACTTCAGAAGGCTGCCGCCGAACAGGGTGCCGTTCGGGTTGAGGTCTTCAGGCTTGACCCATTTGCGGGTATGGAAATTCATGTGAACTCCTAACTGATTGCGCCTCGTGAGCGCGATGACGGGGAAAGCCCCGCCGGCTACGCAAGTCTGGACCCAGCCGGCGCCCGGCACCTTGCCATGACTCAGAGCCTCTTCAACATCTTGCGAGCTAGAGCAGAACAAGGCGGAAACAGGCTGAAAAAGCGGAGTTTACGTTCTGTAAATGAGCATTTTTCAGTCTGTTTCCAACGCAGTTATGCCGACGCGCAGCAGATGTTCAGCCAAGGCCCGCTTCGGCGCGGTACCTGGCGGCCTCGTCGACCAGCCAGTCGCGGAAGGCACCGAGGGTCGCCGACTCCACCTTGCGTTCGGGAATCATCAGGTAATAGGCATTTTCGCTCAAATAGGCATGTTGCATCGGCACGATCAGCCTGCCGTCGGCCAGTTCGTGCTGGATCAGCATCGGCGGGATCAGCGCCACCCCCATGCCGTGCATGGCCGCCTGGGCGAGCATGGAGAACAGCTCGTAACGGGCGCCGCTCATGTCGTGCGCGACGCTCATGCCCAGCGAGCCGAACCATTGGCGCCAGGCGTAAGGCCGGGTGGTCTGCTGCATCAGCGGCAGCTCGGCGATCTGCGCAGCGGACAGTTCCATGCGCCCGCCGAGCAGCTCGGGGCTGCACACCGGCACCGGGTTCTCGTGCATGAGGAAATTGGCGACCGTGCCGGACCACACGCCATCGCCGAAATACAGCGCGGCGTCGAACTCGGTGTCGGCGAAGAGGAAGGGGCGGGTACGGTTGGTCAGGTTGACCGTGACCTCCGGGTGCAGGCGCTTGAAGTCCTTCAGCCGCGGCAGCAGCCACTGGGTGGCGAAGGTCGGCACCACCGCCAGCTCCAGCGTACCGCCGCCCTGCTGGCCCATCACCGCCAGGGTATCGCGCTCCACCGCGTCCAGGCGCTGGGCGACGCGGCGGCTATAGTTCAGCCCGGCCTCGGTCAGTTTCACCCCACGCCGCGAGCGGCGGAACAGCTCGACGCCAAGAAACTCCTCCAGCGCGGCGATCTGCCGGCAGATGGCGCTCTGGGTCAGGGACAGCTCCTCGGCGGCCTTGGTGAAACTCTCGTGGCGGGCGGCGGACTCGAAGGCGACCAGCGCCGCGGTGGTCGGAATCTTGCGTCGCATCGAATGCCTCTTCGGAATCTCGTGATGCGAACGGATCGCGCAAAAAGCCTGTAATAAAGGCAGAAATGCAGAAATCCGCATCAGCAGTGCAATTACGGAGTGAGAAAATATCACAACACCATGCGAATTAGTCAGTTGCCCGGCTTCCCGACGGCTGACTAGGATGGCCCACACCGTACCCGCCTAGACTTGTCGGGTCCTTCATTGTCTGTTCCGAGGTTTCTCCATGGCCACCAAAGCAAGCTTCAACTGGGAAGATCCGCTGCTGCTGGATCAGCAACTCACCGAAGAAGAGCGCATGGTGCGCGACAGCGCCTACCAGTTCGCCCAGGACAAGCTGGCCCCGCGCGTACTGGAAGCCTTCCGCCACGAGCAGACTGACCCGGCGATCTTCCGCGAGATGGGCGAAACCGGCCTGCTCGGCGCGACCATCCCCGTCGAGTACGGCGGCAGCGGCCTGAACTACGTGTGCTACGGCCTGATCGCCCGTGAAGTCGAGCGTGTCGACTCCGGCTACCGCTCCATGATGAGCGTGCAGTCCTCCCTGGTCATGGTGCCGATCAACGAGTTCGGCAACGAAGCCACCAAGCAGAAGTACCTGCCGAAACTCGCCAGCGGCGAATACATCGGCTGCTTCGGCCTGACCGAACCGAACCACGGTTCCGACCCGGGCTCGCTGATCACCCGTGCCCGCAAGGTCGATGGCGGCTACCGCCTGACCGGCAACAAGATGTGGATCACCAACAGCCCGATCGCCGACGTCTTCGTGGTCTGGGCCAAGGATGACGAAGGCCAGATCCGCGGCTTCGTCCTGGAGAAAGGCTGGGAAGGCCTGTCCGCCCCGGCCATCCACGGCAAGGTCGGCCTGCGCGCCTCCATCACCGGCGAGATCGTGATGGACAACGTGTTCTGCCCCGAAGAGAACGCCTTCCCCGACGTGCGCGGCCTGCGCGGTCCGTTCACCTGCCTGAACTCCGCTCGCTACGGCATCTCCTGGGGCGCCCTGGGTGCCGCCGAAGCCTGCTGGCACACCGCTCGCCAGTACACCCTGGACCGCAAGCAGTTCGGCCGCCCGCTGGCCGCCAACCAGCTGATCCAGAAGAAGCTGGCCGACATGCAGACCGAGATCACCCTCGCCCTGCAAGGCTGCCTGCGCCTGGGTCGGATGAAGGACGAAGGCACCGCCGCCGTCGAAATCACCTCGATCATGAAGCGCAACAGCTGCGGCAAGGCCCTGGACATCGCCCGCATGGCCCGCGACATGCTTGGCGGCAACGGCATCTCCGACGAGTTCGGCGTGGCCCGCCACCTGGTCAACCTGGAAGTGGTGAACACCTACGAAGGTACCCACGACGTCCACGCGCTGATCCTCGGCCGCGCCCAGACCGGCATCCAGGCGTTCTTCTAAGCGCCTCGCGCCGGCCGGCCCCTCAGGAGTCGAGCCGGCGCCCGTTTTACCTCTCGCCCGAGAGGCCCCGGGGAGGACCGTGGCGTCCCCGCACTGCGCCCTCCCCGCCCCACTTCACGTTGCAGGTGATTCCATGTCCGGCGCCCTTTCGCACATTCGTGTCCTCGACCTCTCCCGCGTTCTCGCCGGCCCCTGGGCCGGGCAGATCCTCGCCGACCTCGGTGCGGAAGTGATCAAGATCGAGCGTCCCGGCAGCGGCGACGACACCCGCGCCTGGGGCCCGCCGTTCCTCAAGGACGCCGAAGGCCGCGACACCAGCGAAGCGGCGTATTACCTGTCGGCGAACCGCAACAAGAAATCCCTGACCATCGACTTCACCCAGCCAGAAGGCCAGCGCCTGGTACGCGAGCTCGCGACCAAGGCCGACATCGTGCTGGAGAACTTCAAGGTCGGCGGGCTCAAGGCCTACGGCCTGGACTACGAGTCGCTGAAGGCGATCAACCCGAAGCTGATCTATTGCTCGATCACCGGCTTCGGCCAGTTCGGCCCCTACGCCAAGCGCGCCGGCTATGACTTCATGATCCAGGGCCTGGGCGGCCTGATGAGCCTGACCGGCCGCTCCGACGCCGAGGAAGGCGCGGGCCCGGTGAAGGTCGGCGTGGCGCTGACCGACATCCTCACCGGCCTGTACTCGTCCACCGCGATCCTCGCCGCCCTCGCCCACCGCGACGTCAGCGGCATCGGCCAACACATCGACATGGCGCTGCTGGACGTGCAGGTCGCCTGCCTGGCCAACCAGACCCTGAACTACCTGACCACCGGCAACCCGCCGCGCCGGCTGGGCAACGCGCACCCGAACATCGTGCCGTACCAGGACTTCCCCACCGCCGACGGCGACTTCATCCTCACCGTCGGCAACGACGGGCAGTTCCGCAAGTTCGCCGAGCTGGCGGGCCACCCGGAGTGGGCCACCGACGAGCGCTTCGCCACCAACCAGGCGCGCGTGGCGCATCGCGATGTACTGATCCCGCTGATCCGCCAGTCCACCGTGATGCGCACCACCGCCGAGTGGATCGCCGTGCTGGAACAGGCCAGCGTGCCCTGCGGGCCGATCAATGACCTGTCGCAGGTCTTCGCCGACCCACAGGTGATCGCCCGTGGCCTACGCGTGGAGCTGCCACACCCCCTGGCCGGAACCGTGCCGCAGGTAGCCAGCCCGATCCGCCTGTCCGAAACGCCGGTTCAATATCGCAACGCCCCGCCGACCCTCGGCCAGCACACCCAGGAAATCCTCGAACGCGTGCTGGGCCTGGACTCGGCCGCCATCGGCAAGCTGCGCGACGGCGGCGTCATCTGACTTTCCCGCTCCACGGTAAAACGCCTACGACCGACCATCGGCGCCGGCTCCGGCGAGCGCCCAACGATCCCCGCAACGACGCCCGCGCCAGGGTTTTCACGGCCCCTGGCGCGGGCGCGACGGGGAGCCTGGGCGCGACCGATTGCGCGAACGCGACCAAAAGCCTTTGGCTTGTCATCCGCCATGGCTATAATCCGCAGGTTTCATTCACGGCCGGCGCAGCCCGGCCGTTCCCGCCACCCATCCGAGGGGCGCTGCAGCAGATCGATTCGCTTCGATTTGTCAGGCTCGGATGGGGCGCGTCACGGTCGGCATCCGCCGGTCGCCAAACGCATCAACGGCGCCCATTCGCAGACAACGAATGGAGAGTTACGCATGAGCGCTGTCATGACGCCTGCCGGTTTCACCGACTACAAAGTCGCCGACATTTCCCTGGCCGCCTGGGGCCGCCGTGAGCTGATCATCGCCGAATCCGAAATGCCGGCGCTGATGGGCCTGCGCCGCAAGTACGCCGCCAGCCAGCCGCTGAAAGGCGCGAAGATCCTCGGCTGCATCCACATGACCATCCAAACCGGCGTGCTGATCGAGACCCTGACCGCGCTGGGCGCCGAAGTGCGCTGGTCGTCCTGCAACATCTTCTCCACCCAGGACCAGGCCGCCGCTGCCATCGCCGCCGCCGGCATCCCGGTCTTCGCCTGGAAAGGCGAGACCGAGCAGGAATACGAGTGGTGCATCGAGCAGACCATCCTCAAGGACGGCAAGCCGTGGGACGCCAACATGGTGCTGGACGACGGCGGCGACCTGACCGAGATCCTGCACAAGAAATACCCGCAGATGCTCGAGCGCATCCATGGCATCACCGAAGAGACCACCACCGGCGTGCACCGCCTGCTCGACATGCTCAAGGCGGGCACCCTGAAAGTCCCGGCGATCAACGTCAACGACGCGGTCACCAAGAGCAAGAACGACAACAAGTACGGCTGCCGCCACAGCCTGAACGACGCCATCAAGCGCGGCACCGACCACCTGCTGTCGGGCAAGCAGGCCCTGGTGATCGGCTACGGCGACGTGGGCAAGGGCTCCGCCCAGTCCCTGCGCCAGGAAGGCATGATCGTGAAGGTTTCCGAAATCGACCCGATCTGCGCCATGCAGGCCTGCATGGACGGCTTCGAGCTGGTCTCCCCGTACAAGAACGGCCTGAACGATGGCACCGAAGCCAGCGTTGACGCCGCCCTGCTGGGCAAGATCGACCTGATCGTCACCACCACCGGCAACGTCAACGTCTGCGACGCCGGCATGCTCAAGGCGCTGAAGAAGCGCGCCGTGGTGTGCAACATCGGTCACTTCGACAACGAGATCGACACCGCCTTCATGCGCAAGAACTGGGCCTGGGAAGAGGTCAAGCCGCAGGTGCACAAGATCCACCGCACCGGCGCCGGCGCCTTCGACCCGGCCAACGACGACTACCTGATCCTGCTGGCCGAAGGTCGCCTGGTGAACCTGGGCAACGCCACCGGCCACCCGAGCCGCATCATGGACGGCTCCTTCGCCAACCAGGTACTGGCGCAGATCTTCCTGTTCGAGCAGAAGTACGCCGACCTCTCCGCCGAGAAGAAAGCCGAGCGCCTGACCGTCGAAGTACTGCCCAAGAAGCTGGACGAAGAAGTGGCGCTGGAGATGGTGAAAGGCTTCGGTGGTGTCGTCACCCAGCTGACCAAGCAGCAGGCCGACTACATCGGCGTAACCGTGGAAGGCCCGTTCAAGCCGGACACCTACCGTTACTGATCGCAGCCGCAAGCTGCAGGCCACGGACTGCCAGCGGATACCCGCTGGCAGTCCGCCGCTTGAAGTTTGCCGCTGAGAAGAGAGCCTTCTCCTATGTCTCAAGAACGCCGCTTCAGCTTCGAGTTCTTCCCCGCCAAGACCGAAGCCGGCCACGAAAAACTGCTGGCCACCGCGCGCCAGCTGGCCGCGTACAAGCCTGACTTCTTCTCCTGCACCTACGGCGCTGGCGGCTCGACCCGCGACCGCACCCTGAGCACCGTGCTGCAGCTCGACGGCGAAGTGCAGATCTCCACCGCCCCGCACCTGTCCTGCGTCGGCGACACCAAGGCCGAACTGCGCGCCCTGCTCGCCCACTACAAGGATGCCGGCATCCGTCGCATCGTCGCCCTGCGCGGCGACCTGCCCTCGGGCATGGGCATGGCCAGCGGCGAGCTGCGCTACGCCAACGAGCTGGTGGAGTTCATCCGCGCCGAAACCGGCGATCACTTCCACATCGAAGTTGCCGCCTATCCGGAAGTTCACCCACAAGCGCGCAATTTCGAGGATGATCTGGCGAATTTCGTGCGCAAGGTCAAGGCCGGCGCCGACTCTGCCATCACACAATACTTCTTCAACGCCGACAGCTACTTCCATTTTGTCGAGCGTGCGGAGAAACTCGGTGTCAGCATTCCGGTCGTACCGGGTATCATGCCAATCACCAACTACACCAAACTGGCCCGCTTCTCCGACGCCTGTGGCGCGGAAATCCCCCGCTGGATTCGCAAGCAACTGGAAGCCTACGGCGACGACATCGCCAGCATCCAGGCCTTTGGCGAGCAGGTGATCACCGAAATGTGCGAACGCCTCCTTGAAGGCGGCGCACCCGGACTGCATTTCTACACCCTGAACCAGGCTGAACCCAGCCTGGCGCTCTGGAACAACCTCAAGCTCCCCCGCTGAGGATCATTGCTCCGGGCTTACCGTCCGCGATCCCGGCCAGCGCAACGCCGGCGTATCGTGGGCGGAGTGCTTCCAGCCCCAGGCTGAGCGCTCGCCCCGAGCTTGAAATCACGCGCCCTCGAGCCGGCAGGTCGCCGGCCTACAGGAACCCCGCATGTCCTTTACTTCCCTCGGTCTCTCCGAGGCCCTGGTTGGCGCCGTCGAAGCCGCTGGCTACACGCGCCCCACTCCGGTTCAGGAACGCGCCATCCCCGCCGTCCTGCAAGGCCGCGACCTGATGGTTGCCGCCCAGACCGGCACCGGCAAGACCGGCGGCTTCGCCCTCCCGGTGCTCGAGCGCCTGTTCCCCGAAGGTCATCCTGACCGCGAACACCGCCACGGCCCGCGCCAGGCCCGTGTGCTGGTCCTGACACCGACCCGCGAGCTGGCCGCCCAGGTGCATGACAGCTTCAAGGTCTATGCCCGCGACCTTCCGCTCAAGAGCGCCTGCATCTTCGGCGGCGTCGGCATGAATCCCCAGGTCCAGGCCGTTTCCAAGGGCGTGGACATCCTGGTCGCCTGCCCCGGTCGCCTGCTCGACCTGGCCGGCCAGGGCAGCATCGACCTGTCTCACGTGGAAATCCTCGTTCTCGACGAGGCCGACCGCATGCTCGACATGGGCTTCATCCACGACGTGAAGAAGGTCCTCGCCAAGCTGCCGCCCAAGCGCCAGAACCTGCTGTTCTCGGCGACCTTCTCCAAAGACATCGTCGACCTCGCCAACAAGCTCCTGCACAACCCGGAGCGAATCGAGGTCACCCCGCCGAACACCACCGTCGAGCGCATCGAACAACGCGTGTTCCGCATCCCCGCCGTGCAGAAGCGCGTCCTGCTCGCGCACCTGGTGACCGTTGGCGCCTGGGAGCAGGTGCTGGTGTTCACCCGTACCAAGCACGGCGCCAACCGCCTCGCCGAGTACCTGACCAAGCACGGCCTGCCGGCCGCCGCGATCCACGGCAACAAGAGCCAGAACGCGCGCACCAAGGCCCTGGCCGACTTCAAGGCCAACGACGTGCGCATCCTGGTCGCCACCGACATCGCTGCCCGCGGCCTGGACATCGACCAGTTGCCCCATGTGGTCAACTACGAGCTGCCCAACGTCGAGGAAGACTACGTCCACCGCATCGGTCGTACCGGCCGCGCTGGCCGTACCGGTGAAGCCATCTCCCTGGTGGCTCCGGACGAAGACAAGCTGCTCAAGGCCATCGAACGCCTGACCAAGCAGCGCATCCCCGATGGCGACATGCAAGGTTTCGATCCTGACGTCGTGCTGCCGGAAGTCCAGCAGCCCGAGCCGAAGGAAGCTCCGCAGCGCCAGCCGCGCAAGGACAAGGCCAAGCGTGGCGAGCGCAAGGAGCGCAGCAAGGAAAAATCCCAGCAGCCGCAGGCCGAAGAGCAGCAGAACGCCGCTCCCGCTACCGGTGAAGCCGCTGAGGGCGATAAGCCCGCCGGCAAGCGCCGCCGTCGTGGCGGCCGTGGCAAGAAGAAGGGCGAAGGCCAGGGCGGCGACGCTCAGCCCAATGCCAACGCGCAACCGCGCCAGCCGCGTCAGCCCCGCCAGGAGCAGCAGGGCCAGGGTCGTCAGCAGCAGCCCAAGCCAGCTCGCGCGCCGCAAATCGACGGCAATCGCGATCCGGAAGAATTCCTCGACGACGACTTCGACAACTTCGGCAACCGCGCCGACTATGTCAGCCCGTTCCCGGACAAGGACCAGCAACGCGGCCAGCGCCGCCGTGGCGGCCAGGGTCAGGGACAAGGCCAGAATCAGGGCCAGCAGCGCTCCCGTGGTCAGGGTGGCCAGGGCGGCGGCCAAGGCAACGGTCAGAGCCGTGGCCAGGGTCAAGGTCAGGGCCAAGGCAAGGCCGCGAAGAAGCCTAACGGCGCTGGTCGCAGCCAGGGCCAGGGCGGCAACGGCCAGGGCAAGCAGGGCCAGCAACGCAAGCGCGGCGGCAAGGCTCCGGCCTCCCGCATGAACGACGCCCCGCTGCGCGAGCCGAGCGAGTACGGCGCCGCCAAACCGACCCGTCAGCCGGTGGTGATCAACAAGCGCGACCTGGTTCGCGGCGACCGCTTCCCTACTGCCGAGCAGCTGGAAGAGCTGGAACCGCGCCGCAAGACCGAGCGTCCGGCGCTGCTGACGCGCAACCGCGACTGACGCTGTACGCTGTACGCTGTAGAAGAAACCGCCCTTCGGGGCGGTTTCTTTTTGCGCGCGATTCCGGCAATGCCCAATCCTGTAGGAGCGCCCCATGGGCGCGATCGCGGGCATGGCCCGCTCCTACAATTCCCGTCGTCTCCAGTGCTATCGGTGAACGTAGGAGCGGACTTCGTCCGCGATCAGTTCCGCGCGAGGGATCATCGCGGACGAAGTCCGCTCCTACGAGAGCCAATCCAGCCCCGCCGATTAAGCACAAAAAAGCCGCCCGAAGGCGGCTCTTTCAGCGAGGCTGAGACCTCACAGCACCTGCCGCAGAAACGCCTGCGCGCGCGGATCCCTGGGCTGGGCGAAGAACTGCGCGGGCGATGCATCTTCCAGCAGTTTGCCGTGATCGAAGAACAGCACCCGGTCGGCCACTTCGCGGGCGAAGCCCATCTCGTGGGTCACGCAGACCATGGTCATGCCTTCCACGGCCAGGGTTTTCATCACGTCCAGCACCTCGCCGACCATCTCCGGGTCGAGCGCCGAGGTGGGCTCGTCAAACAGCATCACCTTCGGGTCCATGCACAGCGCACGGGCAATCGCCACGCGCTGCTGCTGGCCGCCCGAAAGGCGCGAGGGGTATTCGTTAGCCTTCTGGCCAATACCGACCTTCGCCAGCAGCGCCTTGGCCTTTTCCTCACGCTCGGCCTTGCCGCGCTTGCGCACAACCTTCTGCGCCAGGCACAGGTTCTCCAGCACCGTCATGTGCGGGAACAGGTTGAAGTGCTGGAACACCATGCCGACTTCACGGCGGTAGGCGTTGATGTCGGTCTTCGGGTTGGCCAGGTCGAGGCCGTCGATGCTCACCGAGCCGGAATCGAACTCCTCAAGGCCATTCAGGCAACGCAGGAAGGTGGACTTGCCGGAGCCGGACGGGCCCAGGACCACCAGCACTTCACCCTTGGCCACGGAGGTGCTCACATCGTCGACGGCACGGACGGTGTGACCACGGGTGTCGAAGACCTTGGTCAGGTTGCGAACTTCAATCACTTTGGCCGAGCCTCCGTTCCAGACGGCCTGCCAGGTGCGACAGCGGCAGGTTGATCACAAGGTAGAGCGCCGCGACGCAGAACCAGATTTCGAAGGTGGAGAACGAGGTGGTGATCGCCTCGCGGCCGCTCTTGGTGAGCTCGGTGATAGCGATCACCGAGACCAGCGAGGTGTCCTTGACCAGGCTGATGAACTGCCCGGCCAGCGGCGGCAGCACGCGCTTGAAGGCCTGCGGCAGGATAACGTGGCGCATCGACTGCGCGGCGTTCAGGCCCAGCGAACGGGCGGCTTCATCCTGGCCACGGGCGATGGACTGCACACCGGCACGGACGATCTCGGCGACGTAGGCACCGGTGAACAGCGCCAGTGCGGCCACACCGGCGAACTCGCGGGAGAGGTTCAGCACGGTGCCGATGAAGAAGTAGAAGATGAAGATCTGCACCAGCAGCGGCGTACCGCGCACCAGCTCGACGTAGACGGTCGACAGGTCGTGCAGGGTCGGGTTCTTCGACAGGCGGCAGAGACCGGCCAGCAATCCAATGAACAGGCCGACGGCACCGGAGATGAAGGAGATCCACAGGGTGGTCCACAGACCCCAGGCCAGCGGCCCGGCCGCCCAATGGCGCTGCATGCCGACCACATCGCCCTCGGCGACATCGTCGTTCTCGGCGAACTGCAGGCTGTCGGTGGCCACGCTCAGCACCTGCTGCTGGCCATCCTCGCCCTGCAGGGTGACGCGCGCGTCGTGCCCGCTCTGCTCGATCTTCTCCACCCGCGAGATGTTCTCGGCCCGCTGCGGCTCCTCCGCCTGGTAGGCGAAGTACTGCGGGACGCGATTCCAGCGCCACTCGTAGGAAATCAGCGAGGTGGAGTACCAAAGCCCGAAGCCGATCAGCAGGATGATCAGGCCGGTCAGCCCATGCCAGGGCCAGGTTGCGCGTTTCGTTCTAGCCACGAATCTCTACCGTGAAAATGCGAACGCGCAGGCCTGGGGCCTGCGCGTCGGGTGAACCAGCATCAGACGTGGATTATTCCATGTCCTTCAGCCAGTCGGTGCTCTTGAACCACTTGTCATGCAGACGATCGTAGGTGCCGTCTTCGTGGATTTGCTTGAGGAAGTTGTTGATGAAGTTGATCGAGTCGTAGTCACCCTTCTTCAGGCCGAAAGCCAGCGGCTCGTAGGTGAACGGCTGGTCCAGGAAGACCAGCTTGCCGGCGCCGAACTTGTTGACGGCCACGACGTTGTAGGGCGAGTCGTAGATGAAGGCGTCGGCCTTGCCGTTGACCACGTCCATGACCGCTTCGGGCTCGTTGTCGAAGCCGTGGTACTGGGCCTTGGACAGCTGCTTCTTGGCGACGAACTCGCCGGTGGTGCCGATCTTGGAGGTGATGCGGTACTTCGCATCGTTCAGGTCCTTGTAGGACTTGATGGTGCCTTCCAGGTCCTTGCGGATCAGCAGGGTCTGGCCGACCACGATGAAGGGATCGGAGAAGTTCAGGCGCAGGTTGCGTTCCTGGGTCAGGGTCATGCCCGAGCCGATCATGTCGAACTTGTCGGTCAGCAGGGCCGGGATGATGCCGTCATAGCTGGTGGAAACCAGTTCCAGCTTGACGTTCATGGCCTTGGCCATGGCCTTGAGCAGGTCCACTTCGAAACCCACGATCTGACCGCGCTTGTTGGTCATCTCGAACGGCATGTAGGTCGGGTCCATGCCCACGCGCAGGGTGCCGCGCTTGGCCGCTTCATCGATGGCGCCAGCCTGCGCCGAGGCCACGCCCACCAGGGCGCAGACGCCCATGACCAGCGATGCCAGGTACTTTTTCATCCCCAAACTCCCAAGCAAATAAAAGGTCTTCTTGTTGTTCCAGAAATCGAGTCGCGCATCCATGACGGCGGGCAATACGGCGCACTGTGCAGCACAAGGGTGCGAAGACTACCCCATGCGCCTGATTTCTCGATCATTTCTGGATAGCCGGCGCAGGGTACCAGCAGCGCCGCGCGGGGAAAACCAGGAAACTCGCCAACCGCCCTCGTCCACGTAGGGACGAGGGCGGGCGAGGATCAGGACTGCGCGGCGGGCAACGACAGCGGAGGCTGTTCGGCCACCGGCGCCAGCGGCACCGCCGGCGCGTGGCTGTCGGCCCGCAGCGACTGCTGCCATTGGCCGATCCACTGCTCCTTGTTGCCCTGCCAGAGCGCCAGGTGCAGGCGCGACAGCGCAACCGGGTCGCTCAGCAGCGCCAGGCGGCGGTTGCCGTCGAGCTGCTCGGGGTCGGCGTCCAGCGCCTTCTCGACCAGCGCGGTGCGGGTCGATTCGATGGCGGCGGAATGGCCGTGGCGGGCCGTGCCCATGGCGCAGGCCAGGGCGTTGAGCACAGGGTCCACGGCTGCACGGACGAAGCCGTCCTTCAGCGCCTGCCAGCGGTTCTGGTAGGTGTACTCGTCGGTGGCACGCAGCTCGCGCGGGGTGTCGTATTCCTCGGGAATCAGGAACAGCTTCTCGTCACGCGAGGCCAGGCCCAGCTTGACCCGGCTGCTGATCACCGAGACCGGGATCGACAGCATCAGGGCACCGACGATGGGCGACAGCCACCACAGGAAGCGCGGGTTCAGCCACGCCACCAGCAGCGCCCAGCACAGGCCCAGCAGGGTCTGCAGGCCGTGACGGCGGATCGCTTCGCTCCACGGGGTGTCGTCGTCGTCACGCTGCGGCGACTTCCACTGGGCCTCCCAGCCGAGGAACGCGGCCAGCACGAAGCGGGTGTGGAAAAGCATGCGCACCGGGGCGAGCAGCACCGAGAAGAACATCTCCAGCAGCATGCTCAGGGTCACCTTGATCACGCCACCGTACGCCTTGGCGCCCTTGGCCCAGATCAGCATGACGCTGAGCAGCTTGGGCAGGAACAGCAGGGTCAGGGTGGTGGAGAACAGGGCGATGGCCTTTTCCGGGTGCCACTGCGGCCAGATCGGGAACAGCTGGCGCGGCTCCAGGAAGTACTGCGGCTCCATCAGCTGGTGCACCGCCAGCAGCGCGGTGGAC
The DNA here is from genome assembly GCF_050474425.1 of Pseudomonas sp. B1-22. Lineage (NCBI taxonomy): Bacteria > Pseudomonadati > Pseudomonadota > Gammaproteobacteria > Pseudomonadales > Pseudomonadaceae > Pseudomonas > Pseudomonas sp. B1-22. The sequence goes on along the minus strand of NZ_JBCHVH010000003.1, from coordinate 329,107 downwards.
AGCACCAGGAAGAAGAACCACAGCGGCGCCGACAGGTAGGACATCACGCCGGTGAGGAACACCGCGCGGTGCACCGGGTGCATGCCCTTGACCAGGAACAGGCGGAAGTTCATCAGGTTGCCGTGGCACCAGCGGCGGTCGCGCTTGAGCTCGTCCAGCAGGTTGGGCGGCAATTCCTCGTAGCTGCCTTCCAGGTCGTAGGCGATCCACACGCCCCAGCCAGCGCGGCGCATCAGCGCGGCCTCGACGAAGTCGTGGGAGAGGATCGCACCGGCGAAGGAACCCTTGCCCGGCAGCGGCGCCAGGGCGCAGTGCTCGATGAAGGGTTTCACCCGGATGATCGCGTTGTGGCCCCAGTAGTGCGATTCGCCCAGTTGCCAGAAGTGCAGGCCGGCGGTGAACAGCGGGCCGTACACGCGGGTGGCGAACTGCTGCATGCGCGCATACAGGGTATCCATGCCCGACGCCTTGGGCGCGGTCTGGATGATGCCGGCCTCGGGATTGGCCTCCATCAGGCGCACCAGCTTGGTCAGGCAGTCGCCGCTCATCACGCTGTCGGCGTCCATGACGACCATGTACTTGTACTGGCCACCCCAGCGACGGCAGAAGTCGTCGATGTTGCCGCTCTTGCGCTTCACCCGGCGCCGGCGGCGACGGTAGAAGATGCGGCCGAAGCCCTTGGCTTCGTTGCACAGCTCGATCCAGGCCTTTTCCTCGGCCATCGCGATGTCCGGCTGGTTGGTGTCGCTGAGCACGAAGAAGTCGAAGCGATCCAGCTCGCCGCTGGCGGCGACCGACTCGTAGGTCGCCCGCAGGCCGGCGAAGACCCGCGGCACGTCCTCGTTGCAGATCGGCATGACGATCGCGGTGCGCGCCTCGGCGGCAATCGGCTCATTGCCGGCGCTGCTGCCGGAAATCCGGTAGCGGTCGCGGCCAGTGAGCAGCTCCCAGAAGCCCATCAGGGCGGTCCAGAAACCGGCCGACACCCAGCAGAACAGGATGGCGAACAATGTCAGCACACCGAACTGGATCAGGTACGGCAGCACCTGCACCAGGGTCTGCAGCCAGGTCTGGCGGTTGATCTCTTCCAGATCGACGAAGGCCCAGCCCTGATAGGGCAGGATGCCTTTCATGTAGTAGGTGGCGACGCTGGTCTGGCCCAGCATCAGCAGCACCAGGATGAAACGGCGCCAGGAGCCGACCCGCTGCCAGCGCGCCTTGGGTAGGTCGCGAACCGGCCTGGACGGGTTGCTGCGGCCGATCAGGCGGCGCCAGCCGCGAATCAGTGGGTTGGTGCGCCAGGGTTCGGGGATGACCTTGGTGCGCTGGATCGGCGGCGCGGCCTTGAGGTAGGTGCGGCCGTTATCGTCCATACCCAGCATCCGGGCATCGTCCAGTTCCTGACCATAGCCGTGGCGCAGGCGCGCCCCGACCGAGGCCAGCGCAACATCGTCGCTCTGGGCATCATCGCCAGCGAGCTGCTCGTGCAGCTCGCTGAAGGAACCGGCCCGGGCCAGACGCTCGCGCTCGGCCGCCGAAAGCGGCAGGTGCGCGAGGTAATCGGCCACCGGCGCGGTGGTAGCGGTGGAGTTATTCATCGGCAGGCAGCTGGTAGCTCCAGGTTTCGGAAATGGTCTGGCCGCCATTCACCAGCGCGGCGCGCATTTCCGTCGGCTTCTTCGGATCCTTGACCTTGACCCGCAAGGTCAGGCGCCAGCCCTGGGTCACCGGGTTGTAGCGCAGGTTGTTCTCCTTGACCTCGGCATTGTCGTCGGTGCTCACCTGAGTGCTCACCGGCGCATCACCGGCCAGCGCTTTCAGGGTCGGGCCGACGAAGTCGACGACCATGGCAATGCTGCCATCCGGCTGGCGGATCAGGTTCTTCTGCTTCACGTCACCCACCGAGCGCAGGGTCTGCATGACCCAGGAGGATTTCGGATCGTGCAGCGCCTCTTCGTCCTTGGTCCAGCGCATGCGGTAGGCGAAGTCCAGCGGCTCGCCGTTTTCCGGGCGCTTCTCGGGGTTCCAGAAGGCGACGATATTGTCGTTGGTTTCGTCCGGCGTGGGGATCTCCACCAGCTCGACGGTACCTTTGCCCCAGTCGCCCTGCGGCTCGACCCAGGCGGACGGACGCATGTCGTAGCGGTCGTCCAGGTCTTCGTAGCGGGAGAACTCGCGGCCGCGCTGCAGCAGGCCGAAGCCTTTCGGGTTCTCGACGCTGTAGGCGCTGACGGACAGGTGTTTCGGGTTGTTCAGCGGACGCCAGATCCACTCGTCGTTGCCGGCATGGATCTGCAGGCCGGTGGAGTCATGCAGCTCCGGACGGAAGTTGTGCTCGGCGGACGGCTGGTTGGAGCCGAACAGGAACATGCTGGTCAGCGGCGCCAGACCCAGCTTGGACACCTTGTCGCGCAGGTAGACGCGCGCCTTCACATCCACCACGGTGTCATTGCCCGGACGGATGATGAAGCGGTAGGCGCCGGTGGCACGCGGCGAATCCAGCAGGGCGAAGATCACCAGGTGCTTGTCGGTGGGCTTGGGATGCTCGATCCAGAACTCGCGGAAGCGCGGGAATTCCTCGCCAGACGGCAGCGCGGTGTCCAGCGCCAGGCCACGGGCGGACAGGCCCCACCACTGGTCCTTGCCGATGATGCGGAAGTAGCTGGCGCCAAGGAAGGTGCCGATCTCGTCCTGCTTGTCCGGGGTATTGATCGGATAGAGGATGCGGAAGCCGGCGTAGCCCAGGTCCTTGGTGGCATTGGCGTCGAACTTCAGCGAACCGAAATCGAAACGAGAGGGATCGTACTTGATCTCCTTGACGCTGGTGGAGGTCACTTCACTGATCTTCACCGGGGTGTCGAAGTGCATGCCCTGGTGGTAGAAGCTGATCTTGAACGGCGTCTTGTCGCCGGCCCAATAAGCCTTCTCGTTGCGGAAGCGGATCTGCTGGTAGTCAGCGAACTTCATTTCGCTGAATTCCGATGGCAGGTTGCTGGTCGGCGCGCTGTATTTTTCGCCCGCCAGCGTCTTGGCCTTCTCGGCCACGTCGTCAAGATTGAAAGCCCAGGCCGGACTGGTGCTCAACGCCAGGAGGGCGGAACCGACCAGTACGCGCAGGGATTTGCGAGAAAGAGGTTGTTGAACGGAACGGAAAATCACGAGTCCCCCTCGTCCGTGAACACAAAACTAATAAGGCCGGCAAAGGCGATGCCAATTTGCCGGCGATTGAATTCCGACCCCGGTGAGCCTGAATGATTCCCCGTTTTTTTCCACGGGTACCTGTAGCTCCCGGTGTCCCATTGTTCTAGGTGCATATGCCCTAACCATCATCCCACGGCGTTATGACAAGCTGCCGCGCGTTCAAGCCTCCAGAAGAAAGGTCACTGGCCCGTCATTGACCAGGTGAACCTGCATATTGGCGCCAAAACGGCCGGTGGCGACCACGGGATGACGGGCTCGTGCCTGCTCCACGAGTAGATCGAACAACGCGGCGCCCCTTTCGGGTGGCGCCGCGCTGGAAAAACTTGGCCGAAGCCCCTTTCGGGTATCCGCGGCCAGGGTGAACTGCGAAACCAGCAACAAACCGCCACCGACATCGCTCAATGAAAGGTTCATTTTACCTTCATCGTCGCCAAACACTCGATAGTTAAGCAGCTTGTGCAACAAACGATTTACCGACTCCTCGCTGTCTTGCGGTTCGACGCCCACCAGAACCAGCAGGCCGTGATCGATGGAGCCGACCACCTCACCCTCGACTTCGACGCGGGCGCCGCGCACCCGCTGGATCAAACCCTTCATTCAGCCTCCGGCGGGAGGTTCAGCAGGCGGCGGCCGATCTCATTGGTCGCCCGCACCAGCGCATCGGTGATTCCCGCCTCGCTGGCGGCGTGGCCGGCGTCGCGGACGATCTGCAGCTCACTGTTGGGCCAGGCCTTGTGCAGTGCCCAGGCATTGTCCAGCGGGCAGACCACGTCGTAGCGGCCGTGGACGATCACACCCGGCAGATGGGCGATCTTGTGCATGTCGCGCAGCAGCTGGTCCGGTTCCAGGAAGCCGTTGTTGACGAAGTAATGGTTCTCGATGCGGGCGATGGACAATGAACGGTGCGGATCGGAGAAGCGCTCCACCAACGCCGGGTTCGGCCGCAGCGAGGCGGTGCGCCCCTCCCAGGTGGACCAGGCACGGGCGGCGTGCATCTGGGCGATCTGGTCCGGTCCGGTCAGGCGGCGCTTGAAGGCGCTCACCAGGTCGTCCTGCTCGTCCGCCGGGATCGGTGCCAGGTAGTCCTCCCAGTAATCGGGGAACAGACGGCTCGCGCCCTCCTGGTAGAACCAGCGGATCTCCTGTGGGCGGCAGAGGAAGATGCCGCGCACGATCAGCGCCAGCACGCGCTCGGGATGGGTCTGGGCGTAAGCGAGCGACAGGGTCGAGCCCCAGGAGCCGCCGAACAGCACCCATTTGTCGATGCCCAGGTGCTCGCGGATGCGCTCGATGTCCTGCACCAGGTGCCAGGTGCTGTTGTTCTCCAGGCTCGCGAAGGGCGTGGAACGGCCACAGCCACGCTGGTCGAAGGTGACGATGCGGTAGATGTTGGGATCGAAGAAGCGCCGCGACATGGCATCGCAACCGGCACCCGGGCCGCCATGGATGAACAGAACCGGCAAACCGTCAGGCATACCGCTCTCGTCCACATAAAGGACATGCGGCTCCTCGACGGCCAGTTCATGGCGGGCGTAAGGCTTGATTTCCGGATACAAAGATTGCATGGCTCGCTCCTGGATCAGTGCGTACGGTCGTTCCCGGACCAGTAACCATCCTAGGGCCTGCACCGACTTGTCGAAAGTCGCGCTGGCGCTGTGCGACCTCTCTTGAGGGTCTTCGGCGCGCACGGTGTCGGGCATGATACTCGGGCCAGCGAAAAACCCATAAAGGAGTTCGTGCGCCATGCCACGGAAGTTGTTTCTTTCTCTGTTCCTGCTGCTACTGGCCTTGAGCGGCTGCGGCCGCGACGACCCTCGTGCGCAACTGGATGCCGCCGTCAAACAACTGCAGGACAACCTGGAAGCCAAGCATAGCGGGGCCGTGATGGAACAGTTGCACCGCGACTTCCGCGCCAATGGCGAATTCGACCGCGACTGGGCACGGCGCACCATGACGCTGATGTTCCTGCGCCACCAGCAGATCAAGGTGATCGTCCTCTCCAGCGACAGCCAGCTCGATCCGACCTACTCCAGCCGCGGCCACACCGAGGCCCAGGTCGCCCTGACCGGCGCCGAAAACCTGATCCCCGACAGCGCCGCGCACTACGCTGTGAAACTGGAATGGTGGCGCGACGGCTCCGAGTGGAAACTGGCGAGGCTCGACTGGCAATGACTTCCCCCCTGCAACACCGCATCCGCGCCGCCGGCCTGCTGCTGCGCGACGAGCACATCCTGCTGGTACGCCACGAGGTGGGCGGCGACCTCTACTGGATTCCGCCGGGCGGCGGCTTCGAGTCGGACAAGGACGAATCCACCCGCGACACGGTGCGTCGCGAGTGCTTCGAGGAGACGGGGCTGGCCGTGGAAGTCGGCCCGCTGGTCTACGTCCGCGAGTTCGCCGAGCCGCTGGCCGGACGCTTCCACATGGAACTGTTCTATCGCGTGGACGCCTGGAGCGGGAACGTCAGCCTGGACAACCTGCGCGGCCTGGGTGGCGACGAGTTCGATATCCGCGATGTGGCCTGGGTGCCGCGCGAAGAATTGCCACTCCTGCCCTCCTTCTACCCCGCCGAATTGCTCGACGACGTCTGGGGGCGCCTGGCCGAGGCGCAGCCGCTGATCCGCCACCTCGGCCTGCAACGCTAGCGGGCTTACTGCACCGGCTCGCTGGTGGGCTTGGCGATGATCGCCTGCAGCTCGGCGGTCATGGGGAATTCCAGGTTGAGGTTCTTCGGCGGGATCGGCTGCTCGAACCAGCGCTGGTAGATGCCCTTGATCTCGCCGGAGGCGTACAGGTCGGCCAGGGTCTGGTTGACCAGGGCGAGGAACTGCGGATCGTCGCGGCGCACCATGCAGGCGTAGATTTCCCGCGACTGCGGCTCGCCCACCACCACCCAGTGATGCGGGTCGCGGGCCTTGGCCTTCTCGCCATACAGCAGCGCATCATCCATGTAGAAGGCCACCGCGCGGCCGGACTGCAGCATCAGGAAGGCTTCGCCGTGGTCCTTGGCGCTGACCACGTTCATGCCCAGCTTGTGCTCGACGTTGTAGGCCTTGAGGTAGCGCTCGTTGGTGGTGCCGGCGGTGGTCACCACGTTCTTGCCCTTGAGATCGTCGAAGCCCTGGATACCGCTGTCCTTGGCGGTCAGCAACTGGCCCTTCACGTAGATGAAGCCGTAGGAGAAGGCCACCTGCTTCATGCGCTCGGCGGTAACGCCGGTGGAGCCGCACTCCAGGTCAACGGTGCCGTTCTGCACCAGCGGGATGCGCGTCTGCGAGGTCACCAGGTTGTACTTCACCGCAAGATCGGGCTTGTTCAGCTTCTGCTTGATGCGCTCGACCACCTTGCCGGCCAGCTCCACCGAGTAGCCCATGGGCTGGCCGCTGTTGTCGCCCAGGTAGGAAAACGGCACCGAGGCGTCGCGATAACCCAGGGTTATCGTGCCGCTATCAGCGACTTTCTTCAGCGTGCCTTCCAGCGCTTCGTTCGCCTGCGCCAGCGCACAGACCAGGCTGGACGCTGCCAGCATTCCCAGTGCAAATCGTTTCATGGGTTCGATCCCTCTTGTTGTTGTAAAGCAGGTTGAGGTTCAGGGCCGTGTGGCGATCACCGTGATCTCCACCAGCACGGACGGCCGCGCCAGCAGCGCCTGCACCGTGGTACGGGTCGGCGCGCAGCCCGCGGGCAGCCAGGCGGACCAGACGCCGTTCATGGCCTCGAAATCGGCGGCGATGTCCTTCAGGTAGATCGTGGCGCTCAAGATGTTCGCCTTGTCGGTGCCGGCCTCGGCCAGCAGCGCGTCGATCTTCGCCAGTACCTCGCGGGTCTGCCCCTGGATGTCGGTGGCCTGACCGGGCACCTGCCCGGAGAGGAACACCAGCGAGCCGAAGACCATAGCGCCGGAAAGGCGGTCGTTGGTGGCGATGCGTGTAAGTTGCATGGTGAGTCTCCCAATGCGAAGGAATCAGCCGGCCAGCCGCTCGGGCGTCAGGCCGCTGGTGTCGATGTCCGGGCGGCGCCCGGCGATCTGCGCGGCAATCAGTTGCGCGCTGCCACAGGCCAGGGTGAAACCCAGCGCACCATGGCCGAGGTTGAGCCACAGACCATGCGGCCCGCAGGCGCCCACCAGCGGCACGCCGGTGGGCGTGGCCGGGCGCATGCCGGCCCATTCGAGGGCGGCGCCATAGTCGCAGGCATTGGGCAGGGTGTCCGCCGCCTGCTGGCGGATCAGCGCCAGCCGCTTGGGCTCCAGGCGCGGGTCGAAGCCGACGATGTCGACCATGGCCGCGATACGCAGGCGGTCGCCGATGCGTGCATAGACCACTTTGCGGTCGTAGTCCGTCAGGCTGACCTCCGGCGCGTGGTCGCCGGCGCGGATCGGCGCGGTCAGGCTGTAGCCCTTGAGCGGATAGAGCGGCAGGCGCGGCCCGCCTGGCAGCAACGCGGCGCTACGGTAGCCGGCGGCGAGCACGACGTGATCGGCCGCGAAGCTTTCTCCTCCCGCCTCAACGCCCACGACAGCGCCATTGCGCAGGATCAGCCGGGAAGCCGGATAGCCGTGGAGGAGGCGACAGCGCCCGGACGCCTGGAGCCGCTCGGCCAGGCGCTGACAGAACAGGAAGCAGTCGGCGACCTCCTCGTCCGGCGTGTGGATGCCGCCGACGAAGGGCGCGCCCTCCAGCGCCGGGTCCAGTTCGCGGCACTGCTGGGCCGAGAGCACGAACTGCGCGGCGGGATCGGAGAGGTTCTGCCGCGCAGCCCGGAAGCTGCCTTCGTCACGGAAGGCCACCAGCTTGCCGTTGCGCCGCCACTCGAAGCCGTCCAACCCGTTCTCGCGCCACTGCGCCAGCGTGGCCTGGCTGAACAGGGCGAGGCGCAGCAGGTGTTGGGCATTGGCCTGGTTCACCGAGCGCCGGCAGGCCGCGGTGAACGCCATCAGCCAGCGCCATTGCGCCGGGTCCAGGCGCGGGCGCAGGCGCAGCGGCGAATCCCCGCGCAGCAGCCAGCCCAGCGCCTGCTGCGGCACACCGGCATCGGCCAGTGGAGCGACGTAGCGGTAGGACAGCTGGCCGCCGTTGGCGAAGCTGGTTTCCAGCCCGGCCTGATCCCGCGCTTCCAGCACGGTGACGTCGAAGCCTTCGAGGACCAGCGCGTGAGCGGTGGCCAGTCCGACCACGCCCGCGCCGATGATGCAAACCCGCTGTGCCATTGCCGCCTCACTGCCCATTCAATCCTGGCCTCGACCTTAGTGCCGGGTGACAGACGGCGAACAATGAATAAACATGGGCAACCCATAACCCTGGGTTATACGCGCACGTTATTCACACAAGGGGGACGCCATGCGCCTGCGCCATATCGAAGTGTTCCAGGCCATCCGCGAGACCGGCTCGGTCAGCGGCGCCGCCCTCTTGCTGCACGTCTCGCAGCCGGCGGTAACCAAGGTGCTGCAGCACGCCGAGCAGCAGCTGGGCTTCCCGCTCTTTCTCCGTGTCCGCGGAAAGTTGCAGCCCACGCCCGAAGCGCTGGAGCTGGAGCGCGAAGTGGCCAAGGTCAGCGAAAGCCTGCAGGGCGTGCGGCGTCTCGCGCAGAGCCTGCGCGGCCAGCCGGAGAACCGCCTGCGCGTGGGCGCCACGCCGGCCATGGCGCTGTCGCTGCTGCCGCCGGTGATCCGCGAATGGACCGACCGCTACCCGCAGAGCAGTTGCGAACTGGCCACCCAGCACTCGCGCGAACTGGTGCAGAACCTGCTGATGCGCGAACTCGACCTCGCCCTGACCCTGCAGCAGACCGACCACCCCGGCCTGCGCTCGCAACCCATCGCCAGCGGCCCGCTGGTGGCATTGGCGCCTCGCGGGCACTGGCCGGAAGAGCGCCTGGGCAAAGCGTTGACACTGGACGAACTGGCGGGCGAGCCGATGATCGGGCTGTCCACTTCCGACCCACTGTCCGCGCGCCTGGAAAGCCATCTGGCCAACATCGAACCGCCGCCGCGCGTGCGCATCGCGGTGCAGACCTATGCGCTGGCGCGCACGCTGGTGGAGGCCGGAACCGGGTTGGCGCTGGTCGATCCTTTCACCGCGCTGGGTGCGGACGAACGCCTGACGGTACAGCGAACCCTGTCACCTACCGTGAAGGTGACGCTCTACGCCCTGACCCGCGCCGACGAAACGCCGCCGCACACCCAGGCGCTGCTGCTGGAAATGCTGGTGCGGCACGCCGAGAGGCAACTGGCGCAGCACCGCTTCGAATGAAAAGACAGCCCCTGCCGCATCGGGAAGCGCCGCCGGGATGCGTGGTCCGGCGGCGCCGCGCCGACAGTCCCGGCGCAACAGGAGGCTGCGTAAAACTCAGCGGCCGTAGCGCTCGCGGCCCCAGGCGATGAAGGTTTCCAGCAACTTGCGGAGTACCTGGGCGGTGGGCGCGGCGAGGTCTTCGCGGTAGCCGAAGGGCACGCGCTCATCCATGTAGTTGCACTGTGCGAGTTCCAGCTGCACGGCATGCACGTTGTCCTGCGGCCGGCCGTAGTAACGGGTGATGTGCCCGCCCTTGAAGCGACCGTTGAGGATGTGGCTGTAACTGGGCGCCTCGGCGCACACCGCGACCAGCCGCTCGGCCAGCTGCGCATCGCAGCTCGCGCCGCTGTTGGTGCCGATGTTGAAGTCCGGCAGTTTGCCGTCGAACAGGTGCGGAATGTGCGAGCGGATCGAGTGCGCATCCCACAGCAGCGCGTAGCCGAACTCGGCCTTCAGGCGCGCCAGCTCGTCGGCCAGGGTCTGGTGATAAGGCGTCCAGACTTCGGCCAGGTAACGCGCGCGCTCTTCAGCGGAAGGCGTCTGGCCGTCCTTGAACAGCGGGCGGCCGTCGAACAGGGTGTCCGGGTAGAGGCCGGTGGTGGCGGTGCTGTACAGCGGTTTGTCGTCGGCCGGGCGATTCAGGTCGATGACGTAGCGCGAGTAGCCGGCGGCCAGGGTGCTGGCGCCCAGTTCCTCGGCGAAGGCGTAGAGCTTCGGAATATGCCAGTCGGTGTCGGCCAGCTCGCGGGCCTCGTCCACCAGGCCGTTTTCCACGGCCGGGGTCAGGCGGATGCCGGGATGCGGCATGCTGATCAGCAGCGGCACGCGGCCGCGTTTGAAGGTCAGGACGTTATCCACGGGCAGTGATCTCCTCTCCGTGACGAATGACGCGCTTGGGCAGGTCGCCGCCGAGCCAATAGGCCAGTTCGGCGGGGCGCTGGATGTCCCAGGCGATGAAATCGGCGACCTTGCCTGCCTCCAGGCTGCCGTGGCTGTCGGCCATGCCCAGCGCCCGCGCGGCGTTGAGGGTGACGCCGGCCAGCGCTTCTTCCGGCGTCATGCGGAACGCGGTGCAGGCCATGTTCATCATCAGGCGCAGGGACAGCGCGGGCGAGGTGCCGGGGTTGAGGTCGCTGGCGATGGCGATGGCCACGCCGTGCTTGCGCAGGGCGTCCATCGGCGGCAGCTGGGTTTCGCGCAGGACGAAGAAGGCGCCCGGCAGCAGCACCGCAACGGTGCCCGCCTCGGCCATGGCGATGGCGTCGCTTTCGTCCATGAACTCCAGGTGGTCGGCAGACAGCGCGCCGTAGCGCGCGGCCAGGGTGGAACCGTGCAGCGAGGACAACTGCTCGGCATGCAGCTTCACCGGCAGGCCCAGGCGCTGGGCGGTCTGGAACACCCGCTCGACCTGCGCCGGGGAAAACGCCAGGTGTTCGCAGAAGGCGTCCACCGCGTCCACCAACCCTTCCTCGGCCAGGGCCGGGAGGATGTGTGTGCAGATCTGCTCGATGTAGTCGTCGGCGCGACCGGCGTACTCGGGCGGCAGGGCGTGGGCGGACAGGCAGGTGGTGCGCACCGTCACCGGCAGCTCCTGCTCCAGGCGGCGGGCCACGCGCAGCATGCGGCGCTCGCTATCCAGGTCCAGGCCGTAGCCGGACTTCACTTCCAGCACGGTCACGCCATCGGCCAGCAGCGGCCGGGCGCGCTTGATGGCGCTGGCCAGCAGCTCGTCCTCGCTGGCCTCGCGGGTGGCGCGCACGGTGCTGGCGATGCCGCCACCGGCGGCGGCGATCTCGGCGTAGCTGACGCCGTTCAGGCGCTGCTCGAATTCGCCGCTGCGATCACCGCCGAACACCAGGTGGGTGTGGCAGTCGATGAGGCCCGGCGTGACCCAGGCGCCGCCCAGGTCGGTGCTCTGCACGGGGCGCTCGGGCAGCTCGGCACGCGGGCCGATCCAGGCGATGCGCTCGCCCTCGGTTATGATCGCGGCGTCCTCGATGATCGAATAGCGCCCGCCCTTCAGGGTCGCCGCGTGGCAGTGTTGCCAGAGGTGTTTCATTGCAGTCTCCCGATGCTCGCGCCGACGCTGTGCAGCGCCGCCGGGTCGGCCAGCAACTCGGCGGTGCGGGCAATGTCCGGCGCGAGCCAGCGGTCGCTGTCATAGGCCGGCACCTGCTCGCGCAGCAGGCTCCAGGCGCAGTCGGTGCCGCTGCCGAAGCGCTGCGGCTTGAGGAATTCGAAGGCCTGGGCGGCCAGCAGGTATTCGATGGCGAGGATGCGCCGGCTGTTGTCCAGGGCGCGGCCGAGCTTGAGCGCGGCGCTGGTGCCCAGGCTCAGGTGGTCTTCCTGCAGGCCGGAGGTGACGAAGTTGTCCACCACCGCCGGCTGCGCCAGTTGGCGGTTCTCGCCGGCCAGCGAGGCGGCGACGTACTGCACGATCATCATCCCCGAGTTGACCCCCGGCTTGCTGACCAGGAAGGCCGGCAGGCCGCTGACCAGCGGGTTGATCAGGCGGTCCAGGCGACGTTCGGAGACCCCTCCCAGCTCGGCCACGGCAATCGCCAGCAGGTCGGCGGCCATGGCCACCGATTCGCCGTGGGGGTTGGCCTGGGACACCACCCGGTAGTCGTCCGGCGTGCCCAGCACCAGCGGGTTGTCGGTGGCAGAGTTGAGTTCGGTCTCGATCTGCTTGGCCGCGTGCTCCAGCTGGTCGCGGCAGGCGCCATGGATCTGCGGCATGGAGCGGATGCTAAGGGCGTCCTGGGTACGAATGCCCTTGCTGCTGGCGATGACTTCGCTGCCTTCGAGCAGCGCGCGCAGGTTGGCGCCGACCTTCTGCATGCCCGGGTGCGGCTTGAGCGCGATGATCTCCGCGTCGAAGGCGTCGATCTGCCCGCGCAAGGCTTCGAAGCTCATGGCGCCGATCACGTCGGCCCACTGCGCGAGGCGGGTCGCCTCGTCGAGGGCGAGGCAGCTCAGGCCGGTCATGCACGGCGTGCCGTTGACCAGGCAGAGCCCGTCCTTGGCGCCCAGTTGCACCGGTTCCAGGCCCTCGGCGGCCAGCGCCTGGGCGGCGGGAACGATCTCGCCGCGGTAGCTCACCTCACCGATGCCCAGCAGGGCGACGCCGACGTGGGCCATGTGGGTCAGGTAACCGACCGAGCCCTGCGACGGTACGCGCGGGGTGATGCCATGGTTGAGCAGCGCGACCAGCGCTTCCACGACGCGGCGGTGCAGGCCGGACTTGCCATGACTGTAGTTGGTGATGGCCGCGCAGATGATCGCGCGGGTCTGTTCGTCCTTCAGCGGCTCGCCGACGCCACAGGCATGGCTGAGCAGGGTGTTGCGCGAGAGCTGCGCCAGTTGTTCGCCCTGCAGCACCACATTGCACAGCGCACCCAGCCCGGTGCTGATGCCATAGGCCCGTTCCCCGCGGCTGACGATACGCTCGACGATGCCATGGGCATTGTCGATGCGCGCCCAGGCCGCCGGCGCCAGTTGCAGGCGCGCGCCATGGCGAGCCACCGCGACCAGGTCCTGCCAGCGCAGCGGACCGTTGCCGAAGGTGATGGTGGAAGAGGACGACATGCGGAACTCCTGTAGGCGGGGAAGCCCCCTTCCCCGCCGGCGAATGGTGTTACAGCGCGGCCACGCGGCGCTGGACGAAGCGGTCGACGTACTCGTCGGCAGGCTTGTGCAGGATATCGGCGGGCGCGCCCACCTGGATCAGCTGGCCGTCCTTGAGGATGGCGATGCGGTTGCCGATGCGCACGGCTTCATCGAGGTCGTGGGTGATGAAGACGATGGTCTTGTGCAGGGTCTTCTGCAGCTCCAGCAACTGGTCCTGCATGTCCGCGCGGATCAGCGGGTCGAGGGCGCTGAAGGCTTCGTCCATGAGGATGATGTCGGTGTCCGCGGCCAGTGCGCGGGCCAGGCCGACGCGCTGGCGCATGCCGCCGGAGAGCTGGTGCGGGTAGGACTTCTCGTAGCCCTTCAGGCCCACGGTGGCGATCCAGTGCAGCGCGCGCTCCTGGCACAGGGCCTTGCTCTCGCCGCGGATCTTCAGGCCGTAAGCGACGTTGTCGAGCACGCTCTTGTGCGGCAGCAGGCCGAAGCTCTGGAACACCATGCTGATCTTGCGTCGGCGGAAGTTCTCCAGCGCGGCCGAGTCATAGGCGAGTACGTCCTCGCCATCCACCAGGATCTGCCCGCTGGTGGGGTCGATCAGACGGTTGAAGTGGCGCACCAGGGTCGACTTGCCGGAGCCGGACAGGCCCATGATGACGAAGATTTCCCCGGCCTCGATGGACAGCGAGAGGTCGTTGACACCAACCACGCACTCGGTGGCGGCCAGCACCTCGGCCTTGCTCTTGCCCTGGCGGATCATCGCCAGGGCGGTGTCGGCCTTGGCGCCGAAGATCTTGTAGACGTTCTTGACCTGGATCTTGCTCATTTGCTGGCCTCATGGTGGCGCGAGCGGCCGTAAGCCTGGGTGATGCGGTCGATGACCACGGCGAGGATGACAATGGCCAGGCCTGCTTCCAGGCCCTTGCCGACGTTGAGGGTCTGGATGCCCACCAGCACGTCCTCACCCAGGCCACGGGCACCGATCATCGAGGCGATGACGACCATCGACAGGGCCATCATGGTGGTCTGGTTGATGCCGGCCATGATGCTCGGCAGCGCCAGCGGCAGCTGCACGCCGAACAGTTGCTGGCGACGGTTGGCGCCGAAGGCGGTGATGGCTTCCATCACCTCGCGGTCGACCTGGCGGATGCCCAGGTCGGTCAGGCGGATCAGCGGCGGAGCGGCGTAGATCACGGTGGCGAAGATCGCCGGCACCTTGCCCAGGCCGAACAGCATCAGCACCGGGATCAGGTACACGAAGCTGGGCATGGTCTGCATGATATCCAGCATCGGCAGCAGCACGGCGCGGAAGCGGTCGCTGCGCGCGGCGACGATGCCCAGCGGGATGCCGATCAGCACCGAGATGATGGTGGCGACCATCATCAGCGCGAGGGTCTGCATCAGCTTGTCCCACAGGCCCACGGCGCCCACCAGGAACAGCAGCCCGACGATGACCACGGTCGGCAGGATGCGCCGGGTGGCGTGCCAGGCGATACCGGCGACGATGGCCAGCATCAGCCACCAGGGAGTGGCCCGCAGCACGCTCTCCAGGTTGACGATGGCCCACAGCAGGGTGTCGGAGATGTGGCGGAACACGTCGCCGTAGTTGGTGACCAGGGCATCGACCCAACCGTTGACCCAGTCGGCGATGGAGAAAGTGAAGCGTTCGGGAAACATGGCACGTACTCGTCAGGAGTGGGCATCACCGGAAGGAGCCATTGCTCCTTCCGGGTTCGGCGGCGTCAGAGCGCAGCCTGGACCTTCTTCGCAGCGTCCTCGCTGACCCAGGTGGTCCACACTTCCGGGTGCTCCTTGAGGAAGGCCTTGGCCAGCTGCTCGGAGGTGAGCTTTTCCTTGGCCATCTTCGCCAGGTTCTGGTTCAGCAGGTCGATGGGCAGGTTGACCTTCTCCAGCACGGCCACCAATTCCGGGGCCTGGTCGTGGAAGGTCTTGGACAGGCCGACCTGGATCTTCACGTCCTTGTTCACGCCCGGCTCAT
Source organism: Pseudomonas sp. B1-22 (assembly GCF_050474425.1). Taxonomy (NCBI): domain Bacteria; kingdom Pseudomonadati; phylum Pseudomonadota; class Gammaproteobacteria; order Pseudomonadales; family Pseudomonadaceae; genus Pseudomonas; species Pseudomonas sp. B1-22. The sequence goes on along the minus strand of NZ_JBCHVH010000003.1, from coordinate 313,987 downwards.
CCAGCTTCACCAGGTCGGCCTGGCCCATCAGCGGCGTCGGCGACCAGTAATAGAAGAGAATAGGCTCCTTGCGCTTGTAGCTCGACAGCACAGCGGCATCCAGGGCCGGGCCGGTGCCGGGGCGGAAGTTGGTGTACTTGTCCTCGAGGCCGTACTTCTTCAGCATCTCGGAGTTTTCCAGCTCGCAGGTCCAGCCGGCCGGGCAGTTGTAGAAGCGGCCCTTGCCCGGCTCTTCCGGATCGCGGAACAGTTCGGCGTACTGGCCCAGGTCGGTGACGGATTTCAGCTTCGGCGCCTTGGCTTCGATGTTGCGCGCCTTGTCGCCCTCGATCACGAAGCGCGGCACGTACCAGCCTTCGGTGGCGCCGACGATGGGCGCGCCCACGCCGACCACCTTGTTGGCAGCGGCGGCCTTGTTCCAGGCGTCGCTGCGGCCGACCCACTCTTCACTGAAGATCTGGATGTCGTTGTTCGCCAGCGCCTGCTCCATGGTGATGGAATTGCCCGGCAGGCTGTCGGTGTCACAGCCATAGCCGTTCTTCAGGATGATCTGCATGAGGTCGGTGAGCAGCATGCCGCTCTCCCAGTTCAACCCTGCGAATTTCACCGGCTTGCCGCTCTCGCACCAGCCAGCGGCCTGCGCCGAAGCCATGGTGCCGCCCAGCAGTCCGGCGGAAAGGAACAGGCCCAGCAGCGTCTTCTTGGTGTTGTTCATCTGATGCTCCTAAACGTGAATGAGGTTGGGGCAGTGCAAGGGCCGCGCCTGCTTGTGGCCGCGCGGCCGGGCCGGGTCTGTTCAGGTGCGGGCCGGCAGGATCAGCCGGTCCGGTACTGCCCGCGTGACGCGCCGGGCGACCAGGTAATAGAGAACGGCCGGAACCACGAGGCCGATGATCCAGGAGATATCCACGCCACCCAGGGCATCCACCAGCGGACCGGTGTAGAACTTGGTGGAAATGAACGGCAGCTGTACCAGCACACCGATCACATAGACGCTGATGCCGGGGATGTTCCAGCGACCATAGCGGCCATCGGGATCGGCCAGCGCCGGCACGTCGTAGTGCTCGCGGGTGATGCAGTAGTAGTCCACCAGGTTGACCGCACTCCACGGGGTGAAGAAGGCCAGCAGGAAGAGGATGAAGGACTTGAACGCGCCGAGGAACGAATGCTGGCCGAGCAGCGCGATCAGGGTCGCGGCACCGACGATCAGCAGGACGAACACCAGACGCTGCAGGCGGCTCACTTCCAGGTGACCGCGGAAGCCGCTGATCACCGTGGCGATGCACATGAAGCTGCCGTAGGAGTTCAGCGTCGAGATGGTGATCTTGCCGAAGGCGATGCTGAAGTAGAGCAGCGCGGCGATGGCGCCACTGCCGCTCAGGCCGACGATGTAGGCCACTTCATGGCCGGCGAACTGGCCGTTGGCCCCGGCCGCGGCGAACACGCCGAAGATCATCGCCACCTGCGCGCCGATCACCGAACCTGCACCCACGGCGAGGAAGGTCTTCAGCGAGGAGGTGCTGCTGGGCAGGTAGCGCGAGTAGTCGGCCACGTAGGGGCCGAAGGCGATCTGCCAGGACGCGGCCAGGGACACCGCGAGCAGGAAGCTGCTCCAGCTGAAGTGGCGGATCTGCAGCAGCGCGCCGACGTCGCTCTGGCTCATCAGCCGGCTGAACAGGTAGACGAAGGCGATCACCCCGATGACGCTGGCGATGCGGCCGATGACGTGGATCACCCGGTAGCCGAGCACGGTCACCAGCACGATGACGCTGGCGAACATCAGGATGCCGACGCTGTCGCTGACGCCGAACAACTGGCCCAGCGCCTGGCCGGACAGCACCGTGCCGGTGGCGGTGAAGCCCAGGTACATCAGGCACACCAGCACGATCGGGATGGCCGCGCCGTAGACGCCGAACTGCACGCGGCTTGAGATCATCTGCGGCAGGCCGAGCTTCGGCCCTTGCGCCGCGTGCAGCGCCATCACGCCGCCGCCGAGCAGTTGGCCGATGAGCAGGCCGATCAGCGACCAGAACACGTCGCCGCCCAGCACCACGGCCAGGGCGCCGGTGACGATGGCGGTGATCTGCAGGTTGGCGCCCAGCCACAGGGTGAACTGGCTGTAGAGCTTGCCGTGGCGCTCGGCCTCGGGGATGTAGTTGATCGAACGGACTTCGATCAGGGGTTTGGAGCTGTCACTGGCCTGGGACATCGTTATTGTTCTCCCGAAGGGAATTCTTTTCTGTCGATGTACTGCATCTTTACGGACCGGGCCGCCGCACCACGCCGTGCGGCGGCCCTCTCCCTGGTCCTGGTGGGTTTCCCGCCGTTTACTTGCCGGTGATCATCGGCAGGTTCAGGCCCTGCTCCTTGGCGCAGTCGATGGCGATCTGGTAGCCGGCGTCGGCATGGCGCATCACGCCGGTGCCTGGGTCGTTGGTCAGGACGCGGGCGATGCGCGCCGCCGCTTCATCAGTGCCGTCGCAGACGATCACCATGCCCGAGTGCTGGGAGAAGCCCATGCCCACGCCGCCGCCGTGGTGCAGCGACACCCAGGTGGCGCCGCTGGCAGTGTTCAGCAGGGCGTTGAGCAGCGGCCAGTCGGACACGGCGTCGGAGCCGTCGCGCATGGCTTCGGTCTCGCGGTTCGGGCTGGACACCGAGCCGGAGTCGAGGTGGTCGCGGCCGATCACGATCGGCGCTTTCAGCTCGCCGCTGCGGACCATCTCGTTGAACGCCAGGCCAAGCTTGGCACGCTGACCCAGGCCGACCCAGCAGATGCGTGCCGGCAGGCCCTGGAAGCTGATGCGTTCTTTGGCCATGTCCAGCCAGCGGTGCAGGTGGGCGTCATCGGGGATGAGCTCCTTCACCTTGGCGTCGGTCTTGTAGATGTCCTCGGCGTCGCCCGACAGCGCGGCCCAGCGGAACGGACCAACACCACGGCAGAACAGCGGGCGAATGTAGGCCGGGACGAAGCCGGGGAAATCGAAGGCGTTGTCCACGCCCTCTTCCTTGGCCATCTGGCGGATGTTGTTGCCGTAGTCGAAAGTCGGGATGCCCTGCTTCTGGAATTCCAGCATGGCGTTGACGTGCACGGCCATGGACTGCTTGGCGGCTTTCACCACGGCAGCCGGCTCGGTCTGCGCGCGGTCGCGGTACTCTTCCCAGGTCCAACCGGCCGGCAGGTAGCCGTTGAGCGGGTCGTGGGCGGAAGTCTGGTCGGTGACCATGTCCGGGCGCACGCCGCGCTTGAGCAGTTCCGGGAGGATTTCCGCGGCGTTGCCCAGCAGGGCGATGGAGATGGCCTTGCCTTCGGCGGTGTACTTCGCGATGCGCGCCAGGGCGTCGTCGAGGTCCTTGGCCTGCTCGTCGACGTAGCGGCTGGCCAGGCGGAAGTCGATGCGGCTCTGCTGGCACTCGATGTTCAGCGAGCAGGCGCCGGCCAGGGTCGCGGCCAGCGGCTGGGCGCCGCCCATGCCGCCCAGGCCGGCGGTGAGGACCCAGCGGCCCTTGAGGTTGCCGTCGTAGTGCTGGCGGCCGGCCTCGACGAAGGTTTCGTAGGTGCCCTGGACGATGCCTTGGCTGCCGATGTAGATCCACGAGCCTGCGGTCATCTGGCCGTACATGGCCAGCCCCTTGGCATCCAGTTCGTTGAAGTGTTCCCAGTTGGCCCAGTGCGGCACCAGGTTGGAGTTGGCGATCAGCACGCGCGGGGCGTTGGCGTGGGTCTTGAAGACGCCGACCGGCTTGCCGGACTGCACCAGCAGGGTTTCGTCGTCATTCAGCTCCTTCAGGGTCTCGACGATCTTGTCGTAGCACTCCCAGTTGCGCGCAGCGCGACCGATCCCGCCGTACACCACCAGCTCCTTCGGGTTCTCGGCGACTTCCGGATCGAGGTTGTTCATCAGCATGCGCAGCGGCGCTTCGGTCAGCCAGCTCTTGGCATTCAGTTGGGTGCCGCGCGGGGCACGGATTTCGACGTCGCGGAACTTGGTCACGGGAGACTCCTTCGATAGCTCGGTTTCGGGAAGCTCGGGGGCGCAGCTTCGGGCGGTTCGTTCGAAGGTTCCGAGCTGTCAGGCGAATCACTCAGAACCATCATGTCTATGCTTGTATGTACAAGTATAAGCAAACGAAAGGCCAACCTCGCTCTTACAGAATCTAAGAGCGCCAAATTTAGTTTCAACCAATTGATTAATAAGAATTTATTTTCTATGCCCTGTCAGGTCGCAATGATCTGACAGACGTTTCGGAATGACCGCACACGCACCAGAAAGGCGCCCATCCGCACCCTTTCGTAGCATTCGGTAACACCACCCGTTACGAAGGGACGCAGGTTGTATAGACAAGCAACTCACAGTGACTCCATGTGCCAGTGATTTACTTCAACGCAACATCGATCCTGCTGATCGCCTCCACCCGTCATGGCGCTACCGTCGCGACCGCCGGACTGGAAATGCCCCGGCCGGTGACATTCACTTGCCTGGAGAACGGCCGCACGCCGCACCGACCGACGCCGGCGCAAGTCCGACACCATGGCACGGCGATTGCTATACCTGTATATACAGGATACGACCACAGTAACACTTCACCGATTTCAGGAAGCTGACATGTCCGAAACCCTGCTCCTGACGCCCGGCCAGTTCGACCTCGACCAGCTGCGCGCCATCTATCAACACCAACCCGCCCTGCAGCTCGCCAATGAGTGCCGCGAGACCATACTGCGCAGTGCCCAGACGGTCAGCCAGATCATCGCCGACCAGCGCACCGTCTATGGCATCAATACCGGCTTCGGCCTGCTCGCCCGCACCTCGATCCCCGAGGACCAGTTGGCGACCCTGCAGCGCAACCTGATCCTCTCCCACTGCACCGGCACCGGCCCCCTGCTGGACGACGCCAGCGTGGCACTGATCATGGCGCTGAAGATCGGTTCCCTGGCGCGCGGTTTCTCCGGTGTCGGCCTGCCGGTGATCGAGACGCTGCTCAAGCTTTACCAGGCGCGGGTCTACCCCTGCATTCCGTCCCAGGGCTCGGTGGGCGCCTCGGGCGACCTGGCGCCGCTGGCGCACCTGTCCTCGGCGCTGATCGGCGTCGGCCAGGTCCGCCACGAAGGCCGCATCCTCGACGCTGCGGAGGGTCTGGCCCTTGCAGGCGCCACACCCCTGACCCTGGGTCCGAAGGAGGGCCTGGCGCTGATCAATGGCACCCAGGTCTCCACCGCACTGGCGCTGCGCGGGCTGTTCGCGGCGGAAAAGCTGTTCATTTCGGCAGTAGTCGCCGGCAGCCTGACCGTGGAAGCGCTGAAGGGCTCGTTCGTGCCATTCGACGCGCGCATCCAGGCCGTGCGCGGCCAGCCGGGGCAGATTGCGGTCGCCGCGCTGTACCGCGAACTGCTGCATGACAGCCCGATCAACCAGTCGCATATCGACTGCAAGCGCGTGCAGGACCCGTACTCCCTGCGCTGCCAGCCGCAGGTGATGGGCGCCTGCCTCGACCACCTGCGTTTCGCCGCCGGGGTATTCCTGCGCGAGGCCAACGCCGTCTCCGATAACCCGCTGGTATTCAGCGCCGACGGCGACGTGCTCTCCGGCGGCAACTTCCACGCCGAGCCGGTGGCCATGGCCTCCGATGTGCTGGCCCTGGCAATCTCGGAAATCGGTGCGCTGTCCGAGCGCCGTATCGCCCAGCTGGTTGACCCGGCGATGTCCGGCCTGCCGGCGTTCCTGGTCAAGGAAGGCGGCCTGAATTCCGGCTTCATGATCGCCCAGGTCACCTCGGCGGCGCTGGCCTCGGAGAACAAGACCTGGGCGCACCCGGCCTCGGTGGACAGCCTGCCGACCTCAGCCAACCAGGAAGACCACGTCTCCATGGCTACCTTCGCCGCCCGCCGACTGCTGGACATGGCCGGCAACAGCGCCGGGGTGGTCGCCATCGAACTGCTGGCCGCCGCGCAAGGCGTGGACTTCCACGCGCCATTGCAAAGCTCCCCGCAATTGCAGGAGGTACGCACGCTGATCCGCAGCCAGGTGCCGCACTACGAGCAGGACCGCTACTTCGCCCCGGACATCGCCGCCGCGCGGGCGTGGGTGGAGGATGGGGTAATGAGCCGCTGGATCGATTATTCGCGGCTGTACGGCTGACGAGATGTTCGATGGCGTTTTACGCCGTCGCGGGCATGGCCCGCTCCTACAATGGCAGAGCCCGCTACTCCCCCTGTAGGGGCGGGCCACGCCCGCGAACAGCGCCTGCAAGGCGCTTTTCACACAAACAGAAAGGGCGCCTCCCGGCGCCCTTTCTGTTCAGCGTGCTTCGAGTTCGATCACGCAGATATCCGCACTGCCCACCACCTTCAACCGCCACTCGCGCAACGCACCGTCGCCCTCGGCGATCAGCGTGTCATGCAGGCCCAGCACACCGCTGGCTACGCCGTTCTGGCTGACATGGATGCCCTCGCCCGCACTGAACAGCAGCACGGTCGAAGCGCTGCTGAAGAAGTGCGCCGCGCCATCGAGCTTCAGCCATTGCAGCCGCGCTTGGTAGCAAGTGGGCGAATAGATCAGGTTGAAGTCGCGAATCGCACCGCCCAGCAAGGTGCAATCCACTGCACTGGCGCCGTCGAAGGCGAAGGCATTGAGGGCGCGCAGATCACGGGAATCGACACCATCCACCTTCAGGCGCATGCCCTCGCCTTCCAGCACGCTGATCACACGCTGGTAGCCGGTGAACGCGGAGAACGGCCCCGGCGCGCCCACGTCGGCGATGGACACGCGCCAGCCGAAACCCTCCATCCCGTTGCCAGCATCGCGGACGATCTCGCGGGTAGTGCCCGCGCCGTTCTTCCAGGGCATCGCCGGATAGTCTGCGGCGCGCAAAAGCTTCACGTCGGTCATGAACTGAAACGTCCTTCCAGGCGGTAGCGCGACCCCGGATAGAGCAGGCGCGCGCTGGTCACGGTATTGCGTCCCGACCAGGTGCGCCGGCGAATCAGCAGGCACGGCTCGTGGCGGTCGACGGACAGCAGCTTGCATTCCTCGGGGGTGGGCAGCACCGCCTCGACCACGTGCTCACCCTCGCTCAGCGGAGCGACCTGGGTGAGGTAGGCGAACGGCGTCTGCCCGGTGAAATCCTGCTTCAGGTAATCCGGCGCCACGGCCGCGTTGACGTAGCGGTCCTCGATCTGCACCGGGATATCGTTCTCGTAGTGCACGATCACCGAGTGGAAGATGCGCTGGCCTTCGCGCACGTCCAGCGCCAGAGCGCGCTCGGCACTGGCCAGTTCCTCCACCAGGCTGATTACCACCAGATGGTGCTTGTGGCCGCGGGCAGTGATTTCCTCGGCGATGTTCTGCACCTGGAACAGCGCCGACTGACCCTTGGGTTCGGCGACGAAAGTACCTACGCCCTGCATGCGTACCAGCAGGCCGTCGTTGGTCAGCTCTCGTAGCGCGCGGTTGATGGTCATGCGACTGACACTCAGCTCGGCCACCAGCTCGGCTTCCGACGGCACGCGGTGATGCGGCGGCCAGGCGCCGGACTGGATCTGCTGGATGATCATCTGCTTGACCCGGGCGTACAGCGGAGCGGGAATTTCCCCCATCTGCGCGGCGAGCGACGAACCCTCGGCGGGCGAGGTAGGCGTGGGCGATGCGGGCACGGGAAACTCCTTGTCGTGGCGACAGTGCGGTGCGACTGCGGTCTGACTCCGGCATGTACCGGATTCGACTCGTGCAGACAAGTCTTCACGACCGTCGGGCTGTCGCGCAGTTTACGGTTTCGGCAAACGTCTGTATATGTATATACAAATTCCAAGAAACCTGCGAGGCCCGCGCATGTCCGTCCTGTTCGCCGAATCCGCCCTGCTGCCCGCCGGCTGGGCGCGCAATGTCCGCTTCGAGATCGATGCCGACGGCCTGCTCACCGCGATCACCCCGGATGCCAGCGCGGACGGCGCCGAGCGCCTGCGCGGCCCGGTGCTGGCCGGCATGCCGAACCTCCACTCGCACGCCTTCCAGCGCGCCATGGCGGGCCTGGCGGAAGTCGCCGGCAACCCCAACGACAGCTTCTGGACCTGGCGCGACCTGATGTACCGCCTGGTCGGCCGCCTGAAGCCCGAGCAGGTCGGGGTCATCGCCCGCCAACTCTACATCGAGATGCTCAAGGCCGGTTACACCGGCGTTGCCGAATTCCACTACGTGCACCACGACGCCGACGGCAAGCCCTACGCCAACCCGGCGGAACTGGCCCTGCGCGTCAGCCAGGCGGCGGCGGACGCCGGCATCGGCCTGACCCTGCTGCCGGTGCTCTACTCCCACGCCGGCTTCGGCGGCCAGGCGCCGAGCGAAGGCCAGCGCCGCTTCATCAACAGCACCGAAAGCTATCTGAAGCTGATCGACGGCCTGCGCGTACACCTGGCGACCCAGCCGCAGCAAAGCGTCGGCCTGTGCTTCCACTCCCTGCGCGCGGTCACCCCGCAGCAGATCGCCGAGGTGCTCGGTTCCGATTCCACCGGCTGCCCGGTGCACATCCACATCGCCGAACAGCAGAAGGAAGTCGACGACTGCCTGGCCTGGAGCGGCCGTCGTCCGTTGCAGTGGCTGTACGAGAACGTCGAGGTGAACGAGCGCTGGTGCCTGGTCCACGCCACCCATGCCGAGGCCGACGAAGTGACCTCCATGGCGCGCAGCGGCGCCGTGGCCGGCCTGTGCCTGACCACCGAGGCGAACCTGGGCGACGGCATCTTCCCGGCGGTGGACTACCTCGCCCAGGGCGGCCGCTACGGCATCGGCTCGGACAGCCACGTGTCCCTGAGCGTGGTCGAGGAACTGCGCTGGATGGAATACGGCCAGCGCCTGCGCGACCAGCGCCGCAACCGCCTGTATGGCGCCAACCAGCCGATGGTCGGCCGCACCCTGTTCGACGGCGCCCTCGCCGGCGGCGCCCAGGCCCTCGGCCAGCCCACCGGCGCATTGGCCGTCGGCAAGCGCGCCGACCTGCTGGTGCTCGATGGCAGCGATCCCTTCCTGCAGACCGCCAGCGGCGACGCGATCCTCAACCGCTGGCTGTTCGCCGGCGGCGACCGCCAGGTGCGCGACGTGATGGTCGCCGGCCAGTGGCGGGTGCGCGATGGCAGGCACGCGCTGGAAGAGCAGAGTGCGCGGGAGTTCACCGATGTGCTGCACGAGCTGCTGAACTGACGGATGCCCGCTACCTGCGAAAAACAAAACGCCCTTCGGGGCGTTTTTTTCGTCAGCGGCCGGGGTTCATGCGCCGGCATTGCCGGCGGATCGCGGACGGAGTCCGCTCCTACGTGGGCGCAATAGTCCGTGTTTACCTGTAACAGTAAATTCGTTCGCGATGGATTTCGCGGACAAGGGCTAGGCGCCCCCGTCTCTCCTACAAGAGCGCAGCTCCGCTCTGGCTCTCTAAGACTTCCAGAGAAATCTCCGCGCACTCCGAGCCGCCCCTTCAGGAGGCCGAGTGGAATCGGAGTTTCAGGGGTTGAGCGGCATGGATGCCGCGAGAGCGTCGTTGGGCCATGGATGGCCCGTCGACGCGTGCCCCTGAAACTCCGATGGAGCGAGGGAACCCCGGCGTAGCCGGGGCCGGATGATGGGGCAAGACCTTTTGGTTCCTTTTGTGTCGTTTGACAAAAGGGACTCGCCCGAGGGGGCGAAACAAGATCTCTCAGCACACGCCGAAGCGGCGCAGGAACACCCACAGCCAGAGCGGCGATAACAAGAGCACCCCAGGCATGGCACTGCGATCACCTTGCAACACCCAATAAAAAACGCCCCTCAGGGCGTTTTTCATTGGAATGCGCAGGCACGGCCGCATCCGACCCTGGCGCCAGCTCCCGCCGGCTTACTTCAGGCCCTGGGCGGAGAACAGCAGCACCTTGTCACCGGCGTACTGGATGCTGATGAAGGCCTTCTCATCACCCCAGGTGCAGCTGGAAACGCCCAACGCGCCGGAGCATTCGGTCGGCTTGCCAAGCAGGCTCTCGACCTCGGCCTTGGTCATGCCGGTTTTGATCTTGGAATAGTTTTCCTGGTTGATCTTGCTGCAGGCAGCCAGGACGACACAGAACGCGACGAGCGCAAGGCGGCGGAAGGACATCGACAACTCCATTGTTTGGGGGCGTGCCAACAATCTTGGCACAGGGCGACCGGATCGGCCGCCGTGTTGGAGTCAGAAACGTGAGCCGGGTTCCGTAAGGAAATGCGTTTCCTCGGCGCTGCATGGGCGCCCGAGAATGGCGTTGCGATGGGGGAAGCGGCCGAAGCGGGCAATCACCGCCTGGTGTTTGCGCGCATAGGCCAGATAGCCGGCGAACAGGACCTTTTCGGCGGCGCTGGATTCGGCCTGGAGTTCTTCATACCGGCGCACCGCCTCGTCCTGGCTGGCCAGGTCCTCGGCGTGCTCCAGCACGATATAGACGAACACCCGCTCGATGCGCTGCAACTGGCGATCCAGGCCGGCTTCCAGCCCCTGGCGCACCAGTCGCTGGGCGCGGGCGTCACCGGCATAGGCGCGCGGACTGTCGCGGAAGATCATCCGTGGCAGCTGGTCGAGCAGCAGGATCAGCGCCAGCCAACCCTGCGGCTCCCCGGCCCAGTCCTGCAGGCCGCCGTCCAGGGCCTGGCGCACCAGACCGCCGAAACGGTTCTCGGAATCCAGGTCCTGGCAGGCGCTCTTGCCGAACCACAGCGCACTGCGCTGCTCGGCCACCTCGACGGCGTCCAGCGCGCTGCCGAACCACCAGTCCAGCAGCGGCTGCCAGGGCGCAGCAGCCATCAGCCTTCCTTGTGGTAGGCGGTGGCGCGCTCGACTTCTTCCTTGGAGCCCAGGAACACCGCAACGCGCTGGTGCAGGTTCTCCGGCTGGATGTCGAGGATGCGCTGGTAACCGTTGGTGGCGGCGCCGCCGGCCTGCTCGATGATGAAGGACATCGGGTTGGCTTCGTACATCAGGCGCAGCTTGCCGGGCTTCTCCGGCTCGCGGGAGTCACGCGGGTACATGAACACGCCGCCGCGGGTCAGGATGCGGTGCACGTCGGCCACCATGGAGGCGATCCAGCGCATGTTGTAGTTCTTGCCCAGCGGGCCTTCCTTGCCGGCCAGCAGCTCGCTGACGTAACGCTTCACCGGGGCTTCCCAGTGGCGCTCGTTGGACATGTTGATGGCGAACTCGGCGGTGCTGGTCGGAACGGTGATGTTCTCGTGGGTCAGCACGAAGCTGCCCAGCTCGCGGTCCAGGGTGAAGCCCTTGACGCCGTTGCCCAGGGTCAGGATCAGCATGGTCTGCGGGCCGTAGATGGCGTAGCCGGCGGCGACCTGGGTGGTACCCGGCTGGAGGAAGGCTTCCTCGCGCAGGCTGTCGTTCTGGCTCAGGTATTCATGCGGGCAGCGCAGCACGGAGAAGATGGTGCCGACCGAGACGTTGACGTCGATGTTGGAGGAGCCGTCCAGCGGATCGAAGACCAGCAGGTAGGCACCCTTCGGGTACTTGCCGGGGATCTGGTAGGGATGGTCCATTTCCTCGGAGGCCATGCCGGCCAGGTTGCCGGCCCACTCGTTGGCTTCCAGCAGGATTTCGTTGGAAATCACGTCCAGCTTCTTCTGCACTTCGCCCTGCACGTTCTCGGTGCCCATGCTGCCCAGTACGCCGCCGAGGGCGCCCTTGGACACGGCATGGCTGATTTCCTTGCAGGCGCGCGCCACCACCTCGACGAGGAAGCGCAGGTCGGCCGGGGTGTTGTGACTGCGGGTCTGCTCGATCAGATAGCGGCTCAGGGTAACGCGGGACATGAAAGGCTCCAGGGGAGAAGGGGAAAATCAGGGCGCATTCTAGCGTGGAATCGGGCGCGACGCCTCCTGCGAGGTGGTCGCGCCGAATGCTTGGAACCCGCCAGTCATGGGCAGTTCCCCGACCCGAAGCCCAGCTGCGGCCTTCAGCCGCGTCCCAGCTCGCCGTTGAGCGAGGCCTGGACGATCTCCACCCAGTAACCATCGGGGTCGGCGATGAAGGCGACGTTCTTCATGCCCCGCGCGAGTGGCTTGACGAACGGTACGCCGAGGGCCTCGAAGCGCGCGCAGGCGGCGTGGATATCCGGCACCGAGAAGCAGATGTGGCCGAAGCCGCGCGGCTCGCCGTTGCCGTTGTGGTACTGGCTGTCGTCGGACTCGGTGCCCCAGTTGTGGGTCAGCTCCAGCACCGACTCGCGGCCGAAGGTGTAGCGCTGGCGCTCGCCGGTGTCGCCGGGCACCGCGTGCCCCTTGGTATGGGCGAGGAAGTACAGGGAGAAGCGGCCTTCCTCGAAGTCCAGCCGGCGCAGCAGGCGCATGCCCAGCACACGGGTATAGAAATCCAGCGACGGCTCCGGGTTCTTCACCCGCAGCATGGTGTGGTTGAACACGTAGTCCTGGGTGACGGCGTCCGGCTCGGCGCAGACGCCGGGTTGCAGTTCGGTGGTGAAGGTCATGGCGGGTCCTCGAAAAACGGACCGGCAGTCTAGCGGCGGGCAGAACGGGCGGGGTAACAGCGGGGTATTACGACGTCGGGTACGGGGAACCCGGCGCGCGCCGGGCTCCCCTTCCCTCTCAGGCGATCAGAAGTCCAGGCTCAACGCCAGGTTCACGCCCTGCTGCAGGTCGTCGCTGCTGTGATGCGCGCTGTAGCCGCCGCGCAAGGACAGCTCCGGCGTCAGCTTCTGCGCGAAGCCCAGCGACAGGCGCTGCATGTGGCTCTGCGGGGTGTAGCCCTCCAGGGTGAAGCCGTTGGCCGGCAGGCTGGTGAAGTTCATCCCGACGTTCTGGGTGTCATCGGCATACTCGCGCTCCACCGCCACTTCGCCGAACAGCTGGGTTTCGGCGGAGAGGTCGAGCTTGCCCTGCAGGCCGGCGCCGAGCCGCCGGGAGTAGCGGTCCTGCTCGTCGAAGGCCAACGAGGTGGAGTGACCGCCGTCCTCTTCGTAGCTGTCCACCTTCACTCGCGCCCAGTCGGCGCTGACGAAGGGCGACAGGTGCCAGTTCTCGCCGCCCTGGGCGATGTCGTAGCCGAGGCGGCCGCTGAAGGCGAGCAGGCTGCCGTTGGTATCGCCCTTTTCCTCGACGGTGCGGTCGACCAGGGCGAACTTGCGGTTGGCCTCGTCGTAGTCGAGGTGGCCGCCGGTCACCGCGGCGTCGGCCCACCAGCGGTTCTGCTGGTACTGCGCGAACAGGCTGCCCAGGTAGCTGTTGAGCTTGTAGTCGGAGTCCTCGGCGCCGGCTTCCAGCTTCTGCCGGTAGAAACCGGCAGCGGCGCCGATGCGCCAGGCGTCGTCCAGGCGGTAGCTGCCGCCCAGGGTCAGGTTGTAGCCGAAGCCATCGCCACTGGCGGCGCTGTCCTGGTCGTCGTAGTCCAGGTGCTGGCCGCCCCCGGAGATGAAGCCGCGCCACTGCCCCGTGGCCTGCCAGTTCTCCCAGTCCGCCAGCCATTGGCTGTGCAGCGTGTCCTGGAAGCCGTTGTAGGTCCCCAGCGCCATCTCCGGCAGCAAGGTGGTTTCCCAGGGCGCGGCGAGCACCGAATAGGCGTAGTCGGCGATCAGCCGCTGGCCGGCGATGGTCGGGTGCACGCCATCGTTGAAGATCAGCTTGGTCGGGTCGGGGGTCGCGCTGTGGCGGCCGTAGAGCGGGTTCTCCGGGCAACTGTTGCCGCTGAAGCAGGTACCCACCAGGTTGGTGCCGGTGGCCAGGCCGTAGGCGCCCGGATCGGCCAAGACTTCCTTGAGCAAGCCCGGAATGTTCAGCGGAATGACGTTGGCATCCGACGCGGCGAGCTGGCTGACCAGCTCCTGATTGAAGATGCCCGACAGCTGGGTGCCGAAGGACTGCAACGGGGTGCCGTTGGTGGCCGGAGTCAGGCCCAGGTCCGGCAGCAGCCAGACCATGATGTAGCGCGCGCCGGCATTGTGCAGCGCGTCCACGCTGTCCACCAGTTGCCCCGCCGCCGCGCGGGCGGTGGGTTCGTTGGTGATGCGCAGCTGGAGGAAATCGTTGCCGCCACCGGTGAGGTAGTACAGCGCGTTCGGGTCCGCCCGGCGCCCCACCAGATAGCCGTCACGGGTGCGGGTATTGCCGCCGGCGCTGACCACCGAGCCGTTCGGAGCGGTAATGGAGTCATAGATCTGGTCGGTACGGTAGCCGCCCACCGCCCAGTCGTTGCCGTCCACGGTACCGGGGACCAGCGAGGTCGACGGGTTGAGGTCGGCGGAGGAAATGCCCAGCTTGCCGCCGAGGATCATCGGCGCGGTGGGGCCGAACGCTTCGCCATGGCCTTCCAGGTAAGTCGGGCCGGTGCGGTTGGTGAAGCGCGTGGAGGCGCCGGCCGGGCCGCCGGCGTCGGGGAACTGGCCCGAATCGCTGAGGCTGTCGCCGAACACCACCATGGTCGAATAGGGGGAAGAGGCTGCCGAGGCCTGCGAGGCAATCGCCAATACGCAGGCAGCCGCCAACGGGGTGAGCGCCTGTCTGATCATCCTGCTACTCCGTGCTTGTTTTTATTGGGCTGACAGAACGCCCTCACAGTAGCAGAGTTTTCCCGGGCGACACCCCTATCTCGCGGCTATCTTCGTGAACCTTGCTCAGTTTTGCGGGCGACTGCTGCGCAACAGGCTCAACGCCATCAGCCCGAGCAGGCCGACGCCGGCCAGCAGCACAACCCACAGGCCGTAACGTTTCCAGCGGCCATCCGCCCTGGGTTGCGCGTCCTGAGTCTCGGCCACCGGGCTCTGCAGACCGCCTTTGAGATGGGCCTCGCCCATGGCGGACAGGCGCCCGGGCTCGAAGCCGGGCACCAGCGTCGACAGCGGCAGGCTGCCATCGGCCGCCGACGCACTGCCGACCGCCAACTGATAGGGCTGGCCACCGCGCGCGAGGAACACCACTTCGCTGGCGCGCACACCGATGCTCAGGTTCGCCGTCGAGCCGCCCAGGCCGCCACCACGGGCGTCCGGTTGCAGGCGCAGCTGGCTGACCGGATAGCCCGGCAGCTCCAGCTCCTCCTGGGTGATCTCGCCGCCCTCCCCCGGCAGGCGATAGAGCACGCCCCGCGCCAGCGGCGTCCACTGCACGTTGCCGTCGTGGCGGCCGGAGAGCGCCACCGGCGCCAGGGTATTGGCCTGCTCCAGCGGAATCCGCACACGTTCCACCGGCAGCGCCAGCGGCAGGCTCCAGCTGAATCCGCCGTTGGCATCGACCTTGGCCGCCAGCGGCGCGGACCACAGCATGGGGATCGGCCCGTTGCTGCTGCGGCTGCCACTCAAGGTGGCGCCGTTCAGTTGCGCGGCCTGCTGCGGCGACTCCCACCACAGGCGCAGGTAGCGCGCCGACTCGCCGGGCAGGGCGATGGCGTTCTGCTCGATGCGCTGGCCGTTGAAATCCAGCCGCGCCAGCTGTCCTTCGCCCAGGGAACGCCAGTGCTCCAGGTCGTCGCTGGCTTCGACGCGCAGGCGCTGGAAACCGTCGCTGTCCGTCGTCCAGTCCAGCTGCAGGCGGTCCAGCGGCAGGTCGCCGGAGCCGGTTTCCAGCAACCAGCCGCGCAGGACCTGCTGCGGGTCCTGGGCCGATGCGCTCGGGGTGATTTCCAGGATGGTGCCGGTGGTGCTGCGGACGATCTTCAGATTGTCGCCGGCCGCGCTGCCGGAGGCGCCACGCAGCGGGAAGATGCGCGCCTGCACTTCGCTGCGCACGCGGCTTTCGCTGGCGGCACTGGTACGCAGGCTGTAGGGCAGCGCCTCGCCCTCGGCGTTGAAGATGCGCACATCGCGCAGATCGCCGTGGCGGGCGGCGAACAGCACCTCGATCGGCAATTGCACGCGGTACCACGGGCCGTTGCCGGAGATCTCCAGCGGCACGCGATTGGCGAAGTCCGCCGGAGCGGGTGCCGCACTGGCGTGGTTGCCCAGCAGGCACGCAGCGGCGAGCAGGACGAGGGATTTCAGCTTCATGCGGAAGGTTGCTCCTGTTGCGGTTGCTCGTCGGGCGCGGGCCGGCGCGGCGGCAACGGCGCGAAGTAGCCGACGATCAGCATCAGCACGCCGACGCCGATGAAGGAAATGATGCGTTCCAGGCTGCCGCCGCTGGCGCGGTCGACGAGGAACAGCTTGACCACCACGACCACCAGCAGCGCCGCGCCGACCAGCCAGAAGTCGCGCCGGCCGCGCAGATGCCCGGCGATCATCAGGCCCAGGGCGATCAGCGCCCAGACGATGGACAGCCCGGCCTGCACCAGCATCGACTCGCGCAGGGCGAAGGCGTCGAACGGCACGCCGCCCCAATGGTGCGCGGCGCGGCAGACCGCCATGGTCAGCAGCGCGAACAGCGAGGCGCCCAGCACCGCCTGCACCGGCAGGCGCAGGGTGGATTCGGCCACGCCCAGCTGCGGCAGCCCCAGGCGCGTCCACTGGAACACCGCCGCCAGCACGATCAGCATGCCCAGCTCCAGCGGGTTCAACAGCGGCAGATACGGCAACGGCTCCGCCGAACCATCGCTGAACAGGTTGACCAGCCAGAACCAGCCCAGCAGCACCAGTGCCACCGGCACGGCGGCAACCGCCCGGTACTCGCGCTCGAAGGCCGCCACCGGCCACGGCAGGCGCCGCACGCCGCCCATCAGGATCAGGTAGATACTCGGCACCAGCGCCCAGCCCAGCCAGCGCCAGGCGTTGTAGTGCTCAGCCAGGGCGAAGAACAGGTAGCGCAGCTCCAGCGCCGCCACGGCGAGAATCAACCAGCAACCCAGCACATGGGCCGCCTGCGCCGCCAGACGCGGCAACAGCGCATCGAGCCGGCGCAGTACGAAGAAATGCACGACGAACAGCGCCAGCCATCCGAGCCAGCCCAACTGCGCCAGCGGGTGGTATTCCAGGTTCCAGGCACTGGCCAGCGCCACCACGCCCAGCGGCGACAACGCCAGGCAAAGCAACGCCAGCGCACGCCATTGTTCGCGCCGCGCCAGCAGCGACCCAAGCGCCACGCTGACGGCGGCAACCAGCAGCGCCACGTGCTCGCGCATTTCGGCCGGCACGAAGCGGGCGATCTCCCACAGCGCGGTCAGCGCCCACCAGCCAGCACCCCAGGTCAGCAGCAGTTGCGACAATTGCTCCAGGCCCAGCCCGCCCAGCGCCAGGCGACGCTCATGCTCGCTGGCCCGATGCAGGCGCCAGGCACCGACCAGTGCCGCCAGCGCCAGCACCGCCGGCGTCCAGAAGCCCATGTGCGCCAGCGGCTTCAAGCCTTCGCTGGGCAGATCGCCGAACAGCGCCGGGCCACCGAGCAGGAACGCGCCCGCGCCGATCACCTGCAGCACCAGGCCAAAGACGAAGGCCGCGCGCTGCTGCAGTTGCAGGCTCAGCCAGAGGATCAGCAGGCCGCTGCCAGCCCAGACGGCGGCCGCCGTACGCCACGGCAGCACGAACAACACCGCGAGGTTGATGAAGGCCAGTCCCAGCAGCAGGATCACGCTCAGGCCGAGCATCAGCCGGCGGTCGTCGCGCACCAGGGAATCGCGCGCGGCGATCAGCATGGCGGCGATCAGCGCGAGGCCGATCAGCGAAGCCGTCACCAGCCCGCGCCAGCCCGAGCCGAGCACGCCGCCCCCCGCCTCGGCCCCCTGCAGGTGCAGGAGGAAGATCGCGCCGCCCAGCAGCTGTACCGCGAAGGCGCAGGCCAGGAAGGTGCGCGAACGCAGGCGCAGCGCGGCCAGCAGCGTTACCAGACCGGCCACGGCCCAGGTCATGGCCGTGCCATCCGCACCCATCAGCAGCGGCGCGATCAAGTAGAGGAAGCCCAGGCCGAAGGTCGCCAGTACCGGGCGCACGTTCGGCTCCCAGCTGCGCAGCACTTGCGAATCGGCATTGCGCAGGTTCCAGAAGCTGAACAGCAGCGCCACGCCGAGCATCAGCGCGCCCAGCGGTGCGCCTTCGAGCAGATGCAGCGACAGTGGATCGGAACGCAGGTCGGCGAGGAAGGCCAGCGCCGCACCGATCTGCAGCAGCAAGGCGAAGATGCGCGCCAGCGGCCGCTGCTGGCGCAGGCCGAGCCAGTAGATGCCGGCGGCCTCTACCGCCCAGGCGGCGGAGGTCCAGCGTGCGTCCAGGCCCAGCGGGATCGCCAGGGTGCCGAACACCACGCCCAGCGCCAGGCAGGTCTCCACCAGCAGCAATGCGCGGCCGGCGGTGCGCCCGGCCAGCAGGCGCGCGAGGAGCATGTAGAACAGCCCCAGCGCCAACGCGCTGAATGCCGCGCCGAACTCCAGGTGCTGGATGACGCCGAATTGCAGGCCGAAGCCCACCAGCGGCGTGCCGAACAGCACGGTGCCGTCGACGTAGTCGGTCTGCCGCGCCGACCAGCGCAGCAGGGCGTCGCGGGAATCGTCCGGCGGCCCGCCAGCAGCCTCGCGCAGGCGGCGGCGGGCGAACAGCAGGCCGATGGCGACGTAGGTAAGGAAGAACAGGATCAGGAACGGCTCGGTGCTGGCGAACAGCTCCGGCTTATAGGAACGCAGCCCCCAGGCCAGGCCGATGCCGAAGGTGCCGAAGAAGCCGATCAGGTTGAGCATCCGCCAGGCCTTGAACCAGGCGATGGCGAAGATGCCGGCATTGAGCAGGGCGAAGTAGCTGAACAGCGCGACGTGATTGCCGCCGCCGGAAGACGCCAGGATCGGCGCGGCAAATCCACCCAGCGCGGCGGCGGCGGCGAGGCCGAGGGCGTCCTGCAGAATGGCGAGGATCGCCGAGAACAGGGTGACCGCCACCAGCAGCATGAAACCGGCCTGCGGCTCGATCAGCACCTCGCCGTGATTCATCGCCGGGTACAGCTTGATGCCGGCGAACACCGTCAGGTAAAGCACGGCGATGCCGGTGCCCTGCAGGACCAACGCATAGGCCGGGCGCCGCTGGCGCAGCCACCAGCCCAGGCCCAGCAGCGCCAGCGCGGCGCAGGCGGTGCCGATGTAGGGGCCTTGCGGCGGCATGACCATGCCTTCGGTGGCGTAGCGCAGGAGGAAGGCCAGGCCGAGGAACAGCAGCACCACGCCGACACGCAGCACAGTGTTGCCACCAAACAGCCAGTCGCGGGCGGCGCCAAAGGCGCGGTCGAACAGGGAAGGAACGGGCGGGGACGGTGGCACTGGAGGCGCGGCAGGTATCTGTTGCGGCTGAACCTCGGGCTCCTCGACGCGAGCCGGGGCCGCCGGCTTTTCCATCGGCTCAAGCACCAGGTCCGACCACTCGATGGGCGCGTCCACTCGCGCGGCGGCCGCAGGGGCCGGTGCCGGCTCGTCGGCGGGTAGTTCGATGTTCCAGTCCAGTTCGGTGGCAGCGGGTTCGCTGGCGGACGCGTCGACTTCGGACTCGGCTGGCGCAACAGGCATTTCCGGCGCGACATACTCGACGCTGGCCGGGGGCGCTGGCCGGGCGGCACTGCGCTCCACCTGCAACAGCCGCTCATAAAGGGCCTTGGTGCCCTGCTCGAAGCGCTCGCCGAAAACCTTCAGCTCACCGCGAAGGCTGGCGTTCTCCCGTTTCAGACTTTGCAGCGCGAAGGTCTGCCCCAGCGCGAGGCCGACCACCGCACCCAGCACCGCCCCGGTGATCGACTCGCCTGCAGCGGCGCCGATGACCAGGCCGACCAGCATGAAAATCCATTGCATGCTTTCGAATCCTTGAGGTTTTGTACGAATCCATCCCGAACCAGGCGGCAACGCCCGAAAGGCTGAGTATATCGGTCCGACTCCGTGACCGGTCTCCTACAGACTCACAGCCTTGAATATTCAGACGTCGCGACACCGCCTTTCAGCCACGCGAAGACGACGGCTTTTGGTAGGAGCGAGCTTGCTCGCGAACCGCCCAACACCGATACGGCCGGCTAATGCTGTTCGCGAGCAAGCTCGCTCCTACAGATGGGCCGACTACGGCGACAGGCAAAAAAAAAGCCGGGCATAAGCCCGGCTCTTTCGTACTGCTGGTCGATTTAGACCTTGCTGCGCTCGTAGCGCTTGCGGTCGTTCTCGTCGAGCAGCTTCTTGCGCAGACGGATCGACTTCGGCGTCACTTCCACCAGCTCGTCATCGGCGATGAATTCCAGAGCCTGCTCCAGGGTGAAGCGGATCGGCGGAACCAGGGCAATGACTTCGTCCTTGCCCGAAGCGCGCATGTTGTCGAGCTTCTTGCCCTTGGTGGGGTTGATCACCAGGTCGTTGTCGCGGCTGTTGATGCCGGCCAGCTGGCCTTCGTAGATCTCGTCGCCCGGGGCGAGGAACAGCTTGCCGCGGCTCTGCAGGGTTTCCAGCGAGTAGGTCAGCGCGGTGCCGGTGGCCATGGAGACCAGTACGCCGTTCTGACGGTTGGACACTTCGCCGGCCTTGATCGGGCCGTAATGGCTGAAGGTCGAGGTCAGGATGCCGGTGCCCGAGGTCAGGGTCAGGAAGTTGTTACGGAAGCCGATCAGGCCACGCGCCGGAATGGTGTACTCCAGGCGCACGCGGCCCTTGCCGTCGGGGATCATGTTGGTCAGATCGCCCTTGCGCAGGCCCATCTGCTCCATCACCGAGCCCTGGTGCTGCTCTTCGATGTCGATGGTGACGTTCTCGTAAGGCTCCTGCTTCTCGCCGTCCTTCTCGATGATCACCACTTCCGGACGGCCCACGGCCATCTCGAAGCCTTCACGGCGCATGGTTTCGATCAGAACCGAGAGGTGCAGTTCGCCACGGCCGGAAACCTTGAACTTCTCCGGGCTCTCGCCTTGCTCGACGCGCAGGGCCACGTTGTGCAGCAGCTCCTTGTCCAGACGCTCCTTGATGTTGCGGCTGGTGACGAACTTGCCTTCCTTGCCGGCGAACGGCGAGTCGTTGACCTGGAAGGTCATGCTCACGGTCGGCTGGTCGACGGTCAGCGGCGGACGGGCTTCGACGTGCTGCGGATCGCACAGGGTGTCGGAGATGAACAGCTCGTCCATGCCGGATACGCAGACGATGTCGCCGGCTTCGGCGTCAGCCACTTCAACGCGCTGCAGACCGGAGTGACCCATGATCTTCAGGATACGGCCGTTGCGCTTGGAGCCGTCGTCGCTGATGGCGACCACCGGGGTGTTGGCCTTGACACGGCCACGGGCGATACGGCCGATGCCGATCACGCCGAGGAAGCTGTTGTAGTCCAGCTGGGAGATCTGCATCTGGAACGGGCCGTCGACGTCCACTTGCGGAGCCGGGACGTGGTCGATGATCGCCTGGAACAGCGCGTCCATGTTGTCGTCCATCTTCTCGTGGTCCATGCCGGCGATGCCGTTCAGGGCACTGGCGTAGACGATCGGGAAGTCCAGCTGCTCGTCGGTGGCGCCGAGGTTGTCGAACAGGTCGAAGATCTGGTCGATGACCCAGTCAGGACGCGCGCCCGGACGGTCGATCTTGTTCACCACCACGATCGGACGCAGGCCGGCCTTGAACGCCTTCTGGGTCACGAAGCGGGTTTGCGGCATGGGGCCGTCCTGGGCGTCGACCACCAGCAGTACGGAGTCCACCATGGACATCACACGCTCTACCTCGCCGCCGAAGTCGGCGTGGCCGGGGGTGTCCACGATGTTGATGTTGTAGCCGTTCCACTTGATGGCGGTGTTCTTCGCCAGAATGGTAATGCCGCGTTCTTTTTCCTGGTCGTTGGAGTCCATCACGCGCTCGCTTTCCGCTTCTTTGCGGTCGAGGGTGCCGGACAGCTTCAGCAGCTTGTCAACGAGGGTGGTCTTGCCATGGTCGACGTGGGCGATGATGGCGATATTGCGCAGTTTTTCGATCACAGTGTCAGTCTCGAGAGTGAATCTTCGGCTGCCGTTTTCGGCAGCGGGGCCGCGCCGTGGCGCGGCGGTGCAAAAGGTCAGGGCGTGAGCCTACGCACCGAATGTGTCGGGAGGTCGGTGGCGGATGCTGCCGCCAAACAGACCGGGCTGGCGGCGTTGGTCCGCGCCTTTATTGCGGACGGTAAACACGCACATTGGTGTGCCCTTCGTTGACCAGGTGGTGGGCGTGCAGGCGACTCATGACGCCCTTGTCGCAGTAAAGAAGGTACTGGCGGTTGGGGTCCAGTTCCTTGAACTTGCTGTTGATCGCGTAGAACGGCATGGGCAGGACTTCGATGCCTTCGAGCGCCAGCGGTTCATCTTCCTGGGCATCCGGGTGACGGATGTCCACGACGATCTGGCCGGGCAGCACTTCGTCGACCATTTCCACCGGCAGGTCCTTGCCCAGTTCGTCGATCACCCGATCGACGGTCATCTGGGTGGAACGCTCCAGGGCACGATCGAGCACGGCCATGTCGAACTTGGACTCTTCGTGGTCGACGCGGTATGGCTTGGCCTGGGTGGTCGGGTTCACCGAGATCACGCCGCAGTATTCGGGCATGTGCTTGGCGAACTCGGCGGTGCCGATCTTCGTCGCGGTGTCGATGATGTCCTGCTTGTGGCTGACGATCAGCGGGCGCAGGACCAGCGTGTCGGTCACCCGGTCGATCACCGAGAGGTTCGGCAGGGTCTGGCTGGAGACCTGGGAAATCGCCTCGCCGGTCACCAGGGCATTCAGCTCCAGGCGCTCGGCCACGCGGCTCGCGGCGCGCAGCATCATGCGCTTCAGGGTCACGCCCATGTAGCTGTCGTCGACCTTGGTGAGAATCTCGCCGACAACTTCCTCGAAGGGCACGCTGACGAACAGCACGCGCTGGGAACGGCCGAACTTCTCCCATAGATAGTGGGCGACTTCCATCACGCCCAGTTCATGGGCACGACCACCGAGGTTGAAGAACACGAAGTGGCTGATCATGCCGCGGCGCATCATCTGGTAGGCCGCCACGGTGGAATCGAAGCCGCCGGACATCAGCACCAGCACCTGCTCCAGCGCACCCAGCGGATAACCGCCAAGGCCTTCGTGCTGGGCGTGGATGACGTACAGGCGGTCGTAGCGGATTTCCACCCGCACCTGCACTTCCGGGTTCTTCAGCGACACGCCCGCCGCGCCGCACTGCTGGCGCAGGCCGCCGCCGACGTAGCGCTCCACGTCGATGGAAGTGAAAGGGTGCTTGCCGGCGCGCTTGCAGCGCATGGAGAAGACCTTGCCCGGCAACTGGTCGGCGAAGTGCAGCTTGCACTTCTCCAGGATGTCGTCGAAGTCGCCCAGCGGGTACTCGTGCACTTCCAGGAAGTGGCCGATGCCCGGGGTACAGGTGAGGCGCTCGATCATCTCGCGCAGCACCTTGGGATCGGTGACCTTGGTCTCGACGTCCAGGTTGTCCCATTCGCCTTCGACCAGCAGCTCGGGGTCGAGGTCGCGGAGCACCGTGCGAATGTTCTTCGCCAGCTGGCGGATGAAGCGCTTGCGCACCGGCCGGCTCTTGATGGTGATTTCCTGGAAGACCTTGACGATGAGTTTCATGCGGACCGGGCGATTGCCATGGGACAGAAAAAAAGGGGCAAGATTATATCCGAAATTGCTCAAGACTTGAGCAGAATTCGGAGACTTTCTTTCAGGCGCACCAAAATGGACTTATGCACCATGACAAGGCACTAAAACGGTGCACAATTATCCCGCAATTCCTGGTTACGCTCGCCAGAGCCCCGTAAATCAGCGCTTCTGCACGATTGCGGGCACTGGCACGCAACTTGCTCTCTTGTGAGGCAGGTTGCCCTGGCGGACTATCCGGCCGGCATCACCCGATACTGGGGCATAGAAAGCTCCCAGCTCTAATCCCTCCTGGAGGACAGCATGTCGTACAAGTCGCAACAACTGATCAAAGATCATGACGTGAAGTGGGTTGACCTGCGCTTCACCGATACCAAAGGCAAGCAGCAGCACGTCACCATGCCCGCCCGCGACGCGCTGGACGATGACTTCTTCGAAGCCGGCAAGATGTTCGATGGCTCCTCCATCGAAGGCTGGAAGGGCATCGAAGCCTCCGACATGATCCTGCTGCCGGACGACAGCACCGCCGTGCTCGACCCGTTCACCGAAGAGCCGACCCTGATCATCGTCTGCGACATCATCGAGCCGAGCACCATGCAAGGCTACGAGCGTGACCCGCGCAACATCGCCAAGCGCGCCGAGGAATACCTGAAATCCACCGGTATCGGTGACACCGTATTCGTAGGCCCGGAGCCGGAGTTCTTCATCTTCGACGAAGTGAAGTTCAAGTCCGACATCTCCGGCTCGATGTTCAAGATCTTCTCCGAGCAGGCCTCCTGGAACACCGACGCTGACATCGAGTCGGGCAACAAGGGCCACCGCCCGGGCGTGAAAGGCGGCTACTTCCCGGTACCGCCGGTCGACCACGACCACGAAATCCGTACCGCCATGTGTAACGCCATGGAGGAAATGGGCCTGGTCATCGAGGTTCACCACCACGAAGTGGCCACCGCCGGCCAGAACGAGATCGGTGTGAAGTTCAACACCCTCGTTGCCAAGGCTGACGAAGTGCAGACCCTGAAGTACTGCATCCACAACGTCGCCGATGCCTACGGCAAGACCGTGACCTTCATGCCGAAACCGCTGTACGGCGACAACGGCTCGGGCATGCACGTTCACATGTCGATCTCCAAGGACGGCAAGAACACCTTCGCTGGCGAAGGCTATGCCGGCCTGTCCGATACCGCCCTGTACTTCATCGGCGGCATCATCAAGCACGGCAAGGCCCTGAACGGCTTCACCAACCCGGCCACCAACTCCTACAAGCGTCTGGTTCCGGGCTTCGAAGCCCCGGTGATGCTGGCTTACTCGGCTCGCAACCGTTCCGCCTCGATCCGTATCCCGTACGTATCCAGCCCGAAAGCCCGCCGCATCGAAGCGCGCTTCCCGGACCCGGCTGCCAACCCCTACCTGTGCTTCGCAGCCCTGCTGATGGCCGGTCTGGACGGCATCCAGAACAAGATTCACCCCGGCGATGCCGCCGACAAGAACCTGTACGACCTGCCGCCGGAAGAGGCGAAGGAAATCCCGCAGGTTTGCGGCAGCCTGAAAGAGGCGCTGGAAGAACTCGACAAGGGCCGTGCGTTCCTGACCAAGGGCGGCGTGTTCACCGACGAGTTCATCGATGCCTACATCGAGCTGAAGTCGGAAGAAGAAATCAAGGTGCGCACCTTCGTGCACCCGCTGGAATACGACCTGTACTACAGCGTCTGATCCACGAATACCTATAAATAGCGTCAGCATTAAGGCCTCCTTCGGGAGGCCTTTTTTATGGGCGCAGGAAAAGCGGTGGCACCTGCCATTGTAGGAGCGCGCCATGCGCGCGATCGCGGGCATGGCCCGCTCCTACAGGGAGCCCCACCTGCGCGGCGACTCGGCTCACGATGCCTCCTACGAAAAGCAGCGCCGCGTCTGATAGTGCGGCGCGAGCGGACTGCTTATCCTGCGGCGGTCACGGTCAATCCCGTGGCCAGGTTTGACAGCCTGGATCAGTAGGCGCGATGGCGCCGGAAGGTACATGCGAAAACGGCGTAAGTTTTTGCAGGCTCCCGCTCGCAAGCAGATAATCTGCCACCCTCAATGGTGAGTCGCGCGGGGAGATCTTCGGGTCTGCCGGGTCCTACTGCCGGTCTGTCAACCCCGCGCGATTCGCCTCCCTTCGATTGACAGCGAAGGGAGGCGGAATTTCTCGGACCAGTAGGAGTTCCACAATGGAAGATATCTACGTACCAACCCACTTCATCCGCTTCAACCGCCCACTACGCGCCATCCTGATCGACGATGAACCCTGGTTCGTCGCCCGCGACTTCGGCCTGCTGATGGGGCGCACCAAACCCGAAGGCATCCTCCACCTGCTCGACGAAGACCAACGCGCCCTGGTGACTTTGCGCCAGGGCGACTGCTACGAAACGCAGGAAGTCATCAGCGAGTCGGCCACCTACGCCGCCTACTACCGATACCGCCACCCGGAAAATCGCCAGGTGCGCCGCTGGCTGACCCAGGAGGTGATCCCGACCCTGCGCGACCAGACGGCCACCGCCGCCTGGAAGCCCAGGCGCGTGCTGATGGCCTGGGAAGGCCAGCGGGTCAGCCTGCTGGAGTGGCAGGGTGGCCTGTGGGTGCCGCTGGAGGAATTGCCGCGCTTCAGCCCACTGACCGACGGGCTGCGCCGCCGCAGCACACTGCTGGGGCGCTGGTGGCGATAGCAGAAACGTAGGGCGTATAACGTTCGACGTTATACGCCGTTTAACCTTGGGCCCAGACCAGACCAGGTCTGGCTTCGGAGCTGCCGCTTCAGGGCGGCTCCGGGCTCACCGTGGCGCCAACGTTGAACACGGTGTATCGGCGTACAACCGCGAACGGTTGTACGCCCTACGACAGTCAGGCCCGCAGGACTCAGATACCGCGCTCCATCGAATCGCCATCCTCCTCACGCTGTGCAGTGCGCATCCGCGAGAGCTGCACGTTCAGGCGCGGCATCGACAGCTCCAGGCCGGCCTTGTCCAGCCTCTGGCGCAGGCGCAGGTTGAAGGCGCGCTGCACCTCCCACTGGCGAATCGGCGCGGTCTTCAGGCGGAAGCGTAGGATCGCCTGGCCGTTGTCGAAACTCTCCACGCCCTGCATCTCCAGGGCCGACCACATGGCGCGGCTGATGGTGCGGTCGCCGCGCAGGTCGCGGGTGACTTCGTGGACCAGCGTCACCGCATCGTCGATCGGCATGCTGGCCGGCACCGGCCAGCGGAACATCGCGTAGCCGAATTCCCGCGAGTAGTTCTTGATGCTCTTGATCTCGCTGAAGGGGATGGTGTGCACCACGCCGTCCAGGTCGCGCAGGCGCACGGTGCGGATGGTCAGGCCCTCGACGGTGCCCAGGTGGCCGCCGACGTCCACGTAGTCGTCGATGGACAGCGAGTCCTCGATGATGATGAACAGGCCGGTGATCAGGTCCGCCACCAGCGACTGCGCGCCGAAACCGATGGCCAGGCCGATGACGCCCGCGCCCGCCAGCAGCGGCGTGACGTTCATGCCCATGTTGGCCAGGGCGACGATCAGCGCGATCACCGCGATGGTCACGAAGAGCACGTTGCGGATCAGCGGCAGCATGGTCAGCGCACGGGTATTGGTGCGGTTCTTGCCGCCCAGCCCGAGGCTGTGCTGGACCGCCGTGTCGGCGAGAATCCACACCAGCCAGGCCACCAGCAGGGTGGTGCTGAAGCTGATCAGCTTGAGGCTGATGGCCGAGCCGTCGCCCTCGGTGAAGCGGATCAGCGACATGCCCCAGACGCGCAGGCCGATCTCGAGGAACACCAGGAGGTTGGCGATGTGCAGCAGGGTGTAGGCGAAGTTCTGAAGTTGCTCGACATAGGGCGCGCTGCGCCGGCTGCCATGCCGCGAGGAGCGCAGGTGGGCGCGGCGGATCAGGCCATTGACGGTCATCGCCACCACCGCGACCAGCGCGCACAGCAGCGCACGGCGCAGGGCGTAGGTGCTGTCGCCGGCGGTGACCACGGTGGCGAACAGGGAAATACCCACCAGCACCAGTACCGGCAGGAACCACAGCGAGCCCACCAGCTCGACCAGATCATGCAGACCGCGACGCTTGATCCGGCGCTCCAGCGGCTGGTTGCGGATCAGGTGGGCGATCGGCCGGCGGAACTGCAGGACGAACAACGCGGTGCACAGGGCCGCGAAGATGTTCGCCAGCGAGCCGACGCACAGTGCCGTGCTCTGGCCCAGGCTTTCCACCACGCGCGGGTCATGCATGATCTCGCCCAGCGAGGCCAGGCTGCCGATCAGCCACAACGGGCGGAAGGCGCGGCGCCGCAGGATGTCCAGCGCACGCATGCGGTGCGGGCCGCTGAGCAGCGACAGGGAGATCACGCACAAGGCGGAGAACAGCGTGCCGCAGACCAGCACGTAGGCCATCACCATCGCCAGCAGCTTGCCCAGGGAGCTGGGCAGCACCACCGACAGGTACAAGGTGATCAGGAACGCCACCAGCCAGGGGCCGAGCTTGCGCAGGGCGAACAGCAGCAGGTCGCGGGTCTTGGGATGCTGCGGCAGCTCGTTGGCCAGGCCGAAGCGCTCCTGCATGCGCTTCGCCACCCAGCGTAGCCCCAGGGCCACGCAGGCCCAGAGCAGGGTCACGAGGAAGAAGTCGAAGAGCATTCCCGACCACTCCTGCCAGGACGGGATGCGGGTTTCCAGCTCGTCGCGGGCCTGGCCGAACAGAGACGTCCAGCGCAGCACCGGGCTGTTCTCGCCTTCGAACTGCTTCTCCAGGCTGCCCAGGGTGTCGCCGATCAGGCCCAGTACGCCGCCCTGCTCGTCCGCACTTTTCTTGCTCGCATCGCGCAGCTGCTTGAGCTTCTTCAGCAGATCGGCCCGCTGCTGGTCGTTCTCCAGCGTCTTGATGACCTGGTCCAGCGACTGCTGCAGTTGCGCATCGCTGACCTTGTCGCCGCCGCCCGTCACGCTGGCCAGCGGCCCCGGCAGCGCCGCCTGCGCAGGCACCGCGAGCAGGCCGGAGCCCAGGCAGCACAGCAGCAGGCACAGGCGGAAACAGGAACGCAGCAGGTCAGTCACGGGCACACCCCAGGGCAGATAAAGGAACGCTCGCCGGCATCATACAGAGGACTCAGAGCCTGTTTACGATCTTGCGAGCTAGGGTAGAACAAGGCGCAACGACCAACGGGAGTAACAGCCGAAGGCTGGCCCGAAGGGTGAGCGCCAGCGAATCAAACAGGCGAGGACGCGGAGTTTACGAGCTGTAAATGAGCAGTACTCGCTTCGCTCGCCCCTGCGGGGCCGCACTGAAGTGCGTTAGCCGCAAGCGGCTTCCGAGCCTGTTTTTAACGCAGTTATACCGACGCGCAGCAGATCGTAAACAGGCTCTCGGCCGGCAATGGACTGCGGCGCTACATGAAAGGTCCGTCGGCGAGCGACAGCGCACATTCTGAGCTGCCATGCTGAATCACAATAGGCAACTTGCCAGCCGTCGTCGGCAATGCAAGGCTTGGCATGACCATCCGGAGATCGCCCATGCGCCTGATCCTCACCGCCCTGTTGCTCGCCGCCGCGCTGCCGGCCAGTGCGCAGATCTACAAGTACACCGATGCCAACGGCAATACGGTATTCACCAACCAGCCGCCGGGCAACGTCGGCGCGCAGCCGGTCGAGCTGCCCCCGACCAATACCGTCGCCCCGCAGGCGCCGGTGAATACCGACACCGGGAACAGCGACGGCAACACCGCCCAGGAGCAGAACGCCTACACCATCCTGGCGCTGAGCAACCTGCCCAACGACGAAGCCCTGCGCGTCAACAACGGCACCTTCGTCGTCGATGTCGTGGTGCAGCCGGCACTGGCCATGGACCACCAGCTGCAGCTGCTGCTCGACGGCCAGCCCTACGGTGCACCGACCCAGAACACCAGCATCACCCTGGAAAACCTCGAACGTGGCGATCACACGCTCGCCGTCGAAGTCGTGCAGGGCAGCCGGGTGATCCAGACCAGCGCAACGGCCAGCTTCACCCTGCAGCGCATCAGCACCAACAGCCCGCAACGGCCCCAGGTCTCTCCCAGGACGGGCGGCTGAGCATGCGTCAGCTGGCGTCCCTCGTATTATCGGCCCTGCTGTCGGCGCTGGCCTGCCTGCCGGCCAGCGCCGAGGTCTACACCTACATCGACAAGGACGGCAACCGCGTCTTCACCGACCAGCCCGCGCGCGGCAACGCGCAGAAACTGCAGCTCGCGCCGCCCAACGCCATGCCCAACCAGCCCGGCGTACGCATGCCGCCCCCGCTCTATGCGCCCACCACGCCCGCCTTGCCTCCGGGGCCGCCGGCGTACCAGCTGCTGCGCATCCTGGTACCGGAGCCCGATTCCACCATCCGCGCCAATGACGGAGCCCTGATCGTATCCGCCACCAGCGACCCCGCCCTGCTGCCCGGGCACCTGTACCGTCTGCTGCTCGACGGCAAGCCGGTGGGCGAGCCAGGCCGCAGCCCAGTGTTCCCGCTGTACAACGTCGAGCGCGGCACGCACCAGCTGTCGGTGGAGATCATCGATACCCTGGGTCGCACCATCGAACAGACACCGAACCAGCCCTTCCATATGTTCCGCGTTTCGGTAGCCGAATCGGCGCCGCTGGACACCACTCACCCGCTCAGCGCCGCCAGCCATTGACGGCGGCGGGCACCCCGGCACAAATGCACCATATCGGTGCGCCAGGCTGCACCACTTTCTATACTCTCCCCATTTCAGGTCACTCCCGCCGGCTGGACTGACCCTCTGCGCCGTGCAAACCGGCGCCAGGCGCCGAAATACGCGACCTTCCGCGGCCTGGTTTGTTTCTTGCATTTTCCCGCACAGTCTTGGGACATCTCTTACACCATGCCTACAGAAACCCAGCTCCGCCTGTTGCTCGACAACCTCACCACGGCAGTGATCCTGCTCAATGCCGAGTTGCGCCTGGAGTACATGAACCCGGCGGCGGAGATGCTCCTTGCGGTCAGCGGACAACGCAGCCATGGCCAGTTCATCAGCGAGCTGTTCACCGAATCCCCCGAGGCGCTGCACTCGCTGCGCCAGGCGGTGGAAGAGGCGCACCCCTTCACCAAGCGCGAAGCGACCCTGACCTCGCTGACCGGCCAGAGCATCACCGTGGACTACGCGGTGACGCCGATCCTCAATCGCCGCGAGACCCTGCTGCTGCTGGAGGTCCATCCGCGCGACCGATTGATGCGCATCACCAAGGAAGAGGCTCAGCTGTCCAAGCAGGAGACCACCAAACTGTTGGTGCGCGGCCTGGCCCATGAGATCAAGAATCCGCTGGGCGGAATTCGCGGCGCGGCGCAGCTGCTTTCCCGGGAGCTGCCGGACGAATCGCTCAAGGACTACACCAACGTCATCATCGAAGAGGCCGACCGCCTGCGGAACCTGGTGGACCGCATGCTCGGCTCGAACAAGCTGCCGCAGCTCTCGGTCACCAACGTCCACGAAATACTGGAGCGCGTCTGCAGCCTGGTGGAAGCCGAAACCCAGGGCAGCATCCCACTGGTGCGCGACTACGACCCGAGCATCCCCGACCTGCTGCTCGACAAGGAGCAGATGATCCAGGCGGTGCTCAACATCGTGCGCAACGCCATGCAGGCGATCGCCTCGCAGAATGAACTCAAGCTGGGCCGCATCACCCTGCGCACCCGCACCCTGCGCCAGTTCACCATCGGCCACACCCGTCATCGCCTGGTGTGCAAGGTGGAGATCATCGACAACGGTCCGGGCATTCCGGCCGAACTGCAGGACACCATCTTCTATCCCATGGTCAGCGGCCGTGCCGACGGCACCGGGCTTGGCCTGGCCATCACCCAGAACATCATCAGCCAGCACCAGGGCTTGATCGAATGCGAGAGCCACCCCGGCCACACCGTATTCAGTCTGTTCCTGCCCCTGGAACGAGGAGTCCATTGACCATGAGCCGATCTGAGACCGTCTGGATCGTCGACGACGACCGCTCCATCCGCTGGGTGCTGGAAAAAGCCCTGCAACAGGAAGGCATGACCACCGTCAGCTTCGACAGCGCCGACAGCGTGATGAGCCGCCTCGGCCGCCAGCAGCCGGACGTGATCATCTCCGACATCCGCATGCCCGGCGCCAGCGGCCTGGACCTGCTGGCGCAGATCCGCGAGGCGCATCCGCGTCTGCCGGTGATCATCATGACCGCGCATTCGGACCTGGACAGCGCGGTGGCCTCCTACCAGGGCGGCGCCTTCGAATACCTGCCCAAGCCGTTCGACGTCGACGAGGCCGTCTCCCTGGTCAAGCGCGCCAACCAGCACGCCCAGGAGCAACAGGGCCTGGAAGCACCGGCCAACCAGGCGCGCACCCCGGAGATCATCGGCGAGGCGCCGGCGATGCAGGAGGTGTTCCGCGCCATCGGCCGCCTCTCCCACTCCAACATCACCGTGCTGATCAACGGCGAATCGGGCACCGGCAAGGAACTGGTCGCCCACGCCCTGCACCGCCACAGCCCGCGCGCGGCGTCGCCGTTCATCGCGCTGAACATGGCGGCGATTCCGAAGGACCTGATGGAATCCGAGCTGTTCGGCCACGAGAAAGGTGCCTTCACCGGCGCGGCCAACCAGCGCCGCGGCCGCTTCGAGCAGGCCGACGGCGGCACCCTGTTCCTCGACGAGATCGGCGACATGCCGGCCGACACCCAGACCCGCCTGCTGCGCGTACTGGCGGACGGCGAGTTCTACCGCGTCGGCGGCCACACCCCGGTGAAGGTGGACGTGCGGATCATCGCCGCGACCCACCAGAACCTGGAAAACCTGGTGCGGGAGGGCAAGTTCCGCGAGGACCTGTTCCATCGCCTGAACGTCATCCGCATCCATATCCCGCGCCT
This sequence comes from Pseudomonas sp. B1-22, assembly GCF_050474425.1. Taxonomy (NCBI): domain Bacteria; kingdom Pseudomonadati; phylum Pseudomonadota; class Gammaproteobacteria; order Pseudomonadales; family Pseudomonadaceae; genus Pseudomonas; species Pseudomonas sp. B1-22. The sequence goes on along the minus strand of NZ_JBCHVH010000003.1, from coordinate 281,605 downwards.
GGCCGACCGCCGCGAGGACATTCCGGCACTGGCCCGGCACTTCCTCGCCCGCGCCGCGCAGGAGCTGGCGGTGGAGCCCAAGCTGCTCAAGCCGGAAACCGAGGAATACCTGCGCAACCTCGGCTGGCCGGGCAACGTGCGCCAGCTGGAGAACACCTGCCGCTGGATCACCGTCATGGCCTCCGGCCGCGAGGTACATACCGACGACCTGCCGCCGGAGCTGCTGACCCAGCCGCAGGACAACCTGCCGGCCGCCAACTGGGAACAGGCCCTGCGCCATTGGGCCGACCAGGCGCTGGGGCGTGGCCAGTCGAACCTGCTTGATACCGCCGTGCCGGCTTTCGAGCGGATCATGATCGAGACCGCGCTCAAGCACACCGCCGGCCGCCGCCGCGACGCCGCCGTGCTGCTGGGTTGGGGCCGCAATACCCTGACGCGCAAGATCAAGGAGCTGGGCATGAAGATCGACGGCCCGGACGATGAGGGCGAGGACTGAGGTCCTGCGATTAAAAAGGGGCCGGAAGGCCCCTTTTTTCTTGCATCACCGTGAGCGCCGTGCCGGCTTTAGCCAATCGCGGACAGAGTCCGCTCCTACGCTCGGATCGGGTGTAGGAGCGGGCCATGCCCGCGATCAGCGTCAGCAAGGCACGGTCACATCCCGGCAACATCTATCCCCAAAACCTGTGGATAACACTGTGCACGGAACGGGGAAGGAACGTGCTACAGCCCAGAGCACGCGCGGTCTGCGGGTTTGCGCGGTTTCTGTGCAGGAATTTCGCGCTTGCCCACAACCACTGTGCGCCTGCCTGTGGATAAGCCTTGGACAAGCCGCTGCACTCCCCGCCCGACGCGGCTTTGCGCGGATCGATCAGAAAACGCTCAGTCCATGGCGAAGCCGTGCTGACGCCAGGCCTCGTAGACCGTCACCGCCACGGTGTTGGACAGGTTCAGGCTGCGGCAGCCGGGGCGCATCGGCAGGCGAACGCGCTGTTCCGGCGGCAGGGCATCGCGCACCTCCTCCGGCAAGCCACGGCTTTCCGGGCCGAACAGGAAGGCATCTCCCCGCTCGTAGGCCACCTCATGGAACGGCTGCGAGCCCTTGGTGGTGAAGGCGAACAGACGCGGCTGGCCGAGTTGTTCCAGGCACTCCTCCAGGGTCGCGTAGCGGCGCACGCTGGCATACTCGTGGTAATCCAGCCCGGCGCGGCGCAAGCGCTTGTCGTCCAGCTCGAAGCCCAGCGGCTCGATCAGGTGCAGGCTGCAGCCCGCATTGGCGCACAGCCTGATAATGTTGCCGGTGTTTGGGGGGATTTCCGGTTGAAAAAGGATCACGTGGAACATGCAGCGCTCCGAGCCTGAGAACGGCGGGCATTCTACTCCCGCGCAGGCGCAAATGCGGCCCAGGCCGTTACTCAAGGTATGGGTTTCGCTGTGCGTGCTGGGGCTGCTGGTGGGCCTGATGCTCGGGCGCCTGGTGAATCCACCCCATGACGGACCCGCGCAAATCCTCGCCATAGAGGCGGCGGCGGACGGCCTGATGCTCACGCTGAATGCCCAGCCCGCCGTGCGTGCCGGTCATCTGGAGGGTGCCCTGGCCTTGCAGATCGACGCCAACGGCACGGCGCAGCAGGGCCAGCTGCGGATCGGCGATGCGCCGCTGCGCTGGAAACTGGAGCCGCAAGGCGGCGGTATGCTGCTGACGCTGCTGTCCACCCGCACGCTGCAAGGCGCCTGGGACAGCGCCGAGGTGGAGGGCCGGTGGCACCTGAACGTCAGGGTGCGGCCCGAATAAAAGCGGGGTTCTCCCGGCCTGCCTGGTCCGGGGCCCCGAAGCGGGTTGCAGGCCATCGAGGGAAGATGGCCGCTGGCATAAAAGGGGGGCTTACCCGGCCTGCCTGTACCAGGACCCCCAAACCGGTTGCGGCGGCCGCTGCTTCGAGCGGCGCACCCGCGAGGTGTAAAAGAGGGGTTACCCAGCCTGCCTGAACCGAGGCCCCTGAAATCGCTGTTATCAGGGGTATTGCAGAGGGCGTGCCAAGATTGTCATCGGTTTCGGGCAGAACCTCGCGTGACCTGCTGAAAGCCAGTAACGGCGGAGCTTTCGGCGGATTATCAGGCGTCCATGTGCACACAGTGGAGCGGGCAATATCGAGGCTACAGACCACCACCCGCCTGCGCCCCTCTAGTGCGCACGCACCAAACTTGGACGCCGCGCGGAGTAAACAGGCCATGCAGGGACTCCGTCCGCGATTGGTCCGCATCGCGCCGGATGCCATCGCGGACGGAGTCCGCTCCTACACCCAGGCTCGACCTCGGCAGCAAACGCCAGGCAAAGAAAAAGGCGCCCGAAGGCGCCTTTGTCATGCAGCAGTCAGGATCACTGAACCGCCGGGATCTCGCCGGAAGCCTGCATGCGGGCGATTTCCTGCGCGTACAGCGCATCGAAGTTCACCGGGGACAGCATCAGCGCCGGGAAGGAACCGCGAACAACCAGGCTGTCCAGGGTTTCACGGGCATACGGGAAGAGGATGTTCGGGCAGAAGGCGCCGAGGGTGTGGCTCATGCTGGAAGCGTCCAGGCCCTTGATCAGGAAGATGCCGGCCTGCTGCACTTCGGCGATGAAGGCGGTTTCTTCGCCGTTCTTCACGGTCACCGAAACGGTCAGCACCACTTCGTAGAAGTCGCCGTCAAGCTGCTTCTGGCGGGTGTTGAGGTCCATGGAAATGCTCGGCTGCCACTCCTGGCGGAAGATTTCCGGCGCCTTGGGCGCTTCGAAGGAGAGGTCGCGGATGTAGATGCGCTGCAGCGAGAACTGCGGATTGTTGTCTTGCTGGCCTGCGCCGTTGGCTTGTTCAGTCATTTCGAGACCTTCTTGTGCATCGTTTCAGGATTGAGGATCACGCCGAGAGCAGCGTATCCAGCTTGCCCGCGCGTTCCAGCGCGTAGAGATCGTCGCAGCCGCCGACGTGGGTCGCGTCGATCCAGATCTGCGGCACCGAGGTGCGGCCCGCCTTGCTGGCCATCTCGGCGCGAACGCCCGGCTTGCCGTCCACGGAGATCTCCTCGTAGGCGACACCCTTGCGGTCCAGCAGGGCCTTGGCGCGGATGCAATATGGGCACCATGCGCTGGTGTAGATCAAGATCGACGGCATCTCACTTCACCAGGGGCAGGTTGTCGCCACGCCAGGTGCCGATGCCGCCGGACAGCTTGGCGGCGGTGAAACCGGCCTTCTGCAGCACGCTGCACCAGGTGCCCGCGTGCTGGCCCATGCTGTCGACCACGATGATGGTCTTGGCCTTGTGTTTGTCCAGCTCGGACAGGCGTGCGTTCAGTTTGTCCGCCGGAATGTTCAGCGCATCGACGATGTGGCCGGTGGAGAACTCCTTGGTCGGGCGGATATCGAGGACCACGGCCTGCTCGGCGTTGACCAGAGCGGTCAGCTCGCGGGTCGACAGGGCGCGGCCGCCCTTGCGCATTTCATGCAGGGCCAGCAGTACCAACAGCACGACCAGGGCGCCCACCAGCAGGTAGTGATGGGTGGCGAATTCGATCAGACGAGGGAGGAACGAGGGCATGGCGCAGGGCATCCAGACGTAAAAATGCCGGCCAGTATACACGCGCGTATCTGACGGCTGCACCCTGTGGATCATGGCGTCTGTCGGCACCAATCGGTAAAATGTGGGTCCTTTTCTGACCCCTATTCTCGGAAAGAGCCGTACCTATGACTGCAACGCCCAAACCGCTGGTCCTGATCATTCTGGACGGCTTCGGCCATAGCGATAGCCCGGAATACAACGCCATCTACGCCGCGAAAAAGCCCAACTGGGACCGCCTGCTGGCCAGCCAGCCGAACGGCCTGATCTCCGGCTCCGGCATGGACGTCGGCCTGCCCGACGGCCAGATGGGCAACTCCGAGGTTGGCCACATGAACCTGGGCGCCGGCCGCGTCGTGTACCAGGACTTCACCCGCGTCACCAAGGCCATCCGCGACGGCGAGTTCTTCCAGAACCCGGTCCTGACCGAGGCAGTCGACAAGGCCGCCGGCGCCGGCAAGGCCGTGCACATCCTCGGCCTGCTCTCCGACGGCGGCGTGCACAGCCACCAGGACCACCTGGTCGCCATGGCCGAACTGGCCGCCCAGCGCGGCGCTGAGAAAATCTACCTGCACGCCTTCCTCGACGGCCGCGACACGCCGCCCAAGAGCGCCGAGCCGTCGCTGAAGTTGCTCGACGACGCCTTCGCCCGCATCGGCAAGGGCCGCACCGCCAGCATCATCGGCCGCTACTTCGCCATGGACCGCGACAACCGCTGGGACCGTGTCGAAGCCGCCTACAACCTGATCACCGAAGGCGCCGCCGAATTCACCGCGGAAAACGCCGTGGGCGCGCTGAACGCCGCCTATGAGCGCGGCGAAAGCGACGAGTTCGTCAAGGCCACCCGCATCGGCGCGCAGGTGCGCGTAGAAGACGGCGACGCCGTGGTGTTCATGAACTTCCGCGCCGACCGCGCCCGCGAACTGTCGCGCGCCTTCGTCGAGCCGGGCTTCAAGGAATTCCCGCGCCAGCGCGAGCTGAAGCTGGCCAGCTACGTGATGCTGACCCAGTACGCGGCGAGCATCCCGGCGCCCAGCGCGTTCAAGCCCGAGTCCCTGGACAACGTCCTGGGCGAATACCTGGCGAAGAACGGCAAGACCCAGCTGCGCATCGCCGAGACCGAGAAGTACGCCCACGTGACCTTCTTCTTCTCCGGCGGCCGCGAAGAGCCGTTCGAAGGCGAAGAACGCATTCTCATCCCCTCGCCCAAGGTCGCCACCTATGACCTGCAGCCGGAAATGAGCGCACCGGAAGTCACCGACAGGATCGTCGACGCCATCGAGCACCAGCGCTACGACGTGATCATCGTCAACTACGCCAACGGCGACATGGTCGGCCACACCGGCGTGTTCGACGCCGCGGTGAAGGCCGTCGAGTGCCTGGATACCTGCGTCGGTCGGATCGTCGAGGCGCTGGACAAGGTCGGCGGCGAAGCCCTGATCACCGCCGACCACGGCAACGTCGAGCAGATGGAAGACGCCATGACCGGCCAGGCGCACACCGCGCACACCTGCGAGCCGGTGCCGTTCGTCTACGTCGGCAAGCGCAAGCTGAGCATCCGCGAGGGCGGCGTACTGGCCGACGTGGCGCCGACCCTGCTGACCCTGATGGGTCTGGAGCAGCCCAAGGAGATGACCGGCACGTCGATCGTCACCCTGCTTTAATGGGTGCCGATAGGGCGGGAACGTGAGCCAGCGCCCGCCGGTCAGAGCAAACGCCCCACGCCATGCGGCCTGGGGCGTTTTTTTTAGCGCCCGCCACGGGCATACTAGCCCGACCCAGAATTCAGGTGCCCGCCACCCAATGCCTCGCGCCCTCCTCCCGCTGCTGCTGATCTGCCTCCTGAGCCCGCTTGCGGCCGGTGCCGACGAACGTGCCGACACCCAGCGCCAGCTGGAACAGACGCAGAAAGACATCGCCGAGCTGAAAAAGAACCTGAAGAACATCCAGGACGAAAAGTCCGGGGTGCAGAAGCAGCTCAAGTCCACCGAGACCCAGATGGGCGACCTGGAAAAGCAGATCCAGCAGATCCAGGACGAGATGAAGAAGAACGAGGAAGAGCTGCAGCGCCTCGATTCGGAGAAAAAAAAACTCCAGGGCGCGCGCCTTGAGCAGCAGCGCCTGATCGCCATCCAGGCACGCGCCGCCTACCAGAGCGGTCGCGAGGAATACCTCAAGTTGCTGCTGAATCAGGAACACCCCGAGAAGTTCAGCCGCACCCTCACCTACTACGAGTACATCAACAAGGCGCGCCTGGATCAGCTCAGCGCGTTCAACGAGACGCTGAGCCAGCTCAACGCCGTCGAGCAGGACATCACTGCGCAGAAGAACCAGCAGATCGAGCAGCAGAGCGCGCTGGAATCACGCCGCCAGGAGCTGGCCGACGCCCGCAAGGCGCGCCAGGAGGCCCTGGCCAAGCTCGACAGCGACCTCAAGGACAGCAACAGCAAGCTCAAGAACCGCGAGCAGAGCCAGGAAGACCTGAACAAGGTCCTGAAGACCATCGAGGAAACCCTGGCCCGCCAGGCCCGCGAGGCCGAGGAAGCGCGCCAGCGCGCCCTGGCCGCCGAGCGTGAGCGCGCCAAGCGCGAACGCGAACTGGCCGAACGCGGTGAAAAGCCCGAGGCCCCGAGCAAACCCCGCGCCGACTACAGCGGCCCGCTGGTCTCCAGCGGCGCAGGCTTCGGCGGTGCCTTTGACGCCGCCAAGGGCCGGCTGCCCTGGCCGGTCAACGGCCGCGTGCTGGCGCGCTTCGGCAGCCCGCGCGGCGACGACCCCCGCGCCACCTGGGATGGCGTGCTGATCGGCGCCGCCGCCGGCAGCACGGTACGCGCCGTCCATGGCGGTCGCGTGGTGTTCGCCGACTGGCTGCGCGGCGCCGGCCTGCTGGTCATTCTCGACCACGGTGGTGGCTACCTCAGCCTTTATGGGCATAATCAAAGTCTTCTGAAGGACGCCGGCGACACCGTCAAAGCAGGCGACCCCATCGCGACCGTAGGTGCCAGCGGTGGGCAGAGCACCCCGGCGGTATACTTCGCCATTCGCCATCAGGGCCGCCCGGCGGACCCTTCTACCTGGTGTCGCACGCAGGGATAAGCGGCGAGCACGCCTTAGGAGCCCCAAACATGTCGCAAGCGTTCCGTCTCACCACCCTGGCCCTGGCCCTGCTGCTCGGCGTCGGTGCGGCACAAGCCGCCGACGCTCCCGCAGCCGCCCCGGCGGCCAATGGCAAGGAGGCTCCGCTGCCGCTCGATGAGCTGCGCACCTTCGCCGAGGTCCTGGACCGGGTGAAAGCCGCCTATGTCGAGCCGGTGGACGACAAGACCCTGCTGGAAAACGCCATCAAGGGCATGCTCAGCAACCTCGACCCGCACTCCGCCTACCTCGGCCCGGAAGAGTTCGCCGAGCTGCAGGAGAGCACCAGCGGCGAGTTCGGCGGCCTGGGCATCGAGGTCGGCAGCGAAGACGGCTTCGTCAAGGTGATCTCGCCGATCGACGACACCCCGGCAGCCAAGGCCGGTATCCAGCCGGGCGACCTGATCGTCAAGATCGACGGCAAGCCGACCAAGGGCCAGTCGATGAACGAGGCGGTGGACAGCATGCGCGGCAAGGCCGGCTCGCCGATCACCCTGACCATCGTCCGCGGTGGCGGCAAGCCGTTCGACGTCGAGCTCAAGCGCGCCGTCATCAAGGTCAAGAGCGTGAAGAGCCAGATGCTCGAACCGGGCTACGGCTACCTGCGCATCACCCAGTTCCAGGTCAACACCGGCGAGGAAACCGTCAAGGCGCTGACCAGCCTGCGCAAGGAAAACAATGGCCGGCTCAAGGGCGTGGTCCTTGACCTGCGCAACAACCCCGGCGGCGTGCTGCAGTCGGCGGTGGAAGTGGCCGACGCCTTCCTCACCAAGGGGCTGATCGTCTACACCAAGGGCCGCATCCCGAACTCCGAGCTGCGCTTCTCGGCCGATCCGTCCGATCCGTCCGATGGCGTACCGCTGGTGGTGCTGATCAACGGCGGCAGCGCCTCGGCGGCGGAAATCGTCGCCGGCGCCCTGCAGGACCAGAAGCGCGCGATCCTCATGGGCACCGACAGCTTCGGCAAGGGCTCGGTACAGACCGTGCTGCCGCTGAACAACGACCGCGCCCTGAAGCTCACCACCGCGCTGTACTACACCCCCAACGGCCGCTCGATCCAGGCCCAGGGCATCACCCCGGACATCGAGGTGGAGCGCGCCAAGGTGACCCGCGAGCAGAGCGAGTTCGATGGCTTCAAGGAAGCCGACCTGCAAGGACACCTGGCCAACGGCAACGGCGGCAAGGACCGTCCCACCGCTGCCGGCAAGCGCCCGGAAGACCGCCCGCAGGAAAGCGACTACCAGCTCGGCCAGGCCCTCAGCCTGCTGAAGGGACTCAGCGTCAGCCGCGGCAACAACTGACCCATGCGCTGGGCCCGGCTGCTGTTCGGCCTTGGCCTTGGCGCATGCCTGGGCCAACCGGCGGCGGCAGCGCCGCCGCCGGTTGGCGCCAAACCGCTGGTCAGCATCGTCATCGACGACCTCGGGCAGAACCTGACGCGCGATCGCCAGGTGCTCGAACTCTCCCCCGCCATCGCCCTGGCGATCATTCCCGACACACCCCACGCCGCCGAACTGGCCCGCGAAGCGCACAAGCTAGGGCGCACGGTGATGCTGCACATGCCGATGGATCCGGCCGGCGGCGAGTTCGCCTGGCGTCCGGAACTGAGCCAGGAGGAGCGCGCCCGCCGTCTCGACGCAGCACTGGCACGGGTGCCCTACGCCCAGGGCCTGAACAACCATGAAGGCAGCCGCATGACTGCCGACCGCCCGGCCATGGCCTGGCTGGCCGCGGAACTGCAGCGTCGCCACCTGTTCCTGCTCGACAGCCGTACCAGCGCCGCCACGGTGGCCGCCGCCGAGGCACAGAAGATCGGCCTGGCGAGCCTGTCGCGGGACGTGTTCCTGGATGACGATCCGAGCGAAGCGGCGGTGATGGAGCAGATGCAGCGCGGCCTGAAACTGGCGCGCAAGCAGGGCACGGTGGTGATGATCGGCCACCCGAAGCCGGCGACCCTGGCGGTGCTCAGGCGCGTATTGCCAACCCTGAAGGCCCAGGGCTTCGAACTGGTGAAGCCCACACTGCTGATCGGCGAGCGCGCCAACCGCGCCATGCAGGGGCATGGGCAGGATGGGGTTTACCGGTAAACGTTGGCGGGATTCGGTTCGCGAGCAAGCTCGCTCCTACGAAAAGCAGGCTCGCTGTTCTCTGTAGGAGCGAGCTTGCTCGCGAATATCCAGAATCCTGGCGGCGACCGCCGGGCCTTCTTTATAGATAGTTGTTGGTCGCCTGCTCGATGAAGCCATCCGCGCGCATCGAATCAAGCGCCTTCTGCAGACGCTGCACCACCTCATCCGGCGTGTCCTTGTTCAGCGCCAGGTAGAGTTGGTCCTCATTGAAACGCAGCACGGTCTGCAGGCCGGAGACGCCCTCCTGCTTGGCCAGGTAGCGGCCGACCGGATCGGTGGTGGCCCACAGGTCGATCTCGCCGGAAGTCAGCTTCTTCACGTTTTCCTGGTCGCGCAGCGCGTTGATCACCGGGATGCCCTGCTTCTCCAGGCCCTCGCTCACCGCATCGTTCTTGTAGGCGCCGATCTTGTACTTGGCGCCGGCTTCCTTGATGTCCTTCACCGCGATCTTGCTGCCGGCAGGCGCCAGCAGCACCCAGTTGGTCTTGGCGATGGGGCCGACCCACTTGAACAGCGGCACGCGGTCGGGCGTGTAGGCAGTGGAGAACAGGCCGTAGTCGGGCTTGTCGAGGGTCAGCTTGTACAGCCGATCCCAGGGGAAGCGCAGGCTCAGGCTGTACTGGATGCCGGCGCGCTTGAACATCTCGCGGACGATATCGGTGCTGATGCCGTCGATGCTGTCGTCACGGGCGAAGTTCTTGTCATCCACCGCCATGTTGAAGGGCGGGAAGTTCTCGGTGAGCAGCACCATCTTGTAATCGGCGGGCACCTCGGCACGGGCCGCGGCGGCCCCCAACAGCAGGCCGAGGGTCAGGGTCTTGGACAGGATTTTCAGCATGGTCATACCGCTCGCAGGGTTATCGTTATTGGCTTGCGGCATCCCTGCAAAGGGACGGAATACTCAGCTCGTCTGCCTTCCATGGCATGGTCGGCGCCGGTGAGGGTGGCGCCGGATTGCTTTCGCGGGCCGTGAGGTTGGCCGGCCCACGGGCATTACAGGTAACTGTTGAGGACGTCGTCGACGAAACCTTCGGCGCGCATCTTGTCCAGCGCGGCTTGCAGCTTCTGCACCACCTCGTCCGGCGTTTCGCGGTTCAGCGCCAGGAACAGCTGGTCGCTGTTGAAGCGCAGTACGGTCTTCAGGCCGGTAACGCCGACCTGCTTGGCCAGGTAGCGCCCCGCCGGATCGCCGCTCGCCCACAGATCGATCGCACCTTCCTGCAGCTTGCCGGCGTTCTCCTGGTCGCGCAGCGCCAGCACAGGCTCGAAGCCGTGCTTGGCCAGGTATTCGGCCATGGCGTCGCCCTTGTAGGCGCCGACGCGGTATTTCTTGGCGTCTTCCAGGTTGTTCAGGGTGATCGTGCTGTCGCCCTTGGCCAGCAGGACCCAGTCGTCCGGGCCGATCGGGCCGACCCACTTGAACTGGCTCTCGCGCTCGGGTAGGCGGGCGGTGACGAACACGCCGTAGCCGGGCTTCTCCAGCGCCAGCTTGTAGATGCGGTCCCAGGGGAAGCGCAGCGTCAGGCTGTACTGCACGCCAGCGCGCTTGAACATCTCCTTGACGATGTCGACGGCGATCCCGTCGATGTTGTCTTCCTGGGCGAAGTTCTTGCCGTTGATGGCCATGTTGTAGGGCGGGAAGTTCTCGGTCAGCAGCACCATGCTGTAGTTCGAGCTATCCGTTTCCGCCTTTGCGGCGCTGGCCAGCAACAGACCACAGCCAATCCATGCGAGCAGAATGCGCTTCAGCATCTGGGAATTCCTGAGAGTGACAATTCTGAGAAGGCGCTGAGCTTACTCGGAGAATTGACGCCAAGAAACCCTGCAGCGATGGCAATCACACATCCAAACGCCATCACCGCGACCAGCGGTATCGGGCAATCGGGACTCTGCGGCGAAAGGGCCTGCGGCGACTGGGCGCAGGCCCTCGAAGGCCGGGAGAGCCCCGGCCCGGAGGAGGTCAGCGGACGACGATACCGCGACTGGCCAGGTAGGCCTTGGCTTCCGGCACGCTGTATTCGCCGAAGTGGAAGATGCTCGCCGCGAGAACCGCGTCGGCCTTGCCTTCAATGATGCCGTCGGCCAGGTGCTGCAGGTTGCCGACACCGCCCGAAGCGATCACCGGAACGTTCACCGCCTCGCTGATGGCGCGGGTCACGCCCAGGTCATAGCCGCTCTTCACGCCGTCCTGGTCCATGCTGGTCAGCAGGATTTCACCGGCGCCCAGGCCTTCCATCTTCTTCGCCCACTCCACCGCGTCCAGCCCGGTGGGCTTACGGCCGCCGTGGGTGAAGATCTCCCAGCGCGGCGCTTCGCCCGGTGCCGAGACCTTCTTGGCATCGATGGCGACTACGATGCACTGCGAGCCGAAGCGCGCGGCGGCTTCGCCGACGAACTCCGGGGTGAACACCGCGGCGGTGTTGATCGAGACCTTGTCCGCACCGGCATTGAGCAGGTTGCGGATGTCCTGCACGGTGCGCACACCACCGCCCACGGTCAGCGGGATGAACACCTGGCTGGCCATGCGCTCGACGGTATGCAGCGTAGTGTCGCGGCCATCGACGCTGGCGGTGATGTCGAGGAAGGTGATCTCGTCGGCGCCCTGCTCGTCGTAGCGGCGGGCAATTTCCACCGGGTCGCCGGCGTCGCGGATGTTCTCGAACTTGACGCCCTTCACCACGCGGCCGTTGTCCACGTCGAGGCAGGGAATGATGCGTTTAGCCAGTGCCATAGCAATGCTCTCGTAGGATGGGTGGAGCGCAGCGATACCCATGCTGCCGAACCACCCCAGGTCCTCATCGCCGGGTTACGCCGCATTGCGGCCCACCCAGCCTGCGTTCAGATCAGCCTTTGAAGCTGTCGCACAGCGCCTGTGCTTCGGCGACGTCCAGGGTGCCTTCGTAGATCGCGCGGCCGGTGATGGCGCCGACGATGCCCGGGGTGCGCGCGTCCAGCAGCTTCTGGATGTCGCCCAGGTTGTGGATGCCGCCCGAGGCGATCACCGGGATGCGCGTGGCGTTGGCCAGGGCGGCGGTGGCTTCGACGTTGCAGCCCTGCATCATGCCGTCCTTGGAGATGTCGGTGTAGACGATGGCGGAGACGCCGTCGGCCTCGAAGCGCTTGGCCAGGTCGATCACCTGCACTTCGCTCACCTCGGCCCAGCCGTCGGTGGCGACGAAGCCGTCTTTAGCATCGAGGCCAACGATGACCTTGCCAGGGAAGGCGCGGCAGGCTTCGCCGACGAACTCCGGCTGCTTGACCGCCTTGGTGCCGATGATCACGTAGCTGACGCCGGCGCGCACGTAGTGCTCGATGGTTTCCAGCGAGCGGATGCCGCCGCCGATCTGGATCGGCAGGTTCGGGTAGCGCTTGGCGATGGCGGTGACCACTTCACCGTTGACCGGCTTGCCTTCGAAGGCGCCGTTCAGGTCCACCAGGTGCAGACGGCGGCAGCCGCCCTCCACCCACTTGGCGGCCATGGACACCGGGTCGTCGGAGAACACGGTGGCGTCTTCCATCAGGCCCTGGCGCAGGCGCACGCAGGCGCCGTCTTTCAGATCGATTGCGGGGATGATCAGCATGGGTTGAACCTGCTCGAATCCAAAGATGAATGGGGTCGGGTCAGCTCTTCTCGAGCGCCCACAAGTCGCTTTCGATGCTCTCGAACCGGTCTTTCAGGTGAGATTGCACGTCGAAGATCGCCTTGTTGTAGAACAGCGGGCCGAACTCGCGCAGGAAGAAGTCCAGCGCCTCTTCGGCCTCGAAGGAGCCGACGTCCAGCTCGAAGCGATCTTCGAGGAAGCGCTGGATGGCGCGCGCCGCACTCTGGCGCTGGGCGCCGTCGAGTTCGAGGATCGCCGGCTTGTCCTTCTGGCGGGCCATGGCTTACCAGCGCCCGTCCCAGGCGGCGAAGTTCTGCAGCAGCTGCAGGCCATGGGTATGGCTCTTCTCCGGGTGGAACTGCACGGCGAAGCGCGAGCCGTCAGCCAGCGCGGCGGCGAAATCGACACCGTAATGGCCGCGACCGACCACCTGGCGCGGGTTACCCGCCTGGATGTAATAGCTGTGCACGAAATAGAAGCGCGCGTTGTCCGGGATGTCGTGCCACAGCGGGTGGTCGACACTCTGCGCCACCTCGTTCCAGCCCATGTGCGGCACCTTCAGGTGTTCGCCGCCCTCGTGCAGGTCCTTGCCGAAGAAGCGCACCTTGCCGGGGAACAGGCCGATGCAGTCGACGCCGTCGTTCTCTTCGCTGTGGTCCAGCAGCGCCTGCATGCCGACGCAGATGCCGAGGAAGGGACGGTCCTGGCTGACCTCGCGCACCAGGGCGTCGAAGCCCAGGCGCCTGATCTCGGCCATGCAGTCGCGGATCGCGCCGACGCCGGGGAACACCACGCGGTCGGCCTCGCGGATCACGTTGGCGTCGCTGGTCACCAGCACGCGCCCGGCGCCCACGCGCTCCAGCGCCTTGGACACCGAGTGCAGGTTGCCCATGCCGTAGTCGATGACGGCTACCGTCTGCATCACAGGCACCCTTTGGTGGACGGCATCTGGCCGGCCATGCGCTCGTCCAGCTCGATGGCCATGCGCAGGGCGCGGCCGAAGGCCTTGAACACCGTCTCGATCTGGTGGTGGGTGTTGTGCCCGCGCAGGTTGTCGATGTGCAGGGTCACCTGGGCGTGGTTGACGAAGCCCTGGAAGAATTCCATGAACAGGTCGACGTCGAAGCCGCCGACGCTGGCACGGGTGAACGGTACGTGCATCTGCAGGCCGGGGCGGCCGGAGAAGTCGATGACCACGCGCGACAGCGCCTCATCCAGCGGCACGTAGGCATGGCCGTAGCGGCGGATGCCCTTCTTGTCGCCGATGGCCTTGGCGAAGGCCTGGCCGAGGGTGATGCCGATGTCTTCGACGGTATGGTGGTCGTCGATATGCAGGTCGCCCTTGCACTCGATGTCCAGGTCGATCAGGCCGTGGCGGGCGATCTGGTCCATCATGTGCTCGAGGAAGGGAACCCCGGTATCGAAGCGGGCCTTGCCCGTCCCATCCAGGTCGATGGAAACCTTGATCTGGGTTTCCAGGGTGTCGCGCGCGACGGATGCCTTGCGTTCGGCCATCACCAGCTCCACAGCTAACACTGCACGTAATTATAAGAAGGGGCAGCATTATAGGCGCGCCCGCCCCGGCGCGGCTATGGGCGGTGGTCGGCGCTGGCCGATCGACAGCACTTTTCCCTACACTGCCGGACCGCCACCGAGGAATCGTCCATGCCCGTCATCGTCCAGCACCTGACCCAGCCCAGCGAACAGGACCGTCAGGATCTGCTGAAGATCTATGCCGATGCCCCGGACTGGCTGCTGAAGCCCTTCGACGATGCCGCGCAGCTGGTGGATATGGGCCTGCGCGAGGGCCTGCTGCTGACCGGCCGCTTCAACGACCGCCTGCTGGGCGCCACCTGGATCGAGCGCGATGCGGACGCCTGGCGCCTTTCGCGCCTGTGCGTACGCCAGGTTACCCGCGGGCGCGGCGTGGCCCGGCGGTTGCTGGAAGAAGCCCAGCGCCTGGCCATCCTGCAGGGCGCCGCGCTGCGCCTGAGCGCACCGGCCGACCAGCCGGACGCGGCCGCCTTCGCCGAACGCCTCGGGCTCACGTTGCTGCCCGCCTGAGCCGGTCCGGCATTCTGCGACCCGCTCGGCAGGAACCGACGCACGGGGGAACCGTGCGCCGACCCTCCGTTCAAACCTGACGGAACCTGCACCTTTCTCCTCTGACTGAGGCACAGGTGCGTCGTTGATATACTTTTCCGCTACTCCATCCGCTGCCTGAACAAGGACCCTTCATGAAAGCGTTCGGTAAAATCCTCGGCATCGTCGTGCTGGGCCTGCTGCTGCTCATAGTCGCAGCCGGCTTCGTGCTGACTCATTTCTTCAACCCGAACGACTACAAGGACGAAATCCGCCAGCTGGCCCGCGACAAGGCCAATGTCGAGCTGAACCTGAAGGGCGACATCGGCTGGAGCCTGTTCCCCTGGCTGGGTCTGGAACTGCACGACACCAGCGTCGCCACCCTGCAGGCACCCAACCAGCCCTTCGCCGACGTCCAGCTGCTGGGCATGTCGGTGCGCGTGTTGCCGCTGCTGCGCAAGGAGCTGCAGATGAGCGACATCCGCGTCGAGGGCCTGAACCTGAGCCTGAACCGCGACAAGACCGGCGCCGGCAACTGGGAAAACATCGGCAAGCCTTTGCAGCCGGCCGGCGGCGCACCTGGCGCCTCGCAGCCCGCGCCCGCACCCAGTGAACCGGCGAAGCCCGCCGCCGCCGAAACGCACCAACCGATGAAGCTCGACATCGACAGCCTGACGGTGAAGAACGCGCGTATCGACTATGCCGACGCGCAGAACGGCAAGAACTATACGGTCGAAGGCATCGAGCTGAGCACCGGCGCCATCCGCGAGGGCAGCAACATCCCGGTCAAGTTCAGCGCCTACCTGGGCAGCAACCAGCCGGTGATCCGCGCCCGCACCGAACTGACCGGCAACCTGCGCTTCGACCGCGCCCTCAAGCGCTATCAACTGGAAGACACCAGGCTCTCCGGCGAAGTGTCCGGCGATCCCTTCCAGGGCAAGACCGCCAGCTACAGCGCCCAGGGCCAGCTGGTGCTTGACCAGGCCGCCCAGGTCGCCGAGTGGAACGGCCTGAAAATTACCGTCAACCAGCTGCGCGCCCTCGGCGAAATCAAGGCCCGCGAGCTGGACAAGGCGCCCAAGTTCGATGGCGGCCTGTCGCTCGCACCGTTCAACCTGCGCGAATTCCTCACCGGCATCGGCCAGACCCTGCCGGAAATGGCCGACGCCAACACCCTGACCAAGCTGGAGCTGTCGACCCGCGTGGCCGGCGACCGCAACAGCCTGAACCTCGGCGACATCAAGCTGAAACTCGACGACAGCAGCTTCAGCGGCAACCTCGGCATCGCCGACTTCGGCAAGCAGGCCATCCGCGCCCAGCTCAGCGGCGACCGCCTGGACCTTGACCGCTACCTGCCGGCCAAGGCCGCCAAAGCCCAGGAAGCCACCAGCGCCGCGCGCAAGGCCGAGGTCGAAGCCACCACCAGCAACGCCATCCAGGGCGATACCCCGCTGCCCAGCGCGCCGACCCAGCAAGCCTGGAGCGACGCCCCCATGCTGCCGGTGGCGAAACTGCGCGCCCTCGACCTGGACGTCGGGCTGCAACTCGGCCAGCTGACCCTCGACAAACTGCCGATCGAGAACGCCAACCTCAAGCTGCACGGCAATGACGGCCTGCTCACCCTCGACGACATGCGCGGCGAGCTCTTCGACGGCAAGTTCAACGCCACCGCCAGCCTCGACGTACGCCAGGACGTTCCGTTGCTCAAGGCACAGAAGCACATCGCCGACGTGCCGGTGGATCGCCTGCTCGAATCCCAGGGCCAGAAGCCGCCGGTGAAGGGCCTGCTCGACCTTGACGCCGACATCACCACCCAGGGCCTCAGCCAGAAGGCCTGGATCGACAACCTCAACGGCACCGCGCACTTCGTCCTGACCCAGGGCGTTCTGCTCAACGCCAACCTGGAACAGCAACTCTGCCAGGGCATCGCCACCCTCAACCGCAAGGCCCTGGAAGGGACGCACGGCGGCAAGGACACGCCGTTCCGCGAATTGCAGGGCAACCTGGTATTCAAGAACGGCGTGGCCAGCAACCCGGATCTGAAGGCAAGTATTCCCGGCCTGACCGTCAAGGCTGACGGCGACATCGACCTGCGCGTGCTGGGCATGGACTACCGCGTCGGCGTGATCATCGAAGGCGACAAGGGCGAGATGCCCGATCCGGCCTGCCAGGTGAACAAGCGCTACGTCGGCATCGAATGGCCGCTGCGCTGCCGTGGCCCGCTGGAACTGGGCGCCAAGGCCTGCCGCCTGGACAAGGACGGCATGGGCAAGATCGCCGGGCAACTGGCCGGGGAACGGCTGAACGAAAAACTCGAAGAGAAGTTCGGCGACAAGGTCAGTCCCGAACTCAAAGACGCACTCAAAGGGCTGCTCAAGAAGAAATGACCCCGGAACGTTTCAATACAGCGGTGCTCGACTGGTTCGACCGCCATGGCCGCCATGACCTGCCCTGGCAGCAGAACATCACGCCCTACCGTGTGTGGGTCTCGGAAATCATGCTGCAGCAGACCCAGGTCGCTACCGTGATGGGCTACTTCGACCGCTTCATGACAGCGCTGCCGACGGTGGCGGACCTCGCTGCCGCACCGGAAGACGAAGTGCTGCACCTGTGGACGGGCCTGGGCTACTACACCCGTGCGCGCAACCTGCACAAGACCGCGAAACTGGTGATGGAGCGGCATGGCGGCGAATTTCCCCGCGACGCCGAGCAGCTCGCCGAGCTGCCCGGCATCGGCCGCTCCACCGCCGGCGCCATCGCCAGCATTTCCATGGGCCTGCGCGCGCCGATCCTCGACGGCAACGTCAAGCGCGTGCTGGCGCGTTACCTGGCCTGCGACGGTTATCCGGGCGAGCCGAAGGTGACCAGGCAGTTGTGGGAGGCCGCCGAGCGCTTCACGCCGCATGCGCGGGTCAACCACTACACCCAGGCGATGATGGACCTCGGCGCCACCCTCTGCACCCGCAGCAAGCCCAGCTGCCTGCTCTGTCCGCTGCGCGAGGGCTGCCGCGCGCATCTGCTGGGCCGCGAGGCCGACTTCCCGGTGCCCAAGCCGCGCAAGGAACTGCCCCGCAAGCGCACCCTGATGCCGATCCTGGCCAACCGCGCCGGCGACATCCTGCTCTATCGCCGCCCCTCCACCGGCCTCTGGGGTGGGCTGTGGAGCTTCCCCGAACTGGACGACCTGGCTGCCCTTGACCCGCTCGCCCAGCACCACGCCCTGCGCCTGGGCGAACGCCGCGAGCTGCCCGGCCTGACCCACACCTTCAGCCACTTCCAGCTGGCCATCGAGCCCTGGCTGGTGCGCGTCGAGGACGCAGCCCCCGCCGTGGCCGAGGGCGACTGGCTCTGGTATAACCTCGCCACCCCGCCGCGGCTCGGCCTTGCCGCCCCGGTGAAGAAGCTGCTCAAACGAGCCGCTGACGTGTTGAATGCAGGAGAAATGTCATGACCCGACTGGTGATGTGCCGCAAGTACAAAGAAGAGCTGCCCGGCCTCGATCGCGCGCCCTACCCCGGAGCCAAGGGCCAGGACATCTACGAGCACGTCTCGAAGAAAGCCTGGGACGAATGGCAGAAGCACCAGACCATGCTGATCAACGAGCGTCGCCTGAACATGATGAATGCCGAGGATCGCAAGTTCCTCACCGCCGAGATGGACAAGTTCCTTTCCGGCGAGGAATACGCGCAGGCGGAAGGCTACGTCCCGCCCAGCGCGTAAGTTTCGGTATTATTTGAAAAATTTTTTAGCGACACGCTTGACACCCCTCCCGAAAACCCTTTTAATGCGCGCCACGTTGCCCAGGTAGCTCAGTTGGTAGAGCAGGGGATTGAAAATCCCCGTGTCGGCGGTTCGATTCCGTCCCTGGGCACCAAGCCTTCCGAAAGCCCCTGAAATCGCAAGATTTCAGGGGCTTTTTCGTTTCCGCCCGAAAAATTCCTCCTCGCCCCCGCCCCCTCGCACGAATCGTGTCGAATGTTTGCCGAACTACACTGTCTACTGGCACGTAGCAGGTTGTTCTTTCAGAATCATGACGAACTGGACGACTCCGGCCTTTTTGGCGGGATACCCTCCGGAAGTTCGATGTTTCATAGCGGAGTCACTGTGCGCACACTCACTCGCTGGTGGAATTCACGGGGCAACCTGGCCACCTTGTCTGCCCTTTTCCTGCTGATCCCCCTGATTGGCCGCTATAGCCTTGGCTGGGGCACACCGCAGGGCTACCTGTCCGATCTCGCGCTCGGCTCGTTGCTCGTCGTCGCGCTGCACAGCCGACGACTGTTCATCGCCCTCCCGGTGATGCTGGTCTGGGCATTGTCGGTCATCGGCACCGCCGAACTGGTCAGCGCCGTGGGCCGCATGCCCGCCCCGGAAGACCTGCACTTCCTCGCCGACCCGACCTTCGTCGCCAACTCCACCGAAGGCGGCGGCCTGAATCACCAGCACCTGGCGATTGTCATCGGTATCGGCATCCTGCTCTGCGCGCTGCTCTGGCGCCGTCGCGAGCAGCCATTGCCGCGCTACGCCTACGCACTGCCGGCCGTATTCCTGGCCGGCCACTTCGGCCTGCAGTACTTCCAGCCCAGCGATGCGGAGATGTGGAAGCAGTTCAACCTGCCGCACCAGCTGGTCTCCCGCGCCATTACCAGCGGCGAAATCGCCTATGAGGACTGGCGCGACCGCGACCTGCCGGAGGTCCGCCCCGACGTGACCGGCCTCACCCAGCACGATCTCAATGGCACCCCGCTGCTTTCCGGCCGCGGCCAGGCGAAGAACGTGCTGATCATCGCCATGGAGGGTATTCCCGGCGCCTATGTCGCCACCAACCGCGCCGCGCTGAGCAGCAGCTACGAAGAGTCGATGATGCCCAAGCTCAGCACCTGGGCCGAACGGGCGATGACTACTCCGGATTACGTGGTGCACAGCCACCAGACCATCCGCGGCCTCTACGCCATGCTCTGTGGCGACTACAGCAAGCTGGACAACGGCACGCCCAAGGGTGTCGAACTGCTGGGCAACCCGACCCGCGCCGCCGAATGCCTGCCGGCACAGATGCACCAGGCCGGCTTCAGCACCCACTTCCTGCAGGGCGCCGGGCTGCGCTTCATGGCCAAGGACAAGGTCATGCCGGCCATGGGCTTCGACAAGACTCTCGGCCGCGACTGGTTCAAGAAGAAGCCCTACCTGGAATTCGCCTGGGGCATGGATGACAAGGCCTTCTTCGAGGGTGCGCTGGACTATGTCGGCCAGCTGCGCCAGAAGAAGCAGCCGTGGATGCTCACCCTGCTGACCGTCGGCACCCATCAGCCCTACTCGGCCACCCCGGAATACCTGGCCAAGTACCCGACCGCGCGCCAGGCCGCCGTTGCTTACCTGGACGACGCAGTGACCGCCTTCCTCAAGGGACTGGAAGAGAAAGGCGTACTGAAGGACACCCTGGTCATCGTCACCTCCGACGAGTCCCACGGCATCGACAACGTGCGCCTCGCCTCGGCCTGGGGCCTGAACCTGGTGTTCGCACCGGAGCAGGCCGCGCTGCCGCCGGTGAAGGACGGCGTTTATGGCCATGTGGACCTGGAGTCGTCGATCCTCGACTACTTCGCCATCAAGGCACCGCAGGATATCGCCGGCCGCTCGCTGTTCCGCGAATACGAAACGGGCCGGGAGATGGTGTCCTTCACCAACGGCATGCAGCGTTACCACGACGGCAAGGGCACCTTCATCGAGTGCGACTTCCAGCAGGTCTGCCGGCGCTACAAGAGTGACGGCTTCATCGCCGACAGCGCCAAGTTCGAGGGTCGCTTCAGCGGCCGCGATGCGCGTCTGATGACTGCCCGCGCCGACATCCTCGACCAGTCGGTGGTCAACGCCCAGTCGGCGCGCGAATACCAGTTCGCGACCAAGGAACGCATTCAGCTGAAGCCGAAGATCGACAACGAATACACCGACAACCTGATCGGCGCGCAGTACCTCGAATTCCCGGCCAACTCGCGCACCACGGTGAGCCTGAAGATCCGCGCCATCCAGATGGACGCCAACGGGGCCAAGGTCACGCTCAAGACACGTTCCTTCGAGAAGCCGGTGCCCATCGAGATGCCGGAGTTCCCGCGGGTCATGCGCAATCAGCCGCTGGAAGTGACCTTCGGCTTCGACAACGAGGAAGCCCGCAAGGCGTTTTCCTTCCACCTGCTGGCCGAAGGCAAGGGCATCATCGAGATCACCGACTTCCACGTCACGACGCAGCCGCGCAAGTCGCCGATCAACGCCAGCGAGCCGGGCGCAACGGGCCTGGCCGACGGCAAGGTGCTGCCGATTCCCCGCCTCTCCGGCCACCCGAACCTGATGGCCAGCCAGCCCCCGGAATCCCAGGACGACGTGACACCCACGGACGTCATCGAAGATCCGTCACCGCAACTGCGCCAGATGATGCAGTGACCCAAACCGGCGGCCGCAAGGCCGCCGGTCTTTTCCCCATCAGCGGAAGCTGGCACTATCGCGCCCCCGCGACGGAAGGCCCTCCGCCCCCGCGAGTTCAGCCCAGGCGACAACACACTGTGGCAATGCGACAACTTGCCGCCATCCCGGCGAACAGCGAGGCATGGGCGCTTGGCGCCCCCTGGGACGCGTGTTAGCTTCCCCTCGCCAGGATGGCCCCGATTCTGCAGTACCCCGCTGCGAGAGCGTCCTAATAACAATAGAGGAGCCCCCTATGGCCGAGGCCATACCCGCACTGGAAATCCGTAATCTGCACAAGCGTTACGGTGACCTGGAAGTGCTCAAAGGCATTTCCCTGACTGCCCGCGACGGCGATGTGATTTCCATCCTCGGCTCCTCCGGTTCCGGCAAATCCACGTTCCTGCGCTGCATCAACCTGCTGGAGAACCCGCACCAGGGCCAGATCCTGGTCGCCGGTGAAGAGCTCAAGCTGAAGAAGGCCAAGGACGGATCGCTGGTCGCCGCCGACGGCAAGCAGATCAACCGCATGCGCAGCGAACTGGGCTTCGTCTTCCAGAACTTCAACCTCTGGCCGCACATGAGCATCCTCGACAACATCATCGAGGCCCCGCGCCGTGTGCTGGGCAAGACCCGCGCCGAAGCCACCGAGATCGCCGAGGCCCTGCTGGCCAAGGTCGGCATCGCCGACAAGCGCCACAGCTTCCCGTCCCAGCTTTCCGGCGGCCAGCAGCAGCGCGCCGCCATCGCCCGCACCCTGGCGATGCAGCCCAAGGTCATCCTCTTCGACGAGCCGACGTCCGCACTTGACCCGGAAATGGTCCAGGAAGTGCTCAACGTCATCCGCGCGCTCGCCGAGGAAGGCCGCACCATGCTGCTGGTCACCCACGAAATGAACTTTGCCCGCCAGGTTTCCAGCGAGGTGGTGTTCCTCCACCAGGGCCTGGTAGAAGAGCAGGGGCCGCCGCAGCAGGTCTTCGAAAACCCGCAATCGGCACGCTGCAAACAATTCATGTCCAGCCACCGCTAACGGAGCATCACTGCATGAAAAACTATAAGAAAGTCTTCCTGGCTGTCGCAGCCACTCTGGCCATCGGGGGCAACGCCATCGCCGCGGATAAACTGCGCATCGGCACCGAAGGCGCCTATCCTCCCTTCAACGGCATCGATGCCAGCGGCCAGGTCATCGGCTTCGACGTCGACATCGCCAAGGCCCTGTGCGCCAAGATGAAGACCGAGTGCGACGTCGTCACCTCCGACTGGGACGGCATCATCCCGGCGCTGAACGCCAAGAAGTTCGACTTCATCGTCGCTTCCATGTCGATCACCGACGAGCGCAAGCAGGCGGTGGACTTCACCAGCCCGTACTACACCAACAAGCTGCAGTACGTAGCCCCCAAGTCGGTGGACTTCAAGACTGACAAGGACTACCTGAAGGGCAAGGTGATTGGTGCCCAGCGCGCAACCATCGCGGGCACCTGGCTGGAGGACAACATGTCCGACACCGTCACCATCAAGCTGTACGACACCCAGGAAAACGCCTACCTCGACCTCTCCTCGGGCCGCCTCGACGGCGTGCTGGCCGACAAGTTCGTGCAGTACGACTGGCTGAAAAGCGACGCCGGCAAGGACTTCGAGTTCAAGGGCCAGCCGGTATTCGACAACGACAAGATCGGCATCGCCGTGCGCAAGGGCGACCCGCTGCGTGACAAGCTGAATGCCGCTCTGAAGGAAATCGTCGAAGACGGTACCTACAAGAAGATCAACGAAAAGTACTTCCCCTTCAGCATCTACTGATGCATGTGCCGCGCCGCCCAACCCCGGGCGGCGCGCGCCCTCAGGCGTGATTCCCCATGATTTTCGACCTGCACGGCTTTGGCGATCAGCTGATCGCCGGCACCTGGATGACGCTCAAGCTCTCGCTTTCCGCAGTCTGTGTCGGACTGGTCCTCGGTCTGCTGGGCGCGATAGCCAAGACGTCCAAGAACAACTTCCTGCGCATGCTCGGCGGCTTCTACACCACCGTGGTGCGCGGCGTACCCGAGACGCTCTGGGTACTGATGATCTACTTCGGTACCGTGACCGGACTGAATGCCCTGGGTGATCTGTTCGGCCATCCCGAGTTCGCCCTGTCGCCCTTCGCCGCCGGCACCTGTGCACTGGGCCTGTGCTTCGGTGCGTATGCCACCGAAGTGTTCCGTGGCGCGCTGCTGGCCATTCCCAAGGGGCATCGCGAGGCCGGCCAGGCACTGGGCCTGTCCGCTCCGCGCATCTTCTGGCGCGTCGTGCTGCCGCAGGTGTGGCGCGTTGCCCTGCCGGGCCTGGGCAACCTCTACCTGATCCTGCTGAAGGATACCGCCCTGGTCTCGCTGATCAGCCTCGAAGAAATCATGCGCAAGGCCAGCGTCGCCTCCAACGCGACCAAGGAACCCTTCACCTTCTATATGGTGGCCGCGCTGATCTATCTGAGTCTGACCATCTTCGTGATGGCTGCCCTGCATTACCTTGAGCGCCGCGCCGGCCGTGGCTTCGTGAGGAACGAGCTATGACCGACTTCGAGCTGATTCTCAAGTGGATGCCGAAGATGCTCCTGGGCGTGCAACTGACCCTGGAGCTGGTGGCCATCGCCGTGGTCGCCGGCCTGTGCCTGGCCATACCCCTGGGTATCGCCCGCGCCTCGCGGCACTGGTACGTGCGTGCGCTGCCCTATGCCTACGTCTTCTTCTTCCGCGGTACGCCGCTGCTGCTGCAGCTGGCCCTGGTCTATTACGGCCTGGCGCAGTTCGAGGCGGTGCGCAAGAGCAGTCTCTGGCCCTATCTGCGCGACCCGTACTGGTGCGCACTGCTGACCATGACCCTGCACACCGCGGCCTACATTGCGGAAATCCTCCGCGGCGCCATCCACGCCATTCCCTTCGGTGAGGTGGAAGCGGCCCGCGCGCTGGGCATGTCGCGGCGTCAGGCGCTGTTCCACATCATCCTGCCGCGCGCCGCGCGCATCGCACTGCCGGCCTACAGCAACGAGGTGATCCTCATGCTCAAGGCCAGCGCCGTGGTGTACACCGTGACCCTGTTCGACATCATGGGCATGACCCGCACCATCATCGCGCGCACCTATGAAGCCATGCTGTTCTTCTGCCTGGCCGGTGTGTTCTATCTGGTGATTACGCTGGTGCTGACCCGCATCTTCCGCCTGGTCGAGCATTGGCTGCGCGTCGACATGATGCAGGGCCGCTGATCGGCACGCCCAGCGAAGCACGGGGCCGTTATACTGCGCGCCCCGTGACCTTCCCCGCCGCACCGTGCCCCCGAACGATACTCCCCTGACCGGCCCCGACCTGCTCCAGCGCTTCCTGCAACTGGATGAGTTCCTGTTGCGCCACCAGGCGCTCTGGCGACCGAAACCGTTCACTGTGCTCGAACTGCCCTGGGAGCGCGAATACCCGGAGCTGGCCGGCTGGCTGCGTAGCCGCAGCCTGGAAGACGCCGACGCGGACCACCACCTCAGCGCACGACTCAATGCCCCCGCCCCTTTTCCCGAACTGGCCGACAGCGCCGCACGCCTGTCCGCCGTCGGTGAATTGCCAGCGGTCGCCCTCGGCCAGTTGCCCACGGCCCTGACGGTCGACGTACCCGGCCGCAAGTGGCAACAGATCGAGGCATTCGCCAGCCGTCTGCGTTTCGTCGAACCGCCCCGCCAGTGGCTCGACTGGTGTGCCGGCAAGGGTCACCTCGGCCGGCTGCTGGCGCGCGATGGCAATCCCCTGCTCAGCCTGGAATACGACGCCGCCCTGGTGGAAGACGGGCAGCGCCTGAGCGATCGGCTACGGCTGCAAGCCCGCCACCGCCAGCAGGATGTGCTTGAAGCGAATGCGGCCGAGCATCTGCAGGCCGGGCACACGGCCGTAGCCCTGCATGCCTGCGGCGATCTGCATGTGCGTTTGCTGCAGCTGGCCAGCGAGCGCGGTTGCCGCCAACTGGCCGTCGCGCCCTGCTGTTACAACCGCATAGACAGCGACCACTACCGCCCCCTCTCCGGTGCAGCACAAGGCTCGGCACTGCTGCTGTCGCAGGACGACCTGCGCCTGCCGCTGGCCGAAACCGTCACCGCCGGCGCGCGCGTGCGCCGGCAGCGCGACAGCTCGATGGCGCGTCGGCTGGCGTTCGACCTGCTGCAGCGGGAGCTGCGGGGCAGCGACGACTATCTGCCTGTCCCGTCGGTCCCGCCGGCGTGGCTCGACAAGCCGTTCGCCGACTACTGCCGCGACCTGGCCGCGCTGAAAGACCTGCCCTCCCCAGCCGAGCGCGACTGGCCGACACTTGAGGCGCACGGCTGGAAGCGCCTTGCCGTGGTGCGCAATCTGGAGCTGGTGCGCGGGCTATTCCGTCGCCCCATGGAGCTATGGCTGTTGCTCGATCGAGCGCTGTTTCTCCAGGAGCAGAGCTATGAGGTCACTCTTGGCAACTTCTGCAACCCACGCATGACCCCGCGCAACCTGCTCCTGCTCGCGGAACGCATC
Organism: Pseudomonas sp. B1-22; assembly: GCF_050474425.1. Classification (NCBI taxonomy): domain Bacteria; kingdom Pseudomonadati; phylum Pseudomonadota; class Gammaproteobacteria; order Pseudomonadales; family Pseudomonadaceae; genus Pseudomonas; species Pseudomonas sp. B1-22. The sequence goes on along the minus strand of NZ_JBCHVH010000003.1, from coordinate 256,090 downwards.
TGAGACGGGCGTTCCAGGCATCCATCCACAGCACCTGTGGATAACTCTGTTGACATCATCGAGAAAATTCGCGCTCACGCCCAATCCAGACGGCGCCTGTTCACGTTGCCGGCTTTCTGCAATTTTTATTAATTTCCTTTAAAAACAATCAATTAGAAAAAGCCGTGATGCACCGCACATCATGTATTCAATTTTCTTCGCAGTACGCCGGGCAATGTGCATAAGGCCTCACGCCCCATGCCTCGCGCTGTCCGGACTTGTTGCCGTCGATACACCAATCACGATTCGTGGAATTGATTGTTCCCGCATGGCGACAATCAGGACTTGTCAATCGCTGCCTAAGCAGTAATATTTCGAAATATATCCCTGCCTAGACAGCTATTAGTCTTGCCATGAATCACTACGACGTCGCGGATTTTCCGTTCAAGGGCTCCATCGGCCATCTCCTGGGGGCCAGCGCACTCCTCAAGGACCGCTTGCTGGACAAGCACCTGGCCCACCTGGACATTACGGCGGCACAGTTCAAGGTGCTGTTCTTCATCGGACACGAGCGCGCCAACACCCCCGCCGAATTGTGCCGCGAACTGTCCATCGACAGCGGCTCGATGACACGGATGCTCGATCGTCTGGCACGCAAGGACCTGCTGCTCCGCCAACCCTGCCAGAACGACCGACGCAGCGTACGCCTGCACCTCAGCGAAGCCGGCCAGGCGGTGCACGCCCAGTCCCCGCAGATCGCTGCGGCGGCGATGAACGAGTTGGTCAGCAGCCTGTCCCGCGAAGAACTGCGCACGCTGACCGGCCTGCTCGACAAGATTCTGCAAGCCCATGGCGTGCTGCCCAGCGATCAGCCACAGGAGAATCGGGCATGACCCTCCCGCGTATCGCCCGTCTGCCGGCCGGCGTGCTCGGTGCCGTGCTGAGCCTGGCGGGCTGCGTCAGCTCGTCGGGGCTGCTGCCCAGCGGCCAGGCCACCGATCCGGCCAGCCTGAAAGCGGGAACGACCCTCGACGGTACCGCGCTCTCCCCCGCTGCCTGGCCCAGCCAACATTGGTGGACCAGCCTGGGCGATCCGCAACTGGATGGCCTGATCGACGAAGCCCTGCGCGGTACGCCGGACCTGGACATTGCCAGCGCCCGCGCGCGCCAGGCCGTCGCCGCGGCGCAAGCGCAGGACGCCGAGCGCCTGCCCAGCGTGAAGGGCACGGCCAGCTACGCCGGCATCCGCGCCCCGGAAAGCGTGCTGCCGGCGCCCATGGGCGGCCGCTATTCCGCGATCAAGTACCTGTCGCTGGGCTTCAGCTACGACCTGGACATCTGGGGCGGCAAGCGCGCTGCATGGGAAGCGGCACTCGGCCAGGCCAACGCCGCCGAAATCGACCGCCAGGCCGCGTCGATCAGCCTCTCCACCAACGTCGCCCGCGCCTACAGCAACCTGGCCCACGCCTTCGTCGTCCGCGATCTGGCCCGTGACGAGCTGGAGCGTTCGCAGCACCTCTACCAGCTCAGCCAGAAGCGCATGGACGCCGGCCTGGACAGCAAGGTCCAGTTGCAGCAGACGCAGACCCAGGTCGCCAGCGCCAAGCAGCAACTGGCAGCCGCGGAACAGGAAATCGCCAGCGACCGCATCGCCCTGGCCGTGCTGCTGGGCCAGGGACCCGATCGCGGGCAGAGCCTGCAACGCCCGCAGGTTCTGAAACCCGGCGCGCTGTCCCTGCCGTCGAACCTGCCCGCCGAACTGCTTGGCCGTCGCCCGGACATCGTCGCCGCGCGCTGGCGCGTCGAGGCGAGCGCCAAGGACATCCAGTCGGCCAGGACCGAGTTCTACCCGAACCTCAATCTGGGAGCGATGGTTGGCCTGGCCGCGATGCACACCGAGGACGTGCTGAAGGCGCCGAGCCGCTTCTTCCAGATCGCCCCGGCGATTTCCCTGCCGATCTTCGACGGCGGCCGCCTGCGAGCGAACCTTGCCGGCAAGGACGCCGACTACGACCTGGCGGTCGCCCAGTACAACAAGACCCTGGTCAACGCCCTCGGCGAAGTCAGCGACGACCTCGGCCGGCTGCGCTCGCTGGAACAGCAGATCGACGACCAGCGCGAGGCCCGGGACATCGCCAGGTCCAACTTCGATCTGGCCATGCGCCGCTACGGCGAAGGGGTCGGCAATTACCTCGACGCCCTCAGCGTGCAACAGCAGCTGCTGGTCGCCGAGCGCCAACTGGCCAACCTCGACGCCGAGCGCATCGACCTCTCGGTCCAGCTCGTCCAGGCCCTGGGCGGCGGTTACCAGCCCGACACCACCACCACTCCCGCCCCGCTCGCCCAGGCGAACGCGGCCGCCGCGCATTGAACGAGGCACCCGACATGAGCACCCCCACTCAAGAAACCCCGAACGGCAACTCCAAGCGCAAGCGCTGGCTGCTGATCCTGCTCGCCGTCGTCGTGCTAGCCGGCCTCGCCAGTGTGGCCTGGCAGGTTGTTTACAGCCGCTGGCATGAAGACACCGACGACGCCTACGTGAACGGCAACGTCGTGCAGATTACCCCGCAGATAACCGGCACCGTGGTGAGCATCGGTGCCGATGACGGTGACCTGGTGCAGAAGGGCCAGGTGTTGGTGAAGTTCGACCCCAGCGATGCCGACATCGCCCTGCAACAGGCCGAAGCCAACCTTGCGCGTACCGTGCGTCAGGTTCGCGGGCTGTTCAGCAATGTCGACGGCTACAAGGCCGACGTGGCGGCGAAAAAGGTCGCCCTGGCCAAGGCGGAGGCGGACTTCAAGCGCCGGCAGAACCTCGCCAACGACGGCGCCATCTCCCAGGAAGAGCTGGCCCATGCCCGCGACGCCCTGGACACCGCGCGCAACTCGCTGACCAGCGCCGAACAACAGCTGGACACCAACCGTGCGCTGGTCGACGACACCGTCATTTCCTCCCACCCGGACGTCAAGGCCGCCGCCGCCAAGCTGCGCCAGGCCTACCTGGACGACGCCCGCGCAGTGATCATCGCGCCGGTCACCGGCTACGTCGCCAAGCGCACCGTGCAGGTCGGCCAGCGCGTGCAGCCGGGCGCCGCGTTGATGGCAGTGATTCCGCTGGACCAGGTGTGGATCGACGCCAACTTCAAGGAAACCCAGCTCAAGCACATGCGTATCGGCCAGCCGGTGGAAATCCGCTCCGACCTCTACGGCAGCGAGGTGAAGTACTCCGGCACCGTCGACAGCCTCGGCGTCGGCACCGGCAGCGCCTTCTCCCTGCTGCCTGCGCAAAACGCCACCGGCAACTGGATCAAGATCGTCCAGCGCGTGCCCGTGCGCATCCGCATCAGCCCGGACGAGCTGGCGAAGCATCCGCTGCGCATCGGCCTGTCGATGGACGTCAACGTCAACCTGCACGACCAGAGCGGTCCCGCCCTGGCCCAGCAATCGCCGAAAGAAGCGCTGTTCTCGACCGACGTCTACCAACAGCAGCTGGCCTCCGCCGACCAACTGATCGAACAGCTGATCCACGCCAACCTGGCTGACGCCACCCACCGTACCGCGCAGCGCTGATACCCCCGACGCCATGAGCCAGAACAGCAGCTTCTCCCCGCCCAGCCTGGTGATGGCCACCATCGGCCTGTCGCTGGCGACTTTCATGCAGGTGCTGGATACCACCATCGCCAACGTGGCGCTGCCGACCATCTCCGGCAACCTCGGGGTGAGCTCCGAGCAGGGCACCTGGGTGATCACCTCCTTCGCGGTGAGCAATGCCATCGCCTTGCCGCTGACCGGCTGGCTCAGCCGGAAAGTCGGCGAGGTAAGGCTGTTCATCGCCGCCACCCTGCTGTTCGTGATCGCCTCCTTCCTCTGCGGCGTGGCACAGCAGATGGGGATGCTGGTGGGCTTCCGGGCACTGCAGGGCTTCGTCGCCGGACCGCTGTACCCGATCACCCAGACCCTGCTGATCTCCATCTATCCCCCCGCCAAGCGAGGAATGGCGCTGGCGCTGCTGGCCATGGTGACAGTGGTCGCCCCCATCGCCGGGCCGATCCTCGGCGGCTGGATCACCGACAGCTACAGCTGGCCGTGGATCTTCTTCATCAACGTGCCCATCGGCCTGTTCGCCGCCATGGTGGTCTACCAGCAACTGCGCGAACGCCCGGTGGTGATCAAGCACGCGCCGATGGACTACATGGGCCTGGCGATGCTGGTACTGGGCGTCGGCGCCCTGCAGATCGTGCTCGACAAGGGCAATGACCTGGACTGGTTCGAGTCCGACTTCATCATCGGCGGCACGGTGGTCGCGGTGATCGCCCTGGCCGTGTTCGTGATCTGGGAACTGACCGATCGCCACCCGATCGTCAATCTACGACTGTTCGTGCATCGCAACTTCACCGTCGGAACCCTGGCTCTGGTCGGCGGCTACGCAGGATTCTTCGGCATGGGCCTGCTGCTGCCGCTGTGGTTGCAGACGCAGATGGGCTACACCGCCACCTGGGCGGGCCTGGCAGCTGCCCCCATCGGCATCCTGCCGATCTTCCTCTCGCCGATCGTCGGACGCTACGCGCAAAGCTTCGACCTGCGCGTGGTCGCCAGCCTTGCGTTCCTGACGATGGCCGCAACCTGCTTCATGCGGGCAGGCTTCACCACCGAGGTCGATTACGCCCGTGTCGCCCTGGTGCAGATGTTCATGGGCTTCGGCGTGGCGTTCTTCTTCATGCCGATCCTCAGCATCCTGCTCTCGGACCTGCCGCCGGACCAGATCGCCGACGGCTCGGGCCTGGCCACCTTCCTGCGGACCCTGGCCGGCAGCTTCGCCGCGTCCCTGACCACCTGGCTGTGGAATCGCCGGGCGACCATGCACCATGCCTACCTGACCGAAAACCTCAGCGCCTACGACCCAGCCACCCGGGCGACCGTCGATCAGCTCGGCGGCCCCGGCCAACACAGTGCTTCGTTGCTGGAGCGCATGGTGGAGAGCCAGGCCTACATGATGTCGACCATCGACTACTTCACCCTGCTGGGCTGGCTGTTTCTCGCCATGCTGGTGGTCATCTGCCTGGCCAAGCCGCCCTTCGGCGCCAAACCCGGTGCGGCTACGGCGGGCGGGCACTGATCAGGCACTGCATCACACTGCAAAATCAGTGGTTTACACCCCAGTCGGCGCCGCTATAATGGCGGCCCTCCTTGCCGGTATAGCTCAGCTGGTAGAGCAACTGACTTGTAATCAGTAGGTCCCGGGTTCGATTCCTGGTGCCGGCACCATCAGACCCAAACACAAAGGCCCGCCTCGCAGCGGGCCTTTGTGTTTCTGCTTGACGCGTTGCTCGACGCTCCCAGATTGCTGCTGCCTGCAGGCGCTTCAATAGGCGCCGTCCTGTGGCATTTTTTGCCCCAAGCGAGGTCCAAATAGCCAGCCTGCCTGCCGGTAGGGCCTCATGATCGTCGGCCTCAGGGCCGGAGTCACTACAGACAGGCAGGCCCAGCGCACTGGCCCTCGGAGCCGATGCGTAGAAATGGACAGGCAGTGCTATGACATTCGTTCACAAGTTCATATCATATGTGGTCCGCTCATGCGGATCAGAATGGATTTATTCGCTTCGCTATCGGCATGCTCGCTTGGGCGCCAGAGGCACGAATCGTACATGGAGGTCCAGCGGCCAAGCAGGCGCTGGCAGAAGCACTGCGACACCGGTACATCTCGGCAAAGTCGCGTCGTGGAGGTTGAAATACCTTGAGAGTCCCCATTTGTTGCGGGACGCAGCGGCACCGCAGAGTGCCCCCTCGTTAACCCCGTGTTCCAGCCCGGTCGGCTATAGCCCCAAAGGTTTCCGCCCGTGGCCAGACCCCATGCCTATAAGAAGCGGAGCCAAAGTTGAACCTAGATTCCCCGGCCAACCCAAGCAGTCAGCGCGATGAGATCGATCTGATCGAGTTATTCCAAGGGCTCTGGGCGCAGAAGTGGCTTATTGCCGCCGTTACCGCCGTTGCAGTGGCTTGCGCTGCCGCCTTTGCTTTTCTCAGCAAGCCGACCTTTGAGGCCAGGGCCGGGGTGCTGCCTCCGCGACTGAGCGATATCGCTGGCTACAACCTGGGGCGACGCGAAGCCAACCTGGATGAGTACAAAGTCGGAGACGTTTATCGGGTATTCAAGCTCAATCTGCTCTCTGACGGCGTCAAGCGAGAACTGTTCCAGAAAGCCTATCTACCTAGCCTGAAGGAGGCCGTAGCAAATGAGGCGCAGGATCGGCTATGGCTCCGATTCAACGACCTGCTGACGGTAAAGGCGCCAGACGCCAAGAACAGCCCCGACTACTTCACCATCACCGTGCAGCATGAAGATCCGCAGATTGCCGCTGACTGGGCCAACCGCTATGTGAGCATGGTGGAGGAGAAGACTGAAGCCGATATGAAGGCCAACCTGCTGACCGAGATCGGCACCAAGGCACAATCCATTGAGCGGCAGATCGAAGTGCTACGCGCCAGCGCACAAAAACGCCGAGAAGACCGGATCGTTCGTTTACGCGAGGCCCAACAAGTTGCCGAGGCCGTAGGCATAGGAGCTCCCCAGGTCACGGCAGGCAAGACTTCCTCCGACGGCGATCTGGCCCAGTTCATGGATGGCAACCTGATGTACATGCGTGGTGCCAAAGCCATAGGTGCCGAGCTGGCCGTGCTGGAGCAGCGCAAAAATGATGACCCCTTCATCCCCGAACTGCGTGGACTGGAAAATCAGATGGCATTCCTCCGCGGCGTGGACGTAAATCCGGACAATGTTTCGGTATACACCCTGGACAGCAGTGCGGAAGTACCGCAGACCCCGATTAAACCCAAAAAGGCGCTTATTGTGGCGCTGGGACTCGTATTGGGCGGAGTGATGGGCGTGTTTGTTGCGTTTATTCGTACAGTATTATTTAGACGAACTGCGAAATCAGGTTGATAACGATGCCAGTCATACAACCCTTCAAGGCAACCGCATCGTTTTCGGAGTTCTCCGATAAGCAATTTTCCACCATTATATTAAATGGACTTTAACACATGTATAAAGCAACAATTGAGCGCCTCAAGTCCAAGGACTCCGTTATTGGCATAGTCGGCATGGGGTACGTTGGCTTGCCGCTGATGCTGCGTTACAACGCAATTGGCTTCAATGTGCTCGGCATCGATATTGATGAAAGCAAAGTAACCATGCTCAATGCCGGCGAGAGCTATATCGAGCACATCTCCGCCGAGAAGATTATTGCTGCCCGATCGAGTGGCTTTACCGCCACTAGCGACTTCCGTCGCGTCGCCGAGTGCGATGCATTGATTCTCTGCGTTCCGACTCCGCTGAATAAATACCGTGAGCCGGACATGAGTTTTGTGATCAATACGACCAATGCAATCAAGCCATACTTGCGTGCAGGCCAGGTCGTCTCCCTGGAAAGCACCACCTACCCCGGCACTACGGAAGAGGAACTCTTGCCGCGAGTACAAGAAGGCGGCTTAGTGGTTGGGGAAAATATCTTCCTTGTATATTCGCCTGAGCGAGAAGATCCGGGCAACCCGAATTTTGAGACCCGCACAATTCCAAAGGTAATTGGTGGCCACACCTCTGCGTGCCTGGAAGTTGGTATTGCCCTATACGAGCAAGCAATCGATCAGGTAGTACCCGTCACGTCAACCAAAGCCGCGGAAATGACCAAGCTGCTGGAAAATATCCATCGTGCGGTCAACATTGGCTTGGTTAATGAAATGAAGATTGTTGCCGATCGCATGGGCATAGATATCTTCGAAGTAGTCGATGCTGCCGCAACCAAGCCGTTCGGCTTCACTGCCTACTATCCCGGCCCCGGACTGGGCGGTCATTGCATTCCCATCGATCCGTTCTATCTGACCTGGAAGGCTCGTGAATATGGCCTGCATACCCGCTTCATCGAGCTTTCTGGCGAGGTCAATCGGGCAATGCCGGAGTATGTCCTTAGCAAGCTGATGGATGGGCTCAATGACAGTGGCAAGGCGCTGAAGGGGAGCAGAGTTCTAGTACTAGGCATCGCCTACAAGAAGAACGTGGATGACATGCGGGAATCGCCCTCCGTGGAAATCATGGAGTTGATCGAGGAGAAAGGCGGTATTGTTGCCTACAGCGACCCGCACGTCCCCGTCTTCCCGAAAATGCGCGAACATCATTTCGAACTGAGCAGCGAAGCATTAACTGGCGAAAACCTAGCCAGCTTTGACGCCGTGATACTGGCCACCGATCACGACAAGTTCGACTATGAACTGATCAAACAGCATGCCAAGCTGATTGTCGACAGTCGTGGCAAATACCGTACTTCGGCCGAGCACATCGTCAAAGCCTGATTTGACGTCAAGCAACTCCTGCCCTGCAATATGTTCAATCATTTTGTAGGGCGACCGACTCGCTAAGGAATGACCATGAAAAACTTCGCCCTGATCGGTGCCGCCGGCTACATTGCCCCCCGCCATATGCGCGCCATCAAGGATACCGGCAATGTGCTGGTTTCTGCCTACGACATTAACGACTCGGTCGGCATCATCGACAGCATTTCGCCACAAAGTGAATTTTTTACCGAGTTTGAGCGTTTTCTTGAGCATGCCCACCGCATCAAACGTAATCCGGCAACTGCGCTTGATTACGTTTCGATCTGTACACCCAACTATCTGCACCATGCCCATATCGCCGCAGGCCTGCGTCTAGGCTGTGATGTGATTTGCGAAAAACCTCTGGTTCCAACGCCTGAAATCCTGGATGAACTGGCGTTGATCGAGCAAGAAACCGGCAAGCGCGTCTATAATATTCTACAACTGCGCCACCATCAGGCGATTCTCGACCTGAAGGACAAGGTGGCCCGCGACAACGCCAGCCACAAGTACGATGTGGAGCTGACTTACATCACCAGTCGTGGCAAGTGGTACATGGAGAGCTGGAAAGGGGACCCGCGCAAGTCCTTCGGCGTGGCAACCAATATTGGCGTGCACTTCTACGATATGCTGCACTTCATCTTCGGCAAGTTGCAACGCAACGTGGTGCACTTCACCGCCGAGAACAAGGCCGCCGGCTATCTCGAATACGAAAAGGCTCGGGTCCGTTGGTTCCTGTCTATCGATGCCAATGATCTGCCGGACTCGGTAAAAGGAAAGAAGCCCACTTACCGCTCCATCACTGTCAATGGCAATGAAATGGAATTCTCGGAAGGCTTCACGGATTTGCATACCACCAGCTACCAGGAAATCCTCGCAGGACGAGGCTATGGCATCGAGGATGCGCGTCATTGCGTGGAGACCGTAAATACCATTCGCTCCTCCGCGATCGCTGGCGTGCAGAACGATGACGGCCATCCGTTCCTCAAGAACCTGAATCGCTGAGGTCCCCATGAGCTATCAGGTACATCCTTCCGCCATCATCGATGAGGGCGCGCAGATCGGCGACGGTTCGCGAGTCTGGCACTTCGTTCATGTCTGCAGCGGCGCGCGCATTGGCAAGGGCGTCTCCCTGGGCCAGAACGTCTTTGTTGGCAACAAGGTAGTAATTGGTGATCACTGTAAAGTGCAGAACAACGTTTCTGTCTACGACAACGTCACCCTCGAAGAAGGTGTGTTCTGCGGCCCAAGCATGGTCTTCACTAATGTCTACAACCCACGCTCTCTGATCGAGCGCAAGAGCCAATACCGAGACACCTTGGTAAAGCGTGGCGCCACCCTTGGCGCTAATTGCACCATCGTTTGTGGTGTGACCATTGGCGAGTTCGCATTTGTCGGGGCAGGTGCGGTGATCAACAAGGATGTACCTGCATACGCCCTGATGGTCGGCGTACCGGCGCGCCAAGTGGGCTGGATGAGCGAGTTTGGCGAGCAGCTGGAGTTGCCGGTTCAAGGTGAAGGACAAGCGGTCTGTCCGCACACGGGCTCATGCTATGTATTGAGCGACAAGGGACTGAATAAAGTGGATGCGCAGTAAATGATTGAATTCATCGACCTGAAAGCTCAGCAAGCCCGTATCAAGGATAAGATTGATGCCGGTATTCAACGGGTTCTGGCACATGGGCAATATATCCTCGGCCCGGAAGTGGCTGAACTCGAGGAAAAGCTTGCCGCCTTCACTGGAGCCAAATACTGCATTACCTGTGCAAACGGCACCGATGCTCTGCAGATTGCACAGATGGCGTTAGGGATCGGGCCCGGCGATGAAGTCATTACACCTGGGTTCACCTATATAGCCACAGCCGAAACTGTAGCCCTATTGGGCGCAAAACCGGTCTATGTCGATATCGACCCCCTTACATATAACCTGGACCCAGGCCTTCTGGAAGCGGCAATCACGCCACGAACCAAAGCGATTGTCCCTGTGTCGCTGTATGGCCAGTGTGCGGACTTCGATGCTATCAACTCGATTGCAGCCAAATACGGCATTCCAGTGATTGAGGATGCGGCACAGAGCTTTGGAGCCACCTACAAGGGCCTGCGCTCCTGCAACCTCAGCACTATAGCCTGCACCAGCTTCTTCCCTAGCAAACCCTTGGGTTGCTACGGCGACGGCGGGGCGATATTCACCAACGATGACGAGTTGGCAAAAGTGCTGCGCCAAATTGCCCGGCACGGCCAAGAGCGTCGCTATCAACATGTCCGAGTGGGTGTTAACAGCCGCCTCGATACCCTGCAGGCTGCTATTTTGCTGCCTAAGCTGGATATCCTTGAAGAAGAAGTCATTCTACGCGGGCAGGTTGCCGCCCGCTACAGTGAGCAACTGAAGGCCATTAGGAGCGATGCCTCCGTTGCGAACGTCGCTTCTGACATCATTGCCATCCCCTACATCGAACCCCACAACATCAGTGCCTATGCCCAATACACCGTACGCGTTCATGATCGTGGGGCGGTTCAGGAAAAACTGAGCAAGGCCGGCGTCCCCACTGCCGTGCATTACCCTATTCCATTGAATAAACAGCCAGCGGTAGCGGACAAAGCAGCTATTTTACCGGTAGGTGATGAGGTTGCAGAACAAGTGATGAGCCTGCCTATGCATCCGTATATGGATGCTGAGGTGATCCAGAGAATCGTGCAGAGCCTGGTTTAGTAGAATGAAAATTATCGTAACCGGGGGTGCCGGCTTCATTGGCTCGGCAGTCATCCGTCACATTATCCGTAACACCGACAACAGTGTGGTCAACCTCGACAAGTTGACTTACGCCGGTAATCTCGAGTCATTGTCCGAAGTTACCGGCAGCGAGCGTTACGCCTTCGAAAAAGTGGATATCTGTGACCATGCCGAAGTGGCACGAGTGTTCCGCGAGCATCAGCCAGACGCGATCATGCATTTAGCAGCTGAATCCCATGTGGATCGCTCCATCGATGGCCCCGCGGCATTCATACAATCCAATATCGTTGGCACTTACATATTGTTGGAAGCAGCCCGTCAGTACTGGCTAGGGTTGGATGATTTACGCAAAGCAGCCTTTCGATTCCACCACATATCCACTGACGAGGTATATGGCGATCTGGAAGCTCCTGAAGAATTGTTCACTGAAACAACTCCGTACGCCCCTAGCTCGCCCTATTCAGCGAGCAAGGCCAGCTCCGACCACTTGGTCCGTGCTTGGCGTCGCACTTACGGGCTACCGACGCTGGTTACCAACTGTTCAAACAACTACGGGCCCTATCACTTCCCCGAAAAACTCATCCCGTTGATTATCCTCAATGCCTTGGAGGGCAAGCCACTGCCGGTTTACGGCACAGGTAATCAGGTACGCGACTGGCTCTATGTAGAGGACCACGCCCGCGCCTTGTACAGAGTGCTAACTGAGGGAAAGGTGGGAGAGACATATAATATTGGTGGCCACAACGAGAAACAGAACATCGAAGTCGTACGCACTCTCTGTGAGTTACTCGATGAATTGTGCCCCGACTCTCCACATCGCCCGCACGCGTTACTGATCACGCACGTTCAGGACCGCCCTGGGCATGATCTACGTTATGCCATTGACGCCAGCAAGATTCAACGCGAACTAGGCTGGGAGCCAGAGGAGACCTTCGAGTCCGGCATCCGCAAGACTGTCGAGTGGTATCTGAGAAACCTAGAATGGTGTCGCCGCGTGCAAGACGGCAGTTATCAACGCGAACGCCTCGGCTCGCCGATATAAGGACTGATAGATGAAAGGAATTATCCTCGCCGGAGGCTCGGGCACCAGGCTCTACCCCATTACCAAGGGGGTGTCCAAGCAGTTGCTGCCAATCTATGACAAACCTATGGTGTATTACCCGCTGTCAGTTCTAATGCTGGCCGGCATCCGCGACATCCTACTGATCAGCACCCCGGACGATATCAGTGGTTTTCAACGCCTACTTGGTGATGGTAGCGAGTTTGGTATTCGACTTAGCTATGCTGTACAGCCTAGTCCTGATGGGTTGGCGCAAGCATTCATCATCGGAGAGGAATTCATTGGCAGCGATTCAGTCTGCCTGGCACTGGGCGACAACATTTTCTATGGCCAGGGTTTCGGCCCTTTATTGCGAGATGCAGCCAACCGCACCGACGGCGCCACCGTGTTCGGTTACTACGTCATGGATCCCGAGCGCTTTGGCGTGGTCGAGTTTGATGCCGATAAGCGTGCCATTTCCATTGAGGAAAAGCCACTCAAGCCAAAATCCCACTATGCAGTGACCGGTCTGTATTTCTATGACAATGACGTCGTCGAGATCGCCAAGAGAGTAAAACCCTCAGACCGTGGTGAGCTGGAAATTACCAGTATCAACCAGGCTTATCTGGAGCGTGGCGACCTCAACGTCCAGGTACTTGGGCGCGGTTTCACCTGGCTCGATACAGGTACCCATGAAAGCCTGTTGGAAGCTGCCCACTTTGTCGAGACCATTGAGAAACGCCAAGGTTATAAAGTGGCTTGTCTCGAAGAGATCGCCTTTTATAACGGATGGCTAAGTGTCGAAGACTTGAAGAACATTGGGCAAGCCTTGAGCAAGAATGGCTACGGCCAATACCTTCTCTCTTTATTAAAATGAAAATTCTTCACATTGCCGAGCCTCAAACATTCACACAGCCGTTCTTCAAACTAATAGAGAGCAAGCTCAACCCGGCACAACATTTCATATTGAGCCACTCCTCGTCCAATGAGTGGCCAAAAGATCTGAGCATAACGAACAACAATAAAGTTGGATTATCCTGGATTTTACAGTTCACTCGAGCAGCATATCGTGCAGACAAAATAATAATTCATGGACTTTGGGACTTCTATGTAACAGTCCTACTTTCCCTTCAGCCATGGCTATTAAAAAAATGCTACTGGATGATCTGGGGAGGGGACCTCTATGACTACACCTCTAGTTATCGAAACTGGAAGTGGTGGCTAAGGCTGCTCTTCAAGCGCCCCGTTATAAAAAAAATGGGGAACTTGATTACATATGTCGAAGGAGATGTTGAGCTCGCACGCAACTGGTATGGCGCCACAGGCAAATACCATGAATGCATCATGTACACAAGCAACATATATCGAGAGCACAACATTGTAGCCGGACCACACAAAACAATTAATATTCAAATCGGAAATTCAGCCGACCCGAGCAATAACCACATCGAGATACTCGAAGCACTTTCTAGTTTTCGCAATGAAAATATTGAAATCTATGCCCCTCTCTCCTATGGGAATAAAGAGCATGCCCAATCCGTAATAAGAATGGGCCGAGAAATATTTGGGGAAAAATTCAAACCGCTTACCAAGCTAATGCCATTCGACCAGTATCTCGAATTCCTCGGGAAAGTCGACATTGCCATATTCAACCACAAACGTCAGCAAGCAATGGGCAATACCATCACACTCCTAGGGATGGGAAAGAAAGTTTACATGAGAAGTGACATCACTCCGTGGCCGATGTTCAAAAAGATGGGAGTTAAAGTTTATGAGCTTTCAAGCCTTGATTTGAACCCGATGGATGAGGCCACTTTCAACCTTAATCGCTTGGCCATCAGAAATAATTTCTCTGAAAAGAACCTAGTTGATCAGCTAAACAAAATATTTGAGGGGTAATTCAATGGCTTACTACTCAGATGAGCAGCTACAGCAAATGGGCTTTCGAAGCCTCGGCACAAATGTCAAAATAAGTGACAGGGCAAGCATCTATAATGCCGATCAAATTGAGATTGGGGACAACTCTAGAATCGATGACTTTTGTGTCATATCCGGCAGAATTAAGATTGGTGCATTCTGCCACATAACGCCTATGTGCTTAGTAGCCGGCGGAACTCCAGGTATATTTTTTTCTGACTTCTGCACACTGGCATACGGTGTAAAGGTTTTCTCCCAGTCGGATGATTACAGCGGTGAAACACTGACAAATTCTTTAATTCCTCGGGAGTTCAAGAAGGAAATTTTTGAAGAAGTCAGGCTCGGGAAGCACGTAATTATTGGCGCAGGCTCTGTAATTTTCCCTGGCGTTCATGTGGCCGAAGGGTGCTCTGTTGGAGCCATGTCATTAGTCAACAAAAGCACTTTGCCGTGGGGCATCTATATAGGTAGTCCAGCCTCTCGGGTAAAGGAAAGAAAACAAGACTTGCTTGTGCTGGAAAAAAAGTTTCTAGAAGAGATATCCAATGATTCCATTTAATAAACCGCCTTATACTGGCAACGAAGATCAGTATGTCATCAGTGCGATGCGTAGCCCTAAAATTTCTGGGGATGGCGAATTCAGCAAGCGCTGCCAAGCATGGTTCGAAGAGACTCTTGGGTGCAAAAAAGCGTTACTTACGCCCTCATGTACGCATGCCTTAGAAATGGCAGCATTACTGATCGATGTACAAGCTGGTGATGAAATCATCATGCCGAGTTACACCTTTGTCAGCACAGCTAATGCTTTCGCCCTGCGTGGGGCGAAGATCGTTTTCGTCGATATCCGACCGGATACGATGAACATCGATGAGAACCTGATCGAAGCGGCGATTACACCAAAAACTAAAGCAATCGTTCCGGTCCATTATGCTGGTGTCGCCTGCGAGATGGACACCATCATGGAGATAGCGGCCCGTCACCAACTTTTTGTGATAGAAGATGCTGCTCAAGGCATGATGGCTACATACAAAGGCCGCCCCCTAGGTAGTATCGGCCACATGGGAGCCTTTAGCTTCCATGAAACAAAAAACTACACCAGCGGCGGCGAAGGTGGCTTACTGATCATCAACGATGAGCGTTTCATAAGCCGCGCTGAAATTATTCGGGAGAAAGGTACTAACCGCAATCAGTTTTTCCGTGGCATGGTGGATAAATATAGCTGGGTTGATATCGGTAGTAGTTATCTGCCCTGTGATATTCAAGCAGCGTATCTATGGGGACAGTTAGAACGCTCCGAAGAGATAAATAAGAGTCGCCTCCAACTTTGGAGGACTTATTATGAGGCGCTATCATCCTTGACCGTCAGCGGAGAAATTACCCTGGCATCGACACCAGACGGCTGCGTTCATAATGCGCATATGTTCTACTTAAAAGTTCGAAATCTTCATGAACGAACAGCGCTTCTCGAACACCTAAAGTCACGTCAGGTGCATAGCGTTTTTCATTATGTTCCTCTTCATTCTGCTATCGCCGCACCTCAGTTCAGTCGGTTTCATGGGATGGATCGTTATACTACGCAAGACAGCGAACGTCTGATTCGCTTGCCGATCTGGTATGGAATGAGCAAGCAGGAACAAAATCGGATTATCGATTCAGTCCTAGAGTTTTTCACTTGAACATAAAGAAAGCTGCTGCTTTTGCTATTGGTCCAATCGGCGCGGCGGCATTAGGCTTTATAACCTTGCCGATTATCACCTGGTTCTATTCGGCCGAGGATATTGGCCGAATAGCTATGCTCCAATTAGCCTCTGGCTTTTGTGTCTTATTTTTCAGCTTAGGGCTGGATCAGGCATATGTACGTGATTATCACGAGTCGGAAAACAAGCCGGCTCTTCTTAAGATCTCGCTATTGCCCGGCTTGTGCTTACTTGTAGTGAGCTTGGTTCCATCGTTCATATCACCTGGATTTATTTCCAGAACTCTTTTCTCCGTGGACAGCGTACTAATCAGTATATTAGTTGCGTTGAGCTTACTGGCCACGCTTACTTCACGATTTCTCTCTCTAGTCTTGCGCATGCAGGAAAGAGGATTAGCATTCTCAATGAGCCAAGTATTACCAAAGGTGCTTTTCCTTTGTGTAGTCGGCGTGTACTGTTTTCTTTCGTTTGGTTTTGATCTTTCCCATCTTGTTCTTGCTCAAGTCATTTCCTTGATAACAGTCACTCTAGTTTTTTCCTGGAACGTCCGCCAAGAGTTATCAGCCTCAATAAAATCAGGCATTGACATAGAGAAACTTATATCAATGTTGCGTTTTGGAGCACCACTGATAATAGGTGGAGTTGCTTTTTGGGGATTAACTGCCATGGACAAAATCTTCTTACGAAATCTTTCCACCTTCGAAGAGTTAGGTCTTTATTCGGTCGCATCCAGCTTCGCTGCAGCAGCTGCTATTTTTCAAAATATTTTCTCGACTATCTGGATGCCAACTGTTTATAGGTGGGTGGCAGAAGGAGTCGATACCGGGAAGAAAATCGACCAAACTACAGATTATGTATTGACTGCGGTAGTTATTCTTTTTTCAGTAGCAGGCCTCTTGTCTTGGACTGTCACCTATTTGCTACCTCCGTCCTATGAGCGTGTTGAGTATATCCTTGTTGCCTGCATGGCATATCCGTTGCTCTATATACTTTCGGAGGTAACGGGTGCCGGTTTAGGTATTGCTCGCAAAAGCGCTCATGTAATGGGCGCTTCCATTTTTTCGGCCGTAGTCAATTTAATAATTAATTATTTATTAACCCCTAAGTATGGAGCTGCAGGGGCCGCTGTGTCGACAGCAATCTCTTTTTGGGTATTTTTCTTCTGCCGCACAGAGCTCTCCTGTCGCCTATGGAGGCCAACACCTCGGTTATTTTTATATGGAATATCTTTGGCGTGCTTGACCTTATCGATAGCTTTTGCCTTAGTAGGCCACAATTACAATTTTGAGTTTATTTCTTTTTGGCTGGCCTTGTTGATGATAGGAGGATGGCGCAGCAGAACGATTATTAGAAAAATTTTTACCAAAGCGTTTAAACAAGAAGACAAAAATTAGAGGGCAAGAATGGTAGGCTAATGCTTTATGCGAACTGCTCAATCAGGTTATAAGCTTTAATTATTTTATTTTTATCCAAAGGTTTTTTATGTTCGTCTACTTGGGCTTTCTTGTTCTTTTAGCGGGGCTGATTTTTTTGGCTAGTCACGCTCCTCCCACCCAAGGGAAGGGCATCGTTTTTTTTATATTTATTATTTTGATTGGATTTTCAGGACTGCGAGGAATTGTCGGCTCCGACACCGCTTCTTATCTTTTATTTTATGAGCGCTTTAAGGATTATGATGTCGTAAAGCTCTATCTTACCAAAATGGAACCTGTCTTTGTACTCTTGCTTGCACTGCATAGCAATATGATAGACAGCAAGTTCTTATACCTCCTGATGATGTCGTTTTTTCAGGCATGGCTTCTATGGCTGATTTACAAAAGAAGCTCTAGCAGATACTTATTTTTGCTTTCATATATTTTTGTTTTTTATTTTAATTTCCACTTCAATACTACCAGAGCAGCTATTGCGATTATGCTGCTATTGATAGCACTGACGAGCGAGTCCAAAAAAGCCAAGATAGCCTCCGCATTACTGGCACCGGGCTTCCATTTCTCTGTGCTGTTTTTTTACCCCCTTCTTTTCACCCGCATAACCTTTAAGTACATTATTGCGTCGACTCTTTTGCTGCTACTTATTTGTTTTTTGGCATACCAAAACCTTGACTACTTAATTTTGAAGTATGCTTCTTATCAAGATTACTCTTTCAAGAAGACCACACCTATATCTATAACGGGCCTGCTTTTCTCTTTTAGCATTATTACCTCTGTAGTTGTGCTGCGCACGTCCTCTCGTCTCTTTTTTGGCGCGGCACTTTTCGCTTTAATAGCCTTGGGGATTAGCGAATTCTACCCTATTGGCTATAGGCTCTGGATTTTTGCGTTTTTAATCTATCTTTACTTCCTCTTAGAGGAATTATCCTCCAGGACGAGCAAAGTTAACTACTTACTATTCTGGGCTCCAGTTTCTTTGTATTTCATTATATCCATTTACAGCATGTACAACGAGACAGCCACGCTGGAAAGAAGAATTTCGGAGGGCGAGGACTTAGAAGAGGCTTTCAAGTCCACATATATCCCTTATGAGTTCTATTGGGATGACAAAGACATAGATGACATTCGATAAATATTTGTTTAATTAACATATTTATCTATTGCCATAATAGTCTTATAGACTAGATAACTCCCATCACCAAAATTCATTCGCATTTATTTAAGGTGATGACTGTAGGTACTGAAGCTCGTGAGCGCGACAGCGCTAGACCTTGGATATAGTGCATCTTAGTGGTTTCGAGCCAAGTTTTTTTTGGCATCAGTTACCACTAATAGATGAGGCGAAGCCAATGCAATCATCACATGCACTGGCAGCGTTTTTCCTTGCAACCTTATAACTTTTATGCGAAGGGCGTTTTAATGAACTTAAAATCATTTATTTATTTTGCACTTGTTGATGAAGTGCGGGCGCCAGGGGTTGCAAAAAAAATTAAAAATACAGTCTTGGCCGCAAAGGAGTGCGGCCTGGCATCTGAGAAGCGCATTTATAAGAATCAGCTTTCTGGGATGCTTAGATTTCTTGTGGATTTATGGCGATCAAATTCCGATGTTGTCATGATCCGTTTTTCTGATCTTGCCTTCCCTCTTGTTTTTTTTGTTATGGTTGCGCTGCGCATCAGAGGAACAAAAATTATCGTCGATGTGCCTACACCCCGTGTGGTGGGGCTAAAGGAAATGGATGTTTCTATATCAAAACCTATAGTTCGCTTTTTTAGAAAAGCAATTACATATTTTTCAGCCAGCTGGGTTTTGCTGCCGGCGAGTTTGATTGTGCAGTATGCCGATGAAGGTTGGTGGTTTTCACTTGGGCTTCGCAATAAAACTTATAAGATAGGGAATGGCATTCTAATTGATGGCTCAACTCCGCTTTCTGGTGGGCGCTGGCCTGCTGATGCTGTGAGTTTAATTGGAGTTGCGCAACTGGCAAACTGGCACGGATATGATCGCCTACTTAAAGCCTTAGCGATGGCCAAGAAAGAAGATTGCACATACAAAATAACCCTAACCATTGTGGGTGAAGGGGAAGAATTAGCGGCTCTCAAGCGATTGGCAAGTGATTTGGACTTGAATGACGTTATATTTACTGGGCGCTTAAGCGGAAAAGATTTAGATAGCGCTTTTGAAGGGGCGCACTTTGGGGTATCTAGTCTAGGACTATATAGAAAAGGCCTGAACGAAGCGTCCGACTTGAAAACCCGTGAATACATGGCCAGGGGACTGTGTGTCATAGGTGCTGGAAGGGATCCAGATTTTGAAACTGTTAGCCCCTATAGATTTGAAGTCTCAAACTCAGACAGTGTGCAGGATTTGGCGAGGCTTCTTACTGGACTGAAGAATCTTTCTTTACCCCCGCCCGAGGAGGTAAGGCGCTTTGCTCAAGAGAAACTTTCATTGGGCGCAAAGCTGAATGGCATTCTAGAAGCTATTTGTGACCGACCTTCTTGAGCAGTCAGCTCCATCTTCATTAACGGCTCAGATTTTTTAGTTTTATATTTCTTTATATCTTGCAATATCTTTCACCTACTTCGCATGCTTTAATTTTTGTAGACTTGTAGCGAAGATATACGGAGTATGATTTTTTGATCATATCGCTTATTTCTCAAAATGCCTCTCCTGGCCTTCTGATTTTCCGCAAAGATCTTATTCTTTCCCTGGTAGAGCAAGGGCATAAGGTTTATTGTTTTGCAGTGGACTACGACTCAACTTCTAGAGATTTCATTACGAGATTAGGAGCGACACCTATTGACTACTCTCTTAACAAGGCAGGACTAAACCCTTTTCGGGACATACGAGATATCTTGGCTCTCTCAAAAGAACTCAAAGCTATCCGCTCGGATATAGCCATTAGTTTCTTTGTCAAACCTTCGATGTACGGCACACTAGCTGCCAAACTCGCAGGAGTTCCACGGCGTATCGCTATGCTTGAAGGTTTGGGTTATATCTATACTCCATCCCCGTCGGGCTTTTCGCTCAAGAAGAAAATACTTCAGGCCATTCATGGCCTTCTTTCCAGTGTAAGCTATTTTTTTGCTGAAAAAGTTCTTTTTTTAAACCATGATGATCCTGCTGACCTCCTGCGCAAGGCATGGATAAAAAAAGAAAAGATCTTCGTGGTCGGCCCTATTGGACTGGATTTAAATTTTTATCCTTATTCGCCTGTTGAGACTGCTAGGCCTGTTCGATTTATTTTTATTGCACGTCTTTTGGCGGAGAAAGGTATTTTTGAATACCTAGAGGCTGCGCGACTAGTTAAACGGCATTATCCAAACTCCGAGTTCGTTGTGCTCGGGGGGCTGGACCCAGATAACCCAACTGCATTATCTAACGAGCAACTTCAGACGGTAATTGATGAAGGCATAATCATTTATCCTGGACACGTCTCTAACGTACCTGACTGGATTGTATCCTCGCATGTATTTGTCTTACCGTCCTACCGTGAAGGTTTTCCACGCTCTACACAGGAAGCGATGGCGATAGGCCGCGCAGTAATCACTACGGACACTCCAGGTTGTCGTAATACGGTTAGCGAAGGGGTCAACGGATATTTGGTGCCTCCATGGAACTCCGCGTTGTTGGCAGAAAAAATGCTTCACCTGATTGAACATCCTGAAAAAATCAGGCGCATGGGCGATGAGAGTAATCGAATCGCGGTAGAGAACTATGATGTGCATAGAATCAATTCTGTATTCACTAGTTTAATTGTAGGGTGAATCATTGGATCTAAGGCTCATACTGACTTTGACAAAAACGTCATTTGGCGATCAAGTAGGGAAAATTAAAAACTGTTTTCGCAGAAACAGCTCATCGTGAGACAGGTTTCTATAGGTCGCGATCCGATTACAACTTCACTCATGGAGCTTCTCTTGCTTAAAGTAAAAATGTATCGCCCATGCAGCATATTTGGTGTATTTTAATACTCATGACCACTCGTGGTGCTAGCATTATTTTTCGAGGTTCTTTGTGTCAGACAGAATAAGTATTCTCGTTACTGGGGCTTCAGGCTTTATCGGGAGTTCTCTAACGAACTACTTGCTGGAGCAAGGGCATGAACTCAAAGCTGTTGGGCGTAGCAAACCAACCACTCCTTTGAGATTCCTTCATGGCGAGCTATCTGATGCCGCGCTTCTGAGCAGAGCGCTTCAGGGGGTGGACTGTGTTGTCCATCTAGCGGGCCGGGCTCATCAACTGCGTGATGAAGCTCGTGATCCATTGGCCAGTTTTAGGGCGGTTAACCTCGACCTTTCTGTCGGGCTTGCCCGGCAAGCGGCAATGAGTGGAGTTCGCCGGTTCGTGTTCATGAGCTCTATTGGCGTCAATGGAGCTGCGACTGGTATTGATCCATTCGTGGAGGACGCGGTGCCTGCTCCACATTCAGATTATGCGCAATCTAAACTGGAGGCGGAGCAGGCATTGCAAATGGTGGCGGCCGAGTACGGTATGGAGCTGACCATCATTCGCCCTCCCTTGGTCTATGCCGGGCACGCCCCAGGCAATTTCGCGCGGTTGCTGCGGATAGTGGCGATGGGAATGCCGCTGCCGTTTGGAGGTTTGGATAATCAGCGCAGCATGATCGCGCTGGATAACCTGATTGAATTAATCGCCACATGTGTAGTACATCCAGCTGCAGCAGGGGAGCTTTTTCTGGCAGCGGACGGTGATGATCTTTCTACTGGAGATTTGGTTCATATCCTGGCAGAGGGGATGGGCCGCCAAGCACGGCTATTTCCCATGCCGGCGCGATTGCTCTCGATAGGAGCTACCCTAGTTGGTAAGCGAGCCATATATACGCAGCTGTGTGAGTCATTGCGTGTCGACGCTTCGAAGGCACGGCGTTTGCTTGGATGGCAACCCCGAAAGTCGGCTCGTCAGGCACTGCTTGAGGCAGGGAGCGAGTACTCTCGTCATTGCGGCCGCTAGGCAGTATTCCCCAACCAGCGCAAGTTGTAAGACCTGGCCAGGGTAGGGTGAGGTAGTGTGTTGGCTATATAGCCAGATTTCTAAATGGATTGGATTTAATGGGTGCCCGATGATTCGTTTTTTTGATGTCGTGTTTTCTCTACTGGGGCTGGTTTTTGGCTTCCCCGTTTTGCTAGTCATTTATGCGTTTGGTTTATTGGACACTGGCTCGCCATTATTCATGCAGGAACGTGTCGGGAGAGCCAAAAAACCTTTCACTCTCGTCAAGTTCAGAACCATGAAAGTAGATACCGCCTCTGTTGCCAGTCATCTAGCATCGGCTTCTTCCATTACGACGCTGGGGAGCTTTCTGCGCAAGACCAAGCTTGATGAGTTGCCGCAATTGTGGAACGTGCTGAAAGGTGACATGAGTCTCGTCGGGCCGCGACCCAATTTATTCAATCAGGATGAATTGATTGCCGAGCGTGAAGCCCTGGGCATCTATGCTGTTCGGCCAGGCATTACCGGCTTGGCCCAAATAAACGAGATCGACATGTCTACCCCGAAACTGCTGGCGGAGACCGATGCTAGAATGATCCAGCAAATGTCCGTTCGAAATTATTTCAGCTTCATCATTCAAACGGTTACTGGAAAAGGCTCTGGCGACCGTGTACGGCATTAAAACTAATATAATTATATAAGATATAGTCATGTTGGGATTAGTTGACTCAATACGCACGCGCTTGCTACGGATACCTCGTCGCTACAAGCGGATTCTCCAGGTAACTGTCGATATCTTCCTGGTCTGGATTGCTCTGTGGCTGGCCTTCGTCGTTCGCTTGGGTGAGTTCGATGTCGTTCGCCCCTTCAATGGCCACGGATGGTTGTTCCTCAGTGCGCCGTTGATCGCCTTGCCGCTCTTCATCCGCTTCGGCATGTACCGGGCGGTGATGCGCTATTTGGGTAACGATGCATTAGTTGCCATTGCCAAAGCTGTTTCTCTTTCGGCACTGCTGCTCTCCCTAGAGATCTATTGGTACCGTGGAAGCCCGGTGAGCGTGCCGCGCTCAATGGTGTTCAACTATTGGTGGTTGAGCCTCGTGCTTCTTGGCGGTTTGCGCCTGGCGATGCGCCAGTTCTTCATGGGCGACTGGTTCGATCCCCGGGCAAGAGCCAATATCGCCCGAGGTGACGGACGCATACGCGTGGCCATTTATGGTGCGGGCGCTGCGGGCAATCAGTTGGTAGCGGCCTTGCGCATGGGGCGAACGCTGTTGCCTGTGGCATTTATCGATGACGATTCGTCCATAGCTGGCCGAGTCATTTCGGGGTTGCAGGTATACAAACCCAAGCATATCGCGCAGTTGATCGATGAGACTGCAGCGAGTGAAGTGTTGCTGGCCATTCCGTCCGCGTCTCGTGGGCGCCGTCGTGAAATGCTGGGAATGCTCGAAGCGTATCCGTTGCATGTCCGTTCGGTGCCGGGAGTCGTGGACCTCGCCAGCGGCAAGGTTAAGGTCGACGATCTGCAGGAAGTCGACATTGCCGACCTGCTCGGGCGCGATGCCGTGCCGCCGCAGCAGGAGTTGTTCGAGCGTTGTATCAAGAAGCAGTCGGTACTGGTTACAGGAGCCGGTGGCTCGATCGGTTCGGAGTTGTGCAGGCAGATTCTGTCTTCCGGGGCTCGGGTGCTGATTCTGTTCGAGCATTCCGAATTCAATCTCTACAGCATTCACAGCGAGTTGGAGCGGCGCATCGTTCGCGAATCGCTGAAGATCCAGCTGGTGCCGATACTCGGCTCGATTCGCAATCCAGTTCGACTGCAGGATGTATTGAAAACCTGGCAGGTGAATACTGTTTATCACGCGGCGGCCTACAAACATGTGCCAATG
Source organism: Pseudomonas sp. B1-22 (assembly GCF_050474425.1). Taxonomy (NCBI): domain Bacteria; kingdom Pseudomonadati; phylum Pseudomonadota; class Gammaproteobacteria; order Pseudomonadales; family Pseudomonadaceae; genus Pseudomonas; species Pseudomonas sp. B1-22. The sequence continues at coordinate 232,085 of NZ_JBCHVH010000003.1, read as the reverse complement.
GTGGAGCACAACATCGCCGAGGGCGTACTGAACAATCTGCTTGGCACTCTGTATACCGCGCAATCGGCCATCAAAGCGGGTGTGGCGAATTTCGTGCTGATCTCGACCGACAAGGCGGTGCGACCGACCAATGTTATGGGCAGTACCAAGCGACTGGCGGAAATGGTACTACAGGCGCTGAGCAGGGAGGCTGCACCAGCATTGCATGGCGACGGTGGCGTTCACCGGGTGAATAAGACCCGTTTCACCATGGTGCGTTTCGGCAATGTCCTGGGATCTTCCGGCTCGGTGATTCCGTTGTTCCGTGAGCAGATCAAGCGCGGAGGCCCGGTCACTGTTACACACCCGAATATCACACGCTACTTCATGACCATTCCGGAAGCTGCACAGCTGGTTATTCAGGCAGGATCCATGGGGCAAGGCGGCGACGTGTTCGTGCTCGATATGGGTAGCCCAGTGAAGATTGTCGACCTGGCCGAGAAGATGATCAGGTTGTCGGGGCTTAGCGTGCGCTCCGAGTCCGATCCGCATGGGGATATCTCCATCGAGTTTTCCGGGTTGCGCCCAGGCGAGAAGCTCTACGAAGAGCTTCTGATTGGCGACAACGTGCAGCCAACCGAGCATCCCATGATCATGCGGGCCAATGAGGAATACCTTTCCTGGGATGTACTCAAGGAGCGCGTGGAAGCGTTGCTCACGGCTGTTGAAGCGGATGATTTTGTTCAGGTTCGGCAACTGCTACGTGAAACCGTCAGCGGTTATGTCCCGGATGGAGACATCGTCGATCACATCTATATCCAACGCCGAACGGACATGTGAGGCCATGGTTTAACCGGCTATTTGCAGGGTAGTTGTCACCTGAACATCTCACCCTGCGGCAGCGTGTTCTGTAACATCCGACACTGCTGACGGCTGGCTGGCCTCTACCGGACGATGCTGCCCGGCAACCTCTGCAGGTTGCCGTATCACCTCCACAATGACCCTGATCCAAGACGCCCCTCGTCACATCAGGTCCAACTCTGTCCTCGGCTGGACTGCTGCACACTCTGAACAGTGATCAGCCTGGACAAGCGAGCCGACGCCGGCAACCGAGCGAGCCTGGCCGACCTCGATGACGACGACAAGCGAGCCTTTGTCCATGACGATGCAGGGCATGTGGACAAGACCTACAATGCCAGAGGCTGGAACGAGAAATCCCGGCAAGAAGTGGTAGACCACGTCTGTGACGAACTCGACCGGGAGTCTCCTCGCAACGAAGGTCCCGGCACCGTGAGCAGATTCACTTCCTCAAGGGCGGCCCCTGCCACGATCACCGCTGCGCCATCGATGCCATGCTCCTGGAGTGTGGGTTGGACCGGAGCCGGCAGAGACCTTTGATAGTGGAATTGCCAAAATCGCCCGCGGGCCCCGAAAGCGTTTGCCAGCGGGCCTATCGTCAATGACTGAGCCAACAGTGCATATGAACGACATTCTGATCCTCGGGGCCAACGGCCAGGTCGGCTGGGAGTTGCAACGCTCTCTATCCCCCCTGGGTCAGCTGACCATCTGCGATCGCCAGCGTGGCAACCTGGAGGACACCGAGGGTCTACGTTCGCTGGTGCAGTCCATATGCCCCGCTATCATCGTCAACGCCGCTGCCTATACCTCAGTCGATAAGGCGGAGGCCGACGTCGACCGGGCACGTCGGGTGAATGCCGAGGCCGCCTGCGTGCTGGCAGAACTGGCTGCCGACCTGGACGCCTGGCTCGTACATTATTCGACCGACTATGTATTCGACGGCAGCGGCACCCAACCCTTCCGCGAAAACGACCCTACCGGACCACTCAACATCTATGGCAGAACGAAGCTGGAGGGCGATCAGGCGATTCTCAACAGTAATTGCCGCCACCTGATCTTCCGCACCAGTTGGGTCTATGCCGCGCGCGGCACGAACTTCGCCAGGACCATGCTGCGCCTGGCGGCGGAACGCGAGGAGCTGCGCGTGATTGCCGATCAGGTCGGCGCACCAACCAGTGCCGAATTGATCGCCGACGTCACCGCCCAGGTGCTCGCACAGCTGTGCCATCGTCCTGACGCCCGATCGCTTGCCGGCCTCTATCACCTGACCGCAGATGGCGCGGTCAGCTGGCACGGCTATGCGCGCTTCGTGATCGAGCAGGCCATCGCCCTGGGGTTGCCACTTCGCACCCTGCCAGAGCAGGTTCTGCCAATCCCTACCCGGGACTACCCACTACCGGCAACACGCCCCAAAAACTCTCGCCTCGATACCCGCAAACTGCGGGAAACGTTCGGCCTGAACCTGCCTGCATGGGAAACTCACGTGAAGCGGATGCTGATCGAACTGGCGGGAGAAAAAGCCGCATGAAGCGTAAAGACATCCGGGAATGTTGATCATCTTTACACCAGAGGACGCTCCCCCGGATCAGTAACTGCCAGGCAACGGCAACCAATGAGGCATCGGGATCGCCAAGAGCCTCCCCTGACACGCGGCGAACTGGAAATCACCAACGTTAATCACATCCGCCTGGAAAAGAGCGAGTTGTCGGTTGAGATCATGGGACGCGGCTATGCTGGCTGAATACCGGCATCCGTGAATCCCTGCTCGAAGCCGGTCAACTCGTCACAACCTTGGAGAACCGGCAGGGACTCAAGGTCGCGTGCCCGGACGAGACTACCTCCCGCCAGGGATGGATCGGTCCGGAAGTCCTGCCAAAGCTGGTCGTACCGCTGCCCCAAGCGGGCACGGCCTGTATCTCCAACGCCTCCTGACACAGACGGTGCACCGATGAACGTCACCCCGCTGGCCATTCCCGATGTTCTATTGATCGAACCCCAGGTATTCGCTGATAGCCGTGGCTTCTTCTTCGAAAGCTACAATCAGCAGAAGCTCGAACAGTCGATCGCCCGCAAGATCAATTTCGTACAGGACAACCACTCCTGCTCGTCCCGTGGTGTGCTGCGCGGCCTGCACTATCAAATTCGCCAGGCCCAGGGAAAATTGGTGCGCGTCGTTCGGGGCGCGGTGTTTGATGTCAGCGTGGACATCCGTCGTGGCTCGCCGACCTTCGGCCAGTGGGTCGGACAAGTCCTCAGCGAAGAGAACAGACGACAGGTATGGATTCCCGAAGGCTTCGCCCACGGTTTCCTGGTGCTCAGCGAAAGTGCGGAGTTTCTCTACAAGACCACGGATTTCTGGGCGCCGGAACATGAGCGCTGCATCGCCTGGAACGATCCGGAACTCGCCATCGACTGGCCACTCGACGCAGAGCCAGCACTGTCCGGGAAGGACCGAGAAGGGCGCCGTCTGGCAGACGCCGAACTCTTCGACTGAGGCACCGAGAGACGTTTGTCCGCGAGCGAGCCGCAAGGGGCTGAGCAGTTCGCCGGATGCAACCTGCCCGGCATTGATCGGTGTAGCATCCATAGCGAATACGCCCCCAAGCGATGTATGCCGACTTGAACCTTCACCTCACCCGCTGGCGCTCGCTGGCTCTTCTCGCCTTGCTGCTGGCGCCGCTGCTCTGGCCGCTGCACCACTTCGCCGAGCGCTACTACAGCCAGCAGATCGCCCAGCAGAACCAGCAGACCCTCGACCTCTACGTCGCCAACCTGCTCGGTACGTTGCGCCGCTATGAGGACCTGCCGCCGATCCTCGGCGAGCTTCCGACGCTACGGGCCGCGCTCCAGTCTCCCGGCAACCTGCTCCTGCAGAACGCCGCCAACCTCGAACTGACGCGCATCCGCGGGCGCACCGGCGCCGACGTGATCTACCTGATGCAGCCGGACGGCCTGACCCGCGCCGCCTCCAACTGGGATCAGCCCGACAGCTTCGTCGGCCGCAATTTCTCGTTCCGTCCTTACTATAAGGAAGCGATGCAGGGGCGCCCCGCGCGCTTCTTCGGCCTGGGCACCACCTCCAAGCGCCGCGGCTACTTCTTCGCCAGCGAGGTGCGCGACGGGGATACGCTGCTGGGCGTGCTGGTGGTGAAGGTCGACCTGGAACACATGGAGCAGCTGTGGGGCAATACGCCCGACCAGTTACTAGTGATGGACAGCGACGGCGTGGTCATCCTGTCGTCCAACAAGGCCTGGCGCTTCCATACCAGCCGCGAGCTGTCGCCGGCCAAGCAGCGCGAAATCGCTGAGAACATCCCCTACCCCGTCCTGCATCCCGCACCGCTGAAGATCGACCAGCGCCGCTGGATCAGCCAGAGCCGCCAATTGCCGGAAACCGGCTGGACCGTCAGCATCTATACCCCGCGCACCCAGGTCGACGGCCCGGTGCGCAGCGTCGTGCTGATCGGCGCGGCCACCCTCGTCGCGCTGCTCCTGCTGCTGTCGCTGCTGACCATCAGCCGCCGTCACTACCTCGAACGCATCGAACTGGAGGCTCAGGCCAAGCACGAGCTGGAACTGCGTGTTCAGGAGCGCACCCAGGAACTGGAAGATGCCAACACCCGCCTGCAGGAAGAGGTCCGCAACCGCGAACAGGCCCAGCGCGAACTCATGCATGCCCAGGACGAAGTGGTACAGGCCGGCAAGCTGACCGCACTGGGCACCATGTCCGCCAGCATCAGCCACGAACTCAACCAGCCGCTGGCGGCGATCCGCAGCTACGCCGACAACGCCCGCGTGCTGCTCGACCACGAGCGCTACGACGACGCGCGCGGCAACCTGCAGCAGATCGGCGAGCTGACCGGACGCATGGCCTCGATCATCGGCCACCTCAAGGCCTATGCGCGGGGAGCGCGGCGCGCGCCGGAGAACGTCGCCCTGCAGCCGGCGATCAACGATGCCCTGGCGCTGGTCGCGCCGCGCCGGCAGGCGATGAACGTGGAACTGCTGCGCGACCTGCCGGATGCCGCGATCTGGGTGCAGGCCGGCGAGACCCGGCTGCGGCAGATTCTCTCCAACCTGCTGTCCAACGCCCTCGACGCCCTCACCGAGAAGGCGCCACCGCGACGCATCTGGCTGACCGCCGAGCAGACGCCCGAGCGCATCATCCTGTCCCTGCGCGACAACGGCCCCGGCTTCTCCGAGCAGGCGCTGGCCCATGCCCGCGAACCCTTCTTCACCACCAAGACCAGCGCCAAGGGCCTTGGCCTGGGCCTCGCCATCTGCGACACCCTGTTACGAACGCTCGGCGGTCATCTGGAATTGGGGAATCACCCCGAGGGCGGCGCTCTCGTACAATTGCACCTGTTGCCGGGAATCCCCGGCGTGACTTCGACGCCGCAGGAGGAAACCCGCGCATGAGTTTGGCCGCGCCCTTCGATCCCACCACCCAGGTGCTGCTGATCGACGATGATCCGCATCTGCGCCAGGCACTGTGCCAGACCCTCGACCTGGCCGGCTTCAAGGTCGTCGCCCTGGCCGATGCGCGCCAGCTCGATACCCAGCAGGCGCGGGACTGGCCCGGCGTGATCGTCAGCGATATCCGCATGCCCGGCATCGACGGTCTGCAGTTGCTGGAGCAGTTGCACGCGCAGGACGCCGAACTTCCGGTGATCCTGGTCACTGGTCACGGCGACGTCCCGCTGGCGGTCAAGGCCATGCGCTCGGGCGCCTACGACTTCCTGGAAAAACCCTTCCCCAGCGATGCATTGCTCGACAGCGTACGCCGCGCCCTCGATGTACGCCGCCTGGTGCTGGAGAACCGCAGCCTGCGCCTGGCGCTGTCCGAGCAGAAGGAACTGCGCGGCCGCCTGGTTGGCCAATCCGCCCCCATGCAACGCCTGCAGCAGCAGGTCGCCTCGTTGGCGGCGATCCAGGCGGACGTGCTGATCCTCGGCGAGACCGGCTCAGGCAAAGAGGTGGTCGCCCGCGCCCTGCATGACCTGTCCAGTCGCCGCAACGGTCCCTTTGTCGCCATCAATGCCGGCGCGCTCGCCGAGTCGGTGGTGGAGAGCGAGCTGTTCGGCCATGAGCAAGGCGCCTTCACCGGCGCGCAGAAACGGCGCATCGGCAAGTTCGAATACGCCAATGGCGGCACGCTGTTCCTCGACGAGATCGAGAGCATGAGCCTGGACGTGCAGGTCAAGCTGCTGCGCCTGCTGCAGGAACGTACTGTCGAGCGCCTGGGCTCCAACCAGCTCATCCCGCTGGATATCCGCATCATCGCCGCCACCAAGGAAGATCTGCGCCTGGCCTCGGACGAAGGCCGCTTCCGCGCCGACCTTTATTACCGCCTGAACGTCGCCAGCCTGCGCATCCCGCCGCTGCGCGAGCGCGGCGACGATATCCTCCTGCTGTTCCAGCACTTCGCCGAACGCGGAGCGCAGCGACACGGCCTGACAGTGCGCCCCCTGGACTCCGCACAGCGCGGGCAGCTGCTGGCCCACGGCTGGCCGGGCAACGTGCGCGAACTGCAGAACGCCGCGGAGCGTTATGCACTGGGACTGGACCTGGGACTCGACGAGCTTGGCGCCCAGACGTCTCCGGCCACCACCGGCGCGGGGCTGAACGAACAGGTCGAGGCCTTCGAGCGCTCGCTGATCGCCGCCGAGATGAGCCGTCCGCACAGCTCGCTGCGCAGCCTGGCCGAAGCCCTCGGCGTGCCGCGCAAGACCCTGCACGACAAGCTGCGCAAGCACGGGCTGCTGTTCTCCGGTGGCGGGAATCCCGCCGAGGACGCCGACGGCTGAGCAGGAATCCGCCTATTCAATGAGCGGCCCCATCGGGCAAAGCCCGGAAACTGGAGACGCAGCAGACTGGCACACCCCTTGCTCTTCATTTGTTAATGCGTGTTGCGCATTGCTTCGTGCCGCATCTGCCTGCGGCGCGCCCTCCGGGCCACGAACCCGGCGGTGTCCTTCGGCCCCCATGCCATCTGGCGCCTTCGGCGCTTCGCCGGGCGCAGCGATCCTGCCCCGGCCAATCCATTCTTCTCCCAAGTGACTTCGCCGCCGTCAGGCGCCTTCACTTGTATCAGAACGTTCCTACACACCCGGCCTCTCGCTGCAACCATTGCCCATGGCAAGCGTGCCGTATCGCACATCTGGATGGACGCGGCAGCAAACTGCCACAGCGCTGTCACATAACCGCGATCAAATTTTCACGAAAGCCTCTCTAAATCGGGCATTACTGGGAAATTCCTTCTATCTTGTCAGCGGGGTGAGCGGAGCTGGAGTACCGCTCAATACATTGGATAGCAAGCTATTGACCCACGTCAGGGAGCGTCCCTGACAGACGGCGCTTAATAGCTACACTCTCCAACTTCCTATAGGGAGATTCTTAAATGTCGCAAGAAAGCAGCCAAAAATTAAAACTCGGTGCGCTGACAGCCCTTGTCGTTGGTTCCATGATCGGCGGGGGTATTTTCTCCCTCCCGCAAAACATGGCCGCCAGTGCTGACGTCGGCGCAATTCTCATCGGTTGGGCCATCACCGCGGTCGGGATGCTGACCCTGGCATTCGTCTTCCAGACCCTGGCCAACCGCAAACCTGAACTCGACGGCGGTGTGTACGCCTACGCCAAGGCCGGCTTCGGCGACTACATGGGCTTCTCCTCAGCCTGGGGCTACTGGATCAGCGCCTGGCTCGGCAACGTCGGTTACTTCCTTCTTCTCTTCAGCACCCTTGGCTACTTCTTCCCGATCTTCGGCAAGGGCGACACCCTGCCGGCGGTGATCTGTGCCTCGGTGCTGCTGTGGGCCCTGCACTTCCTGGTACTGCGCGGGATCAAGGAGGCGGCGTTCATCAACACCATCACCACCGTCGCCAAGATCGTCCCGCTGTTCCTGTTCATCCTGATCTGCCTGTTCGCCTTCAAGCTGGACATCTTCACCGCTGACATCTGGGGCGCGAGCAATCCGGAACTGGGCAGCGTGATGAACCAGGTGCGCAACATGATGCTGGTCACCGTCTGGGTGTTCATCGGTATCGAAGGCGCGAGCATCTTCTCCTCCCGTGCGGAAAAACGTTCCGACGTCGGCAAGGCCACCGTGATCGGCTTCATCACCGTCCTGCTTCTGCTGGTGCTGGTGAACGTGCTGTCCATGGGCGTGATGACCCAACCGGAACTGGCCAAGCTGCAGAACCCGTCGATGGCGCTGGTGCTGGAGCACGTGGTCGGTCACTGGGGCGCGGTGCTGATCAGCGTCGGTCTGCTGATCTCCCTGCTGGGTGCCCTGCTCTCCTGGGTACTGCTGTGCGCCGAGATCATGTTCGCCGCGGCCAAGGACCACACCATGCCGGAGTTCCTCCGCAGGGAGAACGCCAACCAGGTGCCGGCCAACGCCCTGTGGCTGACCAACATCTGCGTGCAGGTCTTCCTGGTGGTGACCTTCTTCTCCTCGGGCAGCTCCGACGGGATGGACCCGTACACCAAGATGCTGCTGCTGGCCACCTCGATGATCCTCATCCCGTACTTCTGGTCCGCGGCCTACGCCCTGCTGCTGGCAGTCAAAGGCGAGACCTACGACAAGGACCCGGGTGACCGCACCAAAGACCTGATCATCGCCGGTATCTCGGTCATCTACGCCGTCTGGCTGATCTACGCCGGTGGCCTGAAATACCTGCTGCTGTCGGCGCTGCTGTATGCGCCCGGCGTCATCCTCTTCGCTAAAGCGAAACATGAAGTGGGCCAACCCATCTTCACCAATGTCGAGAAGCTGATCTTCGCGGGTGTCGTCATCGGCGCCCTGATCGCGGCCTACGGCCTCTACGACGGCTTCCTCACTCTGTAACTCTTGGAGACATCTCATGAGCACGGAAAAAACCAAACTTGGCGTTCATTCTGAAGCTGGCAAACTACGCAAAGTGATGGTCTGCTCGCCTGGACTCGCCCACCAACGCCTGACCCCGAGCAACTGCGACGAGTTGCTGTTCGACGACGTAATCTGGGTAAACCAGGCCAAGCGCGACCACTTCGACTTCGTCACCAAGATGCGTGAACGCGGAATCGACGTCCTGGAAATGCACAACCTGCTGACCGAGACCGTCCAGAACCCCGAGGCCCTGAAGTGGATCCTCGACCGCAAGATCACCAACGACAGCGTTGGCCTGGGCCTGACCCAGGAACTGCGCGGCTGGCTGGAAAGCCTGGAGCCACGCAAGCTGGCCGAGTTCCTCATCGGCGGCGTGGCCGCTGACGACATCCCCGACAGCGAAGGCGCCAAGGCGCTGAAGATGTACCGCGACTACCTGGGTCACTCCAGCTTCCTGCTGCCGCCGCTGCCCAACACCCAGTTCACCCGCGACACCACCTGCTGGATCTACGGCGGCGTGACCCTGAACCCGATGTACTGGCCGGCGCGCCGTCAGGAAACCCTGCTGACCACCGCCATCTACAAGTTCCACCCGGAATTCGTTAACGCCGAATTCGAAGTCTGGTACGGCGATCCGGACAAGGACCATGGCATGTCCACCCTGGAAGGCGGCGACGTGATGCCGATCGGCAACGGCGTGGTCCTGATCGGCATGGGTGAGCGCAGCTCCCGCCAGGCCATCGGCCAGGTTGCACAGGCGCTGTTCGCCAAGGGCGCTGCCGAGAAAGTCATCGTTGCCGGGCTGCCGAAGTCCCGCGCCGCGATGCACCTGGACACCGTCTTCACCTTCTGCGACCGCGACCTGGTCACCGTCTTCCCGGAAGTGGTGAAGGAGATCGTTCCCTTCGTCCTGCGTCCGGACGAGAAGAGCCCCTACGGCATCAACGTCCAGCGCGAAGACAAGGACTTCCTCACCGTCGTCGCCGAATCGCTGGGCCTGAAGAAACTGCGCGTCGTGGAAACCGGCGGCAACAGCTTCGCCGCCGAGCGCGAGCAGTGGGACGACGGCAACAACGTAGTCTGCCTGGAGCCGGGCGTGGTGGTCGGCTATGACCGCAACACCTACACCAACACCCTGCTGCGCAAGGCCGGTGTGGAAGTGGTCACCATCAGCGCCGGCGAACTGGGCCGGGGCCGTGGCGGCGGTCACTGCATGACCTGCCCGATCATCCGTGATCCGATCGATTACTGATTCCAACAGAGCACACAAACCCTGCCAGGCGGCCCGAACAGGGCCGCCCGCCTCGCCAGCCACGAACCCACTGACGGGGCCGAGAATTCCATCCAAGGAGAAAGATCATGGCTTTCAACATGCACAACCGTAACCTGCTCAGCCTGATGCACCACAGCACCCGCGAGCTGCGCTATCTCCTCGACCTGTCCCGCGACCTTAAGCGCGCCAAGTACACCGGCACCGAGCAGCAACACCTCAAAGGCAACAACATCGCGCTGATCTTCGAGAAGACCTCGACCCGCACCCGTTGCGCCTTCGAAGTGGCCGCCTATGACCAGGGCGCCAACGTCACCTACATCGACCCGAACTCCTCGCAGATCGGCCACAAGGAGTCCATGAAGGACACCGCCCGCGTTCTCGGCCGCATGTACGACGCCATCGAATACCGTGGCTTCAAGCAGGAGATCGTCGAAGAACTGGCCAAGTACGCCGGCGTACCGGTGTTCAACGGCCTGACCGACGAATACCACCCGACCCAGATGCTGGCCGACGTGCTGACCATGCGTGAGCACAGCGACAAGCCGCTGCACGACATCGCCTACGCCTACCTGGGCGACGCCCGCAACAACATGGGTAACTCCCTGCTGCTGATCGGCGCCAAGCTGGGCATGGACGTGCGCATCGCCGCACCGAAGGAACTCTGGCCGACCGAGGAACACGTCGCCGCCTGCAAGAAGTTCGCTGAAGAAAGCGGTGCCCGCATCACCATCACCGAAGACCCGAAAGTCGCGGTCAAGGGCGTGGACTTCATCCACACCGACGTGTGGGTCTCCATGGGTGAGCCGGTCGAAGCCTGGGGCGAGCGCATCAAGGAACTGCTGCCCTACCAGGTCAACATGGACATGATGAAGGCCGCCGGCAACCCGCGCGTGAAGTTCATGCACTGCCTGCCCGCCTTCCACAACAGCGAAACCAAGGTCGGCAAGCAGATCGCCGAGCAGTACCCGAACCTGAAGAACGGCATCGAAGTGACCGAAGACGTCTTCGAATCCCCGTACAACATTGCCTTCGAGCAAGCGGAAAACCGCATGCACACCATCAAGGCAATCCTCGTTTCGACCCTCGCCGACATGTAATGCCGGGCCGTCCCCGGACCGCGACGCCGTCGCCGGTCCGGGGGCGTTTCCACTCTTTCGGAGGTAATGAATATGCGTATCGTCGTCGCATTGGGCGGCAATGCCCTGCTGCGTCGTGGCGAGCCCATGACTGCCGACAACCAGCGCGCCAACGTGAAGATCGCCGCCGAGCAGATCGCCAAGGTCGCTCCGGGCAACGAACTGGTGATCGCCCACGGCAATGGCCCGCAAGTCGGCCTGCTGGCCCTTCAGGGCGCAGCCTATGAAAAGGTTTCCCCGTACCCGCTGGACGTCCTGGGTGCCGAGACCGAAGGCATGATCGGCTACATGATCGAACAGGAAATGGGCAACCTGCTGCCGTTCGAAGTACCGTTCGCCACCATCCTCACCCAGGTCGAAGTCGACTCCAAGGACCCGGCCTTCCAGAACCCCACCAAACCGATCGGCCCGGTCTATTCCAAGGAAGAGGCAGAAGCCCTCGCCAAGGAAAAAGGCTGGAGCATCGCGCCCGATGGCGACAAGTTCCGCCGCGTGGTCGCCAGCCCTCGTCCGAAGCGCATCTTCGAGATTCGCCCGGTCAAGTGGCTGCTGGAGAAAGGCACCATCGTCATCTGCGCAGGCGGTGGCGGCATTCCGACCATGTATGACGAAGCCGGCAAGAAACTCTCCGGCGTCGAAGCGGTGATCGACAAGGACCTCTGCTCCTCGCTGCTGGCCCAGGAGTTGTCCGCCGACGTCCTGATCATCGCCACCGACGTGGACGCGGCCTACATCGACTGGGGCAAACCGACCCAGAAGGCCATCGCCCAGGCCCACCCGGACGAACTGGAACGCCTCGGCTTCGCCGCCGGCTCCATGGGTCCGAAGGTCATGGCGGCCATCGAGTTCGCCCGCAACACCGGCAAGGATGCGGTGATCGGCTCGCTGGAAAACATCGTGGCCATCACCGAAGGCAAGTCCGGTACCCGCGTCAGCACCAAAAAGGCTGGCATCGAATACCGCTGAGTAATACCCGCAACCCCCGGGAGCCCCTCGCGGCTCCCGGCTCCCCCCTCCTTCCATCGTCCTCGCTCGATCTGCACGGAAATTCGTCGTCTTCTTCCGTCAAATCCTGGCGTTAGCGTGACTCGACGGTCATCATCCTCGTCAGCTAAAGCATTCGAATCACTCTAGCCACCGCTGGCTTTGTGCCACTGGGCTGCCCCGCCTTGGGCAATCACCGCCCGAACGCACAAGATGGACTTGCTGAAGGAGTTTCCGAGAGATGTCTCGACTACCGGTCATCGTTGGTTTTGGTGGGTATAACGCTGCGGGCCGCAGCTCGTTCCACCATGGGTTCCGCCGCACCGTCCTCGAATCCATGGAGAGCGCCGCTCGCCAGGAAACCCTCGCCGGCCTTGCGGTGATGATGAAGCTGGTGAAGTTCGATGCCGGTCACTACCGCGATGCCGAAGGCCAGGCACTGACCCTGGCCCAGATCGAACAGCGCTTCGGCGATCAGGTCCGCCAGTCCACCCTGATCCGCCGCATCGAACTGCAATACCTCGACGTCGATGCCGCCCACTGCCACAAGAGCATCACCCTCGGCGCCGCCGGCAGCCCGGTTACCTTCAGCACCCAGCGCAAGCAACTGCCCGAGCCGCTGCCGGCCAACTGGTCGGTGGAAGAACTCGAAGGCGGCGAAGTGCGCGTCACCCTGCATGACAGCTGCGAATTCAAGGTCGACAGCTACCGCGCGCTGCCGGTGAAGTCCGCCGGCCAGCTGCCCACCGGCTTCGAGCCGGGCGAGCTGTATAACTCGCGCTTCCACCCGCGCGGCCTGCAGATGTCCGTGGTTGCCGCCACCGACGCGGTGCGCTCGGTCGGCATCGACTGGCAGACCATCTGCGACCACGTACAGCCCGACGAAATCGCCGTGTTTTCCAGCAGCATCATGAGCCAGCTGGACGAGAACGGTTACGGCGGCCTGCTGCAATCGCGCCTGCGCGGCCACCGCGTATCGGCCAAGCAGCTGCCGCTGGGCTTCAACAGCATGCCCACCGACTTCATCAACGCCTACGTGCTGGGCAGCGTCGGCATGACCGGCAGCATCACCGGCGCCTGCGCCACCTTCCTCTATAACCTGCAGAAAGGCATCGACGTCATCACCACCGGCCAGGCCCGCGTGGCCATCGTCGGCAATGCCGAGGCGCCGATCACCTCCGAGATCATCGAGGGCTACGCCGCCATGAGCGCGCTGGCCACCGAGGAAGGCCTGCGCAACATCGATGGCCGCGACGATGTCGACTTCCGCCGCGCCAGCCGCCCGTTCGGCGAGAACTGCGGCTTCACCCTGGCCGAGTCCGCCCAGTACGTGGTGCTGATGGACGACGCCCTGGCCCTGGAGCTGGGCGCCGAAATCCACGGTTCGGTGCCGGACGTGTTCATCAACGCCGACGGCTTCAAGAAGTCCATCTCCGCGCCCGGCCCAGGCAACTACCTGACCATGGCCAAGGCCGTGGCCGCCGCCGCGCAGATCGTCGGCCCGGACAGCGTGCGCAAGCACAGCTTCGTCCATGCCCACGGCTCCAGCACCCCAGCCAACCGCGTCACCGAATCGGAAATCCTCGACCGCGTCGCCACTGCGTTCGGCATCAGCGAGTGGCCGGTCACCGCGGTGAAGGCCTTCGTCGGCCACTCCCTGGCCACCGCCAGCGCCGACCAGCTGATCTCCGCCCTGGGCACCTTCCGCTACGGCGTGATCCCGGGCATCAAGACCGTGGAAAAGTTCGCCGACGACGTGTTCAAGGACCACATCGCCCTGTCCAACACCGATGTGCGCCGTGATGACCTGGAAGTCTGCTTCATCAACTCCAAGGGCTTCGGCGGCAACAACGCCACCGGCGTACTGCTGTCCCCGGCCATCACCGAGAAGATGCTGCGCAAGCGCCACGGCGATGCCGCCTTCGACGCCTACCAGACCCGCCGCGAAGCCACCCGCGCCGCCGCCCGCCAGTACGACGAGGCCGTGACCCAGGGCCGCTTCGACATCATCTACAACTTCGGTAACGACATGATCGACGAGCAGGCCATCGAGATCAGCGAAAAGGGTGTCCAGGTGCCGGGCTTCAACCAGGCCATCACCTACAAGAAGGACGAACGCTTCAGCGACATGCTCGACTGATCGCCGCCGCTCCATGAAAAAGCCGGGCAGATGCCCGGCTTTTTCATGTCTGCGGAGAGGCTAGCCGTAGGAGCGCGCCATGCGCGCGATCGCGGCCAGGGCCCGCCCCTACGGGGAAAACTCAACGGCTGCATAGGAGCGGATTTATCCGCGATGGCCAACCGCCGCGTCGGGGTTCCAGGTCAATATGTCCCCTGCCCCACTCCAAGCTCGAGAATGCTCGCCTTGAGGTTCTCGAAGTCGTACTCCGACAGCCCCACGTAATCCAGCACCTTGGCGCGGATGCTGTCCCACTCGTGGTCTTCCGGCTGGTTGCCCAGTACACGGTGCGAGCCGCAGATGTGCTCGGCCATCTTGAGGATCGCCAGCAGGTTCTTCAGCTGCGTATCGCGGGCGCTGTCGTCGCTGAAGATCGACAGCGCATTGTGATGGTTGGCGATGGCCTCGCAGACGTGCTCCGGCAGGCGCCAGGAGCGCGCGGTGAAATAGCCGACCACCGCATGGTTGGTGTTCAGCACGCGGTTCTCGGTGTCCACCACCCGGCGCTCATCGCTGGCGCTGGCATAGGCCTCCTCCAGCACCGCCATGTAGTGCGGGAAGCGCTTGAGCATCAGCGGAATGCCGCAGTTGTGGAACAGCCCCAGCGCATAGGCCTCGTCCACCGACTCATAGCCGATGCGCTTGGCCAGGTTCAGGCAGCTCATGGCCACGTCCTGCGCGGTGTCCCAGAAGCGGTTGAGGGTGACGATGGTGTCGTCGCTCATCTCGCCCTTGATCGACTGCGCATTGATCAGGTTGATCACCGAGCGGCTGCCCAGCAGGTTCACCGCGCGCTGGATCGAGGTGATGCGGTTGGCCAGCCCGAAGAACGGCGAGTTCACCAGCTTCAGCAAGGCACCGGACAGCCCTGGGTCCTGGCTGATCAGCCTGGCGATCGCCTTCAGGTCCGGGTTGGGCATGAACTGCTCCATCTGCAGGTCAACCATGATCTGCGGCTGTGGCGGCACACTGATGCCCTGAAGGGCCTGGCGGATCTGTTCGGCGGAAAGTTCCTGGGACATGGGTAGCCGTGCTGAAGGTTGACGGGGCGCACAGTTTACCCAGAGCGCGAGCTTCTGGAACCGGCGTTTTAGACTGAACTTTCATCGGCGGCAGTGTCGGAACCTTTACACCCAAAAGGACGAAACGGGAGATTCGCCATGAGCCAGACCCTGAACGGCAAGACTGTCGCCATCCTGGTAACCGACGGCTTCGAGCAGGTGGAGCTGACCGGCCCGCGCAATGCCCTGGAACAGGCCGGGGCCAAGGTTCGCATTCTTTCCGACAACAAAGACGAGGTCCGTGGCTGGAACCATGACAAGCCCGGCGACAACTTCAAGGTCGATGGCACCTTCGAGACGGCGCACATCGACGAATACGACGCCGTGCTGCTGCCCGGCGGCGTGATCAATTCCGACCAGATCCGCAGCCTGCCCAAGGCCCAGGAACTGGTACGGCGCGCCGATGACGCCGGCAAGCCCATCGCGGTGATCTGCCATGGCGCCTGGCTGCTGGTCTCCGCCGGCCTGGTCAAGGGCCGCACCCTGACCAGCTGGAACTCCCTCAAGGACGACATCAGCAACGCCGGCGGCCATTGGGTGGACCGCCCGGTGGTGAAGGACGGCCTCCTCATCAGCAGCCGTAAGCCCGACGACATCCCCGTCTTCAGCAAGCAGCTGATCGAAACCCTCGCCGCCTGACACTCCCAGTCGACCAAAAGCGCACGCGCCCCGCTCCGGCGGCGCGTGCCGCTGCGGTATAATCGCGCTCTTTTGCCGGAGCCTTTCCCCATGACCCTGCCCAGCCTGCGTCTGAAAGCCAACGCCGAGCGCCGCCTGCGCGCCGGCCACCTGTGGGTCTACAGCAACGAGGTGGACGTCGCCGCCACCCCGCTGAACGGTTTCGGCGCCGGCGAACAGGCCATCCTCGAAATGGCCAACGGCAAGCCGCTGGGCATCGTCGCGATGAGCCCGAACAACCTCATCTGCGCGCGCCTGATTTCCCGCGATACCAAGCACGTTCTCGACAAATCCCTGCTGGTTCACCGCCTGAACGTCGCACTCAGCCTGCGCGACCGTCTGTTCGACAAGCCCTTCTACCGCCTGGTCTACGGCGACTCCGACCTGCTGCCGGGCCTGGTAGTGGACCGTTTCGGCGACGTGCTGGTGGTCCAGCTCGCCTCGGCGACCATGGAAAAGCACCGCGACGACGTCCTCGCCGCCCTGCTGCAAGTGCTCAAGCCCAGCGCCGTGCTGTGGAAGAACGATTCCAGCGCCCGTGATGCCGAAGGCCTGGAGCGCTATGTCGCCAACGCCTACGGCGAAGTCCCGGAATGGGTCGCCCTGGAAGAGAACGGCGTGAAGTTCGAGGCCCCGGTGCTGGCCGGCCAGAAGACCGGCTGGTTCTACGACCACCGCATGAACCGTGCCCGCCTGCAGCCCTACGTGCAGGGCAAGCGCGTACTCGACCTGTTCAGCTACATCGGCGGCTGGGGCATCCAGGCCGCGGCCTTCGGCGCCAGCGACGTCATGTGCGTCGATGCCTCCGGCTTCGCCCTGGACGGCGTGGAGCGCAACGCCGCGCTGAACGGCGTGGCCGACAAGGTCGCCTGCGTCGAAGGTGACGTGTTCGAAGCCCTGCGCGAGCTGAAAGCCGCCGACGAGCGCTTCGACGTGATCGTTGCCGACCCGCCCGCCTTCATCAAGCGCAAGAAGGACCTGAAGAACGGCGAAGCCGCCTACCGCCGCCTCAACGAACAGGCCATGCGCCTGCTGTCCAAGGACGGCATCCTGGTCAGCGCCTCCTGCTCCATGCACCTGCCCGAGGACGACCTGCAGGACATCCTGCTCGGCAGCGCCCGCCATCTGGACCGCAACATCCAGCTGCTCGAGCGCGGCGGCCAGGGCCCGGACCACCCGGTGCACCCGGCGATCCACGAGACCCGCTACATCAAGAGCCTGACCGTGCGCCTGCTGCCCAACGGCTAAGGCATCACGGCACGTCGGAAGACGGGGCGTTTCCGCGAGGGAACGTCCCGTTTTCATTTCATTGGCGTAGGGCGGATAAAGCGGAACGCTTTATCCGCCGTTTCGACCGACATGGCGGATAACGCTTGAGGCGTTATCCGCCCTACAGGCGGCGCAGCGTCACTTCATCGGCATCAGCGAATCCGACTCGCTGATCACTGCCTCCCCCTGGGAAAAGTCGACAGGCCAAGCTCAAAGCACGCCATCGAGGCAAAAGTGCAGGCCGCTGCCGACCGTCAGCCTTTCCCTGGCGGCAAGGGCCGGCGTAGAATCCGGGCATTCCTGCCATTTATCCCCCGGCGGGCCTGTGAGCCCCGGCCGAGCAGGCGGTGACCCCGCCACGCCCCGCGCCGACCTCGCCCATGCAAGGCCATCTGCTGTTTGCATCCGGTGCGTACCGCGCTCACGATACGAAATCAGAGTCCGCTCAAGGTCTCGCCGGCCAGCCCTACCCGCTGTACGCCGCCGCACGAAAGACCCGGAACGGCTCCCACCGTGACCTGATGCGCAGGAACCCGTCATGCCCGATTACCGTTCTAAAACCTCCACCCACGGCCGCAACATGGCCGGCGCCCGCGCCCTCTGGCGCGCCACCGGGATGAAGGACGAAGACTTCAAGAAGCCGATCATCGCCATCGCCAACTCCTTCACCCAGTTCGTGCCCGGCCACGTGCATCTGAAGGACCTGGGCCAGCTGGTCGCCCGCGAGATCGAAAAACACGGCGGCGTGGCCAAGGAATTCAACACCATCGCCGTGGACGACGGCATCGCCATGGGCCATGACGGCATGCTCTATTCCCTGCCGTCGCGCGAGATCATCGCCGACTCCGTGGAATACATGGTCAATGCCCACTGCGCCGACGCCATCGTCTGCATCTCCAACTGCGACAAGATCACCCCCGGCATGCTGATGGCCGCCCTGCGCCTGAACATCCCGGTGGTCTTCGTCTCCGGCGGCCCGATGGAAGCCGGCAAGACCAAGCTGGCCAACCACGGCCTGGACCTGGTGGACGCCATGGTCGCCGCCGCCGACGACTCCTGCTCCGACGAGAAAGTCGCCGAGTACGAGCGCAGTGCCTGCCCGACCTGCGGCTCCTGCTCCGGCATGTTCACCGCCAACTCGATGAACTGCCTGACCGAAGCCCTGGGCCTGTCCCTGCCGGGCAACGGTTCGACCCTGGCCACCCACTCCGACCGTGAGCAGCTGTTCCTGCGCGCCGGCCGCCTGGCCGTCGAGCTCTGCCAGCGCTACTACGGCGAAGGCGACGAGTCCGTGCTGCCGCGCAACGTCGCCAGCTTCAAGGCGTTCGAGAACGCCATGACCCTCGACATCGCCATGGGCGGTTCGACCAACACCATCCTGCACCTGCTGGCCGCCGCCCAGGAAGCCGAGATCGCCTTCGACCTGCGCGACATCGATCGCCTGTCGCGCAAGGTGCCGCAGCTGTGCAAGGTCGCGCCGAACATCCAGAAGTACCACATGGAAGACGTGCACCGCGCCGGTGGCATCTTCTCCATCCTCGGTGAGCTTGCCCGTGGCGGCCTGCTGCACACCGACGTGCCGACCGTGCACAGCCCGAGCATGGCCGACGCCATCGCCCAGTGGGACATCACCCAGACCCAGGACGAGAAGGTCCACACCTTCTTCAAGGCCGGCCCCGCCGGCATCCCGACCCAGGTTGCGTTCAGCCAGAGCACCCGCTGGCCGACCCTGGACGATGACCGCGCCGAAGGCTGCATCCGCAGCGTCGAGCACGCCTACTCCAAGGAAGGCGGCCTGGCCGTGCTGTACGGCAACATCGCCCTGGACGGCTGCGTGGTGAAGACCGCCGGCGTGGACGAATCCATCCACGTCTTCGAAGGCCGCGCGAAGATCTTCGAGAGCCAGGACGGTGCCGTGAAGGGCATCCTTGCCGACGAAGTGAAGCCGGGCGACATCGTGATCATCCGCTACGAAGGTCCGAAAGGCGGCCCGGGCATGCAGGAAATGCTGTACCCGACCAGCTACCTGAAGTCCAAGGGCCTGGGCAAGGCCTGCGCCCTGCTCACCGACGGCCGCTTCTCCGGCGGTACCTCGGGCCTGTCCATCGGCCACGCCTCGCCGGAAGCCGCCGCTGGCGGCGCCATCGGCCTGGTGCAGGACGGCGACAAGGTGCTGATCGACATCCCCAACCGCAGCATCAACCTGCTGGTGAGCGATGAAGAACTGGCCGCCCGCCGCGTCGAGCAGGACAAGAAGGGCTGGAAGCCGGCCCAGCCGCGCGCTCGTAAAGTGAGCACCGCGCTGAAAGCCTACGCCCTGCTGGCCACCAGCGCCGACAAGGGTGCGGTGCGCGACAAGTCTCTGCTGGAAGGCTGAGCCTTGCAGCGGTAAGAAAAAGCCCGGCGAATGCCGGGCTTTTTTTGTTGCGACTCCGCTACCGGATGGCCGGTTGCGGAGTTCGCTGAACTTCACGAGCTGGTTTTCGGCGTCTTCGGGCAGTCGCCATACCCCGGCTTCATGCCACGCTCCGCGTTGCAGATCGAACCTTTTTCTTCCCAGGCAATGTTTCCGGTCGTTTTGTCCTTCGTGGGCGTCAGTTTGATAGTCAGGGCATTACCGTCAACGTCGGAAGCGCCAGTTTTCGCCTCGATGACGCCATCCGTCACCGAGTAGTCTTCGGTCACGTTTGATGTATAGGTGAAGCTCTCAGGGATACCGAATGCCCCGGCAACACACTCCGATGACTTCGCTTCCGACAGACAAAGGCTGACCGCTGTCTTCACCCCGGACAGCTCGCTCTTGGCCGCCGCAGCCCTCGAGCGCGACGAGTAATCTGAATACAAGGGAATCGAAACCGAAGCCAGAATGCCGATGATCGCCACGACGATCATCAGTTCGATCAGGGTGAATCCGCGCTGCACGTTGCTCATCATCAATTCCTTATGTTGGATGGTGTCCGGAACCACCGATGGCACCGGATGCAGTGCAGTGAAGTCGTGAAAACAGGGGCCAACATTCAGACGATTCCGCATAACCGACTGAATTTCAGCCCTTTTTTACGCAAACCAGGCCTACAGCCAGTCCTGTCCTACAGGACAGGTTCTTACTTCCTCTCCGCCCACTCGTCCTTCGTTGTCTCATGGCACTGTGCGATCCCGGCGCAGGCCAGTAAAATCGCGCTCTTTTTTTCCCGGACCGCCCCCATGAGCTCCTTCGAGAACCCGTCCGCCGCCAAGGATCAACCCGATCTGGTCTACGGCCTGGAAGACCGCCCCGCCCTGCCGATCGCCCTGCTCGCCGCGCTGCAGCACCTGCTGGCGATCATCGTGCCCATCGTCACCCCCGGCCTGCTGATCTGCCAGGCGCTGGGCGTGTCGCCGCGCGACACCAACCTGATCGTGTCGATGTCGCTGGTGATCTCCGGCATCGCCACCTTCGTCCAGTGCAAGCGCTTCGGGCCGTTCGGCGCGGGGCTGCTGATCGTCCAGGGCACCAGCTTCAACTTCGTCGGCCCGCTGATCGCCGGCGGTGCGCTGATGGTGAAGAACGGCACTCCGGTGGAAGCGGTGATGGCCGCCATCTTCGGCGTGGTCATGGCCGGCTCCTTCGTGGAGATGGGCGTGTCGCGCATCCTGCCCTTCGTGAAGCGCCTGATCACCCCGCTGGTCACCGGTATCGTGGTGCTGATGATCGGCCTCACCCTGATCAAGGTCGGTCTGATCAGCATGGGCGGCGGCTTCTCGGCCATGGGTAACGGCACCTTCGCCAACGGCGAGAACCTGATGCTGTCGGGCCTGGTGCTGGTGATCATCGTCATCCTCAACCGCATTCCGGTGGTGTGGATGCGCAGCGGCGCCATCGTCATCGCCCTGGCCGTGGGCTACGCGCTGGCCGGCTACCTGGGCCGCCTGGACTTCACCGGCATGCACGAGGCGCCGGCCTTCCAGGTCCCGGTGCCGCTGCACTTCGGCCTGGGCTTCTCCTGGAGCCTGTTCATCCCCATGCTGGTGATCTACCTGGTGACCTCGCTGGAAGCCATCGGTGACGTCACCGCCACCAGCAAGATTTCCAAGCAGCCGGTCGAAGGCCCGCTGTGGATGCAGCGCATCAAGGGCGGCGTGCTGGTGAACGGCGCCAACTCGCTGCTGGCCGGCCTGTTCAACACCTTCCCCAGCTCGGTATTCGCGCAGAACAACGGCGTGATCCAGCTGACCGGCGTGGCCAGCCGCCACGTCGGCCTGTGGATCGCCGCGATGCTCATCGTGCTCGGCCTGTTCCCCAGCGTCGCCGGGGTGATCCAGGCCGTTCCCGAACCGGTGCTCGGCGGCGCGGTGATGGTGATGTTCGGCGCGGTCGCCGCCTCCGGCATCAACATCCTCGCCGGCACCCACCTGGACCGCCGTGCGCTGCTGATCATCGCCGTCAGCCTGGCGCTGGGCCTGGGCATTTCCCAGGTGCCGGAGTTCCTCGCGCACATGCCCCACGCGATCCGCAACGTGCTGGAATCCGGCGTCGCCACCGGCGGCATCTGCGCACTGCTGCTCAACTGGTTCCTGCCCGAGTCCGACGCCGCCAAGGCCTCGCACAACGGCTGATCCCGCCACGACGCCACCTTCGGGTGGCGTCGTCGTTTATGCTCCCTGGCATGACCACTTCCCTGCGCATCGGCGTCATCGCCGACACCCACGGCCTGCTGCGCCCCGAAGCACTGGTGGCGCTGCAAGGCTGCGACCATATCCTGCATCTGGGCGATATCGGCCCCGAATCCCTCCTCGATCAGCTCCGCGAACTGGCGCCGCTGGATGTGGTGCGGGGCAACAATGACACCGACGACTGGGCCGCCGCGTTGCCGGAAACGCTGCTGCTGGAGCTGGGCGGGCTGCGGCTCTTCCTGATCCACGACCTCAAGCAGTTGGCCATTGATCCCCGCGCAGAGGGCATTGACGTAGTGCTGGCGGGGCATTCGCACAAGCCGCTGAACGAAGTGCGCGATGGGGTGCTGCACCTGAACCCGGGCAGTGCCGGGCCGAGGCGGTTCAAGTTGCCGATTGCGTTGGCGATCATCACCCTGACTGGCGACCATGCCGAAGTGGAAATGATCCAACTTGCCTGAAAGCATCGCGGACGGAGTCCGCTCCTACGCGGTCTTGGGTTTTCGTAGGAGCGGACTTCGTCCGCGATTGGCTTCGCGCCATGCTGACCTCACAGGAGCGCGCCATGCGCGCGATCGCGGGCATGGCCCGCTCCTACGGGTGTATTAGGGCTCCAGCAACTGCTTTGCCAACTGCGCCACCGCCTCCTGCCGCTCGCTCTTCTCGCTGCGCCAGCCGCCATTGAGGCTGGACCACTCCGGATGCGCCCTTGCCTTGCGCATCGCCTCGGGCAACTTGCCCTCGCGCCACTGCTTGTCTTCCGGCGACTGCAGATGAATCGCCTCCACTGCCGCATGCCCGCGCGCTTGCAAGGCCGCCAGCAATTGCCGCTGCCGCAGCGCCAGCAGGCGCAGCACGCTGTCGTCCACCGACAGCTCGCGGCTGCCCTTGAGCTTGCCCAGCAGGCGTTGGCCGTAGTGGCCGACGGTCTGCCAGGCGCCGCCGGCGATGGCGCCCAGCGCAGTGGCCGCGCCGAGCGTCAGGCCACCGACCAATAGATCGATCCCCGCCCCCGCCGCAGCGCCGGCCGCGACGCCGCCACCCAGGCGAATGCCCAGTTGGCGCAAGGTTTCCGGGTTGAACAGGTCGTCGCCCCAGCGCCCGTCCAGCAGCGGCAGGTCCGCCGCGCGGGCGTCGTCCTTGCGGAAGGCATAGAGGCTGAGCAGCGCTTTCACGCAAGTGTCTTCGCGCTTGCGTACCTGGTTGCGCAGCGTCTCGGTGGCGGCGCGCACAGCCGCATCGCCGGCGGGCACCAGTTGGCGGCAGGCGGCAACATCCACCAGCAATTCGGCGATCAATCGCGCACCGGCTTCGCGGCGAGCGATGGCCTGGGCTTCATGATCGGCCACCAGTCGGTCCAGCTGCGGGCGCGCGCGCTCCAGCAGCAGCGCCAGGCTTTCGTACAGGCGGCGCTCGCCATCCAGCGGCGGCGCCACGCTGTCGAAACGCACCAGCGCATGCAGACCGAGCCGGGACAGCGCCTCGCGCCACTGTTCCTCGCGGTGCTGCGGGCTGGCGACGAAATTCAGCACCGGCAGCAGTGGCCGCGCGCAGGCGGCGAGTACCGCCAGTTCGTCGCGATACTTGGCCAGCACCGGCTCGCGGGCGTCGATGACGTAGAGACCGGCATCGGAGGCCAGCAACTGGCGCAGCACCTTGGCCTCCTGTTCGAAGCGGCCACGGGCCTCGCTGCCGTCGAGGAAGCGGCGCAGCTTTTCCGGTCCGTCCAGGCGCTCGCCGGGCCGCTCCAGACCGTCGAGGAAGTCACGCAGGGCGATGGCGTCTTCCAGGCCGGGCGTGTCGTACAGCTCCAGCAGCGGCTCGCCGTCCACCGACAGCCGCGCGCCTTCCACGTGCCGCGTGGTACTGGGGCGGTGGGACACCTCGCCGAAGCCCACGTCGCGGGTCAGGGTGCGCAGCAGGGAGGTCTTGCCGACGTTGGTGTGGCCGACCACGGCCAGTTTCAGCGCATCAGTCATGCCCGGTCTCCAGCCAGCCCAGCGGCGATGCCGAGGTGTACGGCAGTTGCAGGCGCTCGATGGCGGCGTGCCAGTCGCCCAGGCGCTCGGCGTCCAGCGCTTCGCCCGTCGGCGCCTGAAGCAGCCAGATGCGCGTAGCGGCGGCACAGCGAGAAAGCTCGGCGATCAGCGCCAGGGTGCCGCGATCCGGCGAGCGGCGCGGGTCGCAGGCAATCACCAGGCGTGCCGGCGGGTAGCGGGTGAGTTGTTCCAGCAGGCGGCGGCGCTGGGCGCCGTCGTCGAGGTCGCCGGCATTGGCGATGCCTTCCGGCAGCCTCGGAGGCCAGTTGGGCCGGTCCAGCAGTTCGATGGACACCAGCACGGCGCCGTCGGCGGTGCTCGCGGGAGCCTGTGCCTGCGGCTCGACCAGTTCGTCCGGCGCGGCATCGCTGATACCCAGGCGTTCGCTGGCCGGCATCAGGCGCTCGCGCAGCAGGGCGTAGCCGGGCAGCGAGACATCCAGCGCCAGCTGCGCGCGCCCGCGCTTCCAGCGCCACAGGCAAAGCAGCCAGAGCGCGCCGCGTAGCAGCACGCCGTACACCAGCAGGATGCCCACCAGCCAGCCGGCCCAGGCGTGGCGCGCGTTCTCGCTGGCCACCAGGGCATCGCCACTGGCGCGCACCAGTTCCGAATCCGGCTGCGGGAAGCCGAGCAGCGACGGCAGCGCGCCAAGGCCGTGGGTCAGGGCGATGAAGGTATCGCCACCAAGGATGGTGGTCTCCCAGACGAAGCCGTAGCGCCGCGTTGCCAGCAGCGCCAGCATCACGCCCAGGGCGCTGCCCAGCGCCACCAACCAGAAGCCGTGGACCAGCAGGCCGAGCGCCCAGCGCGTGAGCTTCTGGCGATCCAGCAGCACCAGCAGGGCGGGCGCCAGTTGCGCGGCCTGGGCATCGCGGGCGAGCTTGCCGCTCAGCCACAGCCACAGGCGGCCAAGTGCGCCGGCCGCTTCGCCGCTGGCGAAGAAGGCCAGAATCCAGCCGGTCAGGGTGATCAGGTGCAGGCCCAGCAGGCTGGCCAGGGCCCAGAACACGTTGACCGGGCGCAGGCCGTCGCCGAGGGCGGCAAAGGCCAGGCCGCCGCCGGTGAAGAGAGCCAGCGCCAGCAGGACATACAGCGCCAGGCGCGAGCCTTGCACCCAGGTGCGCAGCGCGGCGCGCTGGCCGTCACGCCCGGCGAGCAGCAGCGCGCGGTGTTGCAGGCGCCGCGCAAGGTCGCCACCCGCGACGATGGCGCGGCGGTTGGCTTCGCTGTCTTCCAGGGGACCGACCTGCTCCTCGCGCAGGCGCACGGCCTCGCACAGCCACAGGGATTGGAGGGCGGACTCGCTCACGGGGTCTCCGACAATCGGTACTGAGCGCAAAGCATAACCGCTGCTCGCCCTCGCGTCCGCCCGGACCGCCGGTAACACCGTCTACGGTCAACCAAACCAAGGAAGGGCTCACGGCGCGCGTCTGCGGCCTCAGACTCGCCCGACAGCAACCTGCCTACAACAACAAGAACGAGGCCTCGCCATGCTGCGCTCGATGCTCAGTGCCTTGCCCCTGCTGCTGGCCGCCGCCACCGCGGTTGCCGTGGAAACACCGCCGGTGCGCCCCTCCGACTGGGGCCCGGACACCCCGTTGATGCAGGCGGTGCCGCCGCGCGTGCTGGACGCCAACGTCAGCGCCCGGCAGTCCGACAGCAACACCTCGCAACTGTGGATCAGCCACACCGATTTCCGCCTGCACGACGACATCGGCTTCTTCATCCGCAGGATGCTGATCCAGATGAGCCCGGTGGCGGGCGCCGGCACGCCGCT
The DNA here is from genome assembly GCF_050474425.1 of Pseudomonas sp. B1-22. Lineage (NCBI taxonomy): Bacteria > Pseudomonadati > Pseudomonadota > Gammaproteobacteria > Pseudomonadales > Pseudomonadaceae > Pseudomonas > Pseudomonas sp. B1-22. Next base: position 206,329 of record NZ_JBCHVH010000003.1, on the reverse strand, counting down.
GATGCTGGATGATCCGAAGTCCATGGTCGCGCGCATCCAGGCCGGGGACATCTTCGTCGCCGACGCCACCCTCGCCACGCTGCTCAACGAGGAGCTGCGCAACGCCAACGCGCCGGTGCGTAACCTCAGGCTCAGCACCCGCGCCGACGGCCAGGAAGTCCACGGCGAACTCCTGCGCAAGGGCCGCTGGCGGCCGCTGCGGATGGTCACCGGGATCGAGCAGGCCGGGCCGCTGAAGGTGGCGCTGGTGCCGCAGCGCATCTTCGTCGACGGGGTGGACGTCACCCCCTCGCTGGCAGCCGCGTCCATCGAGATGTCCGAGGTGCTGCAACTGCACACCGCGCACATGCAGCTGATCGGCAACCGCATCCTGGTCGACCTCGACGGCCTGTTCCCGCCGCCGCGCCTGGACTTCACCGTGCGCCACCTGAAGCTCGCCGACGGCGGCATGGACCTGCTGCTGGGCGGCGACCTGGCCGAGCTGAAATGGCCGCAGCTGAAGGCCCCGCAGAGCTACATGTTCATCGAGGGCGGCGACATCAAGATGGCGCGGACCATCCTGGTGAAGGCCTACGCGCTGTTCACCAGCCTGAGCCCCGACGCGCCGCTGCTGTTCAACCTCTACGACTACCGCCGCCAGCTGCAGTACGGCGAAATCCGCCTGCGCGAGGACGGCATGGTGCACATCGCCGTCTCACCCGTAAAAGCGCCGGCCCCGGAGGAGAAAGCCCTATGAGAACCCTCCTTGCCCCCCTGCTCTGCCTCGCGCTGGCCGGCCAGGCCGCCGCCGAAAGCGCCATCGACAGGCAGCAGCGCGAACTGGGCGTGCTGCGCCAGGGCTGGTTCCAGCAGACGCCGCCAGCGCCGGATTTCAAGGCGACCCGCCCCGGCGGCCTGCGCGACTCCGGCCAGGACGGCGTCGGCATCCTGCTCAACAACGTGGACATGTACTTCCAGGGCGGCGTCGGCTTCCACAGCCCGCAGCTCAGGGGTTGGCTGGTGCCGCTCAAGGCCGGCGAGCCGGTGGACTTCGACCGCCCGCAGGACATGCGCATCGAGGTCTCCGAGGGCGAGGTGATTTTGAACCCCGAGCAGCTCGCCAACCTGTTCAACCAGCACATCCTTGCCTACCCGGAAACCATGCTGCGCAACTTCAGCCTGAGCGTGGAAGGCGACCGCCTGCTGGTCTCCGGCGAAGTACAGCCGCTGGGCGTCGGCCCCTGGCTGCCGCTGCGACTGTCCGGCACGGTGACACTCAAGGGCGACAACCTCGACTACCAGCCCGACAGCGTGAAGGTGCTCGGCGTGCCCAGCTACGGCGCCATGAGCCTGGTAGGCCTGCGCCTGGATTCACTGGTCAGCCTGGAGCGCCCCGGCGCCGCGCTGCGGGACAACGTGATGCACCTGAACTACCACCAGGTCTTCCCGCTGGTGGGCATCGGCGGACGGGTGGAATCCAGCTGGCTGGACGCCCAGGGCCTGCACCTGAAGTTCGCCCCCAAGCCGGGTGCCGCCACGCTGGCCTTCGAACCGCCGCGCCAGGCTGGGCCGTCCTACATCTGGCTGCAGTCGGGCGACCTGAAGATCTTCGAGATCCTCATCACTTATTCCCAGGTGCTGCTCAAGGCCGAGCGCCCGGACCAGACCCTGGCCTTCAACCTCAAGGACTATCGCAAGGTGCTGGCGACCGGCATCACCCAGGTCAACGAAGACGGCACCTTCTTCATGCGCGTACCACCGCCCGGTCCCACCGGGGAGGTGCGACTGGTATCCTCTGGCAACGGGAGTTCCCGCTGATGTTCACCACTGGAGTCACGATGTCCGAAGTCCTGCCCCTGGCGATGATCGCCGCCCTTGCCGAGAACCGCGTGATCGGCGTCGACAATCGCCTGCCCTGGCACCTGCCGCAGGATCTCAAGCACTTCAAGGCCATGACCCTGGGCAAGCCGGTGATCATGGGCCGCAAGACCTGGGACTCCCTCGGCCGCCCACTGCCGGGCCGGCTGAACATCGTGGTGACCCGCCAGCAGGGCCTGAAGCTCGAAGGTGCGGAAGTCTTCACCAGCCTCGATGCCGCGCTGGAGCGCGCCGCCGAGTGGGCGAAGGAAGAGGAAGCCGAGGAACTGATGCTGATCGGCGGCGCGCAGCTCTATAGCGAAGCGCTGGAACGCGCCGGGCGGCTGTACCTGACTCGCGTAGGGCTGAGCCCGGCGGGCGATGCGCATTTCCCGGCGGTGGATGAAAAGCGCTGGCGCCTGGCGTCGAGCATCGAGCATGAGGCGGATGGCGAGACACCCGCTTATGCGTTCGAGGTGTGGGAACGGGCCTGATAGCCCTGCGCATTCAAAGCCCCTCACCCCAACCCTCTCCCACGGGGAGAGGGGGCCGTACGTGCCGAGATAGATTCTGCTCTCCCTGACTCACCGGCTGATGCTGGACTCCCAGAGCGCTCGGGTCAGTCCCCTCTCCCTCAGGAGCGGGGCGCGCAGCCAGGGTTAGGGTGAGGGAACGACATGGGCACACCGGTGGGCAGCGCGCCACGCAAAAACAGAAACGCGCCCGAAGGCGCGTTTCATCTGGCTCAGAAGCGATCGCGAATGATCGTCTCTTCCAGCGGCAGGCGGCCGATGCGCGGCTTGGCTTCCACTGCCTGCTTGCCCACGGCGATCATCAGGCCAATCACGTGGTTGTCCGGCAGATTGATCAGCTTGCCCACCGCGTCGAAGTCGAAGCCGACCATCGGCACGCTGTCCAGGCCACGGCCTCGGGCGGCGAGCATCAGGGTCTGGGCCACCAGGCCGCAGCTGCGCATGGCTTCGTCGCGCTGGGTCTGCGGCTTGTCGCGGTAGTAGCCGTCGATGGCGCCGACCATGTAGTTCTTCACTTCGGCCGGGGCGCCGTCCCACACGCGCTGGGCATCCTGCTCCCAGCTGTCGACCCGGGCGCAGACCACCACCAGCATCGAGGCTTCGGTCATCTGCACCTGATTCCAGCCGGCTTCGCGAATCTGCGCGCGCAGCTGCGGGTCGCTGACTTCCACCAGACGCACGTGCTGCAGGTTGAAGGAGGTGGGTGCGAGCAGTGCCTGTTGCAGCAGCTCGTCCTTCTCCTCACGGCTCATTACGTAGGAGGTGTCGAAACCACGAATGGAACGGCGGCTGCGGATGGCGTCATCGATATGCATGGAAATTCCTCTGGCCTGCATGTTTGCGAATGGCGCGCATGGTAATCCGTGCGGGAGCCGAGTTGCAGGGCGGCGTATCGATAATGTCTATCCGATGTCTCGATGGGACAGCGCGGCCCCCGCCGTGATAGCGGGGCCAGGCCAGGGAATCAGCCCTCCAGCGCTTCCACCGGCGCCGCGCTGGCCTGGCGCTGTCTGGGCGAGGTGAAGGCCAGGTAACCGTCCTCGACCTTGCCGAAGCGCAGCAGGGCGAGGTCCAGCACGTAGTTCTGATAGAGCTTCCACGGCGTGCGGTCGCCCTGCTTGGGCATGCGGTCGGCAGCGCGCTGGATGTAGCCGGAGTTGAGGTTGAGGAAGGGTTCTTCCTTCACCTGCCCGGCAGTCTGGCGCGGCGTGCACTGGCGCATGCCGATGGCGTCGAGGTGGTTGATCAGGCGGCAGAAGTATTCGCTGGAAAGGTCCGCCTTGAGCGTCCAGCTGGCGTTGGTGTAGCCGACGATGGCGGCCAGGTTCGGCAAGTCGCGCAGCATGATGCCGCGGTAGCCCATGCTCTGGGTGACATCGAACGGCTTGCCGTCGATGGCCAGCTCGGCGCCGCCGAACATCACCAGGTCCAGCCCGGTGGCGGTGACGATGACGTCCGCTTCCAGCACCTGTCCGGATTTCAACAGGATGCCTTTCTCGGTGAAGCGCTCGATGTGGTCGGTGACCACCGAGGCGCGGCCCTGGCGCAGCGCCTTGAACAGGTCGCCGTCGGGCACGCAGCATACGCGCTCGTCCCACGGCTTGTAGCGCGGGCTGAAATGGCGCATGTCGAAATCCTTGCCCAGCTGCAGGTTCGCCAGCTTGAGCATCAGCTTGCGCACAGCGCCGGGGAACGTCTTGGAGGCCATGAAGAAGATCATCTGCATGGTCACGTTGCGCGCACGCGCCTGGCGGTACACCCACTTCTCCGGCAGGAAGTTGCGCAGGAAGTTGGAAATCGGGTCCTTCGCCGGCAGGGTGATCACGTAGGACGGCGAGCGCTGCAGCATGGTGACGTGGGCGGCCTTGTCGGTCAGCGAGGGAATCAGCGTGACCGCGGTGGCGCCGCTGCCGATCACCACGATGCGCTTGCCGCTGTAGTCGAAGTTCTCCGGCCACAGCTGCGGGTGGATGACCTGCCCGGCGAAGCTCTCGCGCCCGGCGAAGTCCGGGGTGTAGCCGGCGTCATAGCGGTAGTAGCCGGTGCACATGAAGAGGAACTGCGCACTCATGCGCACCGGCTCTTCCTCGTCGCCGCGCTGCACGGTGAGGTTCCAGCGCGCTGCGTTGCTGTCCCAGTCGGCCTTGAGCACCCGGTGACGGTAGCGGACCTTGTCCTCGACGCGGTACTCGCGGGCGGTTTCGCGGATGTAGTTGAGGATCGACGGACCATCGGCGATGGCCTTGGGATCGGTCCAGGGCTTGAAGTTGTAGCCCAGGGTGTACATGTCCGAGTCGGAGCGGATGCCCGGGTAGCGGAACAGGTCCCAGGTGCCGCCCATGGCCTCGCGGCCTTCGAGGATGGCGTAGGTCTTGCCGGGACACTGCTTCTGCAGGTGGCAGGCGGCGCCGATGCCGGACAGGCCGGCGCCGATGATCAGTACATCCAAGTGCTCGACGGACATGCGGGGGATCCTCTTGCGACGCCCTGGTGAGTCTAGGCAGGAATGCCTCCCCACACCCTACAAGGGAGCCCGGCGGCACCACGCCGACCTTTAGTCGTGCGCGGCGCCTGCACGGTTACAGCTGCGCTTGCACCCAGTCGCGCACCCTGGCGTAGGGGTAGTCCTCCAGCGTCGCGTAGCCGGGCAGCGTGCGCGCCCGCATGCGGGTGAAGGCCGGCACGCTGATGCCGCAGAGAAAGCGCGTGATGCAGTCGGCGCTTGGCGTTGCACCACGGGCGCTGCGGTATTTCTCCAGGAAAGCGGCGCAACGGTTGTGCAGCGACTGGCCGTCCAGCGGCGGCAGCGCGGGCGGCTCCGGCAGATGGGCGACATTGCCGGCGCACACCGAGCAGTGTCCGCAATGCCGGGGAGCCTGTTGGTCGCCAAAGTAATGCGCCAGGCACCAGCTCAGGCAATCCTCGCTGGCCAGCAGCTCGAGCATGGCGCCGATGCGCGCGATCTCGCTCTCCTCGTGGCGCTTGAAGTAGCGGTGCAACTCGTCGCTCAACTTATCCACAGCGAAGGACGCATCGCGCACCGAGTAGACCTCGGTCATCTGCTTGCTTTCCAGCTCCACCCAGCCGCGTTCCTGGAAGTAGTCCAGCGCCTTCACCACCCGTGCGCGCTCGGCGCCGTGGCGGCTGTAGAGGGTGTCGAAATCCAGGGTCGCCCAGGTCCGCGCGCGGGCCGAGGTGGTGAGGATGGCCTCGACGAACTGCCGCCGCTCGCCCTCGAAATGACCGAGCAGCGCAGCGGAATCGATGAGCAGTTTGTAGCGATATTCGGCGAAATAGGCGAAACGCGGGGCGATGATGCCGCGCAGCTCCAGCTGCACCAGCAGCGTCTTGAGCGGCAGCTGGCGGATATTGGATTGGTCCGACAGCGGCACCAGCATGGTTTCCCACTGGCCATTCGGCGCCTGGCGGATTTCTTCCAGCACGGTGCGGATACCTTCGCGCTCGGGCGTGTCACCGTAGACGAAGTTCTCCAGCACGTTGAGGCTGTCGCGGTTGGCCAGCACAAGGCATTCCGAACGCTGGCCGTCGCGCCCGGCGCGGCCGATCTCCTGGCTGTAGTTCTCCAGCGACTTGGGCAGGTCGTAGTGCACCACCTGGCGGATATCGCTCTTGTCGATGCCCATGCCGAAGGCAATGGTGGCGACGATGCAGTTCAGCGCCCCCTCCATGAAGCGGCGCTGGATGCCTTCGCGTTCCGGGTGCTCCATCCCGGCGTGATAGGCGCAGGCGGGAATGCCACGTTCGGCCAGGTACGCGGCGACCTCCTCGGCGGTCTTCTGCTGGGTGACGTAGACGATGGCCGGCTGCCCGGCGCGCTCGCGCAGCCATTGCACCAGGCGTGCGCGGCGGGCGGCGCTGGAAATCGGTTCCACCTGCAGATCGAGGTTGGCACGGTAGAAGCCGGTAGTGACCACATCGGATTCGGCGATGGCGAACTTGGTGCGCATGTCGGCGATCACCGCCGGCGTCGCCGTCGCGGTCAGCAGCAGCACCTGGGGGATGCGGAACTGCTTCTGGTAGTCCGGCAACTTCAGGTAGTCAGGGCGGAAGTTGTGGCCCCATTCGGAGATGCAGTGCGCTTCGTCCACCACCAGCAGGGAAATCGGCACCTCGCTGATGAAGTTACGGAAGCGCTCGTTCTTCAGGCGCTCCACCGAGATCATCAGTACCTTCAGCTCGCCGCTGCGCGCCCGAGCCATGGTCTGCGCGGTCTGCTCGCGGCTCTGGGCCGAATCAATGCTGGCGGCGGCGATGCCATGGCGGGTGAGGAAGGCGAGTTGGTCCTGCATCAGCGCCAGCAGCGGCGACACCACCAGGGTCAGGTGCGGCAGCAGCAGCGCCGGCAATTGGTAGCACAGCGACTTGCCCGAGCCGGTAGGGAAGATCGCCGCCGCCGAGCGCCCGGCCAGCACGGCGCTGACCGCCGCCTCCTGGCCGGGGCGGAACTGGCGGAAGCCGAAGACGCGTTCGAGGGTGTCGTGCATGGGGGTAACTCCTTTCATGGGCATCCACCCAGCCTAGGAAGCGTCATTGTAGGAGCGAGCTTGTTCGCAAACCGATTCGGACCATTCGCCAAGGGTACGGATTCTGCCACCGTGTAGGAGCGGGCCATGCCCGCGATCGCGCGCATGGCGCGCTCCTACAAGGGACTCCCGGCGCAAATGAAAAAGCCGCCCGAAGGCGGCTCTTTCCAGAACGGGCTCGCTTACAGCTGCGGGCCGGCGTTCTTGATGGCGTCGCTCACGTCGAACTTCTTGAAGTTCTCGATGAACTTGCTGGCCAGGCCCTTGGCGGCTTCGTCGTAGGCGGCCTTGTCTGCCCAGGTGTTGCGCGGATTGAGCAGGACGGTCTCGACGCCCGGAACGGCCTTGGGCACGTCCAGGTTGATGATGTCCAGGTGCTCGGTCTCGGCGCCGATCAGAGCACCGCTCTGGATGGCGGCGATCACGCCACGGGTGGTCGGGATGTTGAAGCGCTTGCCAACGCCGTAGCCACCGCCGGTCCAGCCGGTGTTGACCAGGTAGACCTTGGAGCCGAAGGCCTTGATACGCTTGATCAGCAGCTCGGCGTAGACGCCGGCCGGACGCGGGAAGAACGGCGCGCCGAAGCAGGTGGAGAAGGTCGACTTGATGCCGCCGCCCGAACCCATTTCGGTGGAACCGACCAGCGCGGTGTAGCCGGACAGGAAGTGGTAGGCCGCCTGCTCGTTGTTCAGGATCGACACCGGCGGCAGAACGCCGGTCAGGTCGCAGGTCAGGAAGATCACAGCATTCGGTTCGCCACCGAGGTTCTTCTCGGAACGCTTCTCGACGTGCTCCAGCGGGTAGGCCGCGCGGGAGTTCTGGGTCAGGCTGTCATCGGCGTAATCCGGGGTGCGGTTCTCGTCGAGGACGACGTTTTCCAGCACGGAGCCGAACTTGATGGCTTTCCAGATGACCGGCTCGTTCTTCTCGGACAGGTCGATGCACTTGGCGTAGCAGCCGCCTTCGATGTTGAAGACAACGCCTTCGCCCCAGCCGTGCTCGTCGTCGCCGATCAGGTAGCGGCTTTCGTCGGCGGACAGGGTGGTCTTGCCGGTGCCCGACAGGCCGAAGAACAGGGTGACGTCGCCGGCTTCGCCGATGTTGGCGGCGCAGTGCATCGGCAGTACGTCTTTTTCCGGCAGCAGGTAGTTCTGCACGCCGAACATGGCCTTCTTCATTTCACCGGCGTAGCGCATGCCGGCGATCAGCACTTTCTTCTGGGCGAAGTTGAGGATCACGCAGCCATCGGAGTTGGTGCCGTCACGCTCGGGCACGCACTCGAAGTTGGCGACGTTGAGGACCTGCCATTCTTCGCGGCCGGCCGGGTTGTACTGCTCGGGCTCGATGAACAGCGCACGGCCGAACAGGTTCTGCCAGGCAGTGGCGGTGGTCATCTTGACGGCCAGGTAGTGGTCGTGGGCCGAACCTACATGGACGTGGGAAACGAAGTGGTCCTGGGCGTTGTTGAAGGCCTGGACACGGTCCCACAGGGCATCGAACTTGTCGGCCGGGAACGGACGGTTGATGGCGCCCCAAGCGATGAAGTCCTTGCTGCCCGGCTCTTCGACGATGAAACGGTCGGCAGGCGAGCGGCCGGTGCGGTGGCCGGTACGTACGACCAGCGAGCCGTTGTCGGCGAGTTCGCCTTCGCCGCGGCGAATGGCTTCCTCGACCAGTTGGGCAACGCTGATGTCGGTGTAAACGGCTTTATTGGCTTGCGTCATGTGGGTCCCCGTCGGCCGAAGCCGAGTCCTCCAAACATTGCGTAGTGACTTCTAATTCCCACTACCGCGGAAAAAAGTCGCGGGATTATGCCAGAAAAGAACTGTTTTCGTGCAGCCTCTGATCTGGCAAGAGCGCCATTGGTGCGGCTATCGGACGGATAGAAGCGCTCAATGGCGGGTTTCTGACGGCGTTTTGCTCCCACCGCCGGAGAACAGCTGGGCAACGTCCGAACCGTCGAAACGGTAGCGCTGGTTGCAGAACTGGCAGTCGATGACGATCTCGCCATCCTCCTCGGCCAGCAGACGCTCGGCGTCTTCCTGCCCAAGACTGACCAGCGCGTTGGCCGAGCGTTCCCGCGAGCAACTGCAGCGGAAGACCAGCGGCTGCGGGTCGGACAGGCGCACGTCGTCCTCGTGGTACAGGCGGTGCAGCACGGTGGCGTTGTCCAGGCCCAGCAGCTCCTCGGCGGTGAGGGTGTCGGCCAGGGTGATGACGTGCTGCCAGCTGGCTTCGCGGGACTCGGCGTCGCGCTGACGGTCGGCCGGCAGTTGCTGCAGCAGCAGGCCACGGGCGCGGCGACTGTCGGCATTGAGCCAGAAGCGGGTCGGCAGTTGCTCGGACGTGGCGAAATAGGTCGACAGGCACTCGGCCAGGGTCGCGCCTTCCAGCGGCACGATGCCCTGGTAGCGCTTGCCCTTCTTCGGATCGACGGTGAGGGTCAGCACGCCATGGGGCATCAAATCGGCGAGCCCGGCGGCATCGCCAATGGCCTCCGCGTCATAGCGGGCCAGGCCGCGCACTTCGCGGTCGCTGGAGCATTCCACCATCAGCAGCGGAACCGCGCCGTTGGAGCGCGCCTGCAGCACCAGCAGGCCATCGAACTTCAGGGTGCCGCACAGCAGCGCGGCGGCGGCTAGCATTTCCCCCAGCAGCTGGGCGACCGGCTGCGGGTAGGGGTGCTTGGCCAGCACTTCGGCGTAGCTGCGTTCGAGCTCCACCAGTTCACCGCGGACATCGGTGTTGTCGAACAGGAAACGCTGACTTTGATCGATCTGAGACATGCTGGGCACAACGCTGGGAGAGGCACAAATAAATGACAAGTTGATGGCAAAGGCCTATAAAGCGCGCTTTGCAGCACCCACCCGTACTGGGGTGGTTCCGTAAGGGGGAATCGATTTTATGGATAAAGCCAATCCGTTCCAAGCCACCTGGTCCTGGAAGCCCTTTATCGCCTGTCATCTTTTCGCGCTCGCACTGCTCCTGCTGTGGCTCTGGGAGCCCGCCCGCGCCGCGATGAACCTGTTCGACTTCAGCCTGTTCAGCCTGCTCAACCAGCCGTTGGCGACCAATGAAATCTGGCGCCTGACCTGGGCCGTGGCCAGCACCCGGGCGTTCGACCTGCTGGTCGGGGTGATCCTGCTGCTCCTGCTGATCCGCGGCGACTGGATCTTCAAGGCGGTCCAGGCCCGCGCCGCCACCTTCGGCTTCCTCTGCACAGCCCTGCTGCTGGTCGTGGTGCGCGTTCTCTACGCCAAGCTCGCCCACAAGCTGGGCTGGCAGCATCCGAGCATCTCGACCGTCGCGCCGGACGCAGTGCGCCTGGAGCATTACTTCCCGCAGTGGGACGACACACTCCTCGAAGTGAAGGACGACTCCGCCCGCAGCTTCCCCGGCGACCACGCCTCGGTGCTGCTGATCTGGGCGCTGTTCCTCACCCTGTTCGCCCGCACTGCCCTGCAGTGGGTGGTGATCTGGGGCCTGGCGCTGCTGTTCATGCTGCCGCGCCTGGTGGCCGGCGCCCATTGGGGCCAGGACGACTACATCGGCGGCGTGCAGATGGCGCTGCTGGCCCTGGCCTGGAGCTGCTTCACCCCGTTCGCCGCCACGGCCAGCGCCGCCCTGGTGCGCTGGACCGACCCGCTGTTCCGCCTGGCCGCCAGGATTCCGCTGCTCAATCGCCTGAGCGTCGTCGCGGCCTGACGCACTGCCCGATCCCGGCGAGGCGCGCCTGCCGCCTTCGCCGGCCGATCATTCCTGATCGCGGAAACTGAACAACTGGCGGCGCTGCTTCTTGGTCGGCCGCCCGTCGGTCTGCACACCCAGCGCGCCGGCCTTGCGCATGGCCGAGGCATCCTCGCGACGCTTCACGCTGTCGGCGGTCTCCTCGTACAGCAACTGGGCCTCGGGCGCGCCGCGACGCACCATGGACAGCGCCTTGACCACCACCGTGCGCTCGTCGAAGCCGGTGCGAATCACGTATTCCTCGCCGATCTTCGGCTCCTTGCCTGGCTTGCAGCGCTCGCCCCGGCAATGCACCTTGCCACCGTCGATGGCCTCCTTGGCCAGCGAACGGGTCTTGTAGAAGCGCGCCGCCCACAGCCACTTGTCCAGGCGGACCTTGTCGTCGTCTTTCTCGCTCACTTCACAACCTCGTCACGTGGGTCTGAGAGTGTACCGCGCGCCCCGCTGGCGGGGCACAACCGGCCTGACTAGAATGCCGGCAAACGCCGGGGACGCCTGCCTTGAAGACATTCGACCAGCTGTCGGTAATAGGTTTGCGCGAGTGGATCGCCCTGCCCGAACTGGGCATGGTCGGCCTGCGCGCGAAGATCGACACCGGCGCCAGCACTTCCAGCCTGCATGCCAGCGACATCGTGCCGTTCAAACGCAACGGCCAGAGCTGGGTGCGTTTCGTCGCCCACCTTGGCACCCAGGTGCAACGCCGCCACCGCTGCGAGGCGCCGGTGGTGACGATGAAGACCATCAAGAGCTCCAACGGCCAGGCCCAGACCCGCTACGTGATCCGCACCCTGCTGGCCCTGGGCGACCGCGCCTGGCCGGTGGAATTCACCCTGGCCTGCCGCAAGACCATGCGCTACCGGGTGCTGCTAGGCTCCAAGGCTTTGGTCCACGGCCAGTTGGTAGTCAACCCGGGCCTGACCTACGTCCAGGAAAAACCTCTCATCATGGTTCCCACCACCCCTTCAGGTGATCAATGAAAATTGCTGTGCTGTCGCGCAATCCGCGTCTGTATTCCACCCGTCGACTGGTGGAGGCCGGGCAGCAACGCGGCCATGAGATGGTGGTGATCGACACCCTCCGCGCCTACATGAACATCGCCAGTCACAAGCCGCAGATCCATTATCGCGGCCAGCCGCTGGAAGGTTTCGACGCGGTGATCCCGCGCATTGGCGCCTCGGTGACCTTCTACGGCTGCGCCGTGCTGCGGCAGTTCGAGATGATGGGCGTGTTCCCCCTCAACGAATCGGTGGCCATCGCCCGCTCCCGCGACAAGCTGCGCTCGCTGCAACTGCTGTCGCGCAAGGGCATCGGCCTGCCGATCACCGGCTTCGCCCACTCCCCCGACGACGTGCCGGACCTGATCGAGATGGTCGGCGGCGCGCCGCTGGTGATCAAGCTGCTCGAAGGCACCCAGGGCATCGGCGTGGTGCTCTGCGAGACCGAGAAGGCCGCCGAATCCGTGCTGGAAGCCTTCATGGGGCTCAAGCACAACATCATGGTGCAGGAGTACATCAAGGAAGCCGGCGGCGCCGACATCCGCTGCTTCGTGGTGGGCGACAAGGTGATCGCCTCGATGAAGCGCCAGGCCGCGCCCGGCGAGTTCCGCTCCAACCTGCACCGCGGCGGCAGCGCCAGCCTGATCAAGATCACCCCGGAAGAACGCATGACCGCCATCCGCGCCGCGCGGATCATGGGGCTGAAGGTCGCTGGCGTGGACATCCTGCGCTCCCATCACGGCCCGCTGGTGATGGAAGTGAACTCCTCGCCGGGGCTGGAAGGTATCGAGACCACCACTGGCAAGGATGTCGCCGGGGTGATCATCGAATACCTTGAGAAGAATGGCGGGCCGCATCTGGCCAGGACCAAAGGCAAGGGGTGAGCCAGGCTCTTGCTTTTTGTAGGAGCGAGCTTGCTCGCGAACCGCCCTCACTCCACGCGCCATATGGCGAATAAAGCGTTCCGCTTTATTCGCCCTACGGGTGCGAGCCTTCCGCTTTCGTTGCCACGCTGAACTCTTCGCGAGCAAGCTCGCTCCTACAGGCACTCCCCGCCAATACTGGATGTACCCATGCCGTCTTCCCGCTCCAACGCCGAACTCACCTGGTCGCCCATCGAAGGCCGCGTCGCCCTGGTGGCGCCGGCCTCGGCCATCGCCGAGGAGGTACTGGAAGCTACCCTGCGCCAACTTGAGGTGCTGGGTGTGGACTATCACCTGAGCGAGCACGCCGACGCGCGCTATCGCTACCTGGCCGGCACACCGCAGCAGCGTCTGGAAGATTTTCACACCGCCTTCGAACTGGACGACATCAGCGCCGTCTGGTGCCTGCGCGGCGGCTATGGCTGTGGACAACTCATCCCGCAACTCGACTGGCAGCGCCTCAAGGCCGCCTCGCCGCGCCCGCTGATCGGCTTCTCGGACATCTCCATCCTCCTCAGCGCCTTCCACCGCCAGGGCCTGCCGGCGATTCACGGCATGGTCGCCACCGGGCTCGGCCTGCAACCGCTGAGCGCACCCAGCGAACAGCGCGAGCGACTGGCCTCGCTGGCCTCGGTCAGCCATGTGCTGGCCGGCGGACCGGGCAAGCTGCCCGTGCAGCACCTGGCAGGGCCGAAGCACGCGGTGGAAGGCGAACTGATTGGCGGCAACCTCACCGCGCTGGCCTGCATGGCCGGCACCGAGGGCGCGCTGTACGTGCCGGACGGCGCGATCCTGATCCTCGAAGACGTAGGCGAGCCCTACTACCGCCTCGAACGCAGCCTCTGGCAACTGCTGAACAGTCTGGGTGGCGCGCGCCTGGGCGCGATCTGCCTCGGTACCTTCACCGACTGCCCGCGCAAGGGCGTGGCCCACAGCCTGGAAGAAATCTTCGTCGAGTACGCTACGCAGCTGGGCGTTCCGCTCTACCACGGCCTGCCCAGCGGCCACGGCGCGCACAACCGCGCCTGGCCCTACGGGCGCCGGGCAGTGCTGGAAGGCAAAGCCCTGCGCTGGGCTTAATGGGCGTTGCGCGGTAGCAGCAACCCCAACGGCAGGCAGACCCGCGCTTCCACGCCACCGCCCTCGCGGTTGCGCAGCTCGATGCTGCCGCCGTGCTGTTCGGCGATGCGCTTGACGATGGCCAGCCCCAAGCCGGTGCCCTTGCCGCCGCGCGCTTTGTCGCCACGGAAGAAGGGGTTGAAGATATTCGCCAGCTCCTGCGGATCGACGCCCGCGCCGCGGTCGAGCACGCTGAGCACCACGTAGGGCGCACCACCGCCGCCGGCCACATGGGCCGCCACTTCCACCTTGCCACCACCGTGGTTCAGGCCGTTCTCGATCAGGTTGCCCAGCAGGCGCTTGATCGACACCCGGCGGAAGCGGAACAGCGGCAAGGTATCCAGGCACAGGCGCACCCGGTTGCCGTTCTGGTTGAACGCATCGGCCACCTCGCGGATCAGGTCGGCCAGGTCGCCCTCTTCCACCGATTCGTCGCGGCCGTCGCGGATGAAGGCGAGGAACTGGTCGAGGATGGCGTCCATGTCCTCGATATCGCGGACCATGTCCTCGACCATCTCGCGGTCGCTGTCGGGCATCAGCTCCAGCGACAGGCGCAGGCGCGTCAGCGGCGTACGCAGGTCGTGGGACACGCCGGCCAGCATCAGCTCGCGCTCACGCCCGGCCTGCTCGACGTCGTCGGCCATCTGGTTGAAGGCACGGTACACCTCGGCCATCTCGCTGGGCGTTTCCGGCCCCAGCGGCAGGCGCACGCTGCGGCCCTTGCCGAACTCGCGGGAGGCGAATACCAGGCGCTTGAGCGGCTGGCTGAGCAGGCGCACGAAGATCCACGCGGCGGCGGTGGACAGCAGGCCGATGCCGAGGAACCAGCCGAGCACGCTCCAGATCTGCTGGCCGCGCAGCGGGTGCGGGTAGAGCGGGACGCCGATCCAGCCGTCGCCCAGGGTCGGCGCGCGCACCCAGAGCATCGACGGATGATGGATGCGCAGGCGGGTTTCGGTGTCGATACCCAGTTCCATGCGCATCTGCCGCTGGAAAATGTCCGTGTACGGCCAGTGCACCTCCTCCGGCTGCCCCTGTTCGTGGGGCGCCCACTTCAGCCCCGCGGACTGGGCGATGGCTTCGCGCGACTTCTCGTCCGCCGCCCAGTAGGCGCGCACGGTCAGCGCCGCGCCGTGGCTGTACTGACGGTCGACCAGCATGTCCTCATTCATCAGCAGGTAGACCAGGGTCAGCGCCTTGGAGAACAGCACGACGATGAGCACCAGCCAGAGGGTGCGGGCGAAGAAGCTTTGCGGGAACCAGAGGGGTGTTTTCAAGGGGGCATTACCAGGGGAGCACGAACGACCGGGGCGAAGGGCTTCGCCCCGGCGGGGTCAATCACTTGCGGGCGGCACCATCGGGTACGAACACATAGCCCACGCCCCAGACCGTCTGGATATAGCGCGGCTTGGACGGGTCGGGCTCGATCAGCCGGCGCAGGCGGGAAATCTGCACGTCGATGGAGCGCTCCAGGGCGTCCCATTCGCGGCCGCGGGCCAGGTTCATCAGCTTGTCGCGGGTCAGCGGCTCGCGGGCGTGCTGCACCAGGGCCTTGAGCACGGCGAACTCACCGGTGGTGAGCATGTGCACTTCCTCGCCCTTCTTCAGCTCGCGGGTGGCCAGGTGCAGTTCGTAGTCGCCGAAGGTGACGATCTCGTCCTCGCCCGCCGGCGCGCCCGGCACCAGCGGCGCCTGGCGGCGCAGCACGGCCTTGATCCGCGCCAGCAGTTCGCGCGGGTTGAACGGCTTGGCCAGGTAGTCGTCGGCGCCCTGCTCCAGGCCCGAGATGCGGCTGGCCTCGTCGCCCTTGGCGGTGAGCATGATGATCGGGATCTGGTTGTTCGAGTCGCGCAGGCGCTTGCACGCAGAAAGGCCGTCCTCGCCAGGCATCATCAGGTCCAGCACCACCAGCTGGAACAGCTCGCGGGCCAGCAGACGGTCCATCTGCTCGGTGTTCTCGACGGCGCGGACGCGGTAACCCTGCTCGTCGAGGAAGCGTTCCAGCAGACGGCGCAGGCGTGCGTCGTCATCGACCACGAGGATCTTTTCGCCTTCCGGCAGGGTGGCAGCGTTGCTCATGGAAACTCCCAGAATCTGATTCGGCGGGCATTATCGCCCAGCAGCCGCGCGTCACGGCCTGTCCATTGTTAGCAGATTTTTCCCCGACCAGCCGCCCACCCGGTGAAATTGTCGTGGGTATAATGCGGCGCTTTTGCGGCGGGACGTTGTCACAGGGCCTGTCGAATGACCGGGAAGCCCGGTCCAGATGCTCTGTGATGAGCCAGTTCATGATCTTGCGAGCTAGAGCAGAACAAGGCGAGGAGAGCTGAGAAAGCGGAGTTGACTGCAGTCAATGAGCATTTCTCAGTTCTCCTCAACGCAGTTATGCCGACGCGCAGCAGATCATGCGCCCCGTATTTCGTTGGTTTCACCAGGTGGATTTATGGACAGCATCAACACCCGTATCGCCGAAGAGCTTTCCGCACTGCCCTCCGGCCGCGTTCAACCGCAGCAAGTCGCCGCTGCCGTCGCCCTGCTCGATGAAGGCTCCACCGTCCCCTTCATCGCCCGTTACCGGAAAGAAGTCACCGGCAGCCTGGACGACACCCAGCTGCGCATGCTCGAAGAGCGCCTGCGTTACCTGCGCGAGCTGGAAGACCGCCGTGGCGCGATCCTCGCCAGCATCGAGGAGCAGGGCAAGCTGACCCCGGAACTGGCCCGCGAGATCAAGCTCGCCGATACCAAGACCCGCCTCGAAGACCTCTACCTGCCCTATAAGCAGAAGCGCCGCACCAAGGGCCAGATCGCCCTGGAAGCCGGCCTGGGCGAACTGGCCGACGCGCTGTTCGCCGACCCGACCCTGACCCCGGAAACCGAAGCTGCGCGCTTCGTCGATGCCGAAAAGGGCTTCGCCGACACCCGCGCCGTGCTCGAAGGCGCCAAGTACATCCTGATGGAGCGCTTCGCCGAGGACGCCACCCTGCTGGACCGCCTGCGCGGCTTCCTCAAGGACAACGCCACCCTCACCGCGCGCGTGGTGCCGGGCAAGGAAACCGAAGGCGCCAAGTTCAGCGACTACTTCGAGCACGACGAGCCGCTGAAGAACGCCCCGTCGCACCGCGCCCTGGCGATCTTCCGTGGCCGCAACGAAGGCGTGCTGAGCGTCGCCCTGAAGGTCGGCGAAGAGCTGCCGGGCACCGCCCACCCGTGCGAAACCATGATCGGCGAGCGCTTCGGCGTGTCCAACCAGGGCCGCGCCGCCGACAAGTGGCTGTCCGAGGTGGTGCGCTGGACCTGGAAGGTCAAGCTCTACACCCACCTGGAAACCGACCTGCTGGGCGAGCTGCGCGACGGCGCCGACGCCGAGGCGATCAACGTCTTCGCCCGCAACCTGCACGACCTGCTGCTGGCCGCACCGGCCGGCCCGCGCGCCACCCTGGGCCTGGACCCGGGCCTGCGCACCGGCGTGAAGGTCGCCGTGGTCGATGCCACCGGCAAGCTGCTGGACACCGCCACCGTGTACCCGCACGCGCCGAAGAATCAGTGGGACCAGACCATCGCCGTGCTCGCCGCGCTGTGCGCCAAGCATCAGGTGGAGCTGATCGCCATCGGTAACGGCACCGCCAGCCGCGAGACCGACAAGCTGGCCGCCGAGCTGATCAAGAAATACCCGGCGCTCAAGTGCACCAAGATCATGGTCAGCGAGGCCGGCGCCTCGGTGTACTCGGCGTCCGAGCTGGCCGCCAAGGAATTCCCGGACCTGGACGTATCGCTGCGCGGCGCCGTGTCCATCGCCCGCCGCCTGCAGGACCCGCTGGCCGAGCTGGTGAAGATCGAGCCGAAATCCATCGGCGTCGGCCAGTACCAGCACGACGTATCCCAGCTGCAGCTGGCGCGCAGCCTGGACGCGGTGGTGGAAGACTGCGTGAACGCCGTGGGCGTGGACGTCAACACCGCCTCCGCCGCCCTGCTGGCGCGCATCTCCGGCCTCAACAGCACCCTGGCGCAGAACATCGTCGCGCACCGTGACGCCAACGGCGCCTTCCGCACCCGCGACGACCTGCGCAAGGTCAGCCGCCTGGGCGACAAGACCTTCGAGCAGGCCGCCGGCTTCCTCCGCGTGATGAATGGCGACAACCCGCTGGACGCCTCCGCGGTGCACCCGGAAACCTACCCGCTGGTGCAGCGCATCGCCGCCGACACCGGCCGCGACGTACGCTCGCTGATCGGCGACTCGGCCTTCCTCAAGCGCCTGGACCCGAAGAAATTCACCGACGAGCAGTTCGGCCTGCCCACCGTCACCGACATCCTCAAGGAACTGGACAAGCCCGGCCGCGACCCGCGCCCGGAGTTCAAGACTGCCGAGTTCCAGGAAGGCGTCGAAAGCCTGAAGGACCTGAAGCCCGGCATGGTGCTCGAAGGCGTGGTGACCAACGTCACCAACTTCGGCGCCTTCGTCGACATCGGCGTCCACCAGGACGGCCTGGTGCACATCTCCGCGCTGTCGGAGAAGTTCGTCAAGGACCCGTACGAAGTGGTCAAGGCCGGTGACATCGTCAAGGTGAAGGTCATGGAAGTGGACATCCCGCGCAACCGTGTCGGCCTGTCCATGCGCATGAGCGACACCCCCGGCGAGAAGGTCGACGGCCCGCGCGGCGGCGGTCGTCCCGGCAACGGTGCGCCGCGTGGCGAACGCAGCGCCGCCCCGCGCCAGCAGGAGAAGGCCCCGGCGAACAACGCCATGGCCTCGCTGTTCGCCAACGCCAAGCAACTGAAGAAGAAGTAAGGAAGGTCCATGAGCGAGATGCCCGCCCGCGAGCTGATGATCAGCCGCTTCAGCGAAACCATCGGCGTGCAGCCGATCCGTGTCGCTGACGGCGAAGCCGAGGTGCTGCTGCCGATGGCCGAGCACCTGCGTAATCGCGGCAACGTCATGCACGGCGGCGCGCTCTTCACGCTGATGGACATGACTATGGGCCTGGCCTGCTCCAGCGCCCATGGCTTCGACCGGCAGAGCGTCACCCTGGAATGCAAGATCAACTACATCCGCGCGGTCGCCGAGGGCGAGGTGCGCTGTGTGGCCAGGGTCCTGCACGCCGGGCGCCGCTCGCTGGTCGTCGAGGCCGACATCCACCAGGGCGACAAGCTCGTCGCCAAGGGACAAGGCACCTTCGCCCAGCTGTAAATAGCGTCAGCGCAACTGACCTATGCTGTAGCCCGGAGCCCGCGGATGGCGGGCGCCGGCGCAGCGCTTAAGAAAGCCAGGCGACCACGCCGGTTGTGTTCTCCCCTTGTAGACCGCCCAGTCCACCCCCATAGTGGGGCGACTGCCGTGTGAAGGACTTCCAACTTGAGCGACCAACTCACCCGCCGCCTGGCTCTGCTCGGCGATGCTGCCAACCTGTCCCTGCTCACCCAGTGCCTGCACGGTATCGAGCGCGAATGCCTGCGCGTCGACGAGCATGGCAAGCTGGCGCTGACCCCGCACCCGCGCGCCCTGGGCTCGGCCCTGACCAACCCGCAGATCACCACCGACTACTCCGAGTCGCTGCTGGAATTCATCACCCCGACCGCCAGCAGTGTCGAGAAGACCCTGGAAGACCTGGGTGAAATCCACCGCTTCGCCTACGAAAAGCTCGACGGCGAATACCTGTGGAGCCCGTCCATGCCCTGCGAGCTGCCGGACGAAGAGACCATCCCGATCGCCCGCTACGGCAGTTCCCACATCGGCCGCCTGAAGTACGTCTACCGCAAGGGCCTGGCCCTGCGTTACGGCAAGACCATGCAGTGCATCGCCGGCATCCACTACAACTTCTCCCTGCCCGAAGGGCTGTGGGAACTGCTGCGCCGGGAAGAAGGCAGCGAGAAGAGCGCGCGGGACTACCAGTCGCACCGCTACATCGCGATGATCCGCAACTTCCGCCGCTACAGCTGGCTGCTGATGTACCTGTTCGGCGCCTCCCCGGCCCTGGACGCCGGCTTCCTGCGCGGCCGCCCGCACGGCCTGGAAGCCTTCGACGAGCACACCCTCTACCTGCCCTACGCCACCAGCCTGCGCATGAGCGACCTGGGCTACCAGAACAACGCCCAGGCCGGCCTGACGCCCTGCTACAACGACCTCGACAGCTACATCGATAGCCTGCGCCGCGCGGTGAGCACGCCGTACGCCCCGTACGAGAAGGTCGGCACCAAGGTCGATGGCGAGTGGGTGCAGCTCAACACCAACATCCTGCAGATCGAGAACGAGTACTACTCGAGCATCCGCCCGAAACGCGTCACCTACACCGGCGAGCGCCCGATCCAGGCGCTGATGGCCCGTGGCGTGCAGTACGTCGAAGCACGCTGCCTGGACATCAACCCCTTCCTGCCACTGGGCATCGACCTCACCGAAGCGCGCTTCCTCGACGCCTTCCTGCTCTTCTGCGCGCTCTCCGACAGCCCGCCGCTGGGCGGTTGCGAGTGCGGCTCGGCCACCAGCAACTTCCTCAAGGTGGTCAAGGAGGGTCGCCGCCCCGGCCTGAAACTGGAACGCGGCGGCCAGCAGGTGGAGATGAAGGACTGGGCCAACGGCCTGCTCGATGCCATCGCGCCGATCATCGAACTGCTCGACCGCGCCCGTGGCGGCAGCCTGCACGCCCAGAGCCTGGCCGAGCAACGCGCCAAGATCGCCGACGCCAGCCTGACGCCTTCGGCCAAGGTACTGGCGGAAATGCGCGAGCGCGGCGAGAGCTTCGAAGCCTTCGCCCTGCGCTACAGCCGCCAGCACGCCGCGACCCTGCGCGCGCAGCCGCTGTCCGCCGAGGAGCAGGCACGTTTCGAAGACATGGTCAGCCAGTCACTGCAGGAGCAGGCGGATCTGGAAGCGCAGCCCGAAGGCGACTTCGACACCTTCGTCGCCGCCTACCAGGCGAGCATTCTGGGGCTGCTCAGCGTCTGAGTGCGCCACCAAGCAGAACGAAAAAGAGGCCCGCGGGCCTCTTTTTCATGCTCCTACGAAAAGCGCCTTACAGGCTCTTCTCGAACACCTGCGAGTTGCGCTGGTAGTTGTACAGCGAGGCGCGTGCCGCCGGCAGGCGCTCCACGCTGCTGGGCTGGAAGCCGCGCTCGCGGAACCAGTGGGCGGTCCGCGTGGTGAGGACGTAAAGAGTCTTCAGCCCGAGATTGCGCGCGCGCTGTTCGATGCGCTCCAGCAGATCGTCGCCGCGACCGCCATGGCGGTACTCCGGGTTCACTGCCAGACAGGCCAGCTCGCCGGCGTCGGAATCGGCGATGGGATAGAGCGCCGCGCAGGCGATGATCAGCCCTTCGCGCTCGACGATGCTGAACTGCTCGATCTCGCGCTCCAGCACCTCGCGGGAGCGGCGCACCAGGATGCCCTGCTCTTCCAGCGGACGGATCAGCTCCAGCAGGCCGCCGACGTCCTCGATGCCGGCCTCGCGCAGTTGCTCGAACTGCTCCTGGGCCACCAGGGTGCCGTTGCCGGTGCGGGTGAAGAGTTCGCTGAGCAGCGAGCCGTCTTCGGTGTAGCTGACGATATGGCTGCGGCGCACGCCGGCACGGCAGGCCTGGGCAGCAGCGTCGAGCAGCTCGCCCTGATAGCTCGCGCCAAGGCGCTCCAGGTGCGCAGGCACCTGCTGCGGACGCAGCTCGCGAACCAGCTTGCCATTGACGTCCAGCAGGCCGCGCTCGGCTCCGTAGAGGATCAGCTTGTCGGCATCCAGCTCGATGGCGGCCTGCATGGCCACGTCCTCGCAGGCGAGGTTGAAGATTTCACCCGTGGGCGAATACCCCAGCGGCGAGAGCAGCACGATGCTGCGCTCGTCGAGCTGACGGTTGATGCCCTTGCGGTCGATCCGGCGGACTTCGCCGGTGTGGTGGTAGTCGATGCCCTCGACCACGCCGATGGGGCGCGCGGTGACGAAGTTGCCGGCGGTTACCCGCAGGCGCGAGCCCTGCATGGGCGAGGCGGCCATGTCCATGGACAGGCGCGCCTCGATGGCGATGCGCAGGTTGCCCACCGCGTCGATCACGCATTCCAGGGTCGGCACGTCGGTTACCCGCAGGCCGCGATGGAAGCGCGGCGCCAGCCCGCGGGAGGCCAGGCGCGCCTCGATCTGCGGGCGCGAGCCGTGCACCAGCACCAGGCGCACGCCGAGGCTGTGCAGCAGCACCAGGTCGTGGACGATATTGCCGAAATTGGGGTCTTCGACGCCCTCGCCGGGGAGCATCACCACGAAGGTGCAGTCCCGGTGCGAGTTGATGTAGGGCGAGGCGTGGCGCAGCCAGTTGACGTAGTCGTGCATTGCTTGAAAAGCCTGTCGTTCGAGTGGGCGGAAATCTGTCGGATGCGGCCGGAGTTCGGCCAGGGGCGGCGCGGTTATCGTCGTCGCATGTACATCGACAGGTTTCTCCTCTTGGATAGGTCGGGCCCGTCAGCCGGGCTTCATTCAGGCAAGTCTTACAGACAATAGTGACGGATCAGGCCACGCAGCAGTTCCACGGTCGGCTCGATGCGGTCGAGGTCGAGATACTCGTCCGGCTGGTGCGCACAGGCGATGTCGCCGGGGCCGAGCACCAGGGTCTGGCAACCGAGCTGCTGAAGATACGGTGCTTCGGTGCCGAAGGCTACCGCTTCCGCGCAATGGCCGGTCAGACTTTCGGCGATACGCACCAGCTCGCTGTCGGCAGCCTGCTCGAAGGGTGGCACGGCGGGGAACAAGGGGCGGTAGTCGAGTTGTACCGCATGGCGCTCGGCAACCGGCCGCAGGCGCTCGCGGATGGCCTGGCGCAGCATCTCCGGCTGCATGCCGGGCAGCGGGCGCAGGTCGAACTCCAGAGCGCACTGGCCGCAGATGCGGTTGGGGTTGTCGCCGCCGTGGATGCAGCCGAGGTTCAGCGTCGGCTGCGGCACGCTGAACTGCGGATTGGAAAACTCGCGCTGCCACTCGCCGCGCAGCGCCAGCAGTTCGCCAATGGCGGCGTGCATCGCCTCCAGCGCGCTGTGGCCCAGGCTCGGGTCGGAGGAATGGCCGCTCTGCCCAACGATGTCGATGCGCTCCATCATCACGCCCTTGTGCAGGCGGATCGGCTTAAGCCCCGTCGGCTCGCCAATCACCGCCGCGCGCCCCAGCGAACGCCCCTCGGCGGCCAGCGCGCGGGCACCGGCCATGGAGCTTTCCTCGTCGCAGGTGGCGAGCAGGATCAGCGGTTGCTTCAGCGGCTGATCCAGTAAAGGCAGCAGCGCCTCGATGGCCAGGGCGAAGAAACCTTTCATGTCGCAGGAGCCCAGGCCGAACCAGCGGCCGTCGCGCTCGTCCAGGCGCAGAGGGTCGCTAAGCCACAGCGCCTCGTCATAGGGCACGGTGTCGGTATGCCCGGCCAGCACCAGGCCACCGGGGCCACTGCCCAGCACGGCGATCAGGTTGAGCTTGCCCGGCGAAACTTCCTGCAGCTCGCAGGTGAAACCCAAGTCGTCCAGCCAGCCGGCCAGCCGCTCGATCACCGGTCGGTTCGACTGGTCCAGCGCGGCCTGGGTGCAACTCACCGACGGCAGGGCGATCAATTCGGCGAAGCGTTGTTTCAGGGGCGGCAACGACATGCTGTTCTCCAAAGGCTTTGTTCCCACTATGGACCATGCCGGCCTGCGGTAAAACCTCGCGCCGCCCGGCAGGCATGCCGAACTCCCTGTAGACTGCACACCTTTGACGTCTTTTTTCGCGCCCGCCCCCAGGCTTTCGCCAGACGGGCGCAGCCGCCCCAACCCGGACACCGCCATGCAGAAAGAAACCGAAATCAAACTGCGCGCCAGCCGCGAGACCCTCGAAGCCCTGCGCGATCACCCGGCGCTGAAGAAGCGCAACAAGTCCGGCTGGGAACCCCGCGAGCTGTTCAACCAGTACTACGACACCCCGACCCGCGAGCTGGCCCGCGCCCGCGTCGCCCTGCGCATGCGCCGCGACGGCGAGCAGTTCATCCAGACCCTGAAGACCCGTGGCCAGAGCGTGGCCGGCCTCTCCGAGCGCAACGAGTGGGACTGGTACCTGGAGAAGAACAAGCTCGACCTGAAGAAGCTCGACGACCAGTGCTGGCCCGCCGCCCTGGCCGACCTGGACAAGAAGACCCTCAAGCCGATCTTCAGCACCGATTTCACCCGCCAGCGCGCCGAGATCGCCTGGGGCCGCGGCAAGACCAAGGTGGTGATCGAAGCCGCGCTGGACCTGGGCAAGGTGATCGCCGGCAAGCAGGAAGAGGAAATCTGCGAGCTGGAACTGGAACTGCGCCAGGGCGAACCCGCCGCGCTGCTGGAGCTGGCCCTGGAACTGGCCGCCGACCTGCCGCTGATGCCCTGCGACATCAGCAAGGCCGAGCGCGGCTACCGGCTGTTCGATCCGGCCAGCTACAGCATCCAGCCCGACACCCAGAAACTGCTGGCGGAAACCCCGCTCGACGGTGCCTTCGCCGCACTGGCCTGGACCCTGCTGGGCAGCAGCCAGCGCCTGGCCGAGCAATACCGCTTCAACGGCCACTGGCGCCTGCTGGAAGACTGGCTGCGCCAGTTGATGGACCTGCGCGCCCTGCTCGGCAGCCTCGGCCAGGCCGTACCCCGCGCCACCACCCGTGAGCTGCGCGCCGCCCTCGATGCGCTGATCGCCGACTGGCAGCCGCGCATCGAACAGGGCCGCGACGACGAAGCCGTGCGCCAGCAGATGCCCGACGCCTTCCGCGAGGAGCTGGCCAACACCCGCTGGGGCCAGTTCTCCCTGAGCGCCTCCAGCTGGCTGCTGGCCAAGGCCTGGACCGCCGGGCGCAACGAGCGCGCCAACCGCCTGGGCGGCGCCGCGGTCGGCAAGTGGCTGCAGCGCACCCTGGCCGAAGAGGCCCAGGCCATGCCCCTGCAACGCGCCCTGCAACAACCCGAGGTGCTCGCCGACCAACTGCCGCGCCTGCAGCGCATGCTGGTCTGGCTGCGCCCGGCGCGCGGTGTGCTGGAGCTGCCGGAAACCGACCGTTTGTACGGCGAGCTGGCCAAGCTGGAAGAACTGCTGGCCGCGCCGGACGCCGAGGGTCGCCTGGATGCCCTGGCGGCCCAGGCCCATACTGTGCTGACCCTCAAGCCGTTCAAGGCACTGTTGAAATAAGCTTCGGGCGAGCTGCGTACCCTGGCTCTTCGTAGGAGCGAGCTTGCTCGCGAACCAGACCTGGCACCGTGGCGAAGCGGTTCGCGAGCAAGCTCGCTCCTACATAAGCCCGTCACGACCAACAGGAGTTCCGATGTCCGCCTATGCCCCATCCGCCCAGGACCGTTTGCTCGATCTGGGCGACATCCTGCGCGAACTGGTGAGCCAGGGCCGCGTGGCCCAGGATGACGCCGAGCAGTGCATGGCCATCCGCCGCAGCGCGGTGAACAACCAGCAGCATCCGCTGGAATTCCTCGCCGCCCAGCAGATCGAGGACCGCCAGCGCAACGGCCGCAAGCTCGACCTCGACGCCCTGGTGCACTGGCTGGCGGACTACTCCGGTCAACCCTACCTGCGCATCGACCCGCTGAAGATCGACGTCGCCGCGGTCACCCCGCTGATGTCCTACGCCTTCGCCCAGCGTCACCAGATCCTCGCGGTGGCCGTGGCGCCGGACGAAGTCACCATCGCCAGCGCCCAGCCCTTCGTGCAGGCCTGGGAAAGCAACCTCATCCACGTGCTCAAGCGCCCGATCAAGCGCGTGGTCGCCAGCCCCACCGACATCCAGCGCTTCACCGTGGAGTTCTACCGACTGGCCAAATCGGTCAGCGGCGCCACCGCCAAGGATCAGAAGATCAGCGGCGTGGGCAACTTCGAGCAACTGCTCAACCTGGGCGCGGCGGACCAGGAGCCCGATGCCAACGACGCGCACATCGTCACCATCGTCGACTGGCTGTTCCAGTACGCCTTCCAGCAGCGCGCCAGCGATATCCACATCGAACCGCGCCGCGATCAGGGCACGGTGCGCTTCCGCATCGACGGCGTGCTGCACAACGTCTACCAGTTCCCGCCGCAGGTCAGCATGGCGGTGGTCAGCCGCCTCAAGTCCCTGGGCCGGATGAACGTCGCCGAGAAGCGCAAGCCGCAGGACGGCCGGGTGAAGACCAAGACCCCGGACGGCGCCGAGGTGGAACTGCGCCTGTCGACGCTGCCCACGGCGTTCGGCGAAAAGATGGTGATGCGTATCTTCGACCCCGAGGTGCTGCTCAAGACCTTCGACCAGCTCGGCTTTTCGCCGGACGACATGCGCCGCTGGCAGAGCATGACCAGCCAGCCCAACGGCATCATCCTGGTCACCGGTCCCACCGGCTCGGGCAAGACCACCACGCTCTACACCACGCTCAAGCAGCTTGCGACGGATGAAGTGAACGTCTGCACCATCGAGGACCCGATCGAGATGATCGAACCCTCGTTCAACCAGATGCAGGTACAGCACAACATCGAGCTGACCTTCGCCAGCGGCGTACGCGCCCTGCTGCGCCAGGACCCGGACATCATCATGGTCGGCGAGATCCGCGACCTGGAGACCGCCGAGATGGCGATCCAGGCGGCGCTCACCGGTCACCTGGTGCTCTCCACCCTGCACACCAACGACTCGCCCACCGCGATCACCCGTCTGCTGGAACTGGGCGTGCCCTACTACCTGATCCGCGCCACCGTGCTCGGCGTCATGGCCCAGCGCCTGGTGCGCACCCTCTGCCCACACTGCAAGGCACCGATGGAACTGGACGAGGCGGACTGGCAGGAGCTGACCCGGCCGTGGAACGCCCCGTTGCCGACCAACGCCCACCGCGCCGTCGGTTGCCTGGAATGCCGCGACACCGGCTACCGCGGCCGCGCCGGGGTCTACGAGATCATGCTGCTGAGCGAAACCGTGAAGGAGCAGATCAGCGCCGATACCGACCTGATCCCGCTGCGCCGGCAGGCCTTCAAGGAAGGCATGCGCAGCCTGCGCCTGTCCGGCGCGCAGAAGGTCGCCGCCGGGCTGACCACCATCGAGGAAGTGCTGCGGGTCACTCCGCTGAGTGAGCAGAAGTAGCGCCGAGGCGGGCCGGCGAGTCCGACGGGCTCAGGCCGGTCCAACCCTTGAAGGCGCGGCGGAACGCACGGTCATCGGAAAAGCCCAGGCGCTGCGCCACCGAAGCGATGGACGCACCACTGTCTTTCATCAGCCGCTCCGCGGCTTCCCGCAGGGACGACGCACGCAACTGCAGGTAGCTGGTGCCCTGCGCGCGCAGCTGGCGGCGCAGCGTGGCCTCGCTCATGTGCAGGATGTCCGCCAGGGTCGCCGCCGACGGCAGGCGCCTGCCCTGGCGCAGGGCATGTTCCAGCAGCAGCTTCACCTGCGACGGCAAGCCGTGCTCGTCCAGCGTCTCGATGATGAAGTTGTAGGGAAAACAATCGAGGATCGCCGCCAGCTCCGCGGGCGTCCGCACCACCGGCCGGGCAAGCATGGCCGCGTCGAACAGCAGCGTGTTGCGCGGCTGGTCGAACTGCACGGGCGCGTCGAACAGTTCGAGCAGCCGGTTCGGGCGCTGCGGGCGGCCGTAGACCAGCTCCACGCCGCGCAGGTCGAGGCGCTGGCCGCTTAGCCAGGCCAGCAGCGACAGGTAGTAGTGGAGGCCGATCAGGTCGCTGAGCAGCGCGGCATCGTCGCGCGTCGCATAGCGCGAAGCCATGCTGAAGCGCACCAGCGGGCCCAGCCGCTCCAGCCGACTGGAACGCTCGGCGCCGACGAACATGATGCTGAAGCGGTGACTGCGTTCGAGTACCGACCCGATATCCGGGCAACTGATGACCGCGTGGCAGAGCATCTCGCCCGCCAGGTTGGCGAAGATGGGGGCGTTGTCACGGGCGCAGCACAGGCGTTCGAGCGCATCCATCCGGTCGCTGAACAGGCGCGCAAAGGCTGAAGGGTCGTGCCTTGCGGGTCCGTCCAACTCCTCCGTCGTCAGCGCCGGAGAATCGAAGCAGGCCAGGGCGTTGGCCAGTTGGGCCAACAGCCCTTCGGTGAGATCGGAGCCGTCCATCTGTCCCGCCGCAGCATGGTGGTGGCCGCGTCATCGGCACGCGGGTGATCGAAACTGTCCTACGATATTGCACGCTTGCGTCCTGTGCAATGAAGGTGGCGCGCTCGATAGTGCCCGCTACTCACACCTTCATACACAA
The DNA here is from genome assembly GCF_050474425.1 of Pseudomonas sp. B1-22. Classification (NCBI taxonomy): domain Bacteria; kingdom Pseudomonadati; phylum Pseudomonadota; class Gammaproteobacteria; order Pseudomonadales; family Pseudomonadaceae; genus Pseudomonas; species Pseudomonas sp. B1-22. Next base: position 178,446 of record NZ_JBCHVH010000003.1, on the reverse strand, counting down.
CGAGGATGGACGGGATGGCGGCTAAGCGATTGCTGGGCAAGACGGCGCTGGTAACGGGATCGAGCCGGGGAATCGGGCGCGCAATCGCCCAGCGGCTGGCTGCGGAAGGCGCCACCGTGGTGGTGACCGCGCGCAGCGTGGAGGCATCCGCCGGCAACCCCGGCACGCTGCGGGAAACCGTCGAACTGATCGAGGCGCAAGGCGGCCGTGCCATTCCGATCGCCTGCGACCTGGAGCGGCAGGAGGACTGCGAACGACTGATCGAACGGGTGACCCAGGTGGCCGGACCGATCGACATTCTCGTGAACAACGCAGGCCTTGCTGAATACGTGCCGCTGGAAAGCATGCCGCTCGACCTGTTCGACCGCACGCTGACGCACTACCTGCGTGCGCCCTTCATCCTCACCCAGGCGGTCATTCCGCAGATGAAAGCCCGTGGCGCCGGCTGGATCGTCAATATCGGCTCCGTCACCGCGCAGCCGCCGATCAAGCCCTACAGTGTGTTCGACACCGAGGTCGGCTCGACCGTCTACGCCACCGCCAAGGCGGCGATGAACCGCTTCACCCAGGGTGCGGCGGCCGAGCTGCTGGCGTCGAACATCGCGGTCAACATGGTCGCGCCCTCCACCGCCATCCTCACCCCCGGTGCGTCTCGCTACATCCCGGACGACTACCACGGCGAGAACGTCGCCTATCTCGCGCATACCGTGGTCGAGATGTGCCATCTGCCGGCCGCCGAGCGTTCCGGCCTGCTCACCCATTCGATGCACTTCCCCGCGGCGCACAAGCTGGCGGTGCTCGACCTGGACGGCGCCACGCCGCTGCCGCCGGCACAGATTCCGGCGTGGTCGCACCCGGCGGTGAATCCGCTGGGCGAATAACGCACCCCGTATCGGCTCCGGAGCGCTGCGGATTACCCGTGGCGCCAACCCGCAATCCCGGCGACCGGGCACGCTGCCGGGACACAAGAAGAAGAGGACTGCATGAACGAGAACATCATGGCCGGCGGCGTGGCCGTCATCACCGGCGCGGGCAGCGGCATTGGCGAAGGCATCGCGCGAACCGCCGCGTCGCGCGGCATGAAGGTTGTGCTGGCCGATATCGCCGGCGATCGCGCCGAAGCAGTAGCCGCCGACATCCGCGCGCAGGGCGGCGAGGCGCTGGCCGTGGCGACCGACGTCTCCGACGCCGCACAGCTCGATCGCCTGGCCCAGCGCGCCTACGACGCCTTCGGCGAAGTGACCCTGCTGGTCAACAACGCCGGCATCGAGATGCTCGGCTACGCCTGGGAAATCCCCGCCGCCACCTGGGAGAAGACCCTGGCGATCAACGTCCTTGGGGTCATCCAGTCGGTACGCGCCTTCGCCCCGCGCATGATCGCGGCCGGCAAGCGCGCCTGGATCGCCAACGTCGGTTCGGTCGGCTCGCTGGGCATGATGCCGATCCAGACCTCCTACATGGTCAGCAAGCACGCCGTGCTGTCGTTCAGCGAGTGCCTGGCGCTGGAGATGGAACTGGTCGGCGCGCCGATCAGCGTGTCCTGCGTGCTCCCCGGCCCCGTCGCCAGCCGCATCTTCACCGACGCCGTGCTGGGCGAGGCAGGCGGGCATTCGGACAAGCACCGCTCGATCATGGCCGACATGCTGCGCACCCACGGCCTGACGCCGCTGCAGGCCGGCGAGATCATCCTCGACGGTATCGCCGCCGGGGATTTCTGGGTACCGACCCATCCCGAAATGGCCGACGCCATGGCCCGCTCGCGTGCCGACTACCTGGTGAACGAGCGCCGCCCCCGGCTGCGCGACGAAGTGCGCGGGTTGCTGTAACCGCGTCTTTTCGTAGGAGCGAGCTTGCTCGCGAACAAACCCCGCAGCGGACCCGATTCGCGAGCAAGCTCGCTCCTACAGAATGAAAAAGCCCGCCAATTGGCGGGCTCTTTCATTCAGGCGATGCTCAGTTCGCCGTCGGCTGCGCCGGTGCGCGGCGGTAGGCCCAGACCATCAGCCCAATGCCGCCCAGCACCATCGGCACGCACAGTACCTGGCCCATGGTCAGCCAGCCCCAGGCCAGGTAGCCCAGCTGGGCGTCCGGCACGCGGACGAACTCGACGATGAAGCGGAAGATGCCGTAGCACAGCACGAACAGGCCGGACACCGAAGCGGTCGGGCGCGGCTTGCGGGTGAACAGCCAGAGGATGACGAACAGCGCCACGCCTTCCAGGGCGAACTGGTACAGCTGAGACGGGTGGCGCGGCTCCGGGCCGCCGGTGGGGAAGACCATCGCCCAGGGCACGTCGGTCACCTTGCCCCACAGCTCGCCATTGATGAAGTTGCCGATGCGCCCGGCGCCCAGACCGATCGGCACCAGCGGCGCGATCAGGTCCATCAGCTGGAAGAAGCTCTTGTTGTTGCGCTTGCCGAACCACCAGGTCGCCAGCATCACGCCGATCAGGCCGCCGTGGAACGACATGCCGCCCTTCCACACCTCGAAGATCAGCGTCGGATTGGCGATGTACTCCTCCAGGTTGTAGAACAGCACGTAGCCCAGGCGACCGCCCAGGACCACGCCGCACGCCACCCAGAACACCAGGTCGGAGAGTTTCTCCTTGGTCCAGGTCGGGTCGAACTCGTGGAGCTTGCGCGAGGCCAGCAGCCAGGCGCCGCCGATGCCGATCAGGTACATCAGACCGTACCAGTGGATTTTCAGCGGCCCGAGCGCGACGGCAACCGGGTCGATCTGTGGATAAGGCAGCATCCGCTACTCCTTCAAACTGGAACTCAGATCAGGAAACTCAAGCCCACGCAGAACAGCAGCAGGGCGAACAGGCGCTTCAGGACTTTTGCCGGCAGGCGGTGCGCCAGCCGCGCCCCGATGCGCGCGAAAAACATGCTGGTCAGGGCAATGCCCACCAGCGCCGGCAGGTAGACGAAGCCCAGGCTCATCCCCGGCAGCTTGGCGTTGTGCCAGCCGACGGCGATGAACGATATCGCACCGGCGATGGCAATCGGCAGTCCGCAGGCGGACGAAGTCGCAACCGCCTGTTGCATGGGAACGCCGCGCCAGGACAGGAAAGGCACCGTCAGCGAGCCGCCGCCGATGCCGAAGATCGCCGAGGCCCAGCCGATCACGCCACCGGCAACGCCCAGGCCGACGCGGCCGGGCACCTCGCCGCTGCCCTTGGGCTGCAGGCCCAGGGCCATCTGGATCGACACCAGGATGGCGAAGACACCAATGATCTTCTGCAGCACAGGCCCCTGGATCTTCGAGGCGGTGACCGCGCCCAGCGCACTGCCGACCAGGATGCCGACGGTCATCCACAGGAACAGCCGCCAGCGCACCGCACCACGGCGGTGATGTTCGAGAATCGAATTGGTCGAGGTGAAGATGATGGTCGCCAGCGAAGTACCGACTGCCATCTGCGTCAGCACCTCGGCGGAAAAGCCGTGGGCGCTGAAGCTGTACACCAGGACGGGCACGATGATCAGCCCGCCGCCGACGCCGAACAGGCCGGCCAGCACGCCGGCGCAGGCGCCAAGCACCAGGTAGAGGACGAACTCCATGGGGCAACCTTCGTCAACAAAGCGGGCATGGTAGCCGATGCCTCCCGGGCGCTCCAGCCACACCGGGACATCGGCGGAGTTGATAGACTGCCGACACACTACGGAGTTCGACCCATGTGCCTGATCGTCTTCGCCTGGCGCCCCGACCACGCCACGCCGCTGATCGTCGCGGCCAACCGCGACGAGTTCTACGCCCGCCCGACCCTGCCGCTGGCAGCCTGGGAGGACTTCCCTGGTCTGTACGCGGGCCGCGACCAGGAAGCCGGCGGTACCTGGATGGGCATCGCGCCCGGCGGTCGCTTCGCCGCCCTGACCAACGTCCGTGACCCGGGCCAGCCGCTGGGGCCGCGCTCCCGCGGCGAGCTGGTCGCCGCCTTCCTGCAAGGCCGGCAGGCGCCGCTGGAGTACCTGCAGCAGGTCGCGCGCCGCGCCAGCGACTACAGCGGCTTCAACCTGCTGGTGGGCGACGCCGGGCAGCTCTGTTATTTCAATCCGCGCGTAGGCCCGCCAACGGCGGTGGCGCCCGGCGTGCACGGGCTGTCCAATGCCGCGCTGGATACACCCTGGCCGAAGCTGGTGCGCGCGCGCTCGGCCCTGGAGACGCGGCTCGCACAACCGGACACGGAGTCGCTCGTCGCCCTGCTGGCCGACGACCGCCAGGCCAGCGAGGCGGAACTGCCCGAAACCGGCGTGGGCCTGGCCACCGAGAAGCTGCTGTCGAGCGTGTTCATCGCCAGCGCAAACTATGGCACCCGCGCCAGCACGGCGCTGATCGTCCACGCCGACGGCCGCCGCGAGCTGCTGGAGCGCAGCTTCGGCCCCAGCGGCGCGCGCCTGGGCGATGTCCGGGTGAGCATCCTCCAGCCGGGCGCGATCTAGCAGGTGACGATGCTGTCGCGCTGCCGCTTGGCGCGGTAGAGGCCGTCGTCCAGCCGGCGCATCAGCGCCATCAGGTCCTCGCCGGGGTGCATCGCGGTGACCGCGAAGCTGGCGGTCAGCTCGACCGGCAGCGACGTCTCCGCGCCGCGCACGCACACGCGCAGCCGCTCGGCCAGCTCCCGCGCCGCATCGCAATCGGTCTCCGGCAGCAACACGATGAACTCCTCGCCGCCCCAGCGGGCGAAGCAGTCCTCCTCGCGCAACTGCCGCCGCACCACGTCCGCCACCGCCACCAGCACGCGGTCACCGGCCGGGTGGCCCAGGCTGTCGTTGACGCGCTTGAAGTGGTCGAGGTCGAACATCATCAGTGCACAGGCATGGCCGTGGCGCTGCAGGCGCTGCCATTCGGCGTGCATCTGCTGCTCGAAGCGACGGCGGTTGGCGATCTGCGTCAGCGGGTCGATTTCGGCGAGCCGCAGGGCCACCGCCGCCTGCTCCACCAGCGCCTCGTTGGCCCGGCGCAGCGCTTCGGTGCGCGCTTCCACCAGCGCTTCGAGCTGCTGGTTGAGCTGCTGCAGTTCGAGGTTCTTCTGCTGCAGGGCCAGTTCGGCCAGCTTGCGCTCGTGGATATTGCGGTGGGCGCCGATCATCCTTGTGGCCTTCCCCGTCTCGTCGAACTCGACGAAGCGGCCGTGATCGCTGACCCACAGGTAGCTGCCGTCGCGGCAACGGCAGCGGTATTCCTCGGCGTAGATTTCGCTGCGCCCCTCGATGTAGGCGTTGAAGCCGTTCATCACCTGCTCGAAGTCGTCCGGGTGGATCACGTCATGCCAGGTCGCGACATTCTCCGGCAGGCTGTCGGTGCCGTAGCCGAGCATGCTGTACCAACCGGGGCTGCGGCTCACATGATTGGTGCGGATGTTCCAGTCCCAGATGCCATCGCTGACGATCCCCAGCGCCAGGCGCAGGGTCAGGGCACTCTCACGGGAGTCCGTGCCGGGGCTGACGTCGAGCTCGTCCATAAGCTTCGCCTTGGCCGGCAACCGGCCTTGCCTTCTTGATGCCTCCCGGGGCCTGTGCGCATCCGGGAGGGTATGAGAGCCGGCGTCAGGCCTGGATGGTCGCCGCCGGGTTGATCACACGGCCGAGGCCGAGGTTGCGCAACGCCAGGTGCAGCGAGCTGTGGATGACCTGGGGGTTGTCGAAGGTCATCAACTGGCCGAGCAGCTCGCGGGCCTTGGACAGGGTCATCTGCCGCAGCAACCATTTCACCTTAGGCAGGTTGGTGGCGTTCATCGACAGGGAATCGAAGCCCATGGCCATCAGCAGTACGGCAGCCGCCGGATCACCGGCCATCTCGCCGCAGATACTCACCGGCTTGCCTTCGGCGTGGGAGTCGTCGACCACCTTCTTCAGCGCCTGCAGCACGGCCGGGTGCAGGTAGTCGTAGAGGTCGGCGACGCGCGGGTTGTTGCGGTCCACCGCCAGCAGGTATTGGGTCAGGTCGTTGGAGCCGACCGAGAGGAAGTCCACCTGGCGGGCCAGTTCGCGGGTCTGGTACACCGCCGCGGGGATCTCCACCATCATGCCGATCGGCGGCATGGGGATGTCCACGCCCTCGTCGCGCACTTCGCCCCAGGCCCGGTGAATCAGGTGCAGCGCCTCTTCCAGCTCGTGGGTACCGGAGATCATCGGCAGCAGGATACGCAGGTTGTCCAGGCCTTCACTGGCCTTGAGCATGGCGCGGGTCTGCACCAGGAAGATTTCCGGGTGGTCGAGGGTTACGCGGATGCCGCGCCAGCCGAGGAAGGGGTTCTCTTCCTTGATCGGGAAATAGGACAGCGCCTTGTCGCCGCCGATATCCAGCGTGCGCATGGTCACCGGCAGCGGGTGGAAGGCGGAGAGTTGCTCGCGATAGATGGCGAGCTGTTCCTTCTCGCTGGGGAAGCGGTCGTTGATCATGAACGGCACTTCGGTGCGGTACAGGCCGACACCCTCGGCGCCGCGCTCCTGGGCGCGCGCCACGTCCGCCAACAGGCCGGTGTTGACCCACAGCGGCATGCGATGGCCGTCCAGCGTTTCACAGGGCAGCTCGCGCAGCGCGGCCAGGCCCTTGCTCAGTTCCTTTTCTTCGGCGACCACTTCGCCGTATTGCTTGACCAGCTGCGGCGAGGGGTTGGTGTAGATCTCGCCGTGGTAGCCGTCGACGATCAGGTCGATGCCGTCGACCTTGGAATACGGCAGGTCGACCGCGCCCATGACCGTGGGGATGCCCATGGCGCGGGCGAGGATGGCGACGTGGGAGTTGCCCGAGCCGAGCACCGAGATCAGGCCCACCAGCTTGCCCTCGGGCACTTCGCCGAGCATGGCCGGCGACAGCTCCTCGCTGACGATGATGGTCTGGTCCGGGTAGGTCAGGGTCTGCTTACGCTCTTCCTGCAGGTAGGCGAGGATGCGGCGGCCGATGTCCTTCACATCCGAGGCGCGCTCGCGCAGGTAGGCGTCGTCCATCAGTTCGAAGCGCTGCACATGCTCCATGACCACCTGGCGCAGGGCACCCTGGGCCCACTGGCCGGTGCGGATGATGCGCTTGACCTCCTGGCCGATGGAGGCGTCGTCGAGCATCATCAGGTAGACGTCGAACAGCGCCCGCTCTTCCTTGCGCAGCTGGGTGGCCAGCTTGCTGGAGAGGTTGCGCATGTCTTCGCGGACGGATTCCAGGGCCTGCTTGAACAGCTCGACCTCGGCCTCGACGTCGTCGATGGGTTTGTCCGGGACCACTTCCAGGTCGGCCGGCGGCAGCACCACCACGGCCTTGCCCACGGCGACGCCGGGGGCGCCGGGGACGCCGACGAACTTGGCCTCGCTGATGCCCTTGCCGAGCTTGCCCAGACCACGGATCGAGCCGGTCGCCTCGGCGTGGGCGATTACGCCGGCGAGCTGTGCGCTCATGGTCACGAGGAAGGCTTCCTCGCCTTCGTCGAACTGGCGCTTTTCCTTCTGCTGCACGACCAGGACGCCCATCACCCGGCGATGGTGGATGATCGGTGCGCCGAGGAAGGAGGCGTAGCGTTCCTCGCCGGTCTCGGCGAAGTAGCGGTAGCGGGGGTGTTCGGAGGCGTTCTCGAGGTTCAGCGGCTCCTCGCGGGTGCCGACCAGGCCGACCAGACCCTCGTTGGGCGCCATGCTCACCTTGCCGATGGAGCGCTTGTTCAGGCCCTCGGTGGCCATCAGCACGAAGCGGTTGCTCTCGGCGTCCAGCAGGTAGACCGAGCACACCTGGGTGCCCATGGCCTCCTTCACGCGCTGCACAATGATGCCCAGCGCCGCCTTGAGGTCCTTGGCGGAGTTCACTTCCTGGACGATCTTACGCAGCGTGTTGAGCATGGCTTCCGGGTCTAACTCCTTGAACTTGCGTATCAGTCGCGCGCGAGCAGGCGCGGTGCCAATTCCTTCAGTGCCCGGCGGTAGACCTCGCGCTTGAAGGTCACGACCTGGCCGAGCGGGTACCAGTAGCTGACCCAGCGCCAGCCGTCGAACTCCGGTTTGCCGGTGACATCCATGCGCACCCGGCTTTCCTCGCCGGTCAGGCGCAGGAGGAACCATTTCTGTTTCTGCCCGATGCACAGCGGTTGGCTGTTGGTCCGCACCAGGCGTTGCGGCAGGCGGTAACGCAGCCAGCCACGGGTACAGGCAAGAATCCGTACGTCCTGTTCTTCCAGGCCGACTTCTTCATTCAATTCGCGGAACAGCGCTTCCTCAGGGGTTTCGCGGGCGTTGATGCCGCCCTGGGGAAATTGCCAGGCTTCCTGGTTGATACGCCGTGCCCACAATACTTGTCCGACATCGTTGGAAAGGATGATGCCGACATTAGGGCGAAAACCATCGGGATCGATCACGGCGGTACATCCTCGAAATCGCGTGTGCCCGCATTGTTCCACAAAGCTTGTGAAAGCGGCAACGCGAGGCGCGGCGTCATGTGCAGGGCCGGCAAAAGCCGTTACTCTAGGCGACTTTTCAGCATAGGCAACCATTGGTAATCCGACGTGCGATTGGCTCTCTTCGATCTCGACAACACCCTCCTGGCCGGTGACAGCGACCATAGCTGGGGCGAATGGCTGTGCCAGCGCGGGCTGGTCGACGCCGGCGAGTACCAGGCGCGCAACGACGCCTTCTATGCCGACTACATGGCCGGCACCCTGGACGTGTTCGCCTACCAGGCCTTCACCCAGGCCATCCTGGGCCGCAACAGCCTGGAGCAGCTGGCAACCTGGCATCGCCAGTTCATGGAAGAGGTCATCGAGCCGATCATCCTGGCCAAGGGCGAAGCCCTGCTGGCCGAACACCGCGCCGCCGGCGACAAGCTGGTGATCATCACCGCCACCAACCGCTTCGTCACCGGCCCGATCGCCGAGCGCCTGGGCGTGGAAACGCTGATCGCCACCGAGTGCGAGATGCAGGGTGGCCTCTATACCGGCCGTACCTTCGACGTGCCCTGCTTCCAGGGCGGCAAGGTGACCCGCCTGAACCGCTGGCTCGACGAGACCGGCCTGAAGCTGGACGACGCCTACTTCTACAGCGACTCGCGCAACGACCTGCCGCTGCTGGAGCTGGTGGCCAACCCGGTCGCCGTCGACCCGGACGACACCCTGCGCGCCACCGCCATCGAACGCGGCTGGCCGGTGATCAGCCTGCGCGGCTGAGAACCTCAGAAGGTCTTGTTCACCATCAGGTGAAAAATCGCCAGGAAGGCCAGGAACGCCGGCCAGCCCAAGGCGAACCACCAGCGCATATAGAGGAAGGCTTGCGGCGGTAGCGCCACGCCTTCCCGGTGCGCCGCCTCGGCCATGTCCCGCACGCGGATCTGCAGCCACACCACCGGCAGCCAGCAGGCGCCGGCGAATACATAGAGCGACAGGCTCCACAGCAGCCAGCCCGAATCCAGCGGCCAGCCGGCGATATGCGCCATGGCCAGCCCGCTCAACGGCTGGAACACCGCCGTGGTGGCGATGAACAGCCAGTCGGCGGTCACCAGATGGCGGAAGGTGACCCGGATCGCCTCCAGGCTGCCGCTGCGCCACGCGCGCCAGGCGTAATAGGCCGAACCCAGGCCGGTACCGAACAGCAGCGTGGACGAGAGGATGTGCAGGGTCTTGAGCAGCAGGAAGGCGCTCACGAGGCGAGCATCAGACCGGCTTGCTGATCATCAGCACCAGGATGGCGACCACGCAGAGCAGCGAGAGAACGAAAAAGGCCAGGCCGAACTTCCATTCGCGCACCGCGCGCACGGCTATCGGCTCGCCACTGCTCTGCGCCACCAGCGCCAGGCCGCGGATGCGCCACAGGCGGCTGGTGAACAGCAGCCAGAACAGCGTGGCGACGATCAGCAGGCAGGCGCTGCCCAGCAGCCAGGTCTGCCCCAGCGGCAGGCCCGCGCCGTGCACCATCTGCCAGCCGGTGACCGGCAGGCTGGCGATGCTGCCGGCCACCAGTACCCAGCCGGCCAGACCGATGCGTTGCAGCGCCGTGGCGATCTTCCCGGCATCCCCCCCGCGCCAGCTGCGCCAGCCATACCAGGCCAGGCCGATGATCGAGAGGAACGGCAGCACCGCCGCGATACCGTGGAGGATTCGGAGGGTCTGGTAACTTTCCATGGTCATGCGTTCCTGTGAACAATCCGGTGTTCAGCGAAGACTAGCACCCGCCGTAGCGGCCCGGCTCCCCGGCGTCAGCCGAGGAACAGGCGATAGGCGGGGTTGTCGCTTTCGTCCCAGTAGGGGTAGCCGATCTCTTCCAGCGCCGCGGCCACCAGGTGCTTCTCCTCGTCCGGCACCTGCAGGCCGGCGACCACGCGGCCATCGGCGGCACCGTGGTTGCGGTAGTGGAACATGGTGATGTTCCAGCGCCCGCCCAGACGGTTGAGGAAGTTGAACAGCGCGCCGGGCCGCTCGGGGAACTCGAAGCGGAACACCTGCTCGCCGCTGACCCGCGGCGAGTGGCCGCCGACCATGTGGCGGATGTGCAGCTTGGCCAGCTCGTTGTCGGTCAGGTCCAGCACCGGGAAGCCCTGGTCGCGCAGATGCTCCACCAGCGCCTCGCGCGGGTCGTTGTCCGGGTGGGTCTGCACACCGACGAAGATGTGCGCTTCCTCGTTGGTGTTGTAGCGGTAGTTGAACTCGGTGATCTGGCGCTTGCCGATGGCCTCGCAGAAGGCCTTGAAGCTGCCCGGACGCTCGGGGATGGTCACCGCGATGATCGCTTCGCGCTTCTCGCCCAGCTCGGCGCGCTCGGCCACATGGCGCAGGCGGTCGAAGTTGATGTTGGCGCCCGAGTCGATGGCCACCAGGGTCTGGCCGCTGGCGCTCTCGCGCTGCACGTACTTCTTGATGCCCGCCACCGCCAGCGCGCCGGCCGGTTCGGTGATCGAACGGGTATCGTCGTAGATGTCCTTGATCGCCGCGCAGATCTCGTCGGTGCTGACGGTGATCACTTCATCCACGTACTGCTTGCAGACATCGAAGGTGTGCTGGCCGATCTGCGCCACGGCCACGCCGTCGGCGAACAGCCCGACCTGCCCCAGTACCACGCGCTCGCCGGCGGCCATGGCGGCCTGCAGGCAATTGGAATCATCCGGCTCGACACCGATCACCTTGACGTCCGGACGCAGGTACTTGACGTAGGCGGCGATGCCGGCGATCAGGCCGCCGCCGCCGACCGGGACGAAGATCGCGTCCAGGCGGCCCGGATGCTGACGGAGGATTTCCATCGCCACGGTGCCTTGGCCGGCGATCACTTCCGGATCGTCGTAGGGGTGGATGTAGACGTAGCCCTTCTCTTCCACCAGCTTCAGCGAGTACGCCAGCGCCTCGGGGAAGGCATCGCCGTGCAGCACGGCCTTGCCGCCGCGGGCGCGCACGCCCTGCACTTTCAGCTCCGGCGTGGTACGCGGCATCACGATGGTCGCCTTGATCCCCAGCTCACGGGCCGCCAGCGCCACGCCCTGGGCATGGTTGCCGGCCGAGGCGGTGACCACGCCGCGCGCCAGTTCTTCCGGGCTCAGCTGCGCCAGCTTGTTGTAGGCGCCGCGAATCTTGAAGGAGAACACCGGCTGCAGGTCTTCGCGCTTGAGCAGAATCTGGTTGCCCAGGCGCTCGGAGAGCTGGCGGGCGGGCTGCAGGGGCGTTTCCACGGCAACGTCGTAGACACGCGAGGTGAGGATCTTCTTGACGTATTGTTCGAGCATCGGAAGGGCACATTCGGCGGCATTTTCGAGGATTTGCGAGTCTACTCCAGCCGGCGCCGGGCGGGCCACCGAACAATCCGCGCGCAGATGACCGTAACAGTTGCCCGGCGGCGCAACACCGGCGCGCCATCGACCGCTATAATCCGCCCTCTCGAACATTCTCCGGCGCTTTCGCGTCCACCCCAGGTAAGAAGACCCTTCGCCATGAACCAGGATCAGCTCAAGCAGGCTGTGGCCCAGGCCGCCGTCGACCACATCCTTCCGCACCTCGACAGCAAGAGCATCGTCGGCGTGGGCACCGGCTCCACCGCCAACTTCTTCATCGACCTGCTGGCGAAACACAAGGCCGAGTTCGACGGCGCCGTGGCCAGCTCCGAAGCCACCGCCGCACGCCTGAAAGGCCACGGCATCCCGGTCTACGACCTGAACACCGTCAGCGAGCTGGAGTTCTACGTCGACGGCGCCGACGAGACCAACGAACGCCTGGAACTGATCAAGGGCGGCGGCGCCGCGCTGACCCGCGAGAAGATCGTCGCCGCGGTGGCCAAGCAGTTCATCTGCATCGCCGACGCCAGCAAGCTGGTGCCGATCCTTGGCGCCTTCCCGCTGCCGGTGGAAGTCATCCCCATGGCCCGCAGCCACGTGGCGCGCCAACTGGTGAAGCTGGGCGGCGACCCGGTGTACCGCGAGGGCGTGCTGACCGACAACGGCAACATCATCCTCGACGTGCACAACCTGCGCATCGACAGCCCGGTGCAGCTGGAAGAGGCGATCAACAACATCGTCGGCGTGGTCACCAACGGCCTGTTCGCCGTGCGGCCGGCTGACCTGCTGCTGCTCGGCACCGCCGAAGGCGTGAAATCGCTCAAGGTCTGAGCCCGCGGGGCGCCATCCACCCGCTGGCGCCCTCCGTCCCGCTCGCGGCCGTCTACGCTGGGGGATACCTTCCACCCAACGGAGAAACGGCATGGCCGGCAAGTACCATCTCAAGAAGGCCAGTGATGGCCAGTTCCACTTCAACCTGCACGCCAGCAACGGCGAGATCGTGCTGACCAGCGAGCTGTACAAGGCCAAGGCCTCGGCCCAGGACGGCATCGAGTCGGTACGCAAGAACTCCCAGCGCGAAGGCGCCTTCGAGGTGAAGACCGCCTCCAACGGCAAGCACTACTTCGTGCTCAAGGCCACCAACGGCCAGGTCATCGGCCAGAGCCAGATGTATGCCAGCCAGGCCAATGCCGAGGGCGGCGTGGCCGCGGTGAAGCGCTATGCGCCGGAGGCTACGGTCAGCGACGAGACCTGAAACCGCTGCTGTCGGGTTCCGAAGAACGGGGCGGAGGCATTCAGGGCGTCTCCGTCTCGCGCTTCCTGAACACGTAGAACAGATTGGGTTCGCTGACCAGGTACAACGTGCCCTGTTCGTCCATGGCGATACCCTCCGCCTGCGGCACGCCGCGCCGCAGTCCCTGCATGCCGCGCAGCAACGACAGCGTGCTGATCGGCTCGCCATCGGCGCTGAGCTCCTGCACCAGCCGGGACTCGTCGGATAGCGCCAGCAGGTGCCCGCTGCGCTCGTCGTACTGCAGGCTGGAGAGGTCGCGGACGAACAGGTTGCGGTTGTGCTCGAGGTCTTCCACCACATGCACTGCGAAGGGCTGCTGCGATTGCTCGTAGGGGAAGCCGCGCACCTCATAGATATGCACCGGATTGCGCTCCTTGGCGACGAACAGGCGCTTGCCCTGTGCGTCGTAGGCCAATCCCTCGAAGCCACTGTTGCCGCCGCGTCCCAGCGCCAGGGCGAGCTGCTGGGCGTCTTCGGCGCGCAGCTCCTTCGTCTCGTCGCGCAATTCGACGCGGAGCAGGCGCTGGTGGGTTTCGTCGGTGATCACATAGACATTGCGGCTGATGTATTCGATGGCCTCGGTATCGCCGAAGCCGTGCAGCGCAATCCTGCGCAGCACCTTGCCCTCCAGCGACAACTCGATCAGTTCATTGTGCTTGTTGGTAACGGTGAACAGGGTCTGCCGGTCCGGATCGTAGGTCAGCGCCGAGACGTTCTCCTCGAGCCCCTCGATCGGCTGCGCCTCCAGCACCACCCGGTAGTCGGGCAGCCAGATGGACTTGCCCTTCCACTGCGCCGCGTGACGCCATTCGTTGAGCTTGAACCAGGCGCGTTCATACACGCGGAAGCTCTGGCCCAATGCAAGCAGCGAGGCCAGGGCGAGCAGCGCCAGCAATGGGAGTAAACGGCGCGGTTTGAGCAGACGGCGCATGGAGAGCTCGGGGTTGGGTTGGCGTGGCAGATTGGCAGTGGCGCCTGAAGCCAAACTTAAAGGCCATCGGTGGCTGCGGGCAGGCTAGAGTCAGGTTAGCGCAAGACCGTCCGATCCTTCGCAAGAGGTATACAGATGGCCCAGCATCTGCTCCCCGAACAACGCCAGCAAGCCACCCTGCACACCGTGGTGCTGGCGACCGAGGTGCTGCATCACGCCGGTATTCCGCGCCAACGGCTGTTGGAAGGCAGCGGCATCGGCGAAGCGGACCTGCTGACCCCGCACAAGCTCATCACCCACGCGCAGGAACTGCGGGTCTTCGCCAACGCCCTGAGTTGCCACCACGATCCGGCGCTGGGTCTCTATCTCGGTCTGCGCATGCACGTTTCGGCCTACGGCATCCTCGGCTACAGCATGCTCGCCAGCCGCACCCTGCGCGACGCGCTGCAACTGGCGCTGTCCTTCCCCGATCTGCTCGGCACCTACTTCCGCCTGGCGCTGACCCCGCAGGGCGATGAAGTCCACCTGACCGCCGACGGCTACCGGTACGCGCCGGAGCTGACGGTGTTCAACACCGAGCTGTGCCTGACCTCGCTGCTCACGGTGATCCGCGACCTGCTCGGCGAGTCGGTGCGCCCGCGCCGCCTGCTGCTGGCCTACCGTCCGCCGCTGCACGCGGAGACCTACACCGAACGCCTGGGTTGCCCCGTGGAGTTCGGTGCGCCGACCAGCGCGCTGTGCTTCAGCCCGGCGCTGCTCGACCGCCCGCTGCCGCTGGCCGACCCGGTGAGCTGCCACAACGGCGTGCAGCAATGCCTGCGCATGAGCGCGACGCTCAGCAGCCGTGGCGACGTGATCGAGCAATTGCGCCAGCACCTGGCCAGTCACCTGCAGGACACCGCCAACCTGGACACCGTGGCGCGCCACCTGCACCGCTCCACCCGCACCCTGCGCCGTCACCTGCAGCAGCAGAACACCAGTTATCAGCAGGTGCTCGACGAGGTGCGCTTCGACCGCGCGCGGCAACTGCTCAAGGACACCGACCTGCCGATTTACCTGATCGCCGAGCAGCTCGGCTACAGCGAGACGGCGAGCTTCCGGCATGCGTTCCATCGCTGGAGCGGGTCGAGTCCGAGCCTGTATCGGGGCTGAAGCCACGACCGGAAACGTCACTGTAGGAGCGAGCTTGCTCGCGAACCCGGCCCCACGGCGCTTGTTCGCGAGCAAGCTCGCTCCTACGAAAAGCCCTCGGAACGCCATCCCGCTGACGCCTGAAATCCCGCGCTCCAGGGGCTATTTTCAACTTGGCCTGATTTATCCCTTATTGGCCTGATCTATCGTTCTGCGTACCGGGCTGCTTGGTCATTATCAATCCGCAGCTAGGTGAAACGGTCTCAGAAACCGTAAAACCTCAACAATAACAACTGCTTAACTGCATGGTACCAGCATGACCAGCGCGATCACCATCGAGCGGATATGCATGGAGTTCGGTACACCCGGACAAGGCCTCAAGGCTCTGGACGACGTGTCACTGGAAATCCGCGCCAACGAATTCTTCACCCTCCTCGGGCCTTCGGGCTGCGGCAAGACCACCTTGCTGCGACTGATCGCCGGCTTCGAACAACCCTCCTCCGGCAGCATCCGCCTCTACGGCGATGCGATGGAAGGCCTCCCGCCCTTCAAGCGCCCGGTCAACACCGTCTTCCAGAGCTACGCCCTGTTCCCCCACATGACGGTGGCGGAAAACATCGCCTTCGGCCTGGAAATGCAGGGCAAGAGTCGCAACGACATCGACGCCACCGTGCAGAAGATGCTCGACCTGGTGCGCCTGCCGGACGTCGGCAAGCGCCGCGCCGACCAGCTCTCCGGCGGCCAGCAGCAGCGCATCGCCCTGGCCCGCGCATTGGCCAGCCGGCCCAAGGTGCTGCTGCTCGACGAATCGCTCTCCGCGCTGGACCTCAAGCTGCGCAAGGAGATGCAGATCGAGCTCAAGCGCCTGCAGCACGAGACCGGCATCACCTTCATCTTCGTCACCCACGACCAGGAAGAAGCCCTGACCATGTCCGACCGCATCGCGGTGATGAGTCGCGGCAAGGTCATGCAGATCGGCACGCCGACGGAAATCTACGAGGCACCGGTCAACCGCCTGGTGGCCGACTTCATCGGCGAGACCAACTTCCTCGAAGGCGAATCCAGCGGCGACGGCGTGCGCCTGCCCGACGGCCAGGTGCTGCCGGCCGCGACCACCCTGCCCGGCAAGGTGACCCTGGCGATCCGCCCGGAACGCACCGAGCTCGCCCAGGACGGCCAGCTCGAAGGCGTGGTGGAGAACATCGTCTACGTCGGCACCGACACCGTGTACCACCTCAACGTCGCCGGTCAGGGCGGCTTCCGCGTACGTCAGCAGAACCGCGACGGCGCCCATTCCACCCACGCCCCGGGCGCACGGGTACGGGTCCGCGTACCCGCCACCGCCATCCGGGTACTGGCCGAATGAGTACGCTGCGCGCACAAGCCGAACGCAAATCGCTGTTCAATCGCCTGGCCCTGACCAGCCCGGCGATGATCATGCTGCTGGTGTTCCTCGTCCTGCCGCTGGGCATCATGTTCGCCGTGTCGATCCAGGCACCGGGAGACTACGGCGGCGTGAAATGGGGCCAGCACACCGTCGAGGCTTACATCAACTTCCTCTGGGAGCGCGACCTGGACGACAGCCTGTCGTTCAACGCCGACTACCTGGGCATCTTCCAGCGCTCGTTCTGGCTGTCGATCCTGACCACCCTGGGCTGCCTGCTGATCGGCTTCCCCACCGCGCTGTACCTGGCGCTGCAGGACGAACGCCGGCGCAACCTGCTGCTGTTCCTGGTCACGGTACCGTTCTGGACCAACCTGCTGGTGCGGGTCTATGCCTGGATCCTGCTGTTGCGCAACGGCGGCCTGATCGACGAGGGGCTGCACGGGCTGGGCTTCTCCGACGCCTCCATCGGCCTGCTCTATACCGACAACGCGGTGATCATCGGCCTGCTCTACACCTAC
Source organism: Pseudomonas sp. B1-22 (assembly GCF_050474425.1). Lineage (NCBI taxonomy): Bacteria > Pseudomonadati > Pseudomonadota > Gammaproteobacteria > Pseudomonadales > Pseudomonadaceae > Pseudomonas > Pseudomonas sp. B1-22. The sequence continues at coordinate 161,458 of NZ_JBCHVH010000003.1, read as the reverse complement.
CTGCCGTTCATGGTCCTGCCCATCTACACCAGCCTGGAAAAGATGGACTGGCGCCTGGTGGAAGCAGCCTTCGACCTCGGCGCCAACCGCTGGAAAGCGCTCAAGCGAATCATCGTGCCGCTGGCCATGCCCGGCATCGTCGCCGGCTGCATCCTGGTGTTCATCCCCTCGCTGGGCAGCTACATCATTCCCGAGCTTCTGGGCGGCGGTAAGTCGCTGATGATCGGCAACCTGATCCAGCTGCAGTTCGGCACGGCGCACAACTGGCCGTTCGGTGCGGCGCTGTCCTTCGCCCTGCTGGCCTTCGTGCTGCTGGCGATGATGATCTACAGCATGCGCTTCAAGCAGGGCACCGCGGGAGGTCATCCATGAAGTCGGCCAACCCGCTCTGGCGCTTCACCGGCGTGCGGCCCGCCGCCTGGCTGTTCTTCGCCTTCCTCTACATCCCGATCCTCGTACTGGTGGTGCTGAGCTTCAACAGCGGCCAGTCGGCGACCCTGTGGGAAAGCTTCAGCCTGAAATGGTACTCGGTGGTGGCGGACGATCCGGAAATCCTCCGCGCGGCGAAGAACTCGCTGATCGTCGCCAGTCTCGCCACGATTATCTCCACCACGCTGGCCACCCTCGCCGCCCTGGGCATGCGCGGGCGGACCTTCCGTGGCCAGGGTCTGATGAGCGGCGTGCTGGGCCTGCCGCTGCTGGTGCCGGAGATCGTCACCGCCGTGGCGACCCTGATGTTCTTCGCCTTCATCGGCCTGAAACTGTCGCTGTTCACCATCCTGCTGGCGCACGTGGTGTTCTGCATCCCCTTCGCCTACCTGCCGATCCGCGCGCGTCTCGAAGGCATGGATCCCAGGCTGGCCGAAGCGGCGGCGGACCTCTACGCCTCGCCCTGGAAGACCTTCTGGAAGGTGACCTTCCCGCTGCTGATGCCGGGCATCCTCTCCGGGGCGATGCTGGCGTTCATCATCTCGATGGACGACTTCGTCATCACCTACTTCGTCGCCGGTGCCGGGGCCACCACCCTGCCGGTGTATATCTTCAGCTCCATCCGCATGGGGATTTCCCCGAAGATCAACGCCATTTCCTCAATAATACTGTTGATTTCCATCGCGTTCGTTGCGTTGTCGTACTACGTCGGCCAGCGTCGCCGCTGACCTCCTGCCGCCAAAACAAAACAACATTGCAAGGAGCTTCACCGATGAAATTCCGCCGTACCCCCATCGCCCGTGCGCTCGTCGCCGCCAGCCTGCTGCTGGCCGGCAGCGCCCATGCCGAAGGCACCCTGCACTTCGCCAACTGGTCGGACTATTTCCCGCCGGAGCTTTTGAAGAAGTTCGAGAAGGACACCGGCATCCACGCCACCCTGGACTCCTACGACAGCAACGAAACCCTGCTGGCCAAGCTCAAGGCCGGCGGTGGCGCCTATGACGTCGTGGTGCCCTCGGACAGCTTCATCGAAATCTTCGTCAAGGAAGACCTGCTGCAGAAGCTCGACAAGGCGCAGCTGCCGAACCTGGCCAACCTGAAAGACAAGTTCAAGACCCTGAGCTACGACCCGGGCCACGACTACACCATCCCCTACCTGTGGGGCACCACCGGCTACAGCTACGACAGCGCCAAGGTGCCGGGCGGCAAACTGGAGGAAAGCTGGAAGCCCTTCTTCGAGCCGCCGGCCGAGCTGAAGGGCAAGGTGGTGGCGCTCAACTCCATCGAAGAGCTGTACGCCCCGGCGTCCTACTACCTGGGCATCAACGAGTGCACGGAGGACCCGAAGGAAGCGGCGAAGATCCAGGAGCTGCTGCTCAAGCAAAAACCGATGCTGGCGATGTACAACAGCGACGGTACCATCGAGCGCATGGCCGCCGGTGAAGTCTCCATGCACCAGCAGTGGAACGGCGCCTTCCACCGCGCCCACGCCCAGCGCGCCAGCCTGGTCTACGTCTATCCGAAGGAAGGCATCCGCCTGTTCATCGACAACCTGGCCATTCCCAAGGACGCCACCAACATCAAGGAAGCTCACGTCTTCCTCAACTGGATGATGCAGCCGGAAAACATCGCCGCCGCCTCCAACTTCGCCAAGTACAACAACGCCATCGAAGGCTCGGACAAGTACATGGAGAAGGAGCTGTTCGACGACCCGGCGATCAACACCCCGGCCGACAAGCTGGATCGCCTGAAACCCTTCCAGCTGTGCTCGCCCAAGGCGCTGCAACTGCGCTCCAAGGTGTGGACCAAGCTGAAGAAATGATCCGGAAGGCACCCGGCGCGGCGGTGCGCGCCGGGTGACCCTGACAGTCATTTTGGCCATTTCGATCCCTTTTTGACCCTTTGCAGGGTTCTGCCCGGCCACCCCGGTTGCTAGAGTCGGGCCGCTCGCGCAGGGAGCGGCAGGAAAGGCGGCCAGCTCCGGCGCCACGATCAGTGGCGCGGGAATATCCCAAGGGAACGCGAGCGCGTTATCCACAAGAACAAATCCCCGAGAACGCCCATGACCAGCTTTTGCGTCACCCTGCAGCACAGCCCTTCATTCCTCGCGCGTCGTCATCGCTGCGGCTGAGCCGTAAGCCGACGACATCCGGACGGCCACCGAACGCCGCCCGCCCGCACCAGAACACAAGAATCGCGAGGAATCCCCCATGGCCAGCCAACACAGCGCCAGCACTGCACACACCAACAAGGGTGACACGGCCTCCGCCGATGCCCGCCTGAAACGCGTCCTGGGCCTGCCCGCCCTGGTCTTCTTCGGCCTGGTCTACATGGTCCCGCTGACCATGTTCACCACCTACGGCGTGGTCACCGAGATGACCGGCGGCCGTACCGCCACCGCCTACCTGATCACCCTGCTGGCGATGCTGTTCACCGCCGCCTCCTACAGCTTCATGGTGCGCAAGTACCCGATCTCGGGTTCGGCCTACTCCTACACCAGCCTGAGCTTCGGCCCGGCAGTCGGCTTCCTGTCCGGCTGGTCGCTGCTGCTCGATTACCTGTTCCTGCCGATGATCAATTACCTGCTCATCGGCCTGTTCATGAACATCGCCTTCCCGGAAATCCCGGCCTGGGTCTTCGTGGTCGCCTCCATCGCCCTGGTCACCGTGCTCAACGTGGTCGGCATCAGCCAGGTGGCCGGCATGAGCAACGTCATCGTCGGCGCGCAGCTGGTGTTCATCGTGGTGTTCGTCGCGATGTCGTTCAAAAGCCTCTCCGGCGCCCCGGCGCTGGACTTCGCCCTGCCTTTCACCGGTGACGGCAGCAAACCCGGTTTCGCCCCGCTGATGGCTGGCGCGGCCGTGCTGTGCCTGTCGTTCCTGGGCTTCGACGCGGTCTCGACCATGGCCGAGGAAACCCGTGACGCCCGCCGCGACATCCCGCGCGCGATCATCATCACCACCGTGATCGCCGGCCTGATGTTCACCCTGCTGGCGGTGATCAGCCAGCTGGTGTTCCCCGGCAGCGTGTTCCAGAACGCCGACTCGGCGGCCAACGAGGTCATGCTCAAGGCCGGCGGGCAGTTCCTGACCAACTTCTTCACCGCCGCCTACATCGCCGGCTGCATCGGCTCGGCGCTGGCCTCGCAGGCCTCGGTGTCGCGCATCCTGTTCACCATGGGCCGCGACGGCATCCTGCCGCGCAGCCTGTTCGGCGCGCTGCACGCACGCTTCCAGACGCCCGTGGTGGCGATCCTGGTGGTCTCGGCGATTTCCCTGCTGGCCGTGGTGCTGGACCTGACCACCCTGGCCTCGATGATCAGCTTCGGCGCCCTGGTGGCCTTCTCCGTGGTCAACCTGGCGGTGATCCGCACCTACCTGGGCGTCGAGCGCCGTCGCGGCGCAGCCAACCTGCTCAAGTACGGGCTAATCCCCTTCGTCGGCCTGTGCCTGACCCTATGGCTGTGGACCAGCCTGTCTCAGCTGACCCTGATCGTCGGCCTGAGCTGGTTCGCCGTCGGCTTTACCTACCTGGCGGTGCACACCGGCGGCTTCCGCCGCAAGGCACCGAGCGTGAACTTCGAGGAAAACGCCTGACCCTGTGTTCGACGCGCCCGGGCCTGGCCCGGCACGCGTCGAACGCGACCTGACAACCGGAACCAGCGGGCGCCGCCGGGCGCCATGAGGAGCGCGTGATGTTGACGATCTACACCGACGACCATCGCTTGCACCACGGTCAGCACGAGCTGATCGGCGGCCAGTTCACTCCCTGCTACGAGAAGCCTAGCCGCGCCGACATGGTGCTGGACCGGGTCAAGGCGGTGAAACTGGGCGACATCCAGGGCCCGCGCGACTTCGGCCTGGAGCCGATCCTGCGGGTGCATGACGAGGGCTTCGTGCGCTTCCTGCAACACGCCTGGCGCGACTGGCTGGCCACCGGCCGCACCCACGACATGCTGCCGATTGCCTGGCCTACCCGGCGCCTGCGGCAGAAGGAGCCGGACAGCATCGACGGCCGCCTGGGCTACTACTCCTTCGACGCCGGCGCACCGATCACCGCCGGCACCTGGCAGGCGATCACCAGCTCGGTGAACGTCGCCATGACCGGCCAGGCCGAACTGGCCAAGGGCGCGCGCTCGGTATTCTCGCTGTGCCGCCCGCCGGGACACCACGCCTCGGCGGACTTCATGGGCGGCTACTGCTTCCTCAACAACGCCGCCATCGCCGCCCAGTCGATCCTCGACCAGGGCGCCAGCCGGGTCGCCATCCTCGACGTGGACTACCACCACGGCAACGGCACCCAGGACATCTTCTATGACCGCGCCGATGTGCTGTTCACCTCGATCCACGGCGATCCGCGCTTCGAGTATCCCTACTTCCTCGGCTATGCCGACGAGAAGGGCCAGGGCGTGGGCGAAGGCTTCAACTTCAACTACCCGCTGGCCTCCGGCAGCGACTGGTCGGTGTGGAGCCTGGCGCTGCAGGCGGCGATCCGGCAGATTTCCGCCTTTGCCCCGGACGTGCTGATCGTCTCGCTGGGCGTGGACACCTTCAAGGAAGACCCGATCTCCCAGTTCAAGCTGGACAGCCCGGACTACCTGCGCATGGGCGAAGCCATCGGCAGGCTCGGCCTGCCGACCCTGTTCGTCATGGAGGGCGGTTACGCGGTGGAGGAAATCGGCATCAATGCTGTGAACGTGCTGCAGGGCTTCGACAGTATCGGCTGATGCCTGCCCGTAGGGCGTATAAGCGCGAACGGTTGTACGCCCTACGCAAAAACGAGAAAGCCGCGCCGGGGATGAGGTTCCCGGCGCGGCTTTTTATTGGGGCAGGCTTACTGCAGAACTTCGACGCGATCCACGTCGATATCGGTGGCCTTCTGCTTGTGGTGATCGACTTCACCCGTCAGACGCACCTTGGTGCTCTCGGAGACCGACGCGCCCGCCGGCCAGTCGTCGTGGTCGATCTCGACCTGGATGCTGCCGGTGGCATCCTTGAACTCGTAGTGCTCGCCACCGATGCGTTTGGTGATCACGCCCTCCAGCACCACCGGGGTATCGTCGGCGGCGGACTGCGCCTGCTTGACCGTGGTGACCTGCGTAGCGGCGGCAGCGGGCTTGGCGTCGCTGCCCGGGCCGGTGTAGCCAGCGGCCAGGGTGAGGGTGGAGAACAGGCCAGCGGCAGCGATCAGGGGGAGATGAGTCAGTTTCATGGATTGGCCTCCAGGGCGTTTTCGATGGGGTCAGCTTATTGCCGGTGGCTGAAACCAGCCTGAATCCGTGCTTAACCCAAACTTAAACGCCCCGGGCGCCACAGCCCCCCGACCTGTATCAGTCGGCCTTGGCCGGCACTGCTTCGCGCTTGAACACGTAGAACAGGTCGGGCTCGCTGACCATATAGATGGTGCCCTGCTCGTCGATGGCCACACCCTCGGCGCGCGGAATCTTCCCGTGCAGGCCGTTGAGGCCGCCGAGCAGGCTGATGAAGCTCACCGGCTGACCCTTTTCATTCAGTTCCAGCAGCAGGTGCGACTCCGCCGACAGCACCAGGGTATGGCCGGTACGCGGATCGATGCTCAGCGCCGAGACGTTGGTCATCAGCAGGTCACTGGCCAGCGGCTGCAGGGTGCCACTCACGCTCGGGCCGCCGTCGCTGGGCAGGCTGAACAGCGCCAGCGGATCACGCTCCTGCCCCAGGACCAGGCGGTGCTGGCGCGGGTCCCAGGCGATGCCCTCGATACCCTTGTTCTTCTTCCCGCGCGGGCCGAGGTCGAAGCTGGCCAGCTTCTCGGTGCTCAGCTCACGGGTCTGTGGGTCGACGTGGAAGATGGTCAGCGAGTTCTTGCGCTCGTCGGTCACGGCGATGTTGCCGTTCTCCAGCACCGCCACGCCCTCGGGGTTGGACATGCCCAGCAGCGGGATCACCCGCAGCACGTCGCCGGTCAGGGACAGCTCGGCCAGCAGCGGCTTCTTGCCGGTCACGGTGAACAGGGTGCGAGTCACCGGGTTATAGGCCAGATCCGAAGCCTCCTGGCCTTCGAGTCCGCCGGTCAATTGCTTGGCCTGGATTACGGCGCGGTAGCTGGGCAGCCAGACGCTCTCGGCACGCTCCTGCGCGCTGGTGTCCTGCTCACGCAACCAGAGACGGGCGCGGTCGTCCCAGTGGAAGCGCACGGTCAGCACGGCGAGCACGATCAGCAGGAGCAGCAGTGCCAGCAGCAGCCAGCGAGAACGAAGGACGGAGATGGTCATGGCGACTCTTGTGGGTGGTTTCGGACAAGGCACCCCGCAACGAACGAAGGCCGCACAAACGGCGGCCTTCGGCGGGACAACGGTTAAAGCACGCGGCTTTCGAAGCGGCTGGCGCCGGGAAGTTCCAGCACCAGTTCATTGCCGCTGGAAAGCGGCCCGACTCCGACTGGCGTGCCGGTGGAAACCACGTCGCCCGGCTGCAGCGAGAAGTGCCCGCAGATGTGCTGGATCAGCGGCACGATGGGGTTGAGCATGTCGCGGCTGTTGCCGTCCTGGCGGACTTCGCCGTCGATGGTGAGGCGGATGCCGATGTCGGTCGGGTCCGGGAAGTGGTCGGCGCTGACGAAGGGCGCCAGCACGAAGGCGCCGTCGAAGGACTTGGCCAGCTCCCAGGGCAGGCCCTTTTCCTTCAGCTTGGCCTGCACGTCGCGCAGGGTCAGGTCCAGCGCCGGTGCGTAGCCGGAGATGGCATCCAGCACCTCTTCAGCGCTGGGCTTGCGCGACAGCGGCTTGCCGATCAGCACGGCGATTTCTGCCTCGTAGTGCACCGCGCCGCGGTCTTCGGGAATGGCAAAACCACCGGCCAGCGGTACGGTGCAGGAGCCGGGCTTGATGAACAGCAGCGGCTCGGTCGGCACCGGGTTGTTCAGCTCCTTGGCGTGCTCGGCGTAGTTGCGGCCGACGCAGACCACCTTACCCAGGGTGAAATGGATCGGGGTGCCGTCGATGTACTGATGCTGGTAACTCATGACCGACTCCTGAACGGGTGGAATTAGGGTTCGCCGGAGCCCATGCTCCCGCGCGGCGGCCCGCACCTGCTGGCGGCACCGTCATATTCCGTGACGCGAACATGCAAAGGGCCGGCCCCTCTATCCAAAGAGCCGGCCCTTCTGAATAAAGCGACTTACTCGGCGAAGATCTTGCCGGGGTTCATGATCCCGTTAGGATCGAACACCGCCTTGACCGCCTTCATATAGCCGATTTCAGCCTCGGAGCGAGAGTAACCCAGGTAATCGCGCTTGGTCATGCCCACACCGTGCTCGGCGGAGATCGAGCCGTTGTACTTCTGCACGGTCTCGAACACCCACTTGTTGACGGTGGCGCACTTGCCGAAGAACTCGTCCTTGGTCAGGTTCTCGGGCTTGAGGATATTCAGGTGCAGGTTGCCGTCGCCGATGTGGCCGAACCACACGACTTCGAAGTCGGGGTAGTTGGCTTCGACGATGGCATCGATGTCCTTGAGGAAGGCCGGAACCTTGCTGACGGTCACCGAGATGTCGTTCTTGTACGGGGTCCAGTGGGAGATGGTCTCGGAGATGTACTCGCGCAGCTTCCACAGGTTCTGCAGCTGTTGCTCGCTCTGGCTCATCACGCCGTCGAGCACCCAACCCTGCTCTACACAATGTTCGAAAGTCGCCAGCGCCTCGTTGGCCACTTCCTCGGTGGTCGCCTCGAACTCCAGCAGGGCGTAGAACGGGCAGTCGGTCTCGAAGGCCGGCGGCACGTCGCCACGGGCCATGACCTTGGCCAGGGCCTTGTCGGAGAAGAATTCGAAGGCAGTCAGGTCGAGCTTGCTCTGGAAGGCGTGCAGCACCGGCATGATCGAATCGAAGTCCGGGGTGCCCAGGACCATGGCGGTGAGGTTCTTCGGCTGGCGTTCCAGGCGCATGGAAGCCTCGACCACGAAGCCCAGGGTGCCCTCGGCGCCGATGAACAGCTGGCGCAGGTCGTAACCGGTGGCGTTCTTGATCAGGTCCTTGTTCAGCTCCAGCAGGTCGCCCTTGCCGGTGACGACCTTCAGGCCAGCCACCCAGTTGCGGGTCATGCCGTAGCGAATGACCTTGATCCCGCCGGCATTGGTGCCGATATTGCCGCCAATCTGGCTGGAGCCGGAGGAGGCGAAGTCCACCGGGTAGTACAGGCCGTTTTCCTCGGCGAACAGCTGCAGCTGCTTGGTCACCACGCCAGGCTGGCACACCACGGTGCGGTCGAAGGCGTTGAAGTCGAGGATCTTGTTCATGTAGTCGAAGGCCACGACCACCTCGCCGTTGGCGGCGACGGCGGCGGCGGAGAGCCCGGTGCGGCCGCCCGAGGGGACCAGCGCGACCTTGTGCTCATTGGCCCAGCGAACGATGGCCTGGACCTGCTCGGTGCTCTTGGGGAAGGCGATGGCCAGCGGCGCCGGGGCGAAATGCTTGGTCCAGTCCTTGCCGTAGGTCTCGAGGGAATCGGCGTCAGTCAGCAGCTTGCCGGGCTCCAGCAGGGGCTTGAGCGATTCGATCAGGGCTTCGCGGGTCATGGGAGGAACTCTCAAAGGATTCATGGTCGTCCTGAGAACAGCTCAGGTCGCAACCGGGCAAGGAAAAGGGAGAACATGCTAGCATACGCACCCCAAGCAGATCGCCACTTGGCGCCGAGCTGCCTGGCACCGGCCGGTTCGGCCAGAGCTATTGGTTTTCTAGCCACTCTCCCGGGACTACAGGTTCAAAGCAGATGAGCAAGACTTCTCTCGACAAGAGCAAGATCAAATTCCTTCTCCTTGAAGGCGTACACCAGAACGCCGTGGACACCCTCAAGGCGGCCGGCTACACCAACATCGAGTACCTCAAGGGCGCGCTGTCCGGCGAGGAGCTGAAGGAAAAGATCGCCGATGTGCACTTCATCGGTATCCGCTCCCGCACCCAGCTCACCGAGGAAGTCTTCGATGCCGCCAAGAAGCTGATCGCTGTCGGCTGTTTCTGCATCGGCACCAACCAGGTCAACCTGGACGCCGCCCGCGAGCGCGGCATCGCGGTGTTCAACGCGCCCTACTCCAACACCCGCTCGGTGGCCGAGCTGGTGCTGGCCGAAGCCATCCTGCTGCTGCGCGGCATCCCGGAGAAGAATGCCTCCTGCCACCGCGGCGGCTGGATCAAGTCGGCGGCCAACTCGTTCGAGATCCGCGGCAAGAAGCTGGGCATCGTCGGCTACGGCTCCATCGGCACCCAGCTGTCGGTCCTGGCCGAGGCCCTGGGCATGCAGGTGTTCTTCTACGACACCGTGACCAAGCTGCCGCTGGGTAACGCCCAGCAGGTCGGCAACCTGCACGAGCTGCTCGGCATGTCCGACATCGTTTCGCTGCACGTGCCGGAGCTGCCGTCCACCCAGTGGATGATCGGCGAGAAGGAAATCCGCGCCATCAAGAAGGGCGGCATCCTGATCAACGCCGCGCGCGGCACCGTGGTCGAGCTGGACCACCTGGCCGAAGCGATCAAGGACGAGCACCTGATCGGCGCCGCCATCGACGTGTTCCCGGTCGAGCCCAAGTCCAACGACGAAGAGTTCGAAAGCCCGCTGCGTGGCCTGGACCGCGTGATCCTGACCCCGCACATCGGCGGCTCCACCGCCGAGGCCCAGGCCAACATCGGCCTGGAAGTGGCCGAGAAGCTGGTCAAGTACAGCGACAACGGTACCTCGGTATCGTCGGTCAACTTCCCGGAAGTGGCCCTGCCGTCGCACCCGGGCAAGCACCGCCTGCTGCACATCCACGCCAACATCCCGGGCGTGATGAGCGAAATCAACAAGGTGTTCGCCGACAACGGCATCAACATCTCCGGCCAGTACCTGCAGACCAACGACAAGGTCGGCTACGTGGTGATCGACGTCGACGCCGATTACTCCGACCTGGCGCTGGAGAAGCTGCAGCACGTGAACGGCACCATCCGCAGCCGCGTGCTGTTCTAAGCGCGGTTCAGTGGCAGGAAAAAAGGAGGCTTCGGCCTCCTTTTTTCGTTTCTGCATGGGTCGCAATGGCACGGACGTAGGAGCGGACTCCGTCCGCGATTGGCATCCGGCGCGATGCGAACCTATCGCGGACGAAGTCCGCTCCTACGCATATATCAACCCGAGGTTGAAACGAGAATCCGTCATTTGACGTTGACGGTGATCTGCTGCGACTCCACCGGCGGGTCCAGCGGGACGTGGTTCTTGTCGCCCACCAGCAGCTGCAGAGTGTGCCTGCCCGGCGGCAGGGTCAGTTCGGTTTCGGTCTGGCCTTTGCCGAAATGCTTGATGGTGTCGTTCATCGGCAGCGGCAGGTTCATCGCCGGCTGCTCCTTCAGGTCGATCAGCAGGTGGTGGTGGCCGGTGGCCGGCGAGTCCACGCCGGCGGGCGCAACGCCCATGCCCTTGAGGCCGAACTTCACGGTGAAGGTCTTGCCGACGGTGGCGCCGTCAGCCGGCTCGATGAAGTACACCTTGGCGCCTTCCGGGGCCGGGGTGCGCGGCATGTCGGCAGCAATCGCGGAAGACGCGGCGAGCAGCGCAGCGAGACCGAGGCAAGGCAGCATGGTTCTCATGGGATTCTCCTTCTTCATGGGATTCGGGGAACGCGCGCCCTGCAATGGCAACCGTTCACCCGCATGGAACCCACAAGCATAGGCGGCTCCCCCGTGGGCTCAAGAAAAAGAGTGCGTCTTCAAATGTCTTCGACCGCTCTAGCCTCCGGCTTCCAGGCCGGCCAGGCAGACCGCGGCGGCGTCCAGCTCCTCCTCGCTGAATACCAGCACCCCCATGCGCTTGAGCGCGGCGGCAGTAACGCCCTCGCCGGCGACCTTCCGCCCGCTGAAGCTGCCGTCATAGTTCTCGCGGTTGCCGCAGGACGGGCTGCGTGCCTTCAGCACGGCCAGGCGGATATCGTGATGCCGCACCAGCTTCACCGCCGCGTCGGCACCCAGCAGGAACGCCTGGCTGACATCCTCCCCATCCACCGTGACAACGGGCTTCACGCGTTCCAGCACGGCCATGCCCTGGCCACCGGGAATCTCCGCCGGCGCGCGCGGCGTTGGCAGGCCGCCGGCCACTTCCGGGCACAGCGGCACCACGCGCCCCTGGGCCAGCCAGCGCGCCAGCAGGTCGAACGGGCCATGGGCACCACCGTCGTAGCGAACGCGATGTCCGAGCAGGCAACGGCTGACGAGAACCTTCTGCATGGGCCAATCACTCCAAATCGAATGCCACAGACTAGTCGCTCGATTTCATTGGGTCACGCGGGGTAACACGACATTCATCGGCGATCCGTTTCGAGGGATTTCGAGCCCGCCAAAAGTCGGGACGCGCACGCTGCTACCGACCGTCGGCCCGTCGATGGAGCACAACCTTTGGCGGGAAACGTCGTCCGGCACTGGCCGGGCTGGCGGCGGCTGACCAGACTGACGCACCGGCCAAATCCCTCGGAGCCCTGACCATGTCCCGCCTGTTCGCCCTGTCCGCAGCCACCGCGGCGCTTCTCCACCTGTCGGTCAGCCAGGCCGCCCTCGAAGCCCTCGACAACGAGAGTCTCGGTACGGTCACCGGACAGGACGGCATCAGCATCCGTGCCGACGTGCTGGCCCACATCGGCAGCGCCGCCTGGAACGATGACGGCGGCAGCGTCTCGCTGCGCAACGTCTCCATCGACAACGGCTGCGTGAAGGCCGGCGACTGCCCCAATGGCCGTGGCGGCAGCCTGCCCTACGGCGCCGCGCAACTGGGACTGAGCCTGCCGATCTTCGGCATCGAGCAGCCAACCTTGCAGGTGGACGTGGTACGCAATGCCAGCGGCAAACAGCAGCTCGCCCTGACGTTGCCGGACCTCACCAGCATCAACCAGCAGCTCAATGCCAGCGGCCTGCCGGCGCAGACCATCCGCCTGCGGGTGATCGGCGATCTCTATGTCGGCAACGGGCGCCTGGGCACGCTGGAAATCCGCGACATCCAGGACATCAGCGGGACCCTGAAGGTCTGGGGACACTGAGCCGGACGGCTCAGAAGGACGAATCACCGCGCCGGCGGAACCAGCCGGTCAAGGACAGCCGCTCGTGGCTGGCCGGCAGCACTTCGTGGGGGAACTCGCTGGAGAGGAACAGCACCAGCCGACCGCCGATCGGCGCCAGGTCCAGCGTCTGTTCGTCGGGCAGGTACATGCGCAACGCGCCACCCTGCTCTTCCCGCCAGTCGGCATTGAGATAGAACACCGCCGAGAGGGTACGGCGATCGTCGTCGCGGAAGCGGTCCAGGTGCTTCTGGTAGAACGCCCCCGGCGGGTAGAGGGCGAAATGCCCCTCGAAGTCTTCCAGACCGAGGTAGAGCGAGCGGTTGATCAGCTGGCGCAGCGCATCCAGCGCGTCCAGATAGAGATCACAGGCCTCGGACTGGCCCGGCTCTATCCACTGGATACGGTCGCCGCGGATGCCTTCGCGCACCGCCTGCCCTTCACCCCGGCCGATGGCGGCGGCGGCCAGCTTGCCGGCTGCATCGCGGGCACGGCATTCCGTCGCCAGCCGGGCGATCAGGGCATCGGGAAGAAAGGCGTCCTGTTGCGACCAGCCCTTGTCGGCGAGGTCGTCAACGATGCGGTGCAGGAGGGGGCCTTGCATAAATGGAGAAGGGGCGTCGAAATCCATGACGCATTGTAACGTCCGACGCCAGTGGCTCGACAAGCGGGGCAAGCCTTGCCGACAATAGCCACCGGCGAGCGAACCCTGCCGCCCACAAGGAGTTGCAATGCGCGTACTGCTGGCCCTCACTCTTCTGGTACTGGGCATGCCTGCCCTGGCTGACAATTACCAGCGCCTCTACCAGGCCGCCGGTTGGCCCGAGCAGCGCGCGCACTTCAACGACGCCCTGCATACCGCGCAGAAGCGCTACCAGGGCAACCTGCCGCCAGCGCTCTACCAGGCCCTGGTGGACAACAGCAACCGCCGCTTCGCCGCCGCCGACATCGACCAGCGCGCCCTCTCCAGCCTGCGCCAGAACCTGCCGGACAGTATACCGGCGCTGACCTTCTTCGAATCCCCCCTGGGCCACAAGGTCGCCACCGCCGAGACCTTCGCCACCCGCAGCGACCAGTTGCTCAAGTACGCCAACGGCCTGCCGCGCCAGCAGGCCAGCGACGCCCGGCGCCACCTGGTACAGCGACTGGGCAAGGTGTTGCCGGCCCGCGAAGCCGGTGCGGAGGTAAGCCTGGCGCTGGCCAGCGTCGCTGCCGACAGCCTCAGCCAGATGCTCCCCGGCCTGCTCGGCGGCGGACAGGCCCAGGGCATGCTCGACGGCCAGCGGCAGAAGCTGATGGGACAGATCGGCGCCGACCTGGATAACACCCTGCTCTACGTCTATCGCGGGCTGGACGATGCCGAGCTGAGCCAGTTCGCCGCATTCAGCGAGTCCCCGGCCGGGCGCGACTACTATCGCGCCGCCCTGGCCGCCCTGCGCGCCGGATTGTCGGCTTCCGACGACGGTCAATGATCGGATTTTACCTACCGCGTTTGGAGACCACTCCGAGGAACGCCCCACTTAGAATCACTTCCGTCGTAGCGGGGGTGGCGCCTGAGGAGGATGGCGCAGGGAGTGAAGGACACACCCCCACTCGCTCCAGATTCCACCCTTATCCCAGTCTCTCGCTGAGAAACTCGAAGTAGCGCTGACGCAAGGTCTCGCTCTCGTTCGCCAGATGGTGCCGCGCGCCGGTGAGCAGCAGGCACTCGATCTTCTCGAACTTCTCCTCCAGCACCCTCAGGTTGTACTGCCAGTCCACCGTCTCATCGGCGTCGCCCTGCACCACCAGCAGGCTTTGCGCGCCCGGCGGGGCAGCCTCGATGCGCGGAATCCAGCGCGCCAGCGCGCCTACCCAGGCGGTCGGCAGGGTGCGCGGCTGCAGCGGATCGCGATCGCGCAGGAACGTCAGGAAATCCGGATCGGTCGAGTTTTCGGTAAAGCGCCGCGGAATCGAATCCACGAAAGGCCGCAGCACCTGATAGCTCAATTTCGACCAGCCCCAGGCACGCGGGCGCACCAGCGGCGCCAGCAGGATGGTTCGTCCCAGCTCCGGCCGCATCCCGCCGCTCAGCAGATAGTCCAGCAGGATCGCTCCGCCGGTACTCTGCCCGCACAGGTGCCACGGCTGCGGCAGGCCCAGTGCCTGGGCCTGGCCGAGCAGGCCGGCCAGCACCGTCTGGTACTCGGAGAAGTCGCCGATGCTCGCCGCCTTGCCTTCGGACAGGCCGTGTCCCGGCAGGTCGCAGGCCAGCACCGCAAAGCCCATGCCCACCGCCCAGTCGATCACATGGCGGTACAGGCCCATGTGGTCGTAATAGCCATGCATCAGCAGCAGGGTGCCGCGCGCCAGCGCCGGCCGCCAGAGCTGCACGGCGATGCGATAGCCGCCCGCCTCGAAGGTGCCCAGGCGGCTTTGCAGGCCGGGATAACGCCCGGCCAGGTCGAGGCCGTAGAAGCGCTGGTACAACGCGATGCCGCCCTCCATCGTCGCTGCGGTCAGTGGTCGCAGGAGCGGACGCAGCAGATCGGGCTGGAAGGCTTCAGGCATGGGCGATTCGCTTATTGACAGAAAATGAAAGGAGAGCGCGGCGCGCTGCTGGGATATTCAGCCGCGGGCGCCATCATGGCAAGCTTGGCGGCTACTTACCGGCCGCCGTCTTTCGAGAAATGCCATGTCCACCCGCCGCAAAACGCTCATCGGCTGGCTGATCGCCGCCCTCTGCCTCGCCGGCCTGCTCAGCACCTACGGGTGGTATGAGAAGCGCTACATCCGGCCGTTCAGCCACCAGCCGCAGCTGTTCTCCGGCGATCATCTGATGCTGCCGGCGCAGTTGGCCGGCCCCGGGCACATCCGCCTGGTGCATTTCTGGGACCCGGCCTGCCCGTGCAATGTCGGCAACCAGCAGCACCTCGCCGAACTGATCGCGCGCTTCGCGCCGCAAGGCGTGGACTTCTATGCCGTGCAGAAGGCCGGTAGCCACGGACAGCTGCCCGATACCCTGAAGTCCATGCGCACGTTGCCGACCCTGCCCGGCGCAGAACAACTGCCCGCCACGCCAGCCGTGGCGATCTGGGACGCCCAGGGCAATCTCGCCTACGTCGGCCCCTACAGCGAAGGCGCCGTGTGCACCTCCAGCAACAGCTTCATCGAACCAATCCTCGAAGCCCTGGTGCAGGGCCGCCGCGTACAGGCGACCCGTACCCTGGCGGTCGGCTGCTATTGCCCCTGGAGCGGCGCCACGCAGAAGTAGTGACGCAACACCTTAAATGCCGGCCAAACCATGGCTACACTTAGGCGCCGGCCCATGAAGGGCCGTTCGCTATCAAGGAGTTCACATGCGTCTTCATCCCGCCCTCGCCCTGTGCGCCGCTCTCGTCCTGCCCCTGGCCGCCCACGCGGACGACACCCCCAGCAGCAGCCAGGTCATGGAGCAGCACAAGCAGGCCATCAACAACCGGATCGCCGACATCGACTACAAGCGCAAGCGCCTGGTCGAAGCCAACATGAAGCTCACCCCGGAGGAAGGCGAGAAGTTCTGGCCGGTCTACAACACCTATCGCGCCGAAGCCGACAAGCTGAGCAAGAAGACGCTGGCGATCATCATCGACTACGCCGGCGCCTATAACACCGGCGCGGTCAGCAACGACGAAGCCACCAAGCTGCAGAAGCAGGTTCTGGACCTCCAGGACGACAAGCAGGACCTGAAGGAGAAGTACGTCAAGCGCATCGCCAAGGAGGTTTCGGCCACCCGCGCCCTGCGCTTCCTGCAGATCGAAGACCAGCTCGACGCCATGGCCCTGCTCGAAGTGACCCGCGAGATTCCGCTGGCCGACTGATCAGGCTCAGAACCTGTTTACGATCTCGCACGCTGGCGCAGAACAAGGCGCAACGACCAACGGGAGTAACAGCCGCAGGCTGGCCCGAAGGGTGAGCGCCAGCGAATCAAACAGGCGAGGACGCGGAGAGTAAATAAGCAGTTCGAGCCTGTTTTTAACGCAGTTATGCCGACGCGCAGCAGATCGTAAACAGGTCCTCAGGACTCGGCACCGCCCCCGCGTAATTGCTGCCGGTAGCGCTCCGGCGGCGCCGAGTACCAGCGCCGGAAGGCCCGGTAGAAGGGCGACAGCTCGGCGAAACCGCAGGCGCGCGCCACCTCGCGGATCGCCATGCCCTGATCCAGCATCTGCGCGGCACGCTGCCGCCGTACCTCCTCTCGCACATCCCTGAAGGTCTGCGCCCTGGCCGCCAGGCTGCGCTGCAGCAGGCCCGGACGTACGCCCAGTTCGGCCGCGCAACTGCGCAGCGAGCACTCCTCCGCCCCCAGCCGCACGCCGATCAGATAGCGCAGGCGGTTGAGCAGGTCATTCTCGTCGAAGGTCCCCAACTGCTCGCGGGCATGCGCACTGAGCACACGGTGCAGATCCGGGTTGGCCGTGCGCGACGGGCGCGACAGCAGCGCGCGATCGAACAGCAGCGCGTCATGGGACTGGTCGAATCGGGGCGTCAGTCCATACAGCCTCCGGTGCTCGGCGAGGCGACGCGGCGGCGCGTGGCGGAACTCGATGGCGTTGACGCGGAACTCGCCATCGGTGATCAGCGCCAGCAGCTTGAGGAACAGCAGCATCAGGCATTCCATCTGCTGGCGCAGGCTCGGCACGCCCAGATAGTTGAGGTCGAGGATCAGCCGCACCTGTTCGCCCTCCTCGAGCATCTGCGCGGCAAAGCCGCCGGAGAGAATGTGCTGGAAGCGCAGGAAGCTCGACAGGGCCTCGCGCAGGTCGGCGCTGGCCATCAGCAGGTAGCCGACCACGTCCAGCAGGCGCGGCTTCATCACCTCGCCCAGGTGCAGGCCGATATCGCAGTCGCCAGTGATCTCGTCCAGCGTGCTCCAGAACAGCGGCGCGTCGTCATGCACCAGGCGTCCGCTCTGCGCCGGTGCCGGCAGGCGGACCTTCTGCAGGGCCTGGCGATAGACGTCGGTGGGATCGAAGCCCAGGTCGGCGAGCGATTCATACAACAGTCGCCGCAGTGTGGCGGACTGGGTGAGCGCGGGGGTCGCCGGGAAATTCAGCTCGGGGGTGGGCATGGGCTCTTGGTGTTCGATCAAGGAAGTTTGACCAAAGAATTCCAGCCCTGAGACATTTGGTCAATGAACGACAACGGCCTTCCTTTGCAGAATCCGTGCATAACAACAAGGAGTTGCCGCATGAAACGCACTTTGACTGTCCTCGCCGTCGTCGTGGCCGCCGCTGCGGCAGGTACCGGCTGGTACCTGCACGGCAAGCAGCCGCAACGTGACGGACAGCTGCCCCTGGCCGGCCTGCACAGCGAGGTCACGGTTCGCTATGACGAGCGCGGCGTGCCGCACATCAAGGCCGGCAGCGAGGAAGACCTGTATCGGGCCATCGGCTACGTCCATGCCCAGGACCGCCTGTTCCAGATGGAGATGCTGCGGCGCCTGTCGCGCGGCGAGCTGGCCGAAGTGCTGGGGCCCAAGCTGGTGGACACCGACCGCCTGTTCCGCAGCCTGCGCATCCGCGACAAGGCCGCCGACTACGTGGCGCGCCAGGACAAGAACTCCCCGGCCTGGAAGGCGCTGGTGGCCTACCTGGATGGCGTCAACCAGTTCCAGGACAGCCATCCGCGCCCTCTGGAGTTCGACATACTCGGCATCCCCAAGCGCCCCTTCACCCCGGAAGACACCGTCAGCGTTGCCGGTTACATGGCCTACAGCTTCGCCGCTGCCTTCCGTACCGAGCCGGTACTCACCTATGTGCGCGACGAACTGGGCGCGGACTACCTGAAGGTCTTCGACCTCGACTGGCACCCCGAGGGCGTACTGAGTCCGAAACCGCTAGCCGCCGCAGACTGGCAGGACCTCAACGCCATCGCGCGGATCAGTCACGCTGCACTGGAGGAAGCCGGCCTGCCGCAGTTCGAGGGCAGCAACGCCTGGGCCATCTCCGGTAGCCGCACGAAGAGCGGCAAGCCGCTGCTGGCGGGCGATCCGCACATCCGCTTCGCGGTGCCGGCGGTGTGGTACGAGATCCAGACCAGCGCTCCGGGCTTCGAGCTCTACGGGCACTACCAGGCGCTCAACCCCTTCGCCTCGCTCGGGCACAACGAGCAGTTCGGCTGGAGCCTGACCATGTTCCAGAACGATGACGTCGACCTGGTCGCGGAAAAGGTCAACCCGGACAACCCCAACCAGGTCTGGTACCGGGGCCAATGGGTCGATCTGAAAAGCGAGGAGCAGAGCATCGCGGTCAAGGGCCAGGCGCCGGTGAAGATCACCCTGCGCAGCTCGCCCCATGGCCCGCTGGTCAACGACGCCCTCGGCACGGCCGCCGGCAAGACGCCGATCGCGATGTGGTGGGCCTTCCTCGAAACCCGGAACCCGATCCTCGACGCCTTCTACCAGCTCGACCGCGCCGACACCCTGGACAAGGCCCGCGCCGCGGCCTCGAAAATCCATTCGCCGGGCCTCAACGTGATCTGGGCCAACGCCCGCGGCGACATCGGCTGGTGGGCCTCGGCGCAACTGCCAGTGCGCCCGGACGGGGTGGTGCCCTACTTCCTGCTCGACGGCAGTACGGGCCAGGCCGACAAGAGCGGCTTCTACCCCTTCAGCGAAAACCCGCAGGAAGAAAACCCGGCGCGCGGCTATATCGTCTCCGCCAACTTCCAGCCGGTCCCGGCCAATGGCCGGCCGATTCCCGGCTACTACAACCTGCCCGATCGCGGCCAGCGCCTGAACGAGCGCCTGGCCGATACGTCGGTGAAATGGGACCTGCAGAACAGCCAGGCGCTGCAACTGGACACCGCCACCGGCTACGGACCGCGCGTCCTCAAGCCGTTGCTGCCGCTGCTGCGCGAGGCGGCTTCGACCGCCGAGGAGAAAGCCCTGGTGGAGCAACTGGCTGCCTGGCAGGGCGATCATCCGGTCGACTCGGTCACCGCCACCCTGTTCAACCAGTTGCTGTACCAGATCGCCGATGGCGCGATGCGCGACGAGACGGGCGACGCCTTCTTCGACAACCTGCTGTCGACCCGCGTGCTGGACGTCGCCCTGCCGCGCCTGGCCGCCGATGACGGCTCGCCCTGGTGGGACAACCGCAAGACGCCGGAAAAGGAAACCCGCGCCGATATCGTCAAGGCCGCCTGGAAGGCCAGCCTGGAACACCTGCGTACGACGCTGGGCCAGGACTCGGCGCAATGGCAATGGGGCAAGGCGCACACCCTGACCCACAGCCACCCGCTGGGCATGCAGAAGCCGCTGGACCGGATCTTCAACGTCGGGCCCTTCGCCGCGCCGGGTGGACACGAAACGCCGAACAACCTGTCGCACCGCGTGGGACCTGCGCCCTGGCAGGTGGTATACGGCCCGTCGACCCGCCGTCTGATCGACTTCGCCGATCCCGCTCACAGCCTGGGCATCAACCCGGTCGGCCAGAGCGGCGTCCCCTTCGACGAGCATTACGACGACCAGGCCCAGGCCTACATCGAAGGCCAATACCTGCCCCAGCACTACGAAGAAGCCGAAGTGAAGGCCAACACCCAGGGCCTGCTCAGGCTGGTACCGGCCAGGCGCTGAAGTACCGCTAAAACAAAACCCCGCGAAAGCGGGGTTTTGTTTTGGAGCTTGAAGAGAGTGCTGCGGGAGATGCCAAAGCTCCCTGGCGCGTTATTTCCCCTAGGGATAACTCTCGGGGTGTTGTATTGGGCGCCCTCTCCCGCACGTGTGCCAATGGTTCACTGGAAGTTGCCGTTGACGTTGCCGACCCTGGTTCGGGGGGAGGCCGGCAGACGACACCGAACGAGTTAAATATTAGTTGGCCATTTCACCTGAGAAGGGCCTTGTACTTACAGATTTTTCCGATAAACCGAGGAATTCCAGACACTTCGGAATAACGCGGGCACAAAAGACACGGGCCACCCGAAGGTGGCCCGTGGTTCGACAATCGCCGGAAGCAACCGGCCGACAAGACGGTGTCAGGCGGTGGCTGTCGAACCTTTTTGCTGCCAGTCGGTCGCGTTGGACTCCATGGCTTCCTGGATTGCGCGCTTGCGACGCTCTTCGGCCTGACGGGTGAAGTACCAGGCGAAGAAGGTGAACAGCGACACGGTCAGCAGGATCAGGCTGGCAACGGCGTTGATCTCCGGCTTCACGCCCAGGCGCACGGCGGAGAACACTTCCATCGGCAGGGTGGTGGAGCCAGGACCGGACACGAAGCTGGCCAGTACCAGGTCGTCCAGCGACAGGGCGAAGGACATCATGCCGCCCGCTGCCAGCGACGGCGCGATCATCGGGATGGTGATCAGCATGAACACTTTCCAGGGCTTGGCGCCCAGGTCCATGGCCGCTTCCTCGATCGACAGGTCCAGCTCACGCAGACGCGCCGACACCACCACCGCCACGTAGGACGAGCAGAAGCTGGTGTGGGCGATCCAGATGGTCACGATGCCGCGCTCCTGCGGCCAGCCGATCAGCTGGGCCATGGCCACGAACAGCAGCAGCAGCGACAGACCGGTGATCACCTCGGGCATGACCAGCGGTGCGGTGACCATGCCGCCGAACAGCGTACGGCCACGGAAGCGCGGGATGCGGGTCAGCACGAAGGCGGCCAGGGTACCCAGTGCCACGGAGGAGAACGCGGTGTAGACGGCGATCTCCAGCGAGCGGAACACCGAACCGATCAGTTGCTGGTTGTCGAGCAGGCCGACGTACCACTTGACCGACCAGCCACCCCAAACGGTCACCAGCTTGGAGCCGTTGAAGGAGTAGATGACCAGGATGATCATCGGCACGTAGATGAAGAGCAGGCCCAACACCAGCATGATGTTGGAGAACGACCAACGCTTGTTCATACCTTGCCCTCCAGCTCTTTCGCCTGGTTCTTGTTGAACAGGATGATGGGCACGATCAGGATCGCCAGCATCACCACGGCGAGGGCGGAAGCCACCGGCCAGTCACGGTTGTTGAAGAATTCCTGCCACAGCACCTTACCGATCATCAGCGTCTCGGGGCCGCCGAGCAGTTCCGGGATCACGAACTCGCCCACCGCCGGGATGAACACCAGCATGCAGCCGGCGATGATGCCGTTCTTGGACAGCGGCACGGTGATCTTCCAGAAGCGGGTGAAGTTGCGCGCGCCGAGGTCGGACGCGGCTTCCAGCAGGCTCATGTCGTGCTTCACCAGGTTGGCGTAGAGCGGCATGACCATGAACGGCAGGTAGGAGTAGACGATACCGATGTACACCGCGAAGTTGGTGTTGAGGATCGTCAGCGGCTCGTTGATCACCCCCAGCCACATCAGGAAGCCATTGAGCAGCCCGTTGTTGGAGAGGATGCCCATCCAGGCGTACACGCGGATCAGGATCGCCGTCCAGGTCGGCATCATGATCAGCAGCAGCAGCACGGTCTGCATTTCCTTGCTGGCGCGCGCGATGGCGTAGGCCATCGGGTAGCCGATCAGCAGGCAGAGCAGCGTACTGATCGCTGCCATCTTCAGCGAACCGAGGTAGGCGTCGATGTACAGCGGGTCGTCCGTCAGCATCAGGTAGTTGCCGAGGTTCATCACCACCTGCAACGTCTGGTCGGCGTACTGGAATACCTCGGTGTACGGCGGAATGGCCACGTCCGCGGCCGCCAGGCTGATCTTCAGCACGATGGCGAAGGGCAGCAGGAAGAACAGGAACAGCCAGAAGAACGGTATGCCGATGACGGCATGCCGCCCCCGGGGCATACGTTTCAGTATCGATGCGCCAATGTTCATGCTTGCAGTACCACGCCGCTGTCGTCATACCAGCTGATGTACACGGACTGGTCCCAGGTCGGGCGAGCCACGTGACGCTCGGCGTTGGCCATGAAGGCCTGTACGACCATGCCGGAGGCGAGCTTGATGTAGTAGACCGAGTGACCGCCCAGATAGGCGATGTCATAAACGGTGCCCTGGGCCCAGTTGCAGCCTTCGTGCTCCAGGTTCTCGGGTTTCTGCGCGCTGACCATGACCTTTTCCGGACGCAGCGCGTAGGTGATGCGCTTGTTCTCGGCACGGGTACTGATGCCGTGGCCGATGTAGATCGGGTTTTCCAGCTGCGGGCAGGCGATCACCGCGTGGTCCTGCACGTCTTCCACGATCTCGCCATCGAACAGGTTGACGTTGCCGATGAACTCGCAGACCAGACGGCTGGCCGGGGTCTCGTAGATGTCCATCGGGCTGCCGATCTGCTCGATGCAACCCAGGTGCATGATGGCGATGCGCTGGGCCATGGTCATGGCCTCTTCCTGGTCGTGGGTCACCATCACGCAGGTCACGCCCACGCGCTCGATGATCTCAACCAGTTCCAGCTGCATCTGCGAGCGCAGCTTCTTGTCCAGGGCGCCCATGGGCTCGTCGAGCAGCAGCAGCTTCGGACGCTTGGCCAGCGAGCGGGCCAGGGCCACGCGCTGACGCTGACCGCCGGAGAGCTGGTGCGGCTTGCGCTTGGCGTACTGGGTCATCTGCACGAGCTTGAGCATCTCGTCGACGATCTTGTCGATCTCGTCCTTGGGCAGGCCATCCTGCTTCAGGCCGAAGGCGATGTTCTGCGCCACGCTCATGTGGGGGAACAGCGCATAGGACTGGAACATCATGTTGATCGGCCGCTCATAGGGCGGCAGGTCGGTAATGTCCTGGCCATCGAGGAGGATGCGACCTTCAGTGGGACGCTCGAAACCGGCCAGCATGCGCAGCAGGGTCGACTTGCCCGACCCCGAACCACCGAGCAGGGCGAAGATCTCGCCCTTCTTGATTTCCAGGGACACGCTGTCCACAGCCAACGTTTCGTCGAACTGCTTGCTGACCCGGTCGATTTTTACCAGAACCTCTTTCGGTTTCTGGTCGCCACTGAGGGCTTTCTTGTAGGCACCGGAGGCTATTGCCATTACCACAACTCCCAAATCATAGAGGCCCGACCCCCGCGGCCGGGCATGCTTGGCATTACTAAGGGCTGGCGCAGTTTACGTGCGCCGGGAGGCCATTTAAGGACCTCCGCGACGCTCCGTGCCCGCGCGGACGGATTCGCAGGAATCCGCCTTACTTGCCCGACTTGATCTTGGTCCAGGACCGGGTCATGAGGCGCAGGATCTTCGGCGGCAGCTCATGCTGCACGAAGAGCTTGTCGAGAACCTCCTGAGGGGGATAGACCTCGGGATTGTTGCGCACTGACTCATCCATGAATTCGCCAGCCTTGGGGTTCGGGTTGGCGTAACCGACGTAATCGCTGACCTTGGCGATCACTTCGGGCTTGAGCAGGTAGTTGATGAACGTATGGGCGGCCTTGGGGTTGGAGGCATCCTTCGGAATGGCGAGGATGTCGAACCACAGGTTGGCGCCTTCCTTGGGAATGGCGTAGGCGATGTTCACGCCCTTGCCGGCTTCCTTGGCGCGGTTGGCGGCCTGGAATACGTCACCGGAGAAACCGGCCGCAACGCAGATGTTGCCGTTGGCCAGGTCGGAAATGTACTTGGACGAATGGAAGTAGGTGACGTACGGGCGCACCGCCATCAGCTTCTCTTCCACCTTCTTGTAGTCGTCCGGGTTGGTGCTGTTGGGGTCCAGCCCCATGTACTTGAGCACAGCCGGCATCATCTCGTCGCCCGAATCGAGGAAGGCGACGCCGCACTGGCTGAGCTTCTTCATGTTCTCGGGCTCGAACAGGATGGCCCACGAATCGATCTTGTCGACACCCAGAACGGCCTTGACCTTGTCGACGTTGTAGCCGATGCCGTTGGTGCCCCACAGGTACGGCACGCCGTACTGGTTGCCCGGGTCGTTCGCCTCGAGCTGCTTCATCAGGTGCGGATCGAGGTTCGACCAGTTCGGCAGCTGGCTCTTGTCCAGCTTCTGGAACGCGCCGGCCTTGATCTGGCGACCTAGGAAGTGGTTGGACGGCACGACCACGTCATAGCCGGTGCGGCCGGCCAGCAGTTTGCCTTCCAGGGTCTCGTTGGAGTCGAAGACGTCGTACACCGGCTTGATACCGGTTTCCTTCTCGAAATCGGCCAGGGTGGTCTCGCCGATGTAGTCCGACCAGTTGTAGATGTGGACGGTCTGCCCCGCCTGGGCCATCGAGGTCAGGCCAAGTACGGAGACTGCGGCGATCAGGGTTCTGCGGAAGGGAATGCGCACACGTTAGTCCTCTCGTTGTTTCGACTTCTTCTGTCGGTTGGCGGCGACGGCCGTTCCGTGGATAGCGCCAAAGCCTTCAGGTGCGCGAGAGCGCCTCGACTTGCGCAGCCATTCCACTGATGGAAGCTACGGATTTCCTGCCGGGAGAACGGGGGAGCGAACTCCCCCGCCACCTACCCGGTACATCGGCCGGCACGCGAGCGCGCCGGCGACTACCCGATTACTTGCCGGACTTGATGGTGGTCCAGCTGCGGGTCATTGCACGCTGGGTCTTCGCCGGCAGGTCCGGGAAGGCGTACAGCTTTTTCATCACGTCTTCAGGCGGGTAGATGCCCGGGTCGTTACGGATGGCTTCGCTCACCAGCGGGGTCGCAGCGGCGTTGCCGTTCGGGTAGGACACGGTGTCGGAGATCTCCGCCATGATCTGCGGCTCAAGAATGAAGTTGACCCACTTCAGAGCGGCTTCCGGGTTTTCGGAATCCTTCGGGATGGCGATGGTGTCGAAGAATGCACCGGCGCCTTCCTTCGGAATCTTGTAGCTGACGTTCACGCCGTTCTTGGCTTCCACGGCGCGGGACTTGGCCTGGTAGACGTCCCCGGAGTAGCCGATGGCCACGCAGATGTTGCCGTTGGCCAGGTCGGAGATGTACTTCGAGGAGTGGAAGTAGGAGATGTACGGACGGATCTTCAGGAACAGCGCTTCAGCTTCCTTCAGCTCTTTCGGATCCTGGCTGTCCGACTTGTAGCCCAGGTAGTGCAGGGCGGCCGGCAGCATTTCGGTCGGCGAGTCGAGGAAGCTCACGCCGCAGCCTTTCAGCTTCTGGATGTTTTCCGGCTTGAACACCAGGTCCCAGGAATCGACCGGAGCGTTGTCGCCCAGGGCGGCCTTGACCTTGTCCGGGTTGTAGCCGATGCCGATGGTGCCCCACATGTACGGGATGCCGTACTTGTTGCCCGGGTCGCTGACCTCCATGGTCTTCATGATGTCCGGGTTCAGGTTCTTCCAGTTCGGCAGCTTGGAGCGGTCCAGCGGCTGGTAGACGCCGGCCTTGATCTGCTTGGCGAAGAAGGAGTTGGACGGAACCACGATGTCGTAACCCGACTTGCCGGCCAGCAGCTTGGCTTCCAGCACCTCGTTGCTGTCGTAGACGTCGTAGACGACCTTGATCCCGGTTTCCTTGGTGAACTTGTCGACGGTGTCCGGTGCGATGTAGTCCGACCAGTTGTAAACGTGCAGCACTTTGTCGTCAGCCTGCGCCATACCGGCCACAGCGCCCGCCAGAGTCACAGCGAGCAGGGATTTGCCGAGGGTGTTGAACATGCGGGTAGCTCCGTTTGTTTTTTTGATGTTCCGGGTGGCGTGGTCAGTTCGACCGTCACCACCCGGTGAGCCTGGCCAACGCACAGGCGCAGTCTGTCAAAGGTCCGGTGAAAGACTCAAGACAGAACGGCTGCGGCGGTTTGATCGAGGCACTTGCGCGCCAAGGTAATCAGGTCGTCGATCTGCGATTTTTCGATCACCAGAGGCGGCGAAATGATCATAGTGTCTCCCACTGCGCGCATGATCAGGCCGTTGCGGAAGCAATGGTCGCGGCACACCATCCCCACGCCCTTGTCGAACCGCTCACGGGTCTTCTTGTTCTTCACCAGTTCCAGTGCAGCCACCAGACCGACGCCGCGTGCTTCGCCCACCAGCGGATGGTCGGCCAGCTCCTGCCAACGTTTTTGCAAATACGGTGCCGTTTCAGCCTTCACTCGCTCGACGATCTTCTCTTCCCGCAGGATGCGGATGTTCTCCAGCGCGACAGCCGCCGCAACCGGGTGACCAGAGTAAGTGAAGCCGTGGTAGAACTCCCCACCCTCATTCAGGGTATGGACGATTTCGTCGCGAACGATCACACCGCCCATGGGGATGTAGCCCGAGGTCAGGCCCTTGGCGATCGGCATCAGGTCCGGGGCGTTGCCGTAGTACTGGCTGCCGAACCACTCGCCGGTACGGCCGAAGCCGCAGATCACTTCGTCGGCGATGAACAGGATGTCGTACTTGGCGAGGATCTCGCGGATCTTCGGCCAGTAGGTTTCCGGCGGAACGATCACGCCGCCCGCGCCCTGGATGGGCTCGGCGATGAAGGCGGCGACCTTGTCTTCGCCCACTTCCAGGATCTTCTTCTCCAACTGCTCGGCGGCCCAGACGCCGAACTCTTCCGGCGACATGTCGCCACCCTCGCCGTACCAGTAAGGCTGCGGGATGTGCACGATGCCCGGAATCGGCAGGTCGCCCTGGCCGTGCAGCGCCTTCATGCCGCCCAGGCTGACGCCGGCGACGGTGGAGCCGTGGTAGCCGTTCCAGCGGCCGATGACCACTTTCTTCTGCGGCTGGCCCTTGATGGTCCAGTAGTGGCGGACCATGCGCAGCACGGTGTCGTTGGACTCCGAGCCGGAACCGGTGAAGAACACGTGGTTCATGCCTTCGGGGGCGATGTCGGCAATGGCCTTGGCCAGTTCCAGCGCCGGCGGGTGAGCGGTCTGGAAGAACAGGTTGTAGTAGGGCAGCTCCTGCATCTGCTTGTAGGCGGCTTCAGCAAGCTCTTTGCGACCGTAGCCAACGTTCACACACCACAGGCCGGCCATGCCATCGAGGATCTTGTTGCCCTCGCTGTCCCACAGGTAGATACCTTCGGCCTTGGTGATGATGCGAGCACCCTTCTCGTTCAGTTGCTTGTAGTCGGTGAACGGAGCTAGGTGGTGTTCGCGGCTGAGCGCCTGCCAATGCTGGGTCTTGGCGCTGGTCTGGTTAGTCATCTTGATAAAACCTCTCTCTAAGTAACACGAGGCCCGGACGGGGTTCCGGGCCCCACGCCGATCAGACGGAAAGCAGGAGGAACTCGCGTTCCCAGGAGCTGATCACCCGCTTGAAGTTCTCGTGTTCGGCGCGCTTGACCGCGACGTAACCACGAATGAACTTGTCGCCCAGGTAGCTCTCCAGGGTCTTGCTGCCTTCCATGCGTTCCAGCGCCGCCTCGATGGTCAGCGGCAGACGCAGGTTACGCCGTTCGTAGCCCCGGCCCTTGACCTGGGCACTGGGTTTGATGCCCTCGACCATGCCGATGTAGCCGCACAGCAGGCTGGCCGCCAGGGCCAGGTAAGGGTTGGCATCCGCGCCGGCCAGGCGGTTCTCCACGCGGCGGTTCTCCGGATTGGAGTCCGGCACGCGCAGGCCGACGGTGCGGTTCTCTTCACCCCACTCCACGTTCACCGGCGCCGAGGTGTCGGGCAGGAAACGGCGGAACGAGTTGACGTTCGGGGCGAACAGCGGCAGGGCTTCGGGAATGAACTTCTGCAGGCCGCCGACGTGGTGCAGGAACAGCTCGCTCATGCTGCCGTCGGCGTTGGAGAAGATGTTCTTGCCGGTCTTCAGGTCGACGATGCTCTGGTGCAGGTGCATGGCGCTGCCCGGCTCGCCGGTCATCGGCTTGGCCATGAAGGTCGCCGCCACGTTGTGCTTGAGCGCCGCCTCGCGCATGGTGCGCTTGAACACCACGATCTGGTCGGCCAGGTCCAGGGCATCGCCATGACGGAAGTTGATTTCCATCTGCGCGGTGCCTTCTTCATGGATCAGGGTGTCCAGATCCAGGCCCTGCAGTTCGCACCAGTCGTACATGTCCTCGAACAGCGGGTCGAATTCGTTCGCCGCGTCGATGGAGAAGGACTGGCGGCCGGTTTCCTGGCGACCGGAGCGGCCCACCGGGGCCTGCAGCGGGTAATCCGGGTCGTCGCTGCGCTTGGTCAGGTAGAACTCCATCTCCGGCGCGACGATCGGTTTCCAGCCCTTGTCGGCATAGAGCTTGAGCACGCGCTTGAGCACGTTGCGCGGCGACAGCTCGATGGGGTTGCCCATCTTGTCGTAGGTATCGTGGATCACCATCGCGGTCGGTTCGATGGCCCAAGGGACGAGAAACACGGCATTCTCGTCCGGGCGGCAGACCATATCGATGTCGGCCGGGTCCAGCAGGTCGTAATAGATGTCGTCCTCGACGTAATCACCGGTCACGGTCTGCAGGAGGACGCTCTCCGGCAGGCGCATGCCCTTCTCGTTGAGGAATTTGGCAGTCGGCGCGATCTTGCCCCGGGCGATCCCGGTCAGGTCGGCGATCATGCATTCCACTTCGGTGATCTTGCGTTCCTTCAGCCAGCTGCTGAGCTGGTCTAGCTTGGTAGTCATAAAGACCTCAGGGGTTGAGAGCCGGCACCCACGCCAGGCTCAACGGTTCCCCGCCCTCTTGCTGCAGGCCTTGCCGAAGGCCTGGAAGATAGCGAGATAGTTGGGGTTCGTTTCGACCTGCCACTCCGGGTGCCACTGCACCCCGACGGCAAAGGCCGCACCTTCGACGGAGAAGGCTTCAACCAACCCGTCAGGCGCCAGAGCTTCTACACGAAGGCCGGGCGCCAGACGTTCAACGCCCTGGCCGTGAATGGAGTTGACCTGGAACTGCGAGGGTAGCCCGATACCGGCGAATACGCCGCCCGGCTGCACGCTCACCGCGTGCCGCAGTCCATACTGAACCTCGAGCGGCTGGTCGGCCGGCTCGCGGTGATCCATGAAACCTTCGACCTCATGCACTTTCTGGTGCAGCGAACCGCCGAAGGCCACGTTCATTTCCTGGAATCCGCGGCAGATGCCCAGCACCGGAATCCCGGCCGCGACGGCGCGGCGAATCAGCGGCAGCGTGGTGCTGTCGCGCGCGGAATCATGAAGAGTGCCGGCTTCGCTTGCGGAGCCACTATAATGATGAGGCTCGACGTTAGATGACGAGCCAGTGAACAGCAGGCCGTCGAACGCGGCCAACATGGCTTCCTGGTCGATGGCATCGCCCAGGGAGGGAATGATCACCGGAATGCCCGCGGCCCCGGAGATCACAGCTCTGAGGTATTTGTCGCCAGTGACGTGGTAGGGTTTCGAACCGAGCTGCTTGAAGCAGGCAGACACGCCGATTAACGGCAGGCGAGACATGGGGCACCCGTGTTTGTATGTGTTATGGGCTTGAGGCCGAGCTTAGCCTTGTTCATTTTTTTACACAACAGAAATGTAAAAAATCAAACACGCCCCTCTGAACAGCCCGCCAAACAAGGCTTTCCGCTCGCCTGAAGCGACCTGTAACGCCCAAAAACCGGCCCATTGCGAATATGGCGCCCCATTTTGGTGCAACATTGACAACCCTTGCCAATTCGGATTGACTCACACCTCAGCCTTCGAATGATTGAAATTTTTAACAATAAAGGTGTTACATCATGTCGGTACCCCAGAGTGCCGTTTCGCTCGAAGAAGCGAGTGAGTTCCTGAAGGAACACCCCGAGGTCCAGTTCGTCGACCTCCTGATTGCAGATATGAACGGTGTGGTTCGCGGCAAGCGCATCGAACGCACCAGCCTGCCCAAAGTCTATGAGAAAGGCATCAATCTCCCCGCCTCTCTCTTCGCTCTCGACATCACCGGTTCCACTGTAGAAAGCACTGGCCTCGGCCTGGACATTGGCGACGCGGACCGCGTCTGCTTCCCTATCCCCAACACCCTGTCCATGGAACCCTGGCAGAAGCGCCCGACCGCGCAACTGCTGATGACCATGCACGAGATGGAAGAGCGCCAGCCGTTCTTCGCCGACCCCCGTGAAGTGCTGCGCCAGGTGGTGCAGAGATTCACCGACATCGGCCTGACCATCGTCGCGGCCTTCGAGCTCGAGTTCTACCTGATCGACCAGGAGAACGTGAACGGCCGTCCGCAGCCGCCGCGCTCGCCGATCTCCGGCAAGCGTCCGCAATCGGTCCAGGTCTACTCCATCGATGACCTCGACGAGTACGCCGACTGCCTGCAGGACATCATCGACGGCGCCCGCGCCCAGGGCATTCCGGCCGACGCCATCGTCAAGGAAAGCGCCCCGGCACAGTTCGAAGTCAACCTGCACCACGTTGACGACGCCCTGAAGGCCTGCGACTACGCGGTCCTGCTCAAGCGCCTGATCAAGAACGTCGCGTACGACCACGAGATGGATTCGACCTTCATGGCCAAGCCCTACCCGGGCCAGGCTGGCAACGGTCTGCACGTCCACGTCTCGCTGCTCGACAAGGACGGCAAGAACATCTTCACCAGCGAGGATCCCGAGCAGAACGCCGCGTTGCGCCACGCGATCGGCGGTGTGCTCGAGACCCTGCCGGCGTCGATGGCCTTCCTCTGCCCGAACGTCAACTCCTACCGCCGCTTCGGTTCGGCCTTCTTCGTGCCGAACGCACCGAGCTGGGGCCTGGACAACCGTACCGTCGCCCTGCGCGTTCCCACCGGCGCACCGGAGGCGGTTCGCCTGGAGCACCGCGTGGCCGGCGCCGACGCCAACCCTTACCTGCTGCTGTCCGCCGTATTGGCCGGCATCCACCACGGCCTGACCAATCAGGTCGAGCCCGGTGCGCCGATCGAAGGCAACGCCTACGAGCAGCTGGAGCAGAGCCTGCCGAACAACCTGCGCGACGCACTGCGCGAGCTGGACGACAGCGATGTGATGAACAAGTACATCAGCCCCGAGTACATCGACATCTTCGTCGCGTGCAAGGAGCACGAGATGCAGGAGTTCGAATATTCGATCTCCGACCTCGAGTACAACTGGTATCTGCATACCGTCTAAGTGGTGAATGAAACGCCGGCCCGAGTGCCGGCGTTTCTTTGTGCCTCTGGCACACCCTGGGGGACAGCGACATCGCAACGGCGAGGAGGGGCGCCGCGGCAACCCACACCCGCCTTTCCCTGGTGCTCGCGATGCTTCCATCCCGCCCGTCCGGGCGTGCATCGCACCTGTCGTCTTTGCTGTTGCGCCATCAGCGGCTCCGGCCGCATCCGCATGTGGTCAAATCAGGGAGATCGCCAATGCCACGCCTGTACGCCTTGATGTTGTTGCTGCTGTGCCCGTTGTCCGGATGGGCCGACCAGGTCATCCGTGTCTACAACTGGAACGACTACATCGCACCCGAAGTGCTCAAGGACTTCGAGAAGGACACGGGCGTTCGCGTCGAGTACCACACCTACAGCACCGACGAAGAACTCCTCAAAGCTCTGGAAGCAGGCGAACACATCGACGTCGCCGTCCCCTCGCACAACGACCTGCCCGCGCTGATCCGCAAGAACCTGATCCAGCCGCTGGACTTCGCCAAGCTCCCCAACCGCAGCCACCTGGACAGTCAACTGCTGAGCAAGCTGGCCGCGGTCGACCTCAACAACCGGCATGCCGTGCCCTACCTGTGGGGCGCAGTGGGCCTGGCGATCAACGAGCCGGAAGCCGAGAAGGCCTTCGGCGGCAAACTGCCCGACAGCTGGAGCCTGCTGTTCGACCCGCAACAGAGCCAGCGCCTGAAGAGCTGCGGCATGAGCCTGCTGGACGCGCCGGACGAAGCCTTCTCGGTGCTGATGAACTACCAAGGGCGCAACTTCGCCCGCAGCGCACCGTCGCAGATCCGCCGTGCCGGCGAGGCGCTCACCCAGCTGCGCCCGAACCTGCGCTACATCGACAGCGAGCGCTATATTCAGGACCTCAACAACGGCAAGCTGTGCGTCGCCATGGCCTGGGTCGGCGATGCGCTGAACGCCGCCAACGCCGGTCAGCCGGTGCGCTTCCTGGTGCCGCAGGAAGGCTCGGTGCTGTTCATCGACAACCTGGTGATCCCCACCGCTGCCGAGCAGCCCGACCTCGCCCACAAATTCATCGACTACCTGATGCAGCCCAAGGTCGCCGCGCAGATCACCGCCGCCACCCTCTACCCCAACGGCAACAAGGACTCCGCGCAGTTCCTCGATGCCGCCCTGCGCGAACAGCCCGGCCTCTATCCCGACCAGGAAACCAAGCGCCGCCTGTTCGCCCTGGAAACCGCGCCGGAGAAGACCGCTCCGGTGATCACCGAACTCTGGGGCAAGCTGCGCGCCGGTGGAGGCTGACTTGCCGAGCGCCCCGGAGCTGGCGTCCAATAGCCGACCCGCTCCGGAGATCGACATGCCCGCCCCCACTCGCAAGCCCCGCGCCAGCAGCCAGGCGCGCATCGCCGTGATCCTCGACGCCGCCCGCGCGCTGCTGGCCGAAAGCGGCGCGGCGAGCCTGTCGATCTATGCGGTGGCCGAGCGCGCAGGCATTCCGCCCTCCTCCGTCTACCACTTCTTCCCCAGCGTGCCGGCCCTGCTCCAGGGCCTCACCAGCGACGTCCATGCCGCCTTCCGCGCCTGCCTGGAACAGCCCGTCGACCACGGCGCCCTGCGCGACTGGCGCGACCTTGCGCACCTGGTCGAGCAACGCACCCTGGCGGTGTACACAGGCGACGCCGCCGCACGCCAGCTGATCCTCGCCAGCCACGGCCTTGCCGAAGTCACCCAGGCCGACAGCCAGCATGACGTGCAGCTGGGCGCGGCGATGCGTCAGCTGTTCGAGCGGCATTTCGAACTGCCGCCGCTGCCGCAGGACATCGAAGTGTTCAGCCTGGCCATCGAACTGGGCGACCGCGTCTACGCACTTTCCGTGCAGCGCCACGGGCAGATCACCGAACGACTGGCCGAGGAAGGCATGCGGGTGATCGATGCCTACCTGTCGCTGTACCTGCCGCCTTGCCTGCCGAAACGGCCCACACCCCTGCCTTAAATCGATTTTTATCCGATAAAAATCCGGATAGACGGGCGAAATATTTCATAAACGCCCTTCATAAACCGATTTTTATCGGCTATAAATTCTCCCAACCTGGGAGACGCCCAACGCGACGCCGCGACTACCGGCCTATACTGGCCCTCTTGCAACGCTCGCTGGCGACGCCCTCCCGACTGACACAACCCACTGCGTAGGATGGGTGGAGCGCATCGATAAGTATCGGCTTGCGCACCCTTCTGCGAAGCCCTCACCAAGGATCGCCCCATGACCACTCTGACCAGCACTCCCCGCGCCGATGGCTTCCGCATGCCGGCGGAATGGGAACCCCATAGCCAGACCTGGATGGTCTGGCCCGAGCGTCCGGACAACTGGCGCCTGGGCGGCAAGCCCGCACAGGCCGCCTTCAGCGCCGTGGCCCGCGCCATCGCCCGCTTCGAGCCGGTGACCATCGGCGTCTCCGCCGGTCAGTACGAGAATGCCCGCGCCCAACTGGCCGACGCGAGCAACATCCGCGTGGTGGAAATCAGTAACGACGACGCCTGGGTACGCGACACCGGCCCGACCTTCGTCACCAACGACAAGGGCGAAGTGCGCGGCGTGGACTGGACCTTCAACGCCTGGGGCGGCCTGGAAGGCGGCCTGTACTTCCCCTGGCACCGCGATGACCAGGTGGCGAGCAAGATCCTCGGTATCGAGCGTTGCGCCGGCTACCGCACCGAAGGCTTCGTGCTCGAAGGCGGTTCGATCCACGTGGATGGCGAAGGCACCGTGATCACTACCGAGGAGTGCCTGCTCAACCACAACCGCAACCCGCACCTGTCGCGCGAGGAGATCGAAGCCAACCTGCGCGATCACCTGGCCATCGACACCGTGATCTGGCTGCCGGACGGCCTGTTCAACGACGAGACCGACGGTCACGTCGACAACTTCTGCTGCTACGTGCGCCCCGGCGAAGTCCTGCTGGCCTGGACCGATGACGTCAACGACCCGAACTACGCGCGCTGCCAGGCCGCCATGCGTGTGCTGGAAACCGCCCGCGACGCCAAGGGTCGCCAGCTGACCGTGCACAAGATCGTCATTCCCGGCCCGCTCCATGCCACCGAGGCCGAGTGCGAAGGCATCGACATGGTGATCGGCACCCAGCCGCGCGATCCGTCGATCCGCCTGGCCGGTTCCTACGTCAACTTCCTGATCGTCAACGGCGGCATCATCGCCCCGCGCTTCGACGACCCGGCGGATGCCGAGGCCGAAGCCACCTTGAAGCGCATCTTCCCCGAGCACGAAGTGGTCATGGTGCCGGGCCGCGAGATCCTCCTGGGCGGCGGCAACATCCACTGCATCACCCAGCAGCAGCCGGCGCCGCAGAAGCGCTGATTCGCCGAAGCAGGAAAAAAGGCCGTCGTTCCCACCGGAGCGACGGCCTTTTTCATGCGCAGCGGATCACCTTGCAGGAGCGAGCTTGCTCGCGAATCGCCTCACAACGGGACTTGTTCGCGAGCAAGCTCGCTCCTACGAAAAGCACGAAGCGCAGACATGAAAAAGCCGCGGGGCTTAGAGCAGCGGGATGGTGTAGCTGACGATCAGGCGGTTCTCGTCCTGGTCACGCTGGGTCGCGGTGCCCTTGCCGCTGACCGGCAGGCCGCTGCGCAGGGCAGCGTTCTTCCAGGTGAAGCCCAGGCCCTTCAGGGTGCCGTCCGGGATCACGTAGGCCAGGGAAACGTCGCGCTCCCATTCGCTCTTGTCGCCGTACTTGGTGTCAATGTTGTCGCCGTGCAGGTACAGGGTCTGGAAGGTCAGGCCCGGCAGGCCGGCCTGGGCGAAATCGTAGCCATAGCGGACCTGCCAGGTGCTCTCGCCGGCGCGCAGGAACTTGCCGATCTGCACATCGGTGATCAGGTAGGCGGTGGCGCCGTCGCCGTTGTTGATGAACGGGAAGTCGCTGTCGCCGCTGAGTTGCTGGTAGCCGGCGCCGAAGCTGTGGCCGCTCAGGGTATAGGTGAACAGGCCGCTCCAGGCGCGGTTGTCGACTTCGCCCTTGGTCACGCCGTTGCCGTAGTAGCCGGTGGTGTAGAAGTTCTTGTCGTGGCCGTTCTTGCCGTCGTCGCTGCTGTTGAAGTAACGCAGGTCGGATTTCAGCACGCCCGGACCGATCGCCCAGTTGTGCTGCAGGCCCAGGAAGTGCTGCTTGTAGAAGTCTTCCAGGTTGCCGTAGTAGTACTGCAGCGTCAGGTCCTTGGTCAGCTTGTAGTCGGCGCCGCCGTAGTAGAACTTGTTGACGAACTCACCGGTGCGGGCGTTGTTGGCACCGGCGATGGACAGCCCTTCGTTGTTGCTGGAGCTGCGGCCCTTCATGTGTTCCAGCTGGCCGCCGATCAGGGTCAGGTCCTTGAACTCGTTGGAGGTGACCTGGCCGCCATCGAAGGTCTGCGGCAGCAGTCGGCCGTCGTTGTAGGTCACCACCGGCAGCTTCGGCAGCAAGGTGCCGTAGCGCAGCTCGGTAGCGGACACCTTCACCTTTCCGGTGGCGCCCAGGTGGGAGAAATCATCCACCGCGCGGCCATCGCTGTCGGTGG
The DNA here is from genome assembly GCF_050474425.1 of Pseudomonas sp. B1-22. Lineage (NCBI taxonomy): Bacteria > Pseudomonadati > Pseudomonadota > Gammaproteobacteria > Pseudomonadales > Pseudomonadaceae > Pseudomonas > Pseudomonas sp. B1-22. Next base: position 125,575 of record NZ_JBCHVH010000003.1, on the reverse strand, counting down.
GGAAGACAGTCCCGGAAAAGTTCGAGCTGGTTGGGTTGTAATGTGTGCCCTTGCCGCTGTCGAGACGAACCCCCAGCAGACCCAGCGCATCGACGCCGACGCCGACGGTGCCTTCGGTATAGCCGGAGGTGTAGTTGAGCAGGAAGCCCTGGCCCCACTCTTCCTGCTTGCTCGGCGCGGCGGTGCCGTTGCGGTTGTCGGTATTGATGTAGAAGTTGCGCAGGGTGAGGCTGGCCTTGCTGTCCTCGACGAACCCGCCGGCGAAGGCCGACTGGGCCAGGCCCGCGGCAGCGATGGCGAGCGCCAGGCTCGATTGCGTGAGAGTGCGGCTTTTCATTGGAATTTCCCCATTTATTGATCTTGGAAAACAGGCCATTCAGCGCGACAGCTGACTCCCCCGGAGCCCAACCGAACGGCAAGCAGAGGCCACGGCGCGTACGTGCGGACACGCGCGGCAACGGTTATTCAGTGGTGAAGCAACGCTCCCCTAGGCAGGGGTGATGCGCAGGCAAGCAGGCGGGAAGGCAATAGCTGAAAGGGAGGGCATGGTCTGTTCTCGTGTCTTGTTGTCGTGGCGATGCACTGGGCATGCGTCACTGGCTAGGCAATCCCCAGGCCAACCGGCCTTGCCTGCCAAATCCCCCGTCAAATCTGACGTTCAGACTTGCCAGCGGATATTTTCCTCCAGACCACTAAGCGGGAAACCGCCACGAACATCGCCCATCCTGGCGAAAAACCGCCACCCCAACCGCATTTGCCAGTCGTCCTCGCGACAGCGCAGGGGCAACGATAAAAGAAGCTCTATAAATCAAAAAAGAATTAATTATTACTATGTAATTTCTATATGGAATATAGAGTAGCACGCCGCACCCTTGCGGGACTGCTCCTCTGACGAGGTACCCCCACTGGCTGAAGGGACTGGTTGAAGGTTTCCAGGGACGGAAAAAAAAGAAACCCGCCCGTGCTGCAACACGGGCGGGTTATGGGCATTGCTAGGGGATGCCCAAGAAAATGCAGAAACACAGTGCTGAGTTCTGCTTGTCCGAAAGAGCGTGCACAACCCTGTGCAAGCCGGCGGATGGTCGCCAGCCGGGCACCCGGCCGTCCATGTGGCCAGTCCGACTGCAACGTGCGAATTTTCCCTTCGGGCGAAACGTCCGCCTCTGGTTACTTGTGGCCGACGGTGGCGCTGGTGCCGATGAAGGATGCCGATGGCAGCAGCTGGCTGATGAAGCGGTTCCACCGGGTGATGTTGGCCGGGCCGATGAACACCACGTCCTGGGGCTGCATGGCGAAGTCACGGGCCAGGGCGAAGGCCGTGGGTTTCTTCGCTTCCAGGTGGAAGACCTGTGCCGTGAGGGCATTTTGACCGCCATTGGCGCCCGGCTGCAGGTCGCCGGCGCGGATCACGTAGACGGCATCGGCGTCGGAGGTTTCCTGGCTGAGACCGCCCGCGTTGCCCAGCACTTCCAGCAGGCTCAGGCCGGTGGTGCGGTAGGTCACCACGGTCGGCTGGTGCACCTCGCCGACGATGTAGACTTTCTTGCGGTCGTTGTACGGCAGGTGGATCTGGTCGCCGTTCTTCAGGTAGACGCCGCTCAGGCTGGAGCCGCTGCGGTTGAGCGCGTCGACGTCGATCAGGTATTCACGCCCGTCGCGCTTGAGGGTCAACCCCGAGAGGTCCGCCTCGCCGGCCACCACGCCGGCCTTGCTCACCGCCTGCACCAGCGTCGTCGGCGTGTTGTTCAGTTCCACCTGCCCACCGTTCTGGAAGGCCCCGGACATCACGATGTGCTGGCTGGCATAGCGCAGCACGGTCACGTCCACCTGCGGGTCGACGATGCCCTTCTTCGCCAGCCGGCTGGCCAGTTGTCCCCGCAGTTGCGTCGGCGTCTTGCCCGCCGCCGCCACGGTGCCGGCGTAGGGGAAGAACATATTGCCGTCGGCGCCGACCACGCGGCCGTTGGCTTCCATCTGCTGCGTCGAGCCGGGGCTGGTCAGTTCCGGGTGATCCCAGACGGTGACCAGCAGCACGTCCCCTGCGCCGATCACGTACTCGCCCTGCTGCGGCCGGTAGCTGAGCAGTTCCGCCGGCAACTGCTGATTGGCACGGGCCATGTCCTGGCTTTGCAGCACCTGCGGGGTGATGGGGACGAGGGTGATGCGCATGCCCTGGTCCCGTGCCTCTTTCTCGATATCGGAGTCCGTCATGTGCTGACCGGGGGAAAATACACAGCCTTGTAGCGTCAGACTGCCGACAACAAGACCGATCACGAACAGAGTTTTCATGGTGATCATTCCTTGAAGCAGGGTGTTGATAGGGGGACTGCCTCAGAACGCGTTGCGGTTGACGAAGCCCTTGAAGAGGGTCAACCCAACGATCTTCAGGTCCCACCAGACGGACCAGTTCTCGATGTAGTCCAAGTCGAACTCGATGCGTTTCTGCATCTTCTCCAGGGTGTCGGTTTCCCCACGCCAGCCGTTGACCTGGGCCCAGCCGGTGATTCCCGGCTTGACCTTGTGCCTGAGCATGTAGTGGTTGACCTGACGGCGGTACTGCTCGTTGTGGGCGACCGCATGGGGCCGCGGCCCCACCACCGACATTTCGCCGCGCAGCACATTGATGAACTGCGGCAGCTCATCCAGCGAGGTGCGTCGCAGGAACGCGCCCAGCCGGGTGACGCGGCAGTCGTTGCGCGAGGCCTGGATCACCTGCGCGCCATCTTCCATGACGGTCATGCTGCGGAACTTCCACACGCGGATCGGCCGGCCATCCATCCCGTATCGGGTCTGGCGGAACAGCACCGGGCCGCGCGAGGTCAGCTTGACCGCCACGGCGATCAGCAGCATCGGCACCGACACCAGCAGCAGGATCAGCGAGGCGAGGACCACGTCCTCGATGCGCTTGAGCACCGCGTTGGGCCCGTCCATGGGGGTGTCGAAGATGCTGATGGTTTCCAGGCCGTTGATGCTCTCGCTGCGTGCATGCAGCAGGTCGAACATGAACAGGTCGGGAATCAGGTAGACCGACACCGTGGTGTCGGAGAGTTCGCGAATCAGTTCGTTGAGCAGCGGCTCGCGGGACAGCGGCAGGGTCAGGTAGACCTTGTCGATCTGCCCGCTGCGCGCCGCCTCGATCAGCGCCAGGCGCCCGCCCTTTACCGGCACCCGCTCCTCCAGCGCCATCTGCTGCGGGCGATCGTCGTAGAAACCGACCAGGCGCAGGCCCATCCACGGCGCTTCGAGGATGGTCGAGGCCAGGTGCGCGCCGACTTCCCCGGTGCCGTAGATAGCCACGTTGCGGCTGTTGAAGCCATGCCGGCGCGCCAGGCGCAGGAGCATGCGCAGCAGCAGGCGGTAGGTGCACATCACCAGCAGCGCGGTGGCGAACCAGGCCAAGCGGCGCGCATCGATGACGATGCCGTGGCGCAGCGCCGCGTCCAGCAGCAGCACGGCGAAGAAGGTCAATGACCAGTAGCTGGTGACCAGCAGCGACTCGCGCAACATCGACTCGCCCCGCCAGGAGCCATAGAGCCGGTTGAGCTCGCCCAGCCAGTGGAACAGCATCACGCACAGCAGGACCGACACCCAGACGCGGGCGTCCGGCATACCGCTGCCGTCGCTCAGGAGAATCGCCCCGGACAGGACGATGACCAGCAGATCGAGCAGACGGTGAGCCAGCGCCAGGAGGGACTGGTTGGCCCGCAGTATTCCCTTGGAATGAATGGACATGGAAAACCTCACGGCGCCCGGATGGGCGGCGAGCAGGCTCAGGGCCGGGCATCGCGCAGCAGTTGCTGCAGGTAGCGGCCATAGCAGGTCTTGCCCAGACGCTCGGCCTGCAGGGCCAGGCCCTCGGTGGACAGCCAGCCCTGCTGGAAGGCGATTTCCTCCAGGCAGGCGACCTTCAGCCCCTGCCGCGCCTCGATGGTCTGGACGAAGTGGCCGGCCTCCATCAGCGATTCGTGGGTGCCGGTGTCCAGCCAGGCGAAGCCGCGCCCGAGCAGGCTCACGCGCAATTCGCCGAGTTCGAGGTAGAGGTTGTTGATGTCGGTGATCTCCAGTTCGCCCCGCGCCGAGGGGCGGATCTGCCGGGCCATCTCCACCACCCGGTTGTCGTAGAAATACAGCCCCGTCACCGCGTAGTTGGAGCGCGGCACCCGTGGTTTTTCCTCGATGGAGAGCACGTTGCCGGCGGCGTCGAATTCCACCACGCCGAAGCGTCCGGGATCGGCCACCTGGTAGCCGAAGACGGTGGCGCCGCGCTCGCGCGAGGCGGCCTCGCGCAGGGTCGCGGTGAAGCTCTGGCCGTAGAAGATGTTGTCGCCCAGCACCAGGCAAACCGAGTCGTCGCCGATGAACTCCTCGCCGATCAGGAAGGCCTGTGCCAGGCCGTCCGGCGAAGGCTGCACCGCATAGCGCAGGTGCAGGCCGAACTGCTCGCCGCTGCCGAGCAGTGCGCAGAAGTTGGGCAGGTCGGTAGGGGTGCAGATCAGCAGGATCTCGTCGATACCGGCGAGCATCAGTACCGACAGTGGGTAGTACACCATCGGCTTGTCGTAGATCGGCAGCAGTTGCTTGGACACCCCGAGGGTGATGGGGTGCAGGCGGGTGCCGGAGCCTCCGGCGAGAATGATGCCTTTCATGGGAATTGCCTTCGTGGGGCGGCAGCCGGAAACCGGGCTACTCGAGCGGTCTGAAGCGCGGCAGATAGTCCGCGCGTTCGGCTAGAAAGGAGTCGATGAGGGTGGAAAGACGCAGGGCGGAAAGGTCCCAGGAGAAGCGCAGGACGTTCTCCAGCCCGGCGTGGCGCAGGCTGGCGCGCAACTTTGCGTCCCTCAGCACGTGGCGCATCGCCGCGGCCAGGGCCTGGGTATCGGTGGGGTCGAAGTACAGCGCCGAGGTGCCCAGCGCTTCGGGGATCGACGCACTGCGCGCGGCGATCACCGGGCAGCCGCAGGCCTGTGCTTCCAGCGGCGGTATGCCGAAGCCTTCGTACAGCGAGGGGAAGACGAAGGCCGACGCCCCCCGGTACTCGTCGATCAACTGGCGGTCTTCGATTCGCCCCAGCCAGCGCACACGCTCGCTCTGCCCGCTGGACTGCAACCGGTTCTCGGCGAAGCTGCGACCGGCGGAGCCGACGATGTGCAGGTCGACGTCCAGGTCATGCAGCAGGTCGAACGCCTCGATCATCCGCGCGAAGTTCTTGTGCGCCGCCGGCGAGGACACCGCCAGCAAATAGGGCCGCCCGCCCATGGCCACGGGACCTGGGCAGAACGCGGAGGACACCGCGTTGGCGATCACATGGATGCGCTCGCGGGGGAAGTGGTAGTACGAGGCGATCTCCTCGCGGGAGAACTCGCTGACGCTCACCAGCGCCAGCACCCGCCGCAGCATCAGCGGGGTCAGCGTCCGGTACAGCGCGCGAAAGCGCCAGGCATAGCTCTCCGGGTGCCGCACGTAGGCAATGTCGTGGTGCGTCGCCAGTTGCGGGCCGTAGGCCAGCGGCGCGGTGTTGCCCAGCGACACCAGCAGCGGCCGCCCATTGCGCAACAGCCACAGCGGCAGGTCGACCTGCTCCCACAGGTGCCCATGGTTGCGCCCGATGCGCTCGACATGCAGGCGCCGGGCAACCTCCTCCCGCGGCAACGGACCGGGCGGCGCGACGAAGCGCACGTCGCCGCGCAGGCGCGCCAGCGACAGCGAAATCTGCTCGGCGAAGCGCTGTACGCCGCTGATTTCCTGGGACAGGAAGCGCGCATTGATAACGATCATGGAAGCCCTCTCGCGCGTCGTCGCGCTGCACTCAGCGCAGCGACAACTGGTAGCCCGGAGCGCTGCGCAGCAGCGTCGGTGCGTTATCGATAAGGATCTCGGCCTGGCAGGGACCGCCGCTTTCGGGGCAGATCCAGGGGACCTTCCGGCCCTGGCGGTCGCTCACGCCGTCGAAGTCCCGCAGGCGCCAGAGGGTGTCGGAATGGCCCGGCTGGCTGGTGACCTTCAGGGTCTGCTCGCGGCCCAGGGTCCAGGCCACCAGCACTTCGTCGCCGGCCTTGGCGAAGCGCATCAGGTAGACGTTCGGGTCGGCATTGGGCACCCGGCCAAGGAAGCGGTAGTGGCCGATGATCCCGGCCACGCTGGCCATCGCGTGGTAGGCCGGCTTGGGCCGGCCATCGGCGGTGAGCAGGCCGAAGTTGTGCTCCATTTCGCGGCGGTCGATGCCGTCGTCCACCAGGTCGTACCACCAGGAGCCCTTCACGTTGGGCACGCTGCGCACCAGCACGTAGGCACGTGCGAGATAGGCAGCCTGGCGTTCAAGGCTGAGCCCGCACCCCCCTTCGTTGGAGGGCCAGCTGAACTCGGTGAAGTACAACGGCACCGGCTTGCCGGCACTGCGCTCGAACTGCTGATTGACCCCCTGGAACCACGCCAGCCAGTTCTCCGGGGTCGCCAGTGCGCCCTCGCAATACACCGAGGGGTGCAGCGACAGACCGTCCACCAGGTCCAGCAACCCACCGGCGAGCAGACGGTCGGCGAAGCCCTCGCGGATACCCCGCAGGGTCACCGCGCCGGCGATGATCCGAGCCTGCGGGTCCTCCTCGCGGATCGCTTGGGCGGTAGCGCGGATCAGGGTCAGGTAATCGTCGCTGAAGCGCTTGTCGGTGGGGTTTTCCACATCCCATTCGTTCCAGATTTCGTAGATCGCCACCTGTCCCTTGAAGTTGCGCACCACGTAGCGCACGTAGCGCAGGTAGGCGGCGCGGGAAGCTTCGTCGCGCGGCTTGCCATTGCCGTGGAACTGGTTCTCCACACCCAGGATCAGCAGGGTGCTGATGCCCAGGCTGCGGGTGCTGCGCAGTTGCGTGCGCCAGGTGTCGTAGATGGACAGCACGTTGGGCTCGCGCTCGACGCTGGACCAGAAGGCATCGTCGCGGAAGGACAGGATGCCGGCCTGCTGCGCCAGGCGGTTGATGGCCTCGCGGTTGCCCGGACGCATGTTCTGGTGCGTGCTGGCGCCGACGATGAACTCCGGCGCAACCGGCTCGGCCACCGGCGTTGGCGTCTCATTGGCCAGCGCACGGGGCACCGGCCCTGCCCCGGCGAACAACAGCAGCCCGCCCAGCAGCAGGCTCATCAGTCCGCCCTTGCCCTGCAGACGCCAGGCCTGGGGCGCCGGCGGCGTGGCCAGCTCTTGCGGTGAGCGCACTGCCCGGCCGATGGCCAGGCCGAGGAACAGGCTCGGCACTTGCGCCTCCAGCACGTCGCTGGTCCAGCCCATCAGCAGGATGCAGTAGGTGATGCCCAGCAGCGCGCGCGCCTCGCGCCCCGGCTGGAGTTGCAGGCGCATCAGCAGCGGAATCGCCAGGGCGTAGAGCCCGACGCCGGCAACACCGAACAGCAGCCAGAGATAGAGCAGCGTGTTGTCCGATACCGCCAGCTGGTCGATGCCGAACACCGGGAACTGCGCGAAGGCGCTGCCGGTCATGCCCAGCCCGGCGCCGGTGAAGGCCCAGTCGTTGACCATCATCACCCTGATCACCCCCGGCCAGGTGTTGACCAGGCGATCCACCATCGAGCCGAGCAGGTTTTCGCTGCTGGAGCTGGCCAGGTACGGCTCGACATCGCCGAACAGGCCGTAGAGCGGCAGCGCCAGCGCGCCGAATACCACCATCAGCACGGCCAGCAGGAACAGCAAGCGGTGGTGGGCAAGGTTCATCACCAGCAGGACGATGACGAAGGCAACGGCGGAGGTCTTGTTGGTGGTCAGGACTATCCCCACCAGCGCGACCAGGTAGATCACCCAGCGCAGCAGCATCGACAGACGGAACGAGCCCAGGTACAGGCTGAAGATCGCCAGCATGATCGCCAGCGCCGAAGACATCCGCGAAAAGCCGGCGATGCGGTCCAGGCCGTAGGCACTCCAGGCGCGGTTGGCGCTGATCTGTACGCCGCCCATGGCGTAGGTGTAACCCTTCCACGGCACGTGGCCGGTCATGTCCAGCGCGATACCCCCCAGCGAGGCGACGAGGCAGAAGAAGATCGTCCAGCCCAGCACCTTGCGGTGCATCTCGAGGTAGGGACCGCAGAGCAGGCCGAACAGCAGCGGCGCATAGATGAAGATGCTGAAGGCCCCGGCCTGCGCGGACGCGCCATGCAGCAGGCCGAGCATCAGGGAGGCCGCCGCCAGTATCAGCAGCAGCCACAGGCCCCGATGCTGCGGACGGGTGAACAGCTCCCAGGCCACCGCGACCACACAGCCCGCCTTCGGCACGTAGATCAGCGCCGACAGCCCGACCTGATCGCTGTAGAAGCGCAGGGCCCCGTTGAAGGTCTCCACCAGCAGCACCGAAATCACCACCGCCAGCGCCAGCAGCGAGCGGTCGAAGGTGATCCCGGCCGTGGGCTCAAAGCGCGGATACGGCGATTGCAGATCCATGGCGAACTCCACGGCTGAGCAGGGTGTGCTGCAGGACGGTTTCGTACTCATCGAGCATCCTCTCGATGCTGAGCATCGATGCGACGCTCTCCCGCGCGCGGGAGGCCAGGCGCTGGCGCAGCGGCGCATTCTCGGCAAGACGGCGGATCGCCTCGCCCAGCGAGTCGGGGCGTTCCGGCGAGCAGTGCAGGCCGTTGAGCCCGTCGCGGACGATCTCGACCAGGCCGCCACGGGTCGAAACGATCACCGGCAGGTGCTGGGCGCAGGCCTCCAGCGCCACCAGGCCGAAGGATTCCGGCCCGATACTGGGCACCACGGCCACGTCGATTTCAGAGAAGAAAGCGGAGGAATTGCGATAGCCGACGAAGTGCACGTGCTGGGGGTCGGCGACGGATTTCAGCATGTTCACGTAGGTCGCCTCACCGCGTCCGGCAATCAGCAGCGAGGCGTCCAGGGACTGCTTCTGGAACTGTTCGATCAACCACTCCACGCCCTTGTTCGGGGTCAGCGAGCCGATGAAGCCGAAGCGCAGCGGACGACGCTCCGGCAGCGGAGCCGGCGTCTCCTGCCAGGGGGCGAACGGCGCGCAGTTGTAGACGACGTAGCGCTGGCTGTAGGCGAAGTAGCCCGCATCGACCAGGGCCGCCAGCTGGTAGCGGCTGACGCCGACCACCGTGTCGACCTGCGCCGACGCCTGCGCATGGGAGCGCCGCAGCAGCGCGCAGGAGGTGCATTGCTGCTGGCACTGCCGGCCATTGTGGAAACGCATCCCGCGCGGGCAGGTGAGGTACTGGTCGTGCAGGACCTGCACGATGGGCACCCCGGCCGCGCGGACCGCGTCCCAGGCGGCAATCGACCAGCCCGCCAGGTTGTGGCACACCACGAGGTCCGGCTCGCTCTGCGCCAGCACCTGCGCCAGCACATCGCGCATGCCCCGGTTGTAGCGGTCCAGCGCATGCCAGGCGAGCCGCCGCAACGTGCCGGGACGCTGGCCGCCGTACGGCCAGTAGAGGTTGCGCAGGCCGGCGCGCAGCACCGGCACGCCATTGTGCGATTCGCTGTGCAGGCCGGCGTCAGGCCCCGTGCTCAGGACCTGCACCGCATGACCGCGCCGTTGCAGGCCCTCGACCATGGACTGCACTATCACCTCCGCGCCGCCGACGATGTGCGGGGCATAGAGGGTGTTGAGGAACAGCAGCTTCATAGCGGATAGCTCTGGCTCATGCCCAGCGTGCCGGACTCGCCGTCACGAATGGCGCGCAACAGCAGTTGCAAGCGACCTTCGCGGCCGTGCCGGTGGGCGAAGAAGTGCAGCAGGCGCAGGAACAGCCAGCGGTTGAAGCGGTACATCAGGGGCGACGTGATCCACAGGTTCTTGTCGAACCAGGCCTGGTTGCGCGCGGCGTAGTAGGCGCGCAGGTCGGAGCTGCCGAGCAGGTAGGTTTCGTAGATGTTGGAGGTGCGCTGCTTGAGGTTCCAGGAGCGCTCCAGGTCATCCAGACCGGCGCCGGGCACCAGGTAGAGATGGCCGCCGCCGGCGCTGATGCGGAAGGTGTACTCGGTGTCGTCGGCATACAGCACCAGCTCGCGACGCGGCAGGCCGATGCGCTCGATCAGCCGACGGTGCGCCAGCAGGCCGCCGTAGTAGGCGAACGGCAGCTCCAGCAGCGGCTCCATGGGGCGCGGATGGGGCTTGCCCCAGGGCGTGCGGCGCCAGAGTTTGTAGGGCAGCTGGCGCACATGGAAACCGAAATAGCTGGAGCGCGGCGGCGTGAGGAAGCACTTCGGCACGCCGGCGGCCACGTCCGCCTGGTGCTCCGCGCGAAAGCCCAGCACCGCGGTCTGGTCCGCCCCATGGCATTGCACGCAATCGAGCAGGCGCTGCTTGAGCAAAGGGAAGGCTCCCGGCATCGGCGCGTTGTCGTCGTCCATCAGCCAGATGTAGTCGCAGCGGGTCTTCAGCGCCGCGGCGATGCCCACGCAATAGCCATTGGCCGAGCCGGTGTTGCTGCTGAGCTCGATCACCTGGACACGATTGGGCCAGAGCTTGAACAGGTGGTCCAGCTCGGCCACCGAGGCATTGCTGACGACGATGGCACGGGCGATGTCGGGCTCGCGAAAGGCCCTTGCCAGCAGCTCCTCCAGGTACTTCAGGCGATCGCCATAGGTCAGCGTCACCAGGACAGTCGATCCACTCATGATGGTGAGTCTCCCTCGTCGATCACCGGGCACTCAGGCCCGCCATCTTTGCCCCGGAGACCGCCGAGAGCTGGTTCAGGGGGACGCGCACGCGCTGTTCGCGCTGCAGCAGGTTGAGCAGTATCAGCGCCCGCTCGGCGCCGTCGTCGCAGAGGAAGATCGCCTCCACCTCGCAGTCGCCGGCGCAGTGCAGGTGCACCACCTGGCCCTGCTCGAAACGCCTGGCCGGGCGCTCGGGCATCTCCCGCGAACGTCGGCGGATGTCTTCCACCAGCTCGTCGGCCACCGGCAGCGGTTGCGGGCCGAAGCTGACGATGCGCGCCACGCCACGGGTGGAGCGGATCGGGAACCAGTTGTCGTGCTGCTGATCCAGGTTGATGAACAGGTAGCCGGGGAACAGCGGTTGCGGCCGCGGGCCCTGCCCGACCACCGGCCGATAGCAGGTGAAGCCCTGGCGGGTCAGGTTTTCCTCGGCGCGCAGCTCCTGGTGCGGTTTGGTCTGGATCAGGTACCAGCGGTGAAGGGGGTCGGCGTGACTCATGATGCGTATGCCTCGGCGCCCGGGCGGGCGATGAGTGAGGACGGGGCCGGGCGTTCCAGGGAACGGCACCCCGAGGTGAGTGGAAGTTGCCTGGCGGTTCGCACCCTGGCCCGTCATGAGCGGCGGGCCGGGCAGGAAGACGCCAGAGGTTGGTGAGTGGGGTTTCACTCGCGGTTGTCGTAGCGGTAGGCGTAGGCACCGTAGTCGTAGGCAGCGGTCGAGGCCTTGCGCATGACGCCATTGAGGATCGCGCCCTGCAGCTGGATACCGTTCTGGCCGAGGCGGCGGCGAGCGGTGTCGATCTCGCTGGCCGGGCTCTGGCCGAAGCGGGTCACCAGCAGGTTGATGCCGCACAGCCGGCCGACCAGCGAGGCGTCGGTCACCGCCAGCACCGGCGGGGTGTCGATGATGACCAGGTCGTACATCGCCGAAGCGTCGCGCAGCAGCTGGGCGAAGTTTTCGTTCATCAGCAGCTCCGATGGATTCGGCGCGGCAAAACCGCAGGAGATGAAGTCCAGGTCCGGCACCTCGGTCGCCAGGATCACCTCGCTCAACGGGCGACCGGAGCTCAGCGCATCGGACAGGCCATGCCGCGGGATCAGCCCGAAGACCCGGTGCAGGTAGCCCTTGCGCATGTCGGCGTCGACCAGCAGGGTGCGCAGGCCGGACTGGGCGATGATCGCCGCCAGGTTGCAGGAGACGAACGACTTGCCGGCGCCGGGCGCGGGGCTGGTAAGCATCACCACGTTGTTGCGCGCTTCCAGCAGGGCGAAATGCAGGTTGGTGCGCAGGCTGCGCAACGCCTCGTTGGCCAGGTCGCCCGGATTGGCGGCGGCCAGCAGCTTGGGCGCATGGGCGGTGATATCGCCCTTGCGCTCCCGCTCCAGGCGCTCCTGCTGACGCGAGTACGGCACCGCCGCGAGCACCGGCAGGCCAAGCTGCTCGATCGCCTCGGGATTCTCCACGCCCCGATAGAAGGCCTGGCGCAGGAACAGGATGCCCATGGCGACGCAGAAGCCGACCAGGGTGGAGAGCAACACGATGATCTTGCGCATCGGCTTGGCCGGCTTCTCGACGTCGGCCTGGGCGGTGTCGATCACCCGGACGTTGCCGATGGTGCCGGCGCGCAGGATGTCCTGTTCCTGAGCCTTGTCCAGCACGTTGGTATAGGTCTGCTGGGTGACGCGCATGTCACGGGAGAGACGCAACAGTTCCTGCTGGGTGGACGGCAGGGCCTGGATGCGTCCCTGCAAGGCGACCTTGCGTGCCTCCAGGCTGCTCACCTGCTTGAGCAGCGCCTGGTAGGTCGGATGGCTGGGCGCGTAGAGGCGGTCGTACTCGGCGCGCTTGAGCTTGAGGTCGGAGAGCTGGTTGTCGATGCCCACCACCTGGTCCAGTACGCCACGGGTCTCGACCGTGATGTCGGCGGACTTGGCGCTGGTCTGGTAGGCGTTGTAGGCGGCTTCGGCGCGTTCCAGTTCCATGCGCACCGCCGGCAGCTGCGAGCGCAGGAACTGCAGGCGCTGGGAGGCTTCGGCGGAACTGCGCTCGACGTTCTGCAGCACGTAGAGATGGGCGATCTTGTCGAGGATGAGGTCGGCCTGCCCCGCGTTGGGGTCCTCCAGGGTCATGTAGATGATCCCGGAATCCTTGCCGGCCTCGACCACCTTGAGCAGCTTCTGATAGGCCAGGGTGGCGGTCAGCAGACGGTCACGGGTGAGGATGAATTCGGTGCCCGGGTGCGCCACGAGCTCGTCCACCTCAATGGTGAAGCCCTTGTCGATCACGGTCTTGTTCACCTCGCCGCGCAGCAGCTGTTCGCCGTCGGCATTGAGCAGGACGTAGGCGCCGCCGTTCTCGGCAACCAGGGTCAGCGGCTCGCCGAGATACTCTTCGGGCACTTCCAGCTGGTACACCTTGATCTGCTCGCCCCCCCAGGCGAAGGCGCCCATGCCGAACAGAGGCGGTGCCAGCGGTTGCTCCGGAGTCGGCTTGAAATGCCGCGCCAGGAAGTCCCCCACCAGCGGCATATGCCGGGGCTTGGCGGTGATGTAGAGCTTGAGCATCTCCACGGCCTTGCCGAGCACCGCGCGGGACTTCAGCAGCTCGATCTCGGTGGAGGCAAGGGAGACCGAGTCGGGACGGTTGATCACCTCCGGCGTGCCATTGAGGCCGTTCTTCTTCTGCTCGACCTGGATCATCGCGCCCGACACGTAGATCGGCGTGGCGAGCAGCGCATAGATCAGGCCCAGGGTGGCGAACAGCCCGGTGACGACGATGATCATTCGCTTGTGGTCGAAGAGCAGGCGCAGCAGACCCGCCACGTCGATACGAGTGTCCTGGACGTTCTCCAGGGACGAGTGGGGCATGATACTCATGGACATCCATCCTCCAGTGAGATGACGCGGCTCAGCGTGCGTGGATCGGGTTCAGTCGCTTGAGCAGGTTCAGGCCGTGGTTGCCGATCAGCAGCAGGAACGCCTCGATCTTGCGTGGCACGGGAATCGCGGCCATCGACAGGCGGCAGACCTGGACCAGGAAGTACTCGTGGAGCGCCTGGTCGCCAATGCGCTGGTAGTAGCGCGACAGGCAGTAGTAGGTGTGCAGCGCCATCCGCTGCTGCACCTGTTCGGCCTGCATGGAGAAGATTCCGCCCTCGTGCTGGCGGTAAGCCGCAGGGCCGATCTGTCCGAGGAACTTGCCCTTGCCATAGGCGCCCAGCAACGACCACCAGCACAGGTCACCCATGCGGATGCTGCGCAGCTCCTCGGGCATTTCGCCCAGGACATTGCGGAAGCAGGCGGTCAGGGTCGAAATGGCCCGCGCCTGTTGCAGCTCCCGGCGGCTGGCGTCGCGGCGGTTGCGGCCGGTGAGTTGCGGCGACTTGACCACCCCGCTCTCGTCGAAGACGTAGGCGTCGTGATAGGTGATCACGTAGTCGGCGTTGCGTTCGAGGAAGTCGACCTGGATCTGCAGCTTGTGCGGGTCGGTCCAGAAGTCGTCGCCCTCGCAGTAGGCGATGTAGCGGCCGCGCGCCTTGCGGAAGACCAGGATGCCCTGGGACACACCCTTGGAGTACTGGTTCTCCTTGTGGAAGATCGGCTTGATGATGTGCGGGTAACGCGCGGCGTAATCGGCGATCACCTCGGTGGTGCCATCGGTGGAGGCGTCGTCGTTGACCAGCACCTCGAAACGGAAGTCGGTGATCTGCTCAAGGAAACTGTCCAGCGTACGGCCGATGTAATCCACCTGGTTGTAGGCCAGGCAAACGATGCTCAACAGGGGTTCGGGCGCTGCCGGCCAGTTGGAGAGAATCTGCAGCTCGGAACGGATGCCCATCTCTAGACACTCGGTTTCTGGAACGGTTTGAACAGACGCAGCAGCGCGGCAGCGCAGCCCACGCCCACCAGGCCCTGGGTGATCGCTCCGCAGGCGGCCAGCGCCAGCAGCAGGGACAGGCGCTCGCCGGAACGGGCCAGCAGGGCGTAGACGGGCTCGCTGAGCAGCAACCCGACGCCGCTCAGTGCGGCGATCGACAGCGTGTCGCGCAGCCAGGGCCAGTGCAGCTCATTGCCGAAGCGACGGTGCACGAGCGGCGGCAGGATCAGGAAGGACGCCACGCGCAGGCCGAACCAGCACAGCGCCACGCCTTGCACGCCGTACAGGTAGGCGGTGGCCACCACCAGCGGAATGCTCACCAGCGCGGACGCCACGGTGTACCAGACATGCAGCTGCAGCTGGCCATGGGCGTACTGCAGGTAGAACTGGAAACTGCCCACCGCCATCAGGCCGGCGCCGAGCACATACCAGACCAGTACCGGCTGGCACCAGCTGGCGGCCACGGCATCGCCGCTCCAGGCCAGCACCAGGTCATGACCATGAGCGGCGATCACCGCGACCATCGGTAGCAGCAGCACACAGACGAATCGGTTCGCCTTCAGATAGAGCTGCTGCATGTCTTCGTGGCGCCCCTCGGCGACCAGCATGGTCATGCGCGGCAGCAGCGACTGCGCCAGCGGATTGACCAGACTGAGGATGCCGCCGCTGATCAGCGCCACCAGGGAGAAATAGCCGTAGTCCCGCAACGGCATCAGGCTCGACAGCAAGACCTTGTCGAGCTGGGTCAGGACGATCCACAGGCCGGAGGTGAAGCTCATGCCCAGGGCGAAGGGAATCACCGGCCGCAGCGTATCCCAGCAGAAACGCGTGAACAGCCGCACTTCCATCCACAGGTAGGCCTTGCTGCCGAGCATCAGGGTCTCGAGCAGCGACACCGCCACCTGGAACTGGAAGAACACCAGCGGGTCCTGGCTGACCCGGGCCACCAGCAGCAGGCCGCCGAAGTAGCGCAGGGTGGTGATGAAGATGTTGATCCCGTTGATCCAGCCGTGCAGCTCCAGCCCCTGCAGCGCACTGCGGTACAGGGTGCCGTACAGGCGCAGGGCGACCAGCAGGCCCATCAGGCTGATGCACTGCGCCACCAGCATCGGGCTCAGTACATGGACGTTCAGCCAGCGTCCGGCGATCCACGGGCTGCCGGAATACACCGCCAGCGAGCTGAGCAGGGTCAGCGGCAGCAGGATCAGCTCGAAGGAGCGCAGCAGGCTGGCCTGGCCATAGGTTTCGCCCTGGGCGCCACGGACATGCGCCACCTGCCGCACCAGGGCCGGCGACAGGCCGACGTCCAGCAACAGCAGCCAGGACTGCAGCACCGCGAAGAAACCGATCAGGCCATAGGCTTCGGCGCCCAGGTGGCCCAGGTAGAACGGCTGGATCAGGATGCCGATGACGATCGCATAGGCCTGCCCCGCGTAGTTCAGCAGGGTATTGCGGATCATCGACAGCGAGCGTTTGGCCGGCATGACCGCTTCCTCACACCGCCACGGCGACCCGGCCGGCTTCCATCTGCAGCACCTCGATCACCGCGTGCTGCACGTCCTGCGGCAGCCCCGGGTATATCGGCAGGCAGAGGATGCGCTGGCTCAATTCGCGCGAGATGGCTTGCGGTTGCTGTGGCGCGAGGTAGTCCAGGGTGTCCAGCGAGGGGTAGAAGTAACGCCGCGGATTGACCCCGATGGCATTCAATCCGCTGCGCACGCGCAGCAGCTGTGCCTCGTTGCGCAGCCCGATCGGGTAGTAGCTGTTGTTCTGTCGGCCGCCGGGCTGGAGGCTCTGCAGGTCGTAGTAGTCGCCCAGGGCGGCGTTGTAGCGGGCGGCGATTTCCTCGCGCTGGGAAAGGATGCTGTCGATGTCGTCGAGCAGGCACAACCCCATGGCGGCGGAGAACTCGTTCATCTTGGCGTTGATCCCGGGGCCCACGATCTTGTCCACCCCGGCGATGCCGAAGTTGCACAGCAGGCGGATCTGCTTGGCCATCTCGTCATCGGCGGTGACGATGGCGCCGCCCTCGATGGTGTGGAACAGCTTGGTGGCGTGGAAGCTCAGGGTGCTCAGGTCGCCCCAGGCCAGCACCGAGCGGTCGCGGTAGCGCGAGCCGAAGGCATGGGCGCCGTCGTAGATCACCTTCAGGCGATTGCGCTGGGCCACCGCCTGGATCTCGTCCACCGCGCAGGGGTTGCCGAACACATGGGTGGCGACGATGGCTGTGGTGTCCGGCGCCAGGCTTGTCTCGATCAGTTGCGGATCGAGGTTCCAGGTCTTCGCGTCGATATCGGCGAAGCGAGGCCGGATGTGTTCCCACTCCAGGGTGCTGCTGGTGGCGACGAAGCTGAACGGCGTGGTCACCGCGCTCCCGGTCACGCCCAGCGCGCGGTAGGCCACTTGCAGGGCGATGGTGCCGTTGCAGGTGACGATCACATTGCGCACGCCCAGGAAGTCCTGCAGGCGTTCTTCCAGCTCTATGGAGAAGGGACCGTGGTTGGTCAGCCAGCCGGTGGCATAGATCTGCTCCACGTAGCGCTTGAACTTGTCCAGATCCCCCAGATACGTCTTGGTCACATTGATCACAGTCGCATCCCTCTGATGGATGAAAGTGCGTTGCGGGCCGCTGGCGCGCCAATCAGCCCAGCGCGGAGAGCGCGAAGGGCGCGCCGTCGAGCGGGGCGTCCAGGGCCGGCTCGGGCGCCTGCTGGGTGCGGCCGGCCAGGTGTTCCTGCAGGGCTTCGATGACCCGTCCGCTGGCGTCGTGGTGGAACTGCCAGACGCCGTAGATGCGGCTGTCGAAGGAGCGCTCGCTGCCCAGCATCGGGTTGGCCGCCAGTCCCGAGCCAAGGCCGAAGCTGTACAGCCCCGGGATCGGCTGGCCGTCGCAATCGCGCAGACAGCCGGCGGCGTCGGAGTCCAGCCCGCCCTTGCTCTCGCGCACCTGCAACGGCTCGCCGTTGGCGTGGCGCATCGCCGGCAGGCACGGCTGGTAGCCGATGGCCTGGATCATCACGCCCGGCTCGCTGCAGCAGCGTTCCAGGCGCTCGCGGTTGGCCGGCGAACGGTCCTCCATCCGCAACAGCTCGACCTTCACCCGGGTGCCGCTGACATGGCCGTTGGCGAGCACGTCGGTCCCCACCTGATGGGCGCGGTAGCGCAGCCCGCCGGAGCGGTTGACCCGGCCGGACACCGGGCACACGTCCATGCCCTCGTCCACCTTGTAGCCGGCGGCCAGCGCTTCCTCGACGCTCTCGAAGAACAGGCGGATCGGCGCGCGGTGCATCAGGGTCAGCCGTTCGAGGCCCAGGCAATCGAGGGCGCAGGCCAGGTTGTCGAGTACCGAGAAGGCGCTGTGGGAACCGCCGACCACGGTGAAATGGCTGTCCGGGGTCACGCGGTCGCCAAACAGCTCCACCAGTTCGGCGGGACTCAGACTGAGCAAGGCGTCGGAGGAATAAACGATGGGACCGTCGTGGGCCAAGTGCAGGTCCTGCTCGGCCAGACTCCAGTGCAGGTACTCGCGGGTCTGCCGGCCACCGAGATTGAGCACCAGTCCACCCGCCTCCACCTGCCAGGAACAGGAACCACTGCGCAGGGCCAGTTGGAAGCTGCCGTCGCCGTGGGCGGTGATCTTTTCGATACGGGTACCCAGTGCGACCTCGACGCCGAGGTGCTGGGTGACATAGCGCATGAACAATGTCGAGGCGTGCGCCAGCAACTCGCCCACTTGCGTGAGCATCGGCGCGCCGTGGGGATCGTTCTGCAGGGCGCGGAAGGCCGGCGAATGTTCCAGCGGAGCGAAGATCGGCAGCAGCGCCGGATCGCGCAGGCAGTCGAGGAACACGTCGCCCACCGAGTTGGCGGTGATGTGGTAATCCCCCAGCCGGCCGCGGCCAACCGCCAGCGCGGCATCCACAACCAGCAGGCCGGAACGCGCCAGGCTCGCCAGCGCCCCGGTCTTGTAGGCATTGAACAGAAACCCCATGCCTGCCGGGCCGGCACCACCGACCACACAGGCGTAGCTGGAACGAAAGGATTGATCGGTCATCAGCCTGACTCCCTAGCGAGCTCGGGGCGCGCGGGCCGCGCGGCTCTCGTCGTGATACCGGCACCACCGGCCGGCAAGCGGCGCGCATTCGCGCCGGAACTCCGTCACACACTGCGAGCACTGCGCGGGGACGGGGTGCATGAACGGCAAGTCGCCGCGGGCGAGTGCCGGAGAAAGCACTTCGGAAGCTGGCCGAAGTTGCACTTTCTGCGATAACGGAAATAGCGATTGGTGCTTATGAAGTTGCGCTGGAAGTTCATCCGCAACAAAAAGTCGCATAATGAGATGAATACGATTGGCGATATGTCCGAAGGTCGTATAAAACTTCAGTCGGGACTTATTATCACGCGCGAAACTCTCTTTTCTGGCACACCTGCCGGAGGCGCATATCTGCGCAACTGCGCTGGACTTCCCGCGTACATCGGCAGCCGTTGAAGGCGCATCTGCCGCTTCGCTTGTTTCGGTCATCTACAGTGGCTCCGCTAACGGAGATCGCTGCGTAACCGGGCTTTTGGCAAAATTCGAAGACAAAGCTACCGCCCGAGTTCGAATGACCCGATTCCGTCAACGATTCATCGACTGCTTATCCCTGTAGTGGCCGTTATTTTTCAGCGGGCAAAGCTACCGCCCCTCGGCCGATTCCGAAAATCTGGAAAACGACAGCAAAAAAGCCTCGCTTCCGTTGCGTTGAGCGCGACGGAAGTGCTCGTGCTGAGGACAGGAGGTGGTGGAAAGACAGGGGGGAAGGATCAACTCTTCCCTGACACGACGCTCGTGAGACAACTCCCCTGGTGTCTCATCCAGACACCATTCGATATTGCTATGGGATTAGTAATAGTGGGGGGGGTGGAGGTATGTCAATCAACGATGTACCGAACCGCCAATAATCCGACAAAAGGCAAATTGAACTTCATAACTCATTGATTGTTAAGCCGCCAATTAAATGGCATTCCGGGATGAATGGAACGCCTTATTCTCCACGGTGTAACAATGGTATTAGTCGAAAAGTATTACTTTTGCCACCTGACGTAAACGGCAGTGTTTCATCCCTGAACTATGCGGTCCTTGCCGGTGCGCTTGGCCTCATACAAGGCCGCATCCGCGCGGCTGTATAGCGCCGACAGGTTCTGGTCGTCCGGCTGCAGCAGGGTCAGCCCCTGGCTGATGGTCACGCTGAAGTACTGCTCACCCTCGTTGAAGCGCAAGCGCTGAACTTCCCGTTGCAGGCGCTCGCCGATCTGCCGCGCCATTGTTTCGTTGCAGCCGGGCAACAGCACCGCGAACTCCTCGCCACCGATACGGCCGAACAGGTCGCCCCGGCGCAATGCGCCCGCCCCGCTCTGGGCAATGCGTTGCAGCACCACATCGCCCACCTGGTGGCCGTAGGCGTCGTTGATCTTCTTGAAGTCGTCGACATCCAGCAGCAGGAAGGCCAGCGACGTGGAGGTCGCCTTGCAGTCGCGGAAGGCCTGCTCGGCACTGTCGAAGAAGTAGCGGCGGTTGCTGCTCTGGGTCAGCACATCGGTGGTGGCCAGGCGGTGCAGCTCGGTCTCCATGTGCTTCTTGTCGGTGATGTCCTCGGCGACCCCGACGATCATCTGCGGCAGGCCGGCGTCGCCGTGCTGGCTGAGGTAGCACTTGTCGCTCAGCCAGCGCACCTCACCGTCGGCACGCAGGATGCGGTACTCGCGCTGTTCGATGACGCCGCGTTCGAACACTTCCTGCAGGCTGCTCTGGGCGTAGTCCAGGTCATCGGGATAGATGCAGTTTTGCCATTCGCTGTAGTCCGCCAGCAGCAATGCCGCGGAGCGGCCGAAGATGCGCTCGTAGGCTGGGCTGACGTAGACCATGCGCTGCGCCTGCCAGTCCAAGGCCCAGAGGACCGAGTTGATGCTGGCCAGCAGCGCGCTGAAGAGCTGCTCGCGTTCCTTGAGCCGCTGCACCTCGGCGCGGCTGTGCAGCAACGCCAGCAGCGCTTCGTCCTGATCCACAGGCATCTTGTTCTGTTCATCCATGGTTTGGCGCCTCCCGCTCATCGACCGGGGCTATGACCGCAAACTACGCCAAGCGGTTGCAAAGTAAACAAAAAGCCCGCCGAACGGCGGGCTTTCTTGCGACAGACTTCACATCGTCCTAGGACGACGCTGTCAGCTACACGGCGGGGCGCAGCGAGTAGGTCTTGAGCTGCTCGGCGAATTCCTTCAGCGACTGGATGCCGCTGGCTTCCGCCTCCTGCACCCACTGCTTGATCGCCGCCAGCATGTCGTGGCCGTTGGCGCTGGTCTTCACCCAGATCTGCTGCAGCGCCAGGCGCTTCTCGTAGATCACCTGCAGGGACTGGCTCTGCGCGAGCAGATCCTGGATGCGCGCGTGGTGGCGCTCTTCCAGCAGGCTGGTCTCCCGCGACAGCAGGCGCTTGGCGCGGCGGAACAGGTGGCGCACCGATGCGTCGGCCTTGGCCAGTTCCTGTTTCACCAGCGGGCCGATCACCAGCTTGCGGTACTGGGCCATGATCTGGAAGCGGTTGTTGAGGATGGCCATGGCGGTGTCCATGTCCAGGCTGCCCTTGCCTTCCACCCGGTGGGCGATGGGCGCTACGCGGGCCACCTTGGCCAGGCGGAGGAAACTGAACAGCTTGATCCAGGCCCAGCCCAGGTCGAACTCCCACTTCTTCACCGACAGCTTGGCCGAGTTCGGGTAGGTGTGGTGGTTGTTGTGCAGCTCTTCGCCACCGATCAGGATGCCCCAGGGCACCAGGTTGGTGGCGGCGTCGCGGCACTCGAAGTTGCGGTAGCCGATGGCATGGCCCAGGCCATTGATCACGCCGGCGGCCCATACCGGAATCCACGCCATCTGCACCGCCCAGACGGTCAGTCCGAGAGCGCCGAACAGGGCCACATCGATCAGAACCATCAGCACGATGCCGCCCAGCGGGTAGCGGCTGTAGACCTTGCGCTCCAGCCAGTCGTCCGGGCAGTTCTTGCCGTAGATGCGCAGGGTGTCCTCGTTCTTCGCTTCTTCGCGATAGAGCTCCGCGCCGCGCCGCAGGACGGTGCCCAGGCCCTTGTACACCGGGCTGTGCGGATCGTCGGCGGTTTCGCACTTGGCGTGGTGCTTGCGGTGGATGGCGGTCCACTCGCGGGTGTTCATGCCCGTGGTCATCCACAGCCAGAAACGGAAGAAATGTTGCAGCGCGGGGTGCAGTTCGAGGGCGCGGTGCGCGGAATAGCGATGCAAATAAACGGTGACACTGACGATGGTGATATGCGTCAGGACCAGGGTGACCGCCACCAGTTGCCATGGCGACAGGTCAAGGAAACCGTTGTACCACATGGTCGATAATGAACCTCGGAAGTGGTGAAAGAGCGACCTTGCCGGACAAGGCCAGCTCGCATTATCACCAAGCGGGTCCGGAAAACCATCCGGTCTTTTAGATAAGAACGACCGCCTGCGGGCATCCTTTATACTGCGTAGCCAATACCTTCACCTCGCCACCGCATGAACCCTCGACTTAGCGCCCTCCGCATCAGCCTGCTGTACCTGGTGCTCGCCGCCCTCTGGATGCTGCTGGGTGACCATTGGTTACAAATGGTCTTCCCCGAGCCGGTCCAGCTGCTGCGTTGGATGACCGTCAAGAAGTTCGTGTTCCTGGGTATCAGCGCCCTGCTTCTGTTCCTGCTGCTGCAGCGGCACTTCCACCGCCAGCACGCTACCGTCAATGCCCTGGCCAACCGCGAGGAACGCCTGAGCCGCGCACTGAGCGTGGTCGAGGATGGCGTCTGGGACTGGGACCTGCGCACCCACCGCGTCTATTACTCGCCGGGCTACGCCAACCTGATCGGCCTCCCCTGCGAGCACCTGAGCGACGACTTCCTGCTCTGGGAGAACCGCCTGCACCCCGAGGACCGCGACACCATTCTCGCCGCCTGCCAGAGCCACATCGACGGTCTCGGCGACCAGCTCGACTGCGTCTACCGCATCCTCCACAGCGACGGCGGCTACCGCTGGGTCCACGCCCGCGGGCACGTCGAGCGCAGCGCCAGCGGCGAAGCCCTGCGCATGACCGGCGTCAGCCGCGACGTCACGCGCCAACGCAGCAACGAGGACCACCTGCGCCAGGCCGCGGCGGTGTTCGAGGCGACCCAGGAAGGCCTGCTGGTCACCGACAGCCGCGGCATCATCGTGCACACCAATCCCTCGTTCTCGCGCATCACCGGCTATGCGGCGGAAGACGTGCTCGGCGGTCAGCCGTCGCTCCTCAAGTCCGGCCGCCAGGACGCCGCCTTCTACCAGCGCATGTGGGAAGCCCTGCTGCGCGACGGTGTGTGGAGCGGCGAGATCTGGAACCGCCGCAAGAGCGGCGAGGTGTACCCGCAGTGGCAGCACATCCGCGCGGTGCGCAACGACCAGGGCCAGCTGACCCATTATGTGGCGGTGTTTTCCGACCTCAGCAGCCTCAAGCGCTCGCAGCACGAACTGGACTTCCTCGCCCACCACGATCCGCTCACCGGCTTGCCCAACCGCCTGCTGCTGCGCGAGCGCATCGAGCAGGCCATCGCCCGCGCCGAACGCGAACAGGGCGGAGGCGCCCTGCTGGTGATCGACCTCGATCACTTCAAGCACATCAACGACAGCCTTGGGCACAGCACCGGCGACCGGCTGATCAAGGCCATCGCCGAACGCCTGCAGGCCGTCCTCGACGAACGCTGCTCCCTGGCGCGCCTGGGCGGCGACGAGTTCGCGGTGGTTCTCGAAAGCCCGCAGCAACAGCACGCCAGTAGCCTCGCCCAGCGCCTTCTGGAGGCGATGCACGCGCCCTTCGAGGTCGACGGACAGACCATTTACATGTCCGTCAGCCTGGGCGTGAGCCTGTTCCCCGAGGACGCGCGCAACGTCGACCACCTGATGCAGCACGCCGACGCCGCGCTGTTCCAGGCCAAGGCCAGCGGCCGCAACCTGTATGCCTTCTACACCCCGGAGCTGACCGCCCGCGCGCGTTCCCATGTGCAGGTCGAAGCGGCGCTGCGCCACGCGCTGGACCACGACGAACTGCGCATCTACTTCCAGCCGGTACACGACCTCGCCAGTGGGCGCATGGTCGGCGTCGAGTCGCTGGTGCGCTGGCAGCACCCGCAGCGCGGCCTGGTGCCGCCCAGCGAGTTCATCCCCGTGGCGGAGGAATCCGGGCTGATCACCGCCCTCGATGCCTGGATGCTCGACCAGGCCTGTCGCCAGATGCGCGCCTGGCTCGATGCCGGCATCACCCTGGACTTCATCGCGGTGAACGTTTCCAGCCGCCTGTTCAGCCGTGGCGGGCTGGAAGAGCGCGTCGCCCTGGCGCTGCAGCAGAGCGGCCTGGAGCCCCATCACCTGGAACTGGAGGTCACCGAGAGCGCGGTGATGCAGAACTTCGACCAGGGGCTGGAGCTGCTCTGCCAGCTGCGCCTGCTCGGCGTGCACCTGTCCATCGACGACTTCGGTACCGGCTACTCCTCGCTGATGCGCCTGAAACGCATGCCGGTGCACAAGCTGAAGATCGACCAGGGCTTCGTCGCCGGCCTGCCCGATGACGCCGAGGATGCCGCCATCGCCTGCGCGGTGATCGCTCTGGGCCAGAGCATGGGTCTGCAGGTGGTCGCCGAAGGCATCGAACGCCCCGACCAGGCCGCCTTCCTCCTCACCCACGCCTGCGACTTCGGCCAGGGCTACTGGTACGACAAGCCGCAACCCGCGCAGGCCCTGCTGGCGAAGCTGCCGCGCCAGAGCGGCTAACCGCTCTAAAAACTTTCTGATATATAAAAATTCTTAAACAGTATTTTTAAGAATATCCAGCTCCTGCCTATGATGCGCCCACACCGCACGAACGGCGCCCGGAAGCGACCTCGCGGTCAACCCACTAGGAGCAGATACCCATGAGCGCAACCCTCCGTAGCCTGGACGGTCAGGAAGAAGCCAACATCCTGCGCGAAGTGCAGAGCGCCTTGCGTGGCCTGCGTTTCGGCGCCGTCGAGATCACCGTGCACAACGGCCAGGTGGTGCAGATCGAGCGCAAGGAAAAATTCCGCCTGCAGCAGAGCCCCGGCAAGCAAGCCTGAGCCTGAGCCTGAACCGCACCTCATAACAAGTGCATGACTGGACAACCGGAGCGTCGCCATGACCGCCCTGCCCCACCGGTACTGCAGCAGCCAGCCGCGAATGCGCGGCTGATATAGCCCCCCGAAAGACCTGCCAAACAAACACTAAAAAATCTGTATTTTTCAGGAGCTGCACATGTCCATCCGCCGTTTCGCCCTGGCCGCTCTCGCCAGCGCACTGATTGCCGGCCCGGTTTCCGCCGCCACCCAACTGCTGAACGTTTCCTACGATCCGACCCGCGAGCTGTACCAGGCCTACAACACCGCCTTCATCAAGCACTGGAAGGCCCAGGGCGGTGACGACCTGACCGTGCAGCAATCCCACGGTGGCTCCGGCAAGCAGGCCCGCGCCGTGATCGACGGCCTGAAGGCCGACGTGGTGACCCTGGCCCTGGCCGGCGACATCGACGAACTGAACAAGCTGGGCCAGCTGCTGCCCGCCGACTGGCAGGCACGCCTGCCCGACAACAGCACCCCCTACACCTCGACCATCGTGTTCCTGGTGCGCAAGGGCAACCCCAAGGGCATCAAGGACTGGGGCGACCTGACCAAGCAGGGCGTGGAAGTCATCACCCCGAACCCGAAGACCTCCGGCGGTGCCCGCTGGAACTTCCTCGCCGCCTGGGCCTGGGCGAAGAAGCAGTACGGTAGCGAAGAGAAGGCGCAAGCCTACGTGAAGGACCTGTACAAGCACGTCCCGGTTCTGGACACTGGCGCCCGCGGTTCGACCATCACCTTCGTCAACAACAACATCGGCGACGTGCTGCTGGCCTGGGAGAACGAAGCCTTCCTGGCCAAGAAGGAACAGGGCGGCGAGAACTTCGAGATCGTCGTTCCGTCCGTGTCCGTCCTGGCCGAGCCGCCGGTGGCCGTGGTCGACAAGAACGTCGACAAAAAAGGCACCCGCAAGGTCGCCGAGGAATACCTGAAGTACCTGTACAGCGAAGAAGGCCAGCGCATCGCCGCGCAGAACTTCTACCGCCCGCGTAACGCCAAGGTCGCCGCCGAGTTCGCCAACCAGTTCCCGAAACTGAACTTGGTGACCATCGACAAGGACTTCGGCGGCTGGAAGGTCGCGCAGCCCAAGTTCTTCAACGACGGCGGCATCTTCGACAAGATCTACCAGGCGCAGTGATGCGCCAACCGCCCGGCCTCGCGCCGGGCGACCCGATCCGCGCGGGCCGGTGCACAGCCCGCGCGGAACGAAAACCCCCGCCCCATGGCGGGGGCTCAACGCGTTCATAGAAAGGACAGCCAATGTCACGACGCATCTCCCCGGTCATACCCGGCTTCGGGCTGACTCTGGGCTACACCCTGGTGTATCTCAGCCTGTTGGTGCTGATTCCGCTGGGGGCCATGTTCCTCAAGACGACCCACCTTTTCTGGGATCAGTTCTGGGCCATCATCACCGCACCGCGGGTCATCGCCGCGCTCAAGCTGAGCTTCGGCACCGCGCTGATCGCCGCCCTGATCAACGGCGTGATCGGCACCCTGCTGGCCTGGGTGCTGGTGCGCTACCGCTTCCCGGGGCGCAAGATCATCGACGCGATGATCGACCTGCCCTTCGCCCTGCCCACCGCCGTGGCCGGTATCGCGCTCACCGCGCTGTACGCGCCCAGCGGCCTGGTCGGCCGCTTCGCCACCGAGATCGGCCTGAAGATCGCCTACACCCCGCTGGGCATCACCCTGGCGCTGACCTTCGTGGTCCTGCCGTTCGTGGTGCGCACGGTGCAGCCGGTGCTGGCGGACATCCCGCGTGAAGTGGAAGAAGCCGCTGCGTGCCTGGGCGCCAAGCCGTTGCAGGTATTCCGCCACGTGCTCCTGCCGGCTCTCCTGCCGGCCTGGCTGACCGGTTTCGCCCTGGCCTTCGCCCGCGGTGTCGGCGAGTACGGCTCGGTGATCTTCATCGCCGGCAACATGCCGATGAAGACCGAGATCCTGCCGCTGCTGATCATGGTCAAGCTGGACCAGTACGACTACACCGGCGCCACCGCCATCGGCGTGCTGATGCTGGTCGTCGCCTTCGTCCTGCTGCTGTTGATCAACCTGCTGCAACGCCGCATCGAAACGCCCTGAGGAGCGCGCCATGAGTACCGCAAGCCTTTCCGCCGCGGCCGCTGCCAACGCGGCTCGCCGGGGTAATGTCTGGGGCCGCCGCGCCCTGATCGCGCTGGCCTGGCTGGCCTTTGCCCTGTTCCTGCTGCTGCCGCTGTTCGTGGTGCTGAGCGAGGCGCTGAAGCAGGGCTTCGGCACCTTCTTCGAAGCCATCCTGGAACCCGATGCGCTGGCCGCGCTGAAGCTGACGCTGATCGCCGTGGGCATCTCGGTGCCGCTGAACCTGGTGTTCGGTGTCGCCGCCGCCTGGTGCGTGACCAAGTTCGAGTTCCCCGGCAAGAGCATCCTGGTGACCCTGATCGACCTGCCGTTCTCGGTCTCGCCGGTGATCGCCGGCCTGATCTACGTTCTGCTGTTCGGCGCCCAGGGCTACTTCGGGCAGTGGCTGTCGGACCACGACATCCAGATCGTCTTCGCCGTGCCCGGCATCGTCCTGGCCACCATCTTCGTCACCTTCCCCTTCGTCGCCCGCGAACTGATCCCGCTGATGCAGGAACAGGGCACCCAGGAGGAAGAGGCCGCGCGCCTGCTCGGCGCCAACGGCTGGCAGATGTTCTGGCATGTGACCCTGCCGAACATCAAATGGGGCCTGATCTACGGCGTGGTGCTGTGCACCGCGCGGGCCATGGGCGAGTTCGGCGCGGTGTCGGTGGTCTCCGGACACATCCGCGGCGTCACCAACACCCTGCCGCTGCACGTCGAAATCCTCTACAACGAATACAACCACGTCGCCGCTTTCAGCGTCGCCACCCTGCTGCTGCTGATGGCCCTGGTCATCCTGCTGCTCAAGCAGTGGAGCGAATCGCGCCTGACCCGCGCCAAAGTAAAAGCTGACGAAGAGTGAGAGCCACGCCATGAGCATCGAGATCCGTAACGTCAGCAAGAACTTCAACGCCTTCAAGGCGCTGAACGATATCAACCTCGACATCCACAGCGGCGAACTGGTCGCCCTGCTCGGCCCGTCCGGCTGCGGCAAGACCACCCTGCTGCGCATCATCGCCGGCCTGGAGACCCCGGACGCCGGCAACATCGTGTTCCACGGCGAGGACGTCTCGCAGCACGACGTGCGCGATCGCAACGTCGGTTTCGTGTTCCAGCACTACGCGCTGTTCCGCCACATGACGGTGTTCGACAACGTCGCCTTCGGCCTGCGCATGAAGCCCAAGAGCGAACGCCCGAGCGAGTCGCGCATCGCCGAGAAGGTCCACGAGCTGCTCAACATGGTGCAGTTGGACTGGCTGTCCGACCGCTACCCGGAGCAGCTCTCCGGCGGCCAGCGCCAGCGTATCGCCCTGGCCCGCGCACTGGCGGTGGAACCGAAGATCCTGCTGCTGGACGAACCCTTCGGCGCCCTCGACGCCAAGGTGCGCAAGGAGCTGCGCCGCTGGCTGGCGCGCCTGCACGAGGAGATCAACCTGACCTCCGTGTTCGTCACCCACGACCAGGAAGAGGCGATGGAAGTCGCCGACCGCATCGTGGTGATGAACAAGGGCGTGATCGAGCAGATCGGCTCGCCGGGCGAGGTCTACGAGAACCCGGCCAGCGACTTCGTCTACCACTTCCTCGGCGACTCCAACCGACTGCATATCGGCGGTGACGAGCACGTGCTGTTCCGTCCGCACGAGGTCTCGCTGTCGCGCTCCGAAGTGGCCGAGCATCGCGCCGCCGAAGTCCGCGACATCCGCCCGCTGGGCGCGATCACCCGGGTGACGCTGAAGGTGGAAGGCCAGGACGAACTGATCGAGGCCGAAGTGGTGAAGGACCACGACAGCCTGACCGGCCTCGCCCGCGGCGAGACGCTGTACTTCAAGCCGAAGGCATTCCAGCCGGTGGCGAATATCTAACCCAGCGTATCCCTGTAGGAGCGGGCCATGCCCGCGAATTGCGCCCATGGGGCGCTCCTACAGGCAACGCTGCGGCTTTCCCTGCGACACGGATGAATCCGTCCTGCCCCCGCAGGAGCGGACTTTGTCCGCGATCGCGGGCATGGCCCGCTCCTACAGGTCCGTGCCTTCGTCCAGATGCCGCAGCAGGAAATCCCGGCTCGACTCGATGATCGCCTTCTGCGTCTTCTCGCCGGCAACCATCCGCGCCAGCATCAGCGCCCCCACGCACTGCGCCAGCAGCGCCCAGGCATCTTCCGGCGACCCCAGCACCTCGGCCCACGCCTGCTGCAAGTCCACCAGCGCGTCCTCGGCGCTCTGCCGCACGGTTTTGTCGGCGCGGGCGATCTCCGCCCCGAGCGCGGGAATCGCGCAACCGGCGCTGGCGTCCTGTACGTGGGTGACGCTCAGATAACGCTTCAGCCCACGTTCCAGTCGCGCCCGGTCCAGCACCTTGCCCTTGGCCGCCAGCCGTTCGACGCTCTGCTGCAACTCACGCTCGACGATGGCCGCAAACAGTTCGTCCTTCGAACCGAAGTGGTTGTAGAACGCCCCGCCGGACAAGCCCACCGCCTTCATCAGCCCATCCACGCCAGTAGTGGCGAAGCCGCCCTGCTTGGCGAGCGCGCCGCTGCTGTCGAGCAGGCGCTGGCGGGTTTCTTCCTTATGGGTGGCTGAGTAGCGCATCGGGGCGACTCCGGCGAAGCGGTTGACGATGAGCTGGAGAGTAACATAACGTTCGTTTACCTAACGACCGTTTACCAAAGAGGAAAACGAGGATGCCGCAGAACAAGAAAGTCGTACTGGTCATCGGCGCGGGTGACGCTACTGGGGGCGCCATCGCCCGTCGTTTCGCCCGCGAGGGCTATGTCGCCTGTGTCACCCGCCGCTCGGCCGACAAGCTGCAGCCGCTGGTGGACGCCATCCGCGCCGAAGGTGGCGAGGCCCACGGCTTCGCCTCCGACGCGCGCAAGGAAGAGGCGGTGATCGAGCTGGTGGAAACCATCGAGCGCGACATCGGCCCCATCGAAGCCTTCGTCTTCAACATCGGCGCCAACGTGCCGTGCAGCATCCTCGAAGAGACTGCGCGCAAATACTTCAAGATCTGGGAAATGGCCTGCTTCTCCGGTTTCCTCACCGGCCGCGAAGTGGCCAAGCGCATGGTCAAGCGCCAGCGCGGAACGATCCTCTTCACTGGCGCCACCGCAGGCCTGCGCGGTGCTTCCGGCTTTGCCGCCTTTGCCGGGGCCAAGCACGGCATCCGCGCGCTGGCCCAGAGCATGGCTCGCGAGCTGGGGCCGATGGGCCTGCACGTCGCCCACGTAGTGGTGGACGGTGCCATCGACACCGAATTCATCCGCGAGACCTTCCCCGAACGCTACGCGCTGAAGGACCAGGACGGCATCCTCGATCCCGAGCACATCGCCGACAGCTACTGGTATCTGCACTCTCAGCCACGCGATGCCTGGACTTTCGAGCTGGATCTGCGCCCGTGGATCGAGCGCTGGTGATCGCCCCATAACGACAACAAGAAAGAGAGCCACTCATGAGCAAGAGCGTCGAGTTCTACTTCGATTTCGGCAGCCCGACTACCTACCTGGCCTACACCCAGTTGCCGAAAATCTGCGCCGAAACGGGCGCCGAACTGGTCTACCGCCCCGTGCTGCTGGGCGGCGTGTTCCAGGCCACCGGCAATGCCTCGCCCATCGCCATCCCGGCCAAGGGGCGCTACACCCTGATCGACATGCTGCGTTTTGCCCGCCGCTACGGCGTGCCGCTGAAGATGAACCCGCACTTCCCGATCAACACCCTCACCCTGATGCGCGCCGCCGCCGGCATTCAGATGCGCCAGCCGGAACGCTTCGAGGCGCTGCTGGCCTGCGTGTTCAAGGGCATGTGGGTGGACGCATTGAACCTGGGCGATCCGGCTGTGCTCGGCCCGTTGCTCGCCGAGGCGGGCTTCGATCCACAGGCGCTGCTGGCGCTGACCGCCGAACAGGAGGTGAAGGACGCGCTGAAAGCCAACACCGAGGCGGCGATCAAGCGCGGCATGTTCGGCGCGCCGACGATGTTCGTCGGCGACGAGATGTTCTTCGGCCAGGATCGCCTCGACTTCGTCCGCGAGGCGTTGGCATAAAGCGGTTCGCGAGCAAGCTCGCTCCTACGAAGAGCCCACCCTGTAGGAGCGAGCTTGCTCGCGAACATCAGAGCACCGTAGGGCGCATAACCTGGAACAGGTTATCCGCCGGCCACTATCCGGCGGATAACGCTGGCGCGTTATGCGCCCTACGGGTGTTGCAGTTACAGGGCAAGAACCGCCGACCGCCGCAGGCCGAAGAACTCGAGCTCGGCCAGCAGCAGGACCACCAGCGCCTGCCCAATGACGAAGGCGTAGCCCAGGGTGGTCGGCTGCACGTAACCGGTCACCAGCAGGGCCGCGCTTTCCACCACCCACAGCGCGTTCAAGGCGATCACCGCCCAGACGCCGGTGCGCGACAGCAGCGGCTGGTTGCTCATCCAGTAGAGCACCAGCCCCAGCGGCAGGAGCACGATGCCGGCCACCATCAGCAGGACGAACGGCAGACCGAAAAGCTCGCCCAGCGGTTGCGCGGCCAGGGCCATCAGCAGGCCCATGGCGCCGCCGGCGATGGCATCGACTTTCAGGGTGAGACGAAGCAGCGGGGAGGGTTGCAGCAGAGTCATGGCGAAGCTCCTTCAGGGATCGCCACCGGTTGGCGGCGTGTGGCTGAAGAATCCGCCGCAGACGTAGGTGCGTCGATTACCTGCCAGGTAATGGCCGTACCGCCTGCGCAGGTCTATCGTTCGATCCCATGAACAGTCCAGCCCAGAACAACCCAGCCCAACCAGTCGGCGCCCTGCTCCGCCAATGGCGCCAGCGCCGCCGGCTCAGCCAGCTCGACCTCGCCTGCGACGCGGAGATTTCCACGCGCCACCTGAGCTTCGTCGAAACCGGGCGAGCCTTGCCCAGCCGCGAGATGCTCCTGCATCTGGCCGAACAGCTGGACATCCCCCTGCGCGAACGCAACCGCCTGCTCAGCGCCGCCGGCTACGCCCCGGTGTACTCGGAGAAGGGTCTGGACGACCCGGCACTGACCGTGGCGAAACAGGCCATCGACCAGTTGCTCAAAGCCCACGAGCCGAACCCGGCGATGGTGGTGGACCGCCATTGGAACCTGCTGGCGTCCAACCGCACGGTGGATATCTTCCTGATCGGCGTCGATCCGGAGTTGCTGCAGCCGCCGATCAACGTGCTGCGCATGAGCCTGCACCCCAAGGGGCTGGCGCCGCGCATCCTCAATCTGGGGCCGTGGAAGGCGCATGTGGTGGAGCGCCTGCAACGCGACTTCGAAGCCAGCGGCGATCCCGCGCTGGCAGCGCTGCGTGACGAGGTGGCGGCCTACCCGGCGCCGCCCTACGACGAGGCGGCCAATGGCGACATGGTGCTGATCCCGGTGCAGCTGCAGACGGAGCTGGGCGTGTGCAGCCTGATCGGCACTATCACGGTGTTCGGCACGCCGGTGGACGTGACGCTGTCGGAACTGGCCCTGGAAACCTTCTTCCCGGCCGACCCCGACAGCGCGCGGATCCTGCGCCAGCTCAGCGGCACGGACTGAACCGAATCAGGCGGTCGCCTTTTTCTCGCGGATGCAGGTGGGGCCGGCGCGCTCTTCCACGGCGTGGCGCACTTCGTCGCGCAGACCAAGCAGGAAGGCCGCCTCGGCGGCGACGAACAGCGGGCCGACGATCAGCCCGGTGAGGTCGTCGACAAACGCCGGCTTGCGCCCTTCGTACCAGTGGCCGACGAACTGGATGACCCAGCCCACTACGAACAGGCCGATGCCCCAGCTGAGCCAGTAGGCGGTGGTGCCGGCGGCGAGCGCCGCGCCGATCCACAGCGACAGCGCCAGCAGCGCCGTCATCAGCAGGCCGAAGCGCAGGTCCAGGCGCAGGTAGAAGACCACCGAAGCCAGCGCCAGCAGCGCGGCCGGCGAGACCAGCAGGCCGGCCAGCTCGAAGCCGGGGCGCGACAGCAGGGTGGCGATGGCCAGCACGATCATCGGGATACCGATGAAGTGACTGACGATATTCCGCCGGTCCCGGTGATAGGCGGCATATTGGGCAAGGTGATCGACGAGCGTTTTCATTGTTGTTCTCCCGCAAGGTGCTGGCATGATGGCGTTTGCGCGCAGCTCCACTCTGTCAATTAGCCGACAAAGCCCATGACCGCCAACCGCTCCTACCTGCCCCGCCTCGATGAAGGCCGCTGGTTCCAGGCCCTGCCCGAGAACCTGCGCCACGCGCTGTGCGATGCCGCCGTGGTGCGCCGACTGCCGGCCGGGCAGCGTCTGTTCGCCCGTGGCGACGCACCCTGCGGCGTGTATTGCGTGGTGGAAGGCGCGATGCGCGTCAGCGTGGTCGGCGAGAGCGGCAAGGAAGCGCTGCTGGCGCTGGTCGAGGCGCCCAACTGGTTCGGCGAGATCTGCCTGTTCGA
Source organism: Pseudomonas sp. B1-22 (assembly GCF_050474425.1). NCBI lineage: Bacteria > Pseudomonadati > Pseudomonadota > Gammaproteobacteria > Pseudomonadales > Pseudomonadaceae > Pseudomonas > Pseudomonas sp. B1-22. The sequence continues at coordinate 92,321 of NZ_JBCHVH010000003.1, read as the reverse complement.
CGGCCAGCCGCGCACCCATGACGCCTACGCCGAGGGCGCCACCGTGCTCCTGCAGGTCCCGCTGGCCCCGTTGCAGGCACTGCTGGCGCAGCACCCGGAATACTGGCGCGACTTCGCCCTGCTGATGAGCCACAAGCTGCGCATCACCTTCGCCGTACTGGAAGAGCTGTCGCTGCTGCCCGCCGCGCCGCGCCTGGCCCGGCGCCTGCTGATGATCGCCGAGGGCTATGGCGAGTCGGCCACCTGCAAGCGCGAGCTGCACCTGCCGCAGGAGCAGTTGGCGGCCATGCTGTCGCTGTCGCGGCAGACCACCAACCAGATCCTCAAGGACCTGGAGGCCCAGGGCATCCTCCGCCTGAGCTATGGCGGCATCGAGATTCTCGACCGCGAGCGCCTGCGCCACGCCGCGCATGCCTGAGCACTCGACCTGACGAATCCTCCTTTTGGATGGTTGCAGCGGCTCCGTTCGGCGCTAGCCTTGGAGTGGCTGCAACCCCGGCGCCGAGAAAATGCCCCGGCGCCTCGCGCGGCACACAATAACAACAAGGAAACGCCCGCCATGCTCCGAAAGCTCGATGTGCTTCGCGGTATTCTGCTGTGCTGTTTCGGACTCCTCGCCCTCAGTGCCCACGCCAACCTGCCCAGTGATGAACTGCAGCTGCAGACGATGCAGGTCTACACCTGCCGCTCGATCAACAGCCTGCTGTTGCTGCGCGGCGAAGGCTTCCAGGAAGACCACGCCGCCCAGTTGGAGAAGGACCTGGCCACGCTGGACCAGGCGATCAAGGCCTACCCCAAGTCCGACGGGGCGCTGAAAAAGGCCCACGCCGACTTCGTTACGCAAATACGCAATGGCGTTTCCTACGGACCCAAGGAAGAGGACCTGCCCTGGCGCTACAACCAGGACCTCAGCCGCGCCCTGCGCGAACTGCTGACCCAGATCGAACGCTTCGTCCCGGCCAGCGCCGATCCCAGCCAGATTCCGCTGTGGCAGCTGCCGGTGCGGGTCGAATTCCTCGCCACCCAATACCTGGGCCGCTCCTACCTGAGCGGGCTGGAACTGGCGCGCGAGCAGCCCCAGTCCTATCTGGGCCAGGACGAGAGCGTACTGGTGCCGCTGCTCTCGCAGCGCATCGCGCAACTGCCGGACAACGATGCGACCAAGAAGCTGCACACCCGCTGGGAGTACCTGAGCAAGGCGCTGGCGGACATGAACAGCAAGAACAACACCGTGGTCAGCGCCTCGGGCCGGCCCTGGGCGCCGATCATCGTCGATCGCAACGCCCGGGCGGTGTCCGGCCAGTTGATGCAGTTGAGCCAGCAGTAGACCCGGCTGGAACCGGCGCCCCGCGCCGGTTCCAGCACCTTAGAGCCAGCCTTTGAACTTGAACCAGTAGTAGGGAATGATTGCCGAAACCACCATCGCCACCAGCGCCATCGGGTAGCCTGCCGTCCAGGCCAGCTCCGGCATGTGCTGGAAGTTCATGCCATATACAGTGCCCACCAGGGTCGGCGGTAGGAACAGCACGGCGGCGATGGAAAACACCTTGATGATGCTGTTCTGCTCGATGTTGATCAGACCGAGCGTGGCATCGAGCAGGAAGGTGATTTCCCCGGCCATCTTCGACTGGTACTCGCTCAGCGAACGCACGTCGCGCTCCACCGACTTCATGCCCAGCTTCACTTCCTCGCTGATCCAGCCGTTGCTGCCCTGGCGGAAGTAGGCCAGCGGCCGGCTGATGCTCAGCAGACTCTCGTTGAGCTTGGACAGCAGCGAGTTGCCGCGCCCCAGTTGCTTGACGATGCCCTGCAGGTCGGTCTTGTCGCCCTTGGCCTGACCTTCCTGGAAGATGCCGTTGGACAACGAATCCAGTTGCTGCTGCACCGTCTCCAGCACGTCGGCGATGCGGTCGACCACGCTGTCCATCAGGGTCACGAACAACTGGTCGCTCTTGCCCTCGCAGCCGCCACGCTGGGTACGTGCCTCGAAGGTGCGGAAGGCCAGCAGGTCAGTGTAGCGCACCGTCACCAGCCAGTGCGGGGTCAGCACGCAGGTGACTTCCGAGGTGCTCGGCTTGTGCTCGCGGATGCCGCCGACCACGGTGGTGGTCATGTACAGCGCACCGTTGCTCTCGTAGAAGCGCGAGGAGTCCTCGATCTCGGCCATTTCCTCGCGGGTCGGCACGTCCACCGCGATGATCGACTCCAGCAGCTGCTCCTCCTCGAGGGTGGGCTGGAACAGGTCGATCCACAGGGTGTCCTTGGGCATGCCATGGCACTCGCTGCCGTTGTGGCGCACCAGGCGGTCGCCGACGAGGGTGTAATAGGTGATCATGTCGCCCGACAATCCATTTACAGCCTGAAGTTGACCCGCAGGTTGGCCAACTTCGGGCTGCTTCACAAGCCCACCGGAGCGCAATGTGATGACCGACCAAGACGATGGCGACGAGTCCTTCGCCGAAGACACCCTGATCCAGGCCATCGAGAACCAGATCGAGAGCGAGAGCCCGCCGGCCGCCCGCGCGGTGTTCAACAAGCTCACCCTGGTCGGCTACGAGCGCGAGGATGCGCTTCACCTGATGGCCCTGGTGCTCGCCCACGAAATCGAAGCCATGCTGGCCGAAGACCGCGCCTTCAACGGCGAGTGGTACGAGCAAGCCCTGCGCGCCTTGCCGACCCTGCCCGGCGAAGACGAGTAACGGTGCTTGCCGAACAGGTCGGACTTGAGACTACACTGGGGGCTCACTGATCATTGGGAGTTGCGCATATGGCTTTCACCAAAGATATGGTTGCGGAACTGGACTTGCTGGCGCTCTTCGATCTGGAGAACAGCCAGGCGGGATTGAAAGTCCACCATGACGCCTCGCGGGACACCGTCGCGGCCGCCGAACGCCTGCATGCCAAGGGGCTGATCGACAAGCCCGATGGCGGCTACCTGACCAGCCTGGGGCTGGACGCCGCCGAGCATGCCCAGGTCCTGCTGGGCATCCTGCGCAGCTGATCTCAAGATTCGCCACGAGCGGGCGATAACCTGGCAAATTTCCGAGCGCCGCACCCCTGATGCGGCGCCGCTGGCCAGGCCGCAGCAAGCCATGACGCTCACCCCCGAGATTCGCCCGGACATCGACGACGGCATCGACCGCAAGGTACTGGCACAGTTGCGCCAGCGCTTCCTGAAGGTCAATGCCGGCCGTCTGCGGCGCGCCAGCGAGGCGCTGTCCACGCGCCAGCAACTGGTGCTGAAGCTGCTGCCGCTGCTGCTGGACGTGAACCATCCGCTGCTGCCCGGCTATGTGTCGGCGGCCACCCCGGCGGGCCTCGCCAACTTCGTCCCGGACGACGAACTGCTCGCCGAAGCCCAGCGCCTGACCCGCTCCTTCACCTACAAGCCGCGCCGCGGCGACCCGCCGTTGCCGATCCACGGCCTGTTCCTGATGGGCAGCCTGGGCACCGTCGCCCAGGCCGAACAGAGCGACCTCGACCTGTGGGTCTGCCACGCCTCCGACCTTTCCCCGCAGGAGCTCGCCGAGCTGCAGCGCAAGTGCAGCCTGCTGGAACAGTGGGCCGCGACCCAGGGTGCGGAGGTGCATTGCTTCTTCATCGAGGCGCAGCGCTTCACCCAGGGCGCGCGCGATGCCCGCCTGACCTCCGACGACTGCGGCACCAGCCAGCACTACCTGCTGCTCGACGAGTTCTACCGCACCGCCATCTGGCTCGGCGGGCGCACGCCGCTCTGGTGGCTGGTACCGGTCTATGAAGAAGGCCGCTACGCCGAATATTGCGAAACGCTGCTGAACAAACGCTTCGTCCGCGCCGAGGAAGTGATCGACCTCGGCCATCTGGCGCGCATCCCGCCGGGCGAGTTCATCGGCGCGGGCATGTGGCAGCTGTTCAAGGGCATCGAGTCGCCCTACAAGTCGGTGCTCAAGCTGCTGCTCACCGAGGTCTACGCCAGCGAGCACCCGAACGGCGCCTGCCTGAGCCTGCGTTACAAGCAGGCGATCTACGCCGGCCGGCTGGACGAGGAAGAGCTCGACCCCTACGTGATGCTCTACCGCCGCCTGGAGGAATACCTCACCGCGCGTGGCGAGCGGGAGCGCCTGGAGCTGGTTCGCCGCTGCCTCTACCTGAAGGTCGGCAAGAAGCTCAGCCGCCCGCCCCGCCTGGGCCACAAGAGCTGGCAGCGCAAGCTGATGGAGCGCCTGTCCGCCGAATGGAACTGGGACAGCCGCACCTACGGCCTGCTCGACAGCCGCAGCCAGTGGAAAGTCCGCCAGGTGCTGCTGGAGCGGCGCTCGCTGGTCAACGAACTGACCCACAGCTACCGCTTCCTCTCCCAGTTCGCCCGCCTGCAACAGGCCGCCAGCGGAATCAACCCACGCGACCTGAGCGTGCTTGGCCGCCGCCTGTACGCCGCCTTCGAGCGCAAGGCCGGCAAGGTCGAGTTCATCAACCCGGGCATCGCCCCCGACGTCGCCGAAGACATCCTCACCCTCGCCCAGTTGCCCGCCGAAGCCGGCAAGCCGCCCTCCTGGGCGCTGTTCAGCGGCAGCCTGGCACGGCAGGAAATGCCCGACTTCGCCCCTCTGCGCCGCGCCCGCGACCTGATGGAGCTGCTGGCCTGGAGTCACCGCAACGGCGTGATCGACGCCAGCACGCGCCTGTCCCTGCAACCGGGCGCCAGCGATCTCAACGAATTCGAACTGCAGAACCTGCTGGGCAGCCTGCAGCAGGCCTTCCCGCTGCCGCTCGCCGAGGTGCCGGAAAGCGCCCTGCTGCGCAGCAGCGTGCCGGCGCAGACGCTGATCCTGGTGAATGTCGGCCTCGACCCGTTGCGCCAGCACAGCCAGATGAACGTGCACATGACCACTGAGCGCACCGACTCGCTCGGCTATTCCGGCGTGCGCGACAACCTGGTGCTGACCCTCGATCAGATCACCCTGAACAGCTGGAACGAACTGGTGGTCAGCCGCTTCGCCGGGCCCCACGCGCTGCTCGACTGCCTGCGCGATTTCCTCAACGGCCTGCCCACCGATGCCCCACCGCCACGCCTGCTGGTGCGCTGCTTCTGCCGCAACCGCGCGGTGGCCATCGCCCAGCGCGTGGAGGACCTGATCCGCGACGCCCACGGGCAGCTCGCCAGCGGACGCGGTGGGCGCTTCCTGCTGCAGGTGCAGCAGCACTTCCACCTGCTGCAACTGACTCCGGGCGAGGTCAGCCACCGGGTGGTGGAAGGTTTGCCGGCGCTGATCGAACACCTGGGCGACACCCAGCAGGACAACGGTTTCCTGCAACTGGACCGGCATGCACTGGAAGGCGAGGACCTGGGACTGATCCTGCCGCTGGGCCGGGCCAATTGCGTGCAGGTGTTCTATCGCCTGGACGAGGGCAATGCCGAGATCAGCGTCCTCGACGAACGCAACGCACTCTGGCGCCGCCGCCAGTCCTACGACAGCGAGGAAAGCCTGCTGCTGCCGCTGCAACGCTTCCTGCAATCGGTGCAGTACCGGCGCAACGCGCTGCTGCCGCTGCCCGATGGCCAGCGCACGGTGGGCGCGGAGATTCTCTTCTATGAGGTCCTGCCCAACGGTCACCAGCAGGCGCAGCGGATCGAACGGCGCACCCCGGCACAGGCGCTGGTTCCGCTGCCGTACTACAACGTGCAGGCGATCATCGAACCGGGCGACGGGCAACGCGCGCGCACCACGCTGTACTGCAACCACCGCGAGTTCTCGGAACTTGAGTACGGCGACGGGCTGTTCCAGGCGGTGGCCAAGCACATCCTCGGCCAGCGTAGCGGCCAGGAGCGCTATCCCTGCTACATCACCGACCTCGACCTGTCGGCGATGCAGGAGGGCGGCGAGCTGCAGACGGTGCATTTCCTGCGTTACAAGCAGAGCCTGGAGCAGGCTCTGAACCGGGCGCTGGCCGAGGCCTGAACGGCCACGCCGGGCACCCGGTGGAGGGGTCTTGCGGGGCGGCGGATCAGCGATCGTAGTCGCCGGCTGCCTCGGGCTGGTACTCCACTTCCAGCAGGGTCAGCTTCAGCGTCTTGCCGCTGGGCGCCGGCCAGTCGATGCTCTGCCCGGTGGTCAGCCCCAGCAGCGCGGTGCCCACCGGCGCCAGGATCGAGACTTTGCCTTCACCGCCGGCATCGGCCGGGTAGACCAGCGTCAGGTGGTATTCCTTGCCGCTGCCTTCCTCGCGGCAACGTACGGTGGAGTTCATCGTGACCACGCCCGGCGGTACCTCGTTGTGGCCAACGACCGTGGCACGGGCCAGTTCGGCCTCCAGTGCCTCGGCAGCGGGACCGTACTCATCCAGGCTGTCGAGCAGGCGCTCCAGACGTTGCAGGTCGAGTCGGGTAACGGTGATGGGTGTCGTGGTCATGATGGTTGGCAGTCTCCTTACAGGAGAGCCCCGGACGCTCGCGCGTTCGGGGCCCTGGGTCAATCTCGTGTGAAAGCTCGTGTTGAAGCGATCGGGTTTTCGAAAAATGAAAAACCCCGCCCTAAGGCGGGGTTTTTCCGGACACTAACACAGCACAGAAAATAAGCAACACCAACCCGTCACCACTTCGGCGAGCGGTTGTTTCGGCGCTTTTCGCAGTCCGCCAGGATCGCCCGGCGTCGCTCGCCGTCCGCCTTGCCCCACTCCAGGATCTCGCTCAGGGTGCGGCCGCAGCCGAGGCAGATGTCCGCCTCGTCCAGGCAGCATTGCCGGCAGCAGGGCGAGGCGACGCTCGCCTGCGGCTCAGATGCCGGGGAAGTCGACATCCTCGCCCGCCTGTTCCAGCGTCGCGCGGTTGAGCAGCGCGCCCAGCGGCTCGCGGGTACTGTCGCTGATCCACAGCGAACCGGATTCGTCATAGTCGAAGTGGAAGCCACCGGAGCGCGCCGCCACCCACAGCTGGCGAAGGGCCGGCTGGCGACTGAGGATCAGCTGGGTGCCATTCTCGAAGCGCACCGTCAGCACGCCGCTGGAGTTCTCCAGGTCAACATCCAGGTCGCTGTCATCGAAGGCGTCCTCCACCGTTACCTGTACGGCATCCACCAGGTCGTGGAAGCGGGCTTCGCTCAAAGTGCTCATGCATCGTCCTCGGGATCGGTCAAAGGCGTCAGTTTACGCCGGTATTGGCCCAGACTCTGCCCCGTCCAGCGCCGGAATGCACGGGCGAGCGAGCCGGCCTCGCTGAAACCGAGCAGATAGGCGATGTCGGCGCTGTCCAGCGCCGGGTCGCGCAGATAATGCAGCACCAACTGCTGGCGGGTTTCGTCCACCAGTTGGCTGAACGACAGGCCGGTGTCACGCAGGCGGCGCTGCAGGGTACGCGGGCTCAGGGCGAGCATCTGCGACAGGCGTTCGAGGTCCGCGCCCTGTTCCGGCAACTGGCGCGCCAGTTCGAGGCGGGCGCGGTCGAGCACGTTGTCGCCCTTGTTGATCTCCGCCAGCAGCCGCTCGGCGTAGGCATCCAGGGTGCGCCGTACCTGGGCGTCGGCCTGGGCCAGCGGCAGACTCAGCAGGCGCCTGGGGAAAACCAGCGCGTTGTCCGGCTGATCGAACAGCACCGGGCAACGGAAGATGCGTTCGTGCTCGCGGGTGTCCGCCGGAGCACTGTGGCGGAAGCGAACCTCGAACGGCGCCTCGTCCACGCCGCTGACCCAATGGCCGAAGCTGACCCAGCCGGCCAGCGTCTCTTCGCTCATCTGTCGCTGCTGTTGCGGCAGCAAGGGCTCCCAACGGTGCCTCACCAGCGGCTCGCAGCCCGCACGCGGCGGCTCGTCGGCCAGGTCGACACGGCCCAGGTTGCCTACCAGCGCCGCGTAGCGCGCCTGGCGGTGCAGGGCATCGGCGAGGGTCGCGCAGCTCATGATCAGGTAGCCCAGCACGCCGTAGTAACCGGGGCGCACCGCTTCGCCCAGGTGCAGGCCGAGGTTGTCGTCGCCGCTCAGCCGCACGCCGGCGCCCACCAGTTCCAGATAGGCACTGGCGGCGATGCGCTGGTCGCGCTGGATGAGGATCGAGGGGGCCAGGTGCACCGTCGCCAGCAGCCGCGCCGGATCGACACCCTGGCGCTGCAGATGCTCCACCAGGCCCTGCAGGTAGGCCACCGACACCGAACTGGGCAGGGGATCGCAATAGTCCATCGGCACGTCCGTTTTTTGCCCGCAATCATAGGGCCAGTTGTTCGCCCGGCGCGAGCCGCAAGCCCCGCCGGGCGGGAGCCCGCTTGAATAGGCAAGCCGGCGGGGGGCCGGTATACTCCGGTCCAATTGACGCTTTATTACAAGGATTCCGCCATGAAGCGACTGCTGCTTCCCTTCGTCGCGCTGGCCGTGCTGACCGCCGCGCTGGCCGGCTGTGGCCAGAAAGGCCCGCTGTACCTGCCGGACGACGAGAAGGCCAAGAGCGAACACAGCAAGGACCGCTACGGTCTCTGAGGGCAGCTCCCATGGACGCCTTCCCGGTCCGCGACGGGCAACTGTTCGCGGAGGACGTACCGTTGTCGGCGATCGCCGAGCGCTTCGGCACGCCGACCTACGTCTACTCCCGCGCGCACCTGACGCAACAGTACCGCGCCTACGCTGACGCCCTGGCGGGTGTGCCGCATCTGGTGTGTTTCGCGGTCAAGGCCAACTCCAACCTCGCCGTGCTGAACGTGCTGGCGCGCCTGGGCGCAGGTTTCGATATCGTCTCCCGCGGCGAACTGGAGCGCGTGCTGGCCGCCGGTGGCGATCCTTCGAAAGTGGTGTTCTCCGGCGTCGGCAAGACCCGCGAGGACATGCGCCACGCGCTGGAAGTGGGCGTGCACTGCTTCAACGTCGAATCCGAGGTCGAGCTGGACCGCCTGCAGGCGGTCGCCGCCGAGCTGGGCGTGAAGGCGCCGGTGTCCCTGCGGGTCAACCCGGACGTCGACGCCCAGACCCACCCGTACATCGCCACGGGCCTGAAGGAAAACAAGTTCGGCATCGCCATCGACGCCGCCGAGGCGGTCTACGCCCGCGCCGCGCAACTGCCGAACCTGGACGTGATCGGCGTCGATTGCCACATCGGCTCGCAGCTGACCAGCCTGGACCCCTTCCTCGACGCCCTCGACCGCCTGCTGGTACTGGTCGATCGCCTTGCCGCGCGCGGCATCGCCATCCGCCACCTGGATCTGGGCGGCGGACTGGGCGTGCGCTACCGCGACGAGACGCCGCCTGCGCCGGGCGAATACATCCGCGCCCTGCGCGAGCGCCTGGGCAACCGCCCGCTGGCGCTGGTGTTCGAGCCGGGGCGCAATATCGCCGCCAATGCCGGCGTGCTGCTGACCCGCGTCGAATACCTGAAACACACCCCTGACAAAGACTTCGCCATCGTCGATGCGGCGATGAACGACCTGATCCGCCCGGCGCTGTACCAGGCCTGGATGGACGTCACCCCGGTCGTCGCCCGTGATGGCGAAGCACGCACCTACGACCTGGTCGGACCGATCTGCGAAACCGGCGATTTCCTCGCCAGGGAGCGCAGCCTCGCCCTGGAAGAAGGTGACCTGCTGGCCGTTCGATCGGCCGGCGCCTATGGTTTCGTGATGAGTTCCAACTACAACACCCGGGGCCGCGCCGCCGAGGTGCTGGTGGATGGCTCGGCCGCGCACGAAGTGCGTCGCCGCGAGACACTACAAGAGCTGTTCGCCGGCGAAAGCCTGCTGCCGGACTGAGGCCGAGACGACGATGCTTCTGCGCTTTACCAAGATGCATGGGCTGGGTAATGACTTCATGGTCCTGGACCTGGTCAGCCAGCACGCCCATGTGCAACCGCGCCATGTGAAACAGTGGGGCGACCGCAATTTCGGGGTCGGTTTCGATCAGTTGCTGATCGTCGAGCCGCCGAGCACGCCGGAAGCGGACTTCCGCTACCGCATCTTCAACTGCGACGGCACCGAGGTCGAACAGTGCGGCAACGGTGCGCGCTGCTTCGCCCGCTTCGTGGTCGACAAGCGCCTGACGGTGAAGAAGACCATCCGCGTGGAAACCAAGGGCGGGATGATCGAGCTGACCCTGACCAACGATGGCCAGGTCACGGTCAACATGGGCGCACCGCGCCTGGCGCCCGAGCAGGTGCCGTTCCAGGCCGACGCCGAGGCGCTGAGCTACCCCGTCGAGGTGGACGGCCAGCGTTTCGACCTCGCCGCGATCTCCATGGGCAACCCCCACGGCGTATTGCGCGTGGATGACGTGGACAGCGCACCGGTACGTACCCTGGGGCCGAAACTGGAAATCCACGAGAGCTTCCCGCAGAAGGCCAACATCGGCTTCCTGCAGGTGGTGAACCCGAACCAGGCGCGCCTGCGCGTCTGGGAGCGCGGCGTCGGCGAGACGCTGGCCTGCGGCACCGGCGCCTGCGCCGCCGCGGTCGCCGGCATCCGCCAGGGCTGGCTGCAATCGCCGGTACAGATCGAGCTTCCCGGCGGACGGTTGTCCATCGAGTGGGCAGGACCGGGTCAGCCCGTTATGATGACCGGGCCCGCGGTGCGGGTGTTCGAAGGCCAGGTACGTCTATAAGGCCTGTTTCCAACGCCGCATGAACCGGCGCAGGCAATAAACCGGGACGCTTATGACCGATACTCCGCAGGAACCCACCGTTACCCTCGAAGCCGACCAGGTTGCCGACTATCTCCGTCGGCACCCGGAGTTCTTCGTCGACCATGACGAGCTGATCCCGGAGATGCGCATTCCGCACCAGCCGGGCGATGCCGTGTCGCTGGTGGAGCGCCAGGTGCGCCTGCTGCGCGAGCGCAACATCGAGATGCGCCATCGGCTGTCGCAACTGATGGACGTGGCCCGCGACAACGACCGGCTGTTCGACAAGACCCGCCGCCTAGTGCTCGACCTGCTCGACGCCACCAGTCTCGAGGAAATCGTCAGCACCGTCGAAGACAGCCTGCGCCACGAATTCCTCGTGCCCTTCGTCAGCCTGATCCTGTTCAGCGACAACAACCTGCCGGTGGGCCGCTCGGTGAGCAGCGCCGAGGCGCACCAGGCCATCGGTGGCCTGCTGTCGGGCGGCAAAACCGTCTGCGGCGTGCTGCGCCCCCACGAGCTGGCATTCCTTTTCTGCGAAGATGAACGCGAGCAGGTCGGCTCCGCCGCCGTGGTGCCGCTGACCTTCCAGGGCCTGCACGGCGTGCTGGCGATCGGCAGCCCCGATCCGCAGCACTACAAGAGCTCGCTGGGCACCCTGTTCCTCGGCTACGTCGCCGAAGTCCTCGCGCGGACCCTGCCACGCTTCTCCACGCCGCTGCGGTCGGTCCGATAACAGCAGCGGCACGCGTCTCCCTGTAAGCTGCAAGAACACGCATGCCTGTACCTGGAGCTGACGCTTGAAGCTTGAAGCCGACATCGACGCCTACATGGAACACCTGCGCAGCGAGCGCCAGGTGTCCGTTCATACGCTCGACGGCTATCGCCGCGACCTGATGCGCCTGGCCACACTCTGCGAAAAATCCTCGATCAGCGACTGGCCGGCGTTGCAGGTGCGCGAGCTGCGCCTGTTCGTCGCCCGCCTGCACCAACAAGGTCTCGCCAGTCGTAGCCTGGCGCGCTTGCTGTCGGCCACCCGCGGGCTGTTCCAGTACCTGATCCGCGAAGGCCGCTGCCGGCACAACCCGGCCGACGGCCTCTCCGCTCCCAAGGGCGCGCGCAAGCTGCCGCGCACCCTCGATACCGACCGCACCGCACAGCTGCTCGACGGCGGCGTCGAGGACGACTTCATCGCCCGCCGCGACCAGGCCATGCTGGAGCTGTTCTACTCCTCCGGCCTGCGCCTGTCAGAACTGGTCGGCCTCGACCTGGAGTGGCTCGATCTGAAGGACGGCCTGGTGCGCGTGCACGGCAAGGGCAACAAGGTCCGCGAACTGCCGGTAGGCCGCGCGGCGCGACAGGCCATCGAAGCCTGGCTGCCCTTGCGCGCGCTCGCCTCGCCACAGGACAACGCGGTGTTCATCGGCCGCAGCGGCAAACGCCTGACGCCGCGCGCCATCCAGCTGCGGGTGCGCGAAGCCGGCGTGCGCGAGCTCGGCCAGCACCTGCACCCGCACATGCTGCGGCACTCCTTCGCCAGCCACATGCTGGAGTCGTCGCAGGACCTGCGTGCCGTACAGGAGCTGCTCGGCCATGCCGACATCGCCACCACGCAGATCTACACCCATCTGGATTTCCAACACCTCGCCTCGGTCTACGACCAGGCGCACCCGCGGGCTCGCCGCAAGCACGACGGCGAGCCGGGAGCTGAAGAATGAATATCCGTCTGGTCACCTTCGACCTCGATGACACGCTGTGGGACGTCGCCCCGGTGATGAACAGCGCGGAGGCCACCCTGCGCGAATGGCTGGCGGTGAATGCCGCACGGCTCGGCCCGGTACCCATCGAACACCTGTGGGCGATCCGCTCGCGCCTGATGGAGCAGGACCCCATGCTCAAGCACCGCCTGAGCGAACTGCGCCGGCGCATCCTGTTCCACGCGCTGCTCGACGCCGGTTATCCACAGGCCGAGGCGGGCGAGCTGGCCGAAGCCGGTTTCCAGGCCTTCCTCCACGCAAGGCACCAGGTGGCGCTGTTCCCCGAGGTGCATCCGACGCTGGAACGGCTGGCCAACCAGTTCATCCTCGGTGTGCTCACCAACGGCAATGCCGACGTGCGCCGGCTGGGGCTGGCCGACTACTTCCAGTTCGCCCTGTGTGCGGAAGAGCTGGGCGTCGGCAAGCCGGACCCGCATCCGTTCCGGGAAGCGCTCAAGCGCGGTGGCGTGGCGGCGGAGCAGGCGGTGCACATCGGCGATCATCCCAGCGACGACATCGCCGGCGCACGGCGCGCGGGGATGAAGGCGATCTGGTTCAACCCGGGGCGCAAGGACTGGGAGGGTGAAGAAGCACCCAGCGCGATCATCCACAACCTGTCGGAGTTGCCGGGGGTTCTGGCACGCCTGTAGGAGCGGACTCCGTCCGCGATAGGTCCGCATCGCGCCGGATGCCATCGCGGACGGAGTCCGCTCCTACGCACATGACAGGCCGCCCCAACAAAGGGACATGAAAAAGCCCCGCCACTCCCTCTCGGGAATGGCGGGGCTTTTTCATGTCGCGTCGGATATCAGATAGGGCGGCTGCCGTATTTGCTATCCGGCTTCTTGGGCGGATCGGCGACCACGTTGGGCTCGATCTCCTGCACCTTGCCGCCACGATTGAGGAACTCCTCCATCGCCTTGGCCAGGGCATCGCGTTCCTTCTGCTTGGCTTCGACCGAGGGCAGTTCCTCTTCCTCTACCGCGGCCTTGGCTTTCTTGCCGCCACCGGAAGAAGAAGGGGCTTCATCCCCATCGCTGCCTTCGGCTTCGCCATCGTCAGCCGCGGCGAGTTCCTCGCCATCGTCCTCGTCGGCGCCGTCCAGCTCGTCCTGTTCCAGTTCTTCGTCGCTCATTATTCAACCTCTGTGGTGCTGCAAAGCACGTTAGTTATAGCCCAGCTGCGCGCTTTGACGAACGCAGCTGGAAAAAATTCATACAAGCTCGCCCTGCCAGGTCGCCACTACCCTGCGCGGGCCCCCGTGGTCACGGTGCTCGCCGAGATAGATACCCTGCCAGGTGCCCATTGCCAAGTGGCCATCCTGTATCGGCAGGGTCAGCTGGCAGCCCAGCAGGCTGGCCTTGAAGTGCGCCGGCAAATCGTCCGGGCCTTCGTAGTCATGTTCGTAGCCGCCCTCGCCCTGCGGTACCAGGCGATTGAAGAATCGCTCGAAGTCGCGGCGCACCGAGGGATCGGCATTTTCATTCACCGTCAGCGATGCCGAGGTGTGCTGCAACAGCAGGTGCAGCAGACCGACGCGGTACTTCGCGAGTTCCGGCAATGCCGCCAGGACTTCGTCGGTGACCAGGTGGAAGCCCCGCGAACGCGGGCGCAGGGTGATGGATTTCTGCTGCCACATGGCGGGCTCTCCTCCGTCCGTAACGGTGATGCGCGCGCATTCTAGCGTGATGTTCAAAAAAGCAAAGGGCGCCCGCAGGCGCCCTTTGTCGAACTTGCGCGAACCCTTACAGGTTGTAGCCGCGCTCGTTGTGCAGGGAGAGGTCCAGACCCATGGTTTCCTCTTCCTCGGTGACGCGCAGGCCCATGACCAGGTCCAGCACCTTGAGGATCACGAAGCTGACGATCGCGGTGTAAACGATGGTGAAGGCCACGCCCTTGAACTGGGTGAACAGCTGGGCGCCGATGTCGGTGACGGTGCCGAAGCCGCCCAGGGCGGGCGCTGCGAACACACCGGTGAGCAGGGCGCCGACGATGCCGCCGACCGCGTGCACGCCGAAGGCGTCCAGGGAGTCGTCGTAGCCGATGGCGCGCTTGAGGCTGGTGGCGGCGAAGAAGCAGATCACGCCGGCAGCCAGGCCGATCACGATGGCGCCCATCGGGCCGCAGGTGCCGGCGGCCGGGGTAACGGCGACCAGGCCGGCCACCACGCCGGAAGCGATGCCCAGGGCGCTCGGCTTACCGTGGGTGATCCACTCGGCGAACATCCAGCCCAGGGCAGCGGCGGCGGTGGCGATCTGGGTGACCAGCATGGCCATGCCGGCGGTGCCGTTGGCGGCGGCGGCGGAACCGGCGTTGAAGCCGAACCAGCCGACCCACAGCAGGGCGGCGCCGATCAGGGTGTAGCCCAGGTTGTGCGGCGCCATGGCGGCGTTCGGGTAGCCCTTGCGCTTGCCCATTACCAGGGCGGCGACCAGGCCCGCGACACCGGCGTTGATGTGCACCACGGTGCCGCCGGCGAAGTCCAGCACACCCCAGTCCCACAGCAGGCCACCGTCACCGCTCCACACCATGTGGGCGATCGGCGCGTAGACCAGGGTGAACCACAGGGTGGTGAAGATCAGCAGGGCGGAGAATTTCATGCGTTCGGCGAAGGCGCCGACGATCAGGGCCGGGGTGATGATCGCGAAGGTCATCTGGAACATCACGAAGACGCTCTCGGGGAACAGCGCGGCGGCGGAAGTCAGGCCGGTGGAGGTCAGGCCGCTGAGGAAGGCCTTGTCGAGTCCGCCGACGAAGGAGGCGAAGTTGACCACGCCCTTTTCCATGCCCACGGTGTCGAAGGCCAGGCTGTAGCCATAGACGACCCAGAGGATGCTGACCAGCGCGGTGATTGCGAAGCACTGCATCATGATCGACAGGACGTTCTTGGCGCGCACCATGCCGCCGTAGAACAGCGCCAGGCCGGGAATGGTCATCAGCAGCACCAGTGCGCTGGAAATCAGCATCCAGGCGGTGTCGCCGCTGTTCAGGACGGGGGCCGCGGCTTCGTCAGCCAAAGCCAGACCGGGCATTGCGAGAGGCAATAGGGCGCCTAGCCCTGCGTATTTGCGCAGAGTCATTGTTGTTTCTCCTGGGGCGTGTGGGTTCGGTGTGGGCTTGGCTTAGATCGCGTCGGTGCCGGTTTCGCCGGTACGGATACGAATGGCCTGTTCCAGGTTTACGACAAAGATCTTGCCGTCACCGATCTTCCCGGTGTTGGCGGCCTTGGTGATGGCTTCGATAACACGATCCAGTTGGTCATCGGCGATGGCGACGTCGATCTTCACCTTAGGCAGGAAGTCGACGACGTATTCCGCGCCACGGTACAGCTCGGTGTGGCCCTTCTGCCGGCCGAAGCCCTTGACTTCGGTCACAGTGATGCCCTGCACGCCGATCTCGGACAGCGACTCACGAACGTCGTCCAGCTTGAACGGCTTGATGATGGCTGTGACTAGCTTCATGTAACTCTCTCCCGTGTTTTGGTGGACCCGCCCCAGGAAGAACGAACCCGGGGACAAGTCTAAGCGCAGTGTCTGGCTTTTGTAATGCGCCGGCCGCCCTACCTCAGCACTCCGACTGCCTCAACGAAGCGATCCACCGCCTCGACTGCCGCACCGGTACTGCATCGGTGCACGCCATGCATGCCCCAAAGCATGAACCTTGCCAGCTCGGTGAAAAGCCCGTGGTTTCAGCCACTTGCTGGAATCACGGGAGTTCTGGCCAGTCGCCAGCCCGCTCCGGCCGCACCGAAAGCGCGCACGTGCAGCGGGCATACTGCTCAAAAAGCGTGCAATCCCCCGCGCCGCTGCCGGTGTCGGCTGCGTGATAGACTGCGCTCTGATTCAATCCGGAACCCATGAACCATGCTGCCGCCCAAAGCCTTCCTCGATGCCATCAGCCAACAAGCCGGACGCCTGTTCGGTGGCGAATCGCCCCTGCCGAAGGCCGAGCTGGAAGCCCAGTTCAAGGTTCTGATGCAGAGCGCCTTCAGCAAGCTCGACCTGGTCAGCCGTGACGAGTTCGACAGCCAGATGGTGGTGCTCGCCCGCACCCGCGCCCGCCTCGAGGCCCTGGAAGCCAAGGTCGCGGAAATGGAAACCAGGCTCTCGCCGCCCGCCGACGCCCCGGCCGAACCAGCCGAATAAATCCCCTCCGGCGGGGCGGCATGCGATCAAGGAGTGATCCATGTCCCTCGCCATCGTCCACAGCCGCGCCCAGGTTGGCGTCGAAGCGCCCGGCGTCACCGTCGAGGCGCACCTGGCCAACGGCCTGCCGTCGCTGACCCTGGTCGGCCTGCCCGAAGGCGCCGTAAAGGAGAGCAAGGACCGCGTGCGCAGCGCCCTGCTCAATGCCGGCTTCGACTTCCCCGCCCGCCGCATCACGCTCAACCTCGCCCCGGCCGACCTGCCGAAGGATGGTGGGCGCTTCGACCTCGCCATCGCCCTGGGCATCCTCGCCGCCAGCGGGCAGCTTGCCGATGCGAGCGGCCTGGATGATCTGGAATGCCTGGGCGAACTGGCGCTCTCCGGCACGCTACGACCGGTGCCGGGCGTACTCCCAGCCGCCTTGGCCGCCCGCGCCGCCGGACGGGCGCTGGTAGTACCCAGGGAGAATGCTGAGGAAGCCAGCCTCGCCAGCGGGCTGACGGTCTATGCGGTCGGCCATCTGCTGGAGCTGGCCGCGCACTTCAGCGGCCAGGAGCGCCTGCGCCCCTACGAGGCGAACGGCCTGCTGCGCAGCACGCCGCCCTACCCCGATCTCGCCGAAGTGCAAGGCCAGGCCGCCGCCAAGCGCGCCCTGCTGGTGGCCGCCGCGGGGGCGCACAACCTGCTGCTCAGCGGCCCACCCGGCACCGGCAAGACGCTGCTGGCCAGCCGTCTGCCGGGCCTGATGCCACCGCTGGACGAGGACGAAGCCTTGCAGGTGGCAGCCATCCACTCCGTCGCCGGACGCGGCCCGCTGACCCACTGGCCACAGCGTCCCTTCCGCCAGCCGCACCACACGGCGTCAGCGCCAGCGCTGGTCGGTGGCGGCAGCCGTCCGCAGCCGGGCGAGATCACCCTGGCCCACGAAGGCGTGCTGTTCCTCGATGAGCTGCCGGAATTCGATCGAAAAGTGCTGGAAGTCCTGCGCGAACCGCTCGAAGGCGGCGAGATCGTGATTGCCCGCGCCAACGGCCGCGTCCGCTTCCCGGCGCGCTTCCAGCTGGTGGCGGCGATGAATCCCTGCCCGTGTGGCTATCTCGGCGACCCCAGCGGCCGCTGCCGCTGCACGCCGGAGCAGATCCAGCGCTACCGTGCCAAGCTCTCCGGGCCGCTGCTGGACCGCATCGACCTGCACCTGACGGTCAGCCGCGAAAGCACCAGCCTCGCCCCCAGCGGCCCCAGCACCAGCAGCGCCGAGCTGGCGGTGCAGGTCGCCGCCGCGCGCCAGCGCCAGCTGGACCGGCAGGGCTGCGCGAATGCCTTCCTCGACCTGAAGAAGATGCACCAATACTGTGCACTGAGCCCGGAAGACCAGGCCTGGCTGGAGAAGGCCGGCGAGCGCCTGAACCTGTCACTGCGCGCCCTGCACCGGATTCTCAAGGTGGCGCGCACCCTGGCCGACCTGCAGCAGGCACAGGCCATCGGCCGGGCGCACCTGGCTGAAGCCTTGCAGTACCGCGCGGGGCACTAGCCTTCTGCAACGGCAACGAGATTCAGCTCGACCGTCGCATTCTTCGGCAGCTGATAGACACCAACGGAGGTGCGCGTGTGCACGCCGGCATCGCCCAGCACTTCGTACAGCACAGCAGATGCCGCATCGGCCACCTCGCTCTGTTGCGTGAAGTTCTCGGCTGACTGCACGAACACATTGAGTTGCAGCACCTTGCGAACGCGTTCGAGATCGCCCAGCGCCTGCCGCAGCAACGCCAGCGCCCGCATCACGCAGACCTTGGCGGCGAGCTGAGCGTCGGCCAATGACGCATCGCCGCCCGCCCGGCCGGTGACGACGACCTCGTTGCCCACCCGAGGAATCTGCCCGCTGACATGCACCTGGTTTCCCTCGATCAGGAACGGCACATAATTGCCGCCGATCCTGATCTCGCCTGCGAAGTCGTAGCCGAGTTCGCGGGCGATCCGTTCAAACGCGACAGCGCGCGTATCGCTCATAAGTGCTCCCCGAATGGTCAACTGGTGATCAGCAGCGCCAGAACGGCCGCATCGCTTCGAGCTTCGCCTGCTCGCGGCTGATGCCGATATCGCGAAGCTGCTCGTCACTGAGCTCCAGCAATTGCTTGCGGGTGCGCACGCGGCGCCAGAACTGCTGCCAGCGGCTTTCCTGCCGGCCGCACGGGATCACGCGAGCCTCGGGAAGGCCCAGCAGCTCCTGTTGGTACAGGGTCAGGCGCACATCGCTCATGCCGGTCATGTCATCGTTCCTCCACGTTCGGGTTCACCGGATGTGGAACTAGCCTGACGAATCGGCGAAAAGCATCACAGATTCAACACAGAAGAATTTTTTCCATACAGAGGCGAGCGAAATCGGTCTGAATGGCGTATTTTTCCCCAATCTGTACTGCATGAAGTCGAATCAGCCCGAAGCTGGAGATCTGTCATGAAGCGCTATGCACAGCTCGCCGCCACCCTTGGCGAACGCATCGAGCAGGGGCTGTACCGCCCCGGCGACCGCCTGCCCTCGGTGCGCGCATTGAGCGAGGAGCATGGCGTCAGCATCAGCACGGTGCAGCAGGCCTATCGCGTGCTGGAAGATTCGGGATTGGTGGAGCCACGGCCAAAGTCCGGCTACTTCGTGCCCGAACGCCGTCACCTGCCGCCGCTGCCGGCGATGACCCGGCCGGCACAGCGGCCAGTGGAAGTCTCGCAGTGGGACCAGGTGCTGGAACAGGTACGGCGCGCGCCCGGCAGCGACCTCATCCAGCTCGGGCGCGGTACGCCGGATATCTCCAGCCCCTCGCTCAAACCGCTGCAACGCGCCATGGTTCACGCGGCGCGGCGCACCGACATGCACAGCCTCGGCTACGAAGGCATCCAGGGTTCGCTGGACCTGCGCGAGCAGATCGCCCGGCTGATGCTCGATTCCGGCTGCCAGGTGCCGCCCAGCGAGATCGTCGTCACCACCGGCTGCCAGGAGGCGCTGGCGATCACCCTGCGCGCCATCTGCCAGCCGGGGGACATCGTCGCCATCGACTCGCCGAGCTTCCACGGCGCCATGCAGGCGCTCAAGGCGTACGGCCTGAAGGCGCTGGAAATCCCCACCGACCCGGTCAACGGCGTCAGCCTGGAAGCGCTGGAGCTGGCCATGGAACAGTGGCCGGTGAAGCTGATCCTGCTCACCCCCAACTGCAACAACCCGCTGGGCTACATCATGCCGGACGCGCGCAAGCGCGCCCTGCTGTCCCTGGCGGCGCGCTACGACGTGCCGATCCTGGAAGACGACGTCTACGGCGAGCTGGCCTATGCCTTCCCCCGCCCACGCAGCATCAAGTCCTTCGACGCCGACGACCGCGTGCTGCTGGCAAGCTCCTTCTCCAAGACCGTGGCGCCGGGCCTGCGTACCGGCTGGGTGGTGCCGGGGCGCTACCTGGACCGCATCCTGCACTTCAAGTACATCGCCAGCGGCACCTGCGCGCCGCAACCGCAGATGGCCCTGGCCGAGTTCGTCGGCGGCGGCCACTACGAGCCGCACATCCGCCGGATGCGCGCCCAGTACCAGCGCCACCGCGACCTGATGACCGAATGGGTCGGCCGCTATTTCCCCGAAGGCACGCTGGCCAGTCGGCCGCGCGGCGGCTTCATGCTCTGGGTGGAGATGGACGAGCAGTTCGACAGCGTGCGGCTCAACCAGGAGCTGCGCCGCGACAACGTGCAGGTGGCGGCGGGCAATATCTTTTCCGCCTCCGGCAAGTACCGCAATTGCATCCGCATGAACTACTCCAGCCGCGACCTGGCGCGTATCGAGGACGCCGTGCGCAAGGTCGGCGCCTGCGCCACGCGGCTGACCGCCGAGCGCCGCGCGCAGGACGAGGAGCTGCTGCCGGCCTGACGGGAAACATTTATCCACAGCCTGGCGCTGCCGCGCGGCGCCGGGCTGCTGTACCTTCCCTTCCTTCTGCAAGGCACTTCGATTCAAGGCGCTCGCGTTGACCAGTCTCACCCTCGGCTCCCTGGCCATTCCCCTGCCCCACGTGCTGCTCTACCTCGGCTTCTTCGTCGCGCTCTTCGCCGGCTGGCTGGTCGGACGCAAGCGTGGCGCCAACCCCGAGGGGGCGTTGTTCAGCATGCTCCTTGGCGGCCTGCTGGTGGCGCGGCTGGCCTTCGTCGCCCGCTACGCCGAGCAGTATGCGGCGACGCCGCTGGGCATCGTGGATATCCGCGACGGCGGCTTCCTCGCCCTGCCGGGTATTCTGGCGGCGGCGCTGATCGGTGGCCTGCTGGCCTGGCGCAAGGCTGCGCTGCGCCGACCATTGGCGGTGGCTGCGGTGGTCGGAGCCTGCGTCTGGGGCGGCGGCAATGCCGTGGTTTCGGCGCTGGACCGCAGCCAGCAGATTCCCGCACTGACGGTGCAGGACCTGCGCGGCCAGCCGGTGGACCTGCGTGCCCTGGATGGCCGGCCGCTGGTGGTCAATCTCTGGGCCAGCTGGTGCCCACCCTGCCGGCGCGAGATGCCCGTGCTGGAGGCCGCGCAGCGGCAACGCAGCGACGTGCGCTTCCTGCTGGTCAACCAGGGCGAGTCCGCCGAGGCAGTGCAGCGCTTCCTCCGCGACCAGGGCCTGAGCGAGTCGGCGGTACTGCTCGACAGCGGCAACCACCTGGGCCAGGCCACCGGCGCCTACGGCATGCCCACCACGCTGTTCTACGACGCGCAGGGCCGCCTGAAGCACAGCCAGATGGGCGAACTCTCCGCCGCCAGCCTGGAGTACGGGCTGGAGCGACTCAAGGACTGATACGCCACCTACCTGTAGGAGCGAGCTTGCTCGCGAACCCTGGCGTTGCGCCGAATCGTCCGGCGTGTGTGGGTAGTTTTTCGCGAGCAAGCTCGCTCCTACAAGGGGGCACACCTCCGGTATCAGCTGTGAAGGCTGTCTTCCATCAGGCGTACGGCATCGCCCCAGCGCACCCACAGCTTGCCCTGCCAATCCAGCACCGACAGCGATTGCCCCAGCAGTTGTTCCATGCGACGGCGCGGCAGGCGCAGGTCGTGGCTAGGCGAATCGCGCAGGACCGGCAGCACGTCGTTGCTCAGCCATTGGCGCAGGCTGCGGTTTTCCGCGTGGTAGCAGTAGATCAGCAGCAGCGCGTAGAGGCCGCTTTCACTGACCAGTAGTTCCGCGTCCTCCACGCCGACCAGGCGTTCGTGGCGGCGCTGGTCCGCATCGAGCCGGGCGATGATTTGCGGCGGCACCGGCCGGCTGAGCAGCTTGCCCAGATCGCGGACCACGAACCATGCCTGCTGCTCGATCAGCAGCGCGCGCAGGCGGCGGTTGTAGCGGGTGAAACTGATGGGGAACAGGCCGTCGGCGGACGGGGAAATCGAACTGTTCATGCTGTAGCTCCTTGCTCGCTCAAGAAGCCGCCGCCCGAAACATCCGAAAGAGGGAGGCGGACCGTGCAAGGGTGGAAACCGGCACATCACCGGTCGAGCCGAAGCCCGCCTCACACGGTCCGCCATAGGAAGACAGGGAGCATTGGACCAATAAGCCCAACGCTCCCAACTACAACGAACCAATGTGCAGGTTTCCACACCTGACCACGATGACGCTGTGGCAGGCGAAACGCTAAGCAGTGGACTTGTAGGACCGCAACGCCGCTGGAGTGTAGGGGCGTTCCCAAGCTCGCCGCCGCCAAAACCTCGAATGTGTCGGACGACTTTCGGGAACTGAGAGGCTGTCGGGAAATTCGGAGGAAAGTCCTTTCGACGGTGCCGTTCTGAGGGATTGGGGACGGGGAGTGTTCGCGAGCCGGGACAGGGCCGGTCCTACAGGCTTCTGCCCGTGGATTGCGGCGTGCTGGGATCGCTCTTGTAGGAGCGGATCTTATCCGCGAATCGCACGGTTCGATGTTGGGCTGGGAAATCGCGGACAAAGTCCGCTCCTACGGGATTTCCCCTGTGGCTCGCAGCGCCGGGGTCGTTCGTAGGATGGGTAGAGCTTGCGATACCCATCAGCGAAGCCTGCGCGGCCACCGATGGGTATCGCTTCGCTCCACGCCATCCTACGCATCCGCCCTACCAAAACGCGCGTGCTGCTCTTGTGTAGGAGCGGACTTCGTCCGCGATTTGCCCCGCGCAAGGTGGGATCGCGGACGGAGTCCGCTCCTACGAAAGGCTGCCCAGCGTTACTGGATCTCTTCAGGCTTCACGATCACCCAGTTCTTGTCGGCGGTGACCGTCTGGCCCAGCTTGGCCTGGGTTTCGGCGTTCTTCTTGATCATGCCGTTGAGCTGGTCCATGTACTTGGGCTTGCGGTTGATCCACAGGTGGATGCCATTGTCGGCAGTACCGTTGAACAGCATGTAGCCATCGCTGCTGGGGGTGTCGCCGCCGACCAGGATCGGGCGCTTCCACTGGTCGATGTAGGTGAGGATCGCGGCCTGCTTGCCGGCCATCCAGGTCGCCGGGGTCCACAGGTAGGGCGTGACTTCCAGGTCCAGGTTGGCCTTGGGATCGTACTTGCCGGCGGTGATCTGCTTGCGTGCGGTGGTCAGCTCGCCGCTCTTGCGGTCCTTGAGCAGGGTGGTGACGCCGATGACGTTCTCCGGCTTCACGTTGTAGCCGTACTTCGGATCGGAGGCGACCATGCGCACCAGCTCTTCATGGGCGGCGGTCATCACGTAGACCTCGATGCCGTTCTCCATCAGCTTGTTGTACAGCTCGGTCTGGCCGGTGAAGACCTTGGGCGGGTTGATCTCGATGGTCTTGACCGCATCACCTTCGTAATAGGTGCTGGGGATCGGCTTGCCGTAGGCCATCAGCTCGTCGACGTAGCCCTTGAGTTCCTTGAGGGTGAAGCCGGAGAACACCTGGGCGACCCAGGGGTAGCAGACCATGTCGTCGATTTCGCAGAGCCGGTAGTAGTAGCTGTTGAGGCTCTCCTTGTGGCCGTTCACGTCCTTGAACGGGATCAGCTTGAGCGAGGGGTCGAGCTTCTCGCGGGTCAGCAGGCCCTTCATTTCCAGGAAGGGCAGCAGCGACTCTTCCAGGTCGTAGCGGTAGCTGGTGTTGTCCATGTCGAAGACCGCGAAGGCGCCCTTGTTGGCGTTGGCGGCGATCAGGGCGTCGAGCTGTTTCGCGGCCGGCTCCGGCCAGTGCTTGAGCTCCGTGGCGGCGTTAGCGGTGGCGGCAACGGCGGTGCTGGCGAGAAGCAGGCTGGCAAGCAGAGTACGCATGGGCTTCATGGGGTTCCCCCGAGGTGGTCTTTTGGGTTGGGGAAAACCCGTTGCGGGCCCTCCCCTGGACTAGTCCACCACTGACCCTAGCAAAGCCTTGTTTCAACTCGGCTACCAAGGCCGACGTGAAACATCGTGTCCACGCCAGGACTTGTCTGTTCGCGGCAGCTCTAGTCGAGAAGCGCCACCGGCGGCAATTGCATGGCCTGAACCTCGGCCAGGAGGAAGTCGCGCAGCCGGCGCAGGCGTTCCTGCTGCCGGCGCGCGCGGGGCCAGACCAGGTAGTAGCTCTCGCCGCTGGCCACCGCGCTCGGCCAGGGCAGCGCCAGCCGGCCCTGGTTGGCGTCTTCGGCGACCATCACCAGGTCGCCGATGGACACGCCGTAGCCCCGCGTCGCGGCGACGATACCCAGTTCCAGGGTGTCGAAGACCTGCCCGCCCTTGAGCGAAACCTGCTCGCTCAGCCCCATGCGCTGCAGCCAGCGACGCCAGTCGCGGCGGTCCAGCGTGGGGTGCAGCAGTTCGGCGCCGGCCAGGCGCTCGGCGTCCCACGGGCCATCGTCGAGCAGCGCCGGCGAACCCACCGGAATCAGCCACTCGGGGAACAGCAGGGTGCCTTCCCAGTCCGGGGGGAAGTGCCCGGTACTGAGCAATACGGCGCAGTCGAAAGGCTCATTGAGAAAATCCACCTGGTCCACGTCCATCCAGGCGCTGGTCAGTTGCACCTCGATGTCAGTGTTGCGCATGCGGAAGTTGCTCAGCCGTGACAGCAGCCAGCGCATGGTCATGGTCGAAGGTGCCTTCAGGCGCAGCACGCCCTCTTCCGCCCGCAGGCTGGAACAGGCGCGTTCCAGCGAATCGAAGCCATCGCGCAGGCCGGGCAGCAGCAGGCGCGCCGGCTCGGTCAGCTCCAGTTGCCGGCCACGCCGCTGGAACAGGCGGCAGGCGAAGTGCTCTTCCAGGGTCTTGATGTGCCGGCTCACCGCACTCTGGGTGATCGCCAGCTCCTCGGCGGCGCGGGTGAAGGACGCATGCCGGGCGGCGGCCTCGAAGGCACGCAGGGCATAGAGGGGCGGCAACTGGCGGTTCATGGCGGACTCCGGATTCATCCTGGCATGAGTATGACTCATGAATCACATCGTTTTTTTCCTTTTGTGCCCGCCCGTACACACACCAGAGAATGAGGCACTTTCCATTCGGAAGGCCCCGCTGCGGGCCGCCGCAGACTGAGCCTGACTCATGAAACGCCTGTACCGCGACGAACTCACCGCCATCCTCCGCCTGGCCGGCCCGCTGATCGCCGCCCAGCTGGCCTACGTGGCCATGGTGTTCACCGACACCGTGATGATGGGCAAGCTCGGCCGCGAGGCGCTGGCCAGCGGCGGCCTGGGCGCGTCCAGCTACGCGCTGGTTTCGACCTTCTGCGTCGGCGTGGTGGCCGCCACCGGCAACCTGGTCGCGATCCGCCACGGCGCACGGGACAGCGCTGGAGTAGTCCAGGCGACCCAGGCCGGCCTGTGGATCGGCCTGGCGCTGTCGCTGCTGGCGGGACTGCTGCTGTGGAACCTGGGGCCGATCCTGCTGACCTTCGGCCAGGCCCCGGAAACCGTCGCCGGGACGATGAGCTTCCTGCACAGCATCGTCTTCGCGCTGCCCGGTTACATGGTCTTCATGGTGCTGCGCGGCTTCACCAGCGCCATCGAGCGCAGCGGCCCGGTGATGGCGATCAGCGTGCTCGGCGCGCTGGCCAACTTCGCCCTGAACTACGCCTTCATCGAGGGCTTGTTCGGCCTGCCACGCCTGGGGCTGGCGGGGATCGGCCTGGTCACCGCCGTGGTGATGAACGCCCTGCCGGTGATCCTTGCGCTGTACCTGCGCTGGCACCCGGCCTACCGCGACTACCCGCTGCTGCGCGGGCTGTCGCGGCCGGACTGGCGGGTGATCGGCGAGTCCCTGCGCCTGGGCCTGTCCATCGGCGGCACCTACGCGGTGGAGTCGGGGATGTTCACCGTGGCCACGCTGTGCATGGGCGCCATCGGCAGCACCGCGCTGGCCGCGCACCAGATCGCCATCCAGTCGGTGTACGTGGCCTTCATGGTGCCGGTGGGGATTTCCTATGCGGTGACCTTCCGCATCGGCCAGCACTACGGCGCCGGCCGGCTGGTCGACGCGCGTCGCGCCGGACGCCTGGGGATCGGCTTCGGCGCCGCCTGCATGTTCGCCTTCGCCGCGCTGTTCTGGCTGGCGCCGGATCTGGTCATTGGCCTGTTCCTCGACCATGACGACCCGACCAACCAGGAGGTGGTGCAACTGGCCGTCAGCCTGCTGGCGATCGCCGCCTGGTTCGAGCTGTTCGATGGCACCCAGAGCATCGCCATGGGCGCGATCCGCGGCCTGAAGGATGCGCGCACCACCTTCCTGGTGGGGCTGGCCGGTTATTGGCTGGTCGGGGTGCCGATGGCGTTGCTGCTGGCCTTCCCGCTCGGCTGGGGGCCCAGCGGCGTGTGGTGGGGGCTGGCCTCGGGGCTGGCGTGCGCGGCGATCGGCCTGTGCCTGGCGTTCGAGGCGAAGACGGCCCGACTGTTGCGTCCACAGGCAGCAGGCGCCGCCCCGGTTCCGGTCAGCTGTTGATCGAATCCTGCAGGCGCAGCGCGCGGGTACCGCCGAACACCAGGAAGCGCGCCAGCTCCGCCAGGGGCAGCGGTCGGCTGATCCCGTAGCCCTGGACCTGGTCGCAGCCGAACTGATTCAGCTGCTCCTGCTGCTCGGCGGTCTCGACGCCTTCGGCCACCACCTCGAGGTTGAGGTTGTGCGCCAGGTTGATCATGGCCCGCACCAGTTGCAGGCTTTCCGGGCTCTCGTGCATGTCGCCGACGAAACTCTTGTCGATCTTCAGCAGGGTGATCGGCAGGCTGCTGAGGTGCACGAAAGAAGAGAAGCCGGTGCCGAAATCGTCCAGCGAGAAGCGCACGCCCAGCCGGCCGAGGACCTGCATGGTCTGCAGTACCTTGTCGCTGCGACGCATCACGGCGGTTTCGGTGAGTTCGAACTCCAGCCAGCGGGCATCGACGCCGCGCAGGCGGATCAGCCGCTCCAGGGTGGGCAGCAGCTGGCCGTCCTGGAACTGGCGGAACGACAGGTTGATCGCCATGTGCAGCGGCGGCAGGCCGCGTCCGCGCAGCCACTGCATGTCGCGCAGGGCGCGGGAGATCACCCAGTAGCCGAGCGGTACGATCAGCCCGCTTTCCTCCGCCAGCGGCACGAAATCCCCCGGCGTCAGCAGACCGCGTTCGGGGTGACGCCAGCGCACCAGCGCTTCCAGCCCCACGATGCGGCCCGCCTTCAGGTCCAGACGTGGCTGGTAGTGCAGCTCCAGCTCGTCGCGGCGCAGCGCCCGGCGCAGTTCGCTCTCAAGGTCCGCGAGGCTGCGCGCGCCACGGTTGATGCGCTCGTCGAACACATGGAAGGTGCAGCCCTGGCGGGCCTTGGCCTGCTGCATGGCGATGTGCGCGTGCCACATCAGCGGGTCGGCGCCATCGCCGGCGATGGCGTGGGCCATGCCCAGGCTGCAACCCAGCAGCAGGCTTTCACCCTCCACCCGGTAGGGCTCGCCGAGGACCTCGATGATGCGTTCGGCGACCCACTCCACCCGCGCCGGATCGCGGCGGGTATCCAGCAGCAGGGCGAACTCGTCGCTGCCCAGGCGGGCGATGAGGTCGCCGTTGTCCAATTGCGCCTTGAGGCGCTCGACCACCTGCAGGATCAGCCGGTCGCCGCCCTGGTGGCCGAGGGCGTCGTTGACGTGGCGGAAGTTGTCCAGGTCCAGGTGCCCGAGCGCGAGACCATGGCCACCGCACTCGTTCAGGCGGGCGGCGAGCAGGGTCTGGAAGCCCTGGCGGTTGGCGATGCCGGTGAGCGGGTCCTGTTCGGCCAGGACCTGCAGCGTGCTCTGCAACGAGGCGCGCTCGCGCACATAGCGCAGGCAGCGGCGCAGCACTTCGGTGTTGAGGCTCTCCGCGACCAGCCAGTCGGTGACCCCCATGGGCTCCTGCGCGGGCTCGCGTTCGAGCAGCAGGACCAGCGGCAGGTGGCACTGATGGGAAGATGGCAGCTTGTCGGGGGTGGCCAGGACCAGGCCGACCCGGCCTTCGTCGAACAGGCTGCTGGCGGCCTGCCAGGACGGCGCCGTGATCAGGGAATAGCCCTGTCCCAACGCGTCCAGATGTCCGCGAAGCAGCTGGGCCCACTGCGGCGCTTCCGCCAGCAGGAGCAGGCGCGCTGGTTCAACCGACGCTACCACGCGACCCCCGTGTTCATGCGATGGAAGCAACCTGGCGCCATCCCTGTGCCCGTCCTTCCGGTTGTGAAGCCTTCGTCGCATCCGGCTCCCCGGGCACAAACGACACTTCAGAGAAACTCTTAAGAGTTTTCTTCAAGTATTGCTCACACAAGCCTAATACATGTACGGATTTATCCAAAACCAGGAAGCACGATCCCGTCACACTTCGTCGCTATTCCGAGCGGCACCCCGACGCCCGGCACGGCCTGCTAGAATACGCGCCCGCTTCGCTACAGACCCCGCCCTTCATGTCCCGACTCAATCCCCGGCAGCAAGAGGCCGTGAACTACGTCGGCGGCCCGCTCCTGGTGCTGGCCGGCGCCGGCTCCGGCAAGACCAGCGTGATCACCCGCAAGATCGCCTACCTCGTGCAGCAGTGCGGCATCCGCGCCCAGTACATCGTCGCCGTGACCTTCACCAACAAGGCCGCCCGCGAGATGAAGGAGCGCGTCAGCACCCTGCTGCGCCCCGGCGAGGGCAAGGGCCTGACCGTCTCGACCTTCCACAACCTGGGCCTGAACATCATCCGCAAGGAACACGCGGCCCTGGGCTACAAGCCCGGCTTCTCGATCTTCGACGAGAGCGATGTGAAGGCGCTGATGACCGACATCATGCAGAAGGAATATTCCGGCGATGACGGTCTGGACGAGATCAAGAACCTGATCGGCGGCTGGAAAAACGATCTGATCCTTCCGGAAGAGGCGCTGGAAAAGGCGCGCAACCCCAAGGAACAGACCGCCGCGATGGTCTACCTGCATTACCAGCGCACGCTCAAGGCGTACAACGCGGTGGACTTCGACGACCTCATCCTGCAGCCGGTGAAGCTGTTCCAGGAGCACCCGGAGATCCTCGACAAGTGGCGCAACCGCGTGCGCTACATGCTGGTGGACGAATATCAGGACACCAACGCCAGCCAGTACCTGCTGGTGAAGATGCTGGTGCAGCAGCGCGCGCACTTCACCGTGGTGGGCGACGACGACCAGTCGATCTACGCCTGGCGCGGCGCGCGCCCGGAAAACCTGATGCAGCTCAAGGAAGACTTCCCCTCGCTGAAGGTGGTGATGCTGGAGCAGAACTACCGCTCCACCAGCCGCATCCTCAAATGCGCCAACATCCTCATCGCCAACAACCCCCATGTGTTCGAGAAGCAGCTGTGGAGCGAGATGGGCGAAGGCGACCCGATCCGGGTGATCCGTTGCCG
The DNA here is from genome assembly GCF_050474425.1 of Pseudomonas sp. B1-22. Classification (NCBI taxonomy): domain Bacteria; kingdom Pseudomonadati; phylum Pseudomonadota; class Gammaproteobacteria; order Pseudomonadales; family Pseudomonadaceae; genus Pseudomonas; species Pseudomonas sp. B1-22. The sequence goes on along the minus strand of NZ_JBCHVH010000003.1, from coordinate 63,075 downwards.
CAACGAAGAAGCCGAGGCCGAGCGGGTGGCGATGGAAATCCTCACCATCCACCTGAAGACGCAGCGGCCCTACAGCGAATTCGCCATCCTCTACCGGGGCAACTATCAGGCGAAGCTGATCGAGCTGAAACTTCAGCACCACCAGATTCCCTATCACCTGTCAGGCGGCACCAGCTTCTTCGGACGCCAGGAAGTGAAGGACCTGATGTCCTACTTCCGCCTGCTGGTGAACCCGGACGATGACAACGCCTTCCTCCGGGTGATCAACGTGCCGCGCCGGGAAATCGGCTCCACCACCCTGGAGAAGCTCGGCAACTACGCCACCGAGCGCGGCTGCTCGATGTTCAATGCCATCGAGGAGATGGGCCTGTCCGAACGCCTGGACGCTCGCTACGTCGAGCGCCTGCAACGCTTCAAGCGTTTCATCGACAAGGTCCGCGAGCAGTGCGCCGGCAATGACCCGATCGGCGCGCTGCGCAGCATGGTGATGGACATCGACTACGAGAACTGGCTGCGGCAGAACGCGTCCAGCGACAAGGTCGCCGATTTCCGCATGGGCAACGTCTGGTTCCTCATCGACGCGCTGAAGAACACCCTGGAGCGCGACGAAGAAGGCGACATGACCATCGAGCAGGCCATCGCCAAGCTGGTGCTGCGCGACATGCTGGAGCGCCAGCAGGAAGAGGAAGAAGGCGCCGACGGCGTGCAGATGATGACCCTGCACGCCTCCAAGGGGCTGGAATTCCCCTACGTGTTCATTCTCGGCGTGGAAGAAGAAATCCTCCCGCACCGCTCCAGCATCGAAGCCGACACCATCGAGGAAGAGCGGCGTCTGGCCTATGTGGGCATCACCCGGGCGAAGAAGAACCTGGCCATGACCTTCGCCGCCAAGCGCAAGCAGTACGGCGAGATCATCGACTGCTCGCCCAGCCGCTTCCTCGACGAGCTGCCGCCCGAGGACCTGGTCTGGGAAGGCCAGGAAGACGCGCCGCAGGAGGTCAAGGTGGCCAAGGGCAATTCCGCGCTGGCGGACATCCGGGCGATGCTCAAGCGCTGAGCCAGGTTTTTCCTACGGCGGATAACCCGTTCCGGGTTATTCGCCCTACGTCTATTGCGGGCTTGGGCGTAGGAGCGGACTCCATCCGCGATTGTCACCCGGCGGCCACCGACCTACCGGCCGGATCGCGGATAAATCCGCTCCTACGTCGAGGTGTGCCTTTCCACCCATCGAAAAACTGTCCAATCGATCAGCAATTGCATTGGTCGGAACGTCGCGCAGAAGGCCACTGGCGTTGTAGAATTACGCGCTTCATCAGCGGCAGCCGCTCCGGAAGCAACCCCCGTGAACACTCTCAAAGACAAAATTCGCAGCGAAGGCATCGTTCTTTCCGAACAGGTCCTCAAGGTAGACGCCTTCCTCAACCACCAGATCGACCCGGCGCTGATGAAGCAGATCGGCCACGAGTTCGCCGAACGCTTCAAGAATCAGGGCATCACCAAGATCGTCACCATCGAAGCCTCGGGCATCGCTCCGGCGGTCATGGCCGGCCTCGAACTGGGCATCCCGGTGATCTTCGCCCGCAAGTTCCAGTCGCTGACGCTGAAGAACGACCTGCTGATCTCCAAGGTCTTCTCCTTCACCAAGCAGACCGAAAGCACCATCGCCATCTCCGCCAAGCACCTGACCGCCGCCGACCATGTGCTGGTAATCGATGACTTCCTCGCCAACGGCCACGCCGCCAAGGCGCTGATCGACCTGATCCAGCAGGCAGGCGCCAGCATCGCCGGCCTGGGCATCGTCATCGAGAAGTCCTTCCAGGAAGGCCGCGCCCTGCTGGAAAGCGAAGGCTACCGCGTCGAATCCCTGGCCCGGGTGAAGTCCCTGGCGAGCGGCAAGGTCGAGTTCCTCGAGGACTGATCGATCCACGCGCAAAAAAGGGCGGGCACCGAAAGGGCCCGCCTTTTTTCATGCCTGCGATGGGGTATCACCCTGTAGGAGCGGGCCATGCCCGCGATCGCGCGCATGGCGCGCTCCTACAGGGAGCGTCCCATCATGCGTCGGGCTCCCCGCTGGCCTTAAGCCCCGCCAGCACCAGCCGCTGATACAACTCCTCCCGCATCCCGTCCGGCTTCGCCAGCCCCATCCGCTCCAGATGCACCGGGAAGGCCTCGGGCTCCGGCGCATCGAGTGTCGCCTTGCCCAGCTCGAGGATTTCGCTCAGGCGCAGCTTGCTCTTCAACCAGCCCAGCGCCCGCAGCAGGTCGCGTTCCTCCGCGCTGAAGTCGCAGCCCAGCGGGAACTCCGGTAGCAGCCGACGCAGCCCGCGAGTCGCTTCGCGCAGGCGTTCCGGGGTGTTGTCGCGGTAGCGCGCGTCCAGCTCGAAATCCTCCGGCAGCTTGCCGGCGTCCTTCGCCTGGGCGATCAGCCCGTCCTGGAAGCGCGAGTCGGCGATGGACAGCATCGCCGCGATCACCTCGGCGTCGCTCTTGCCGCGCAGGTCGGCAATACCGTACTCGGTCACCACCATGTCGCGCAGGTGACGCGGGATGGTGGTGTGGCCATAGCTCCAGACGATGTTGGAGCTCAGCTCACCCTCGGACTCGCGCCAGCTGCGCAGCATCAGGATGGAACGTCCGCCCTCCAGCTCATGGGCCTGGGCGACGAAGTTGTACTGTCCGCCAACGCCGCTGAGCACCCGGCCGTCTTCCAGCTGGTCGGCCACACCGGCGCCCAGCAGGGTGACGGTGAAGGCGCTGTTGATGAAGCGCGCATCGCGGCGCTGCTCGCGCTTGAGCGCCTCGTCGCGGTACAGGTTGTTGACGAAGCCGATGCCGGTCATGCCGATGCCTGCCCGTTCTTCATGGGGCATCTCGCGCAGGCGCCGGTAGAACGCCTGCGGCCCGAGGAAGAAACCGCCATGCAGCCACACGCCCGGCTCGCTCGGTGCGGCGCCGGGCCGTGCGGCCACCCGCCGTTTGAGCACACCGGCCTCGGCCAGCGCCAGCAGGCCGGGCACGAACATTTCGCTGCAGCCGTACAGGCCCTTGGCGAAGGTGTCGGTGCCGCCATCCCGCTCGATCAGCCCAGCGTGCCGTGCGCTGGCGTCGATGCGCTCCAGCAGTTCGCGGTACGCGGTGTTATCACGCTGGCGGGTGAGCAGTGCCGAAGTGAGCGCGTCGCCCATCGCGCCGATGCCGATCTGCAGGGTGCCACCGTCGCGCACCAGGGTGCTGGCGTGCAGGCCGATGCAGTGATCCTGCAATCCCACCGGCAGGTTGGGTGTGGAGAACAGTGTGCTGCTGTCACCCGGCGCATCGACCAGCAGGTCGAAGACGTCCTCGTCCACTTCGGCGTCGCCGGGCATGTAGGGCAGTTGGTCGTGGACCACGCCGATGGTGACGATGGTCTCGACCGCCGCGCGTCGGCGCTGCAGCATCGGCAGCAGGTCGAGGGTGATGTCCGGGTTGCAGGCCAGGCTCAGCTTGCCCGGCCGCGACGGATCACGGGCCACCAGCTGGGCGATGGCATTGACGCCCTTGGCGTTGATGTCCCGCGCGACGTGGCTGTAGTTGCAGCTGATGTAGTTCTGCTGCGCCGGTGCGCTGTCAAGCAGGCTGCCGGGCTGCAGGTAGAACTCCTCGACACGGATGTTCTCCGGCAGCGAGCCGTTGCGCAGATCGTGCAGGTAGTCCAGTTCGGGGTAGTCGCCGTAGATGCGCTCGACGAAGGGCTCGAGGAAGCGCCGCTGCAATTCGCCGCCGGCCAGCGGGCGGCCCAGGGACAGCGCGGTATAGAGCGTCAGCTGCCGGCGCGGGGTCTCGCGGATGTGCCGGTACAGTGCATTGGCCAACTGGTTGGGCTTGCCCAGGCCCAGGGGCAGACCGAGGCGGATGTGCCCATCCAGGCGCTGGAGCAGTTGTTCGACGGCGCTATCGAGTGAGCAGGATTGCACGGGATTTCCCTCCTGATTCGTCCACGACAGGAGTTTGGACCCTGTTTCGTCACGCAGTGCTCCGGCAAATCGCAGGCATGAAAAAGCCGCCCGGAGGCGGCTTTTTCGGCACAGGTCGGCGATTACAGGCCGGACATGTGGCGAATCGCGGCTTTCAGCTCGTCATCGGTGCAGTCAGCGCAAGTGCCCTTCGGCGGCATGGCGTTGATGCCGGAGATGGCCTTGGCCAGCAGGCCGTCGAGGCCGCCCTGCTCTTTCGCGCGCTTGCCCCAGTCAGCCTTGTCGCCCACTTTCGGCGAGCCCAGCAGGCCGGTGCCGTGGCAGTTGGTGCAGACCTTGCCGACGATCTCTTCGCCCGAACGCGGAGCACCGCCGCCACCGGCCGAAGCCACGGCGCCAACGCCCGCGCATTCCTGACCCTGTACGCAGACTTTCCCCACTGGCTCGAGACGCTTGGCAATGGCGTCATCGTTGGTCGCGGCCTGAGCGCTTACTGCCCACAGGGCCAGCACGGCAGCTTGAGCTACCAGCATTTTTTTAATCAGGTTCACCCTTTCACCCTCATCGTGGCTTATCACGCCCGGTCGCGGTGCAGTCACAGTCTCGGGCCGCGCGAGCGGGCGCAAGTATAACGGCAAAGCCCGCTAGCTCGAAACAATTGCTCCACCTTGCCGGGTCTTGCGGCATTAGGTCGCAGCTGGTCTGGCCGGTCCTACCGGCTGTTCAAAAATTTGCCGGTGTGGTGGCGCTGATCAGCCGCGCCGGAGCATCGAACGGATTGCGGAAGCGGTGGGGCTTGGTGCTGTCGAAATAGTAGCTGTCGCCACGTTCGAGCACGAAGGTCTCGTCACCGACGGTCAGCTCCAGTCGGCCTTCGACCAGCACGCCGGTCTCTTCGCCTTCGTGGGCGTACATGTCGTCGCCGGTGTCGGAGCCTGGCGGATAGGTCTCGTCGAGGAGGGTGATGGCGCGGCTGGGATAGTCCTTGCCGACCAGCTTCATGATGATCGAGCCGCTGGACAGGTCGCTGAGTTCGTCTGCCTTGTAGACCACCGGGGTGTTGCTGTTCTGCTCCAGGTCCAGGGAGAAGAACTCGACCAGAGACATCGGAATACCACCCAGCACTTTCTTCAGCGAGCTGATGGAGGGGCTGACGCTGTTCTTCTCGATCATCGAGATCGTGCTGTTGGTCACACCCGCCCGTTTGGCGAGTTCGCGCTGGGACAAACCTTTGAGCTTACGGATGGCTTGCAGACGAGCACCGACGTCCAAGGGCTGGGTCCTCCTTATTTTTGTGTTCAGGCAGGCTCACGACCCTGCTCATGATCTGCTGCGCGTCGGCATAACTGCGTTGAAAGCGCCCTCGGGATGCTCATTTACAAAAGTAAATTCCGCTCCCTCGGCCGCTTTCGCCTTGTTCTGCTCTAGCTCACGAGATCATAAACAGGCTCTGAAAGGCAGAACCCGCCAACGGCTTGAGCCGAGCGGGTTCCAAGTGCCACGTATCATGGCAACACCGTTCAGTATTTACAACAGATCGGCTGTCGATCCTGCGCAAACTTTACGGACGGTCTCCGTCACTCGCCGCTATAGACCCGCGGCACGCGCTTGAGGTTGCAGAACAGCTGGTAGGGAATGCTGCCGCAGAGTGCGGCGAGCTCGCTGGCGGGAACGTTCGGCCCCCAGAGTTCGACGCGGCTGCCCAGGCCGGCAGTCGGCAGGTCGGTCAGATCGACGGTGAGCATGTCCATGGAGACGCGGCCGATGATGCGGCTGGGCTTGCCATCGATGAACACCGGGGTGCCGTCCGGCGCATGGCGCGGATAGCCGTCGGCGTAACCCATGGCGACCACGCCGACACGCACCGGGCGGTCGGCGATGAAACGCGCGCCGTAGCCCACCGGCTCGCCGGCCGGCAGTTCGCGGATGCTGATGACCTTGGATTCCAGGGTCATCACCGGGCGCAGCTGGTCGGCCAGCGGGTGCGCCTGTTCGAACGGGGTGGCGCCATAGAGCATGATGCCGGGGCGTACCCAGTCGCTGGGCACCTCGGACCAGCCGAGGATGCCGGGGGAGTTGCGCAGGCTGACTTCATGGCCCTGGCCAGCGGCTTCGCGCACGGCCTGGAAGGCGGCAACCTGCTCTTCGGTGCGCGGGCAGTCCAGTTCGTCGGCGCGGGCGAAGTGGCTCATCAGCACGACCTTGGCCACGTGCGGCAGCGCCTTCAGGCGCGCCAGGGCGGCGGCGTAGTCCTGCGGGAAGAAGCCGACGCGGTGCATGCCCGAGTCCATCTTCAGCCATACAGTCAGCGGCTTGCCCGGGCGGGCGCGCTCGATGGCTTCCAGTTGCCAGGCCGAGTGCACCACGCACCAGAAATCATGCGCCTCGATCAGCTCCAGCTCGCTGGCTTCGAAGAAGCCTTCCAGCAGCAGGATCGGCGCGCGGATGCCGGCTTCGCGCAGTTCCAGTGCCTCTTCGATGCAGGCCACGGCGAAACCGTCGGCCTCGCCTTCCAGCGCGCGGGCGCAGACCACCGCGCCATGACCGTAGGCATCGGCCTTGACCACCGCCAGCGCTCGGGCGCCGCTGACTTCACGGGCCAGGCGGTAGTTGTGGCGCAGGGCGGCAAGATCGATCAGGGCACGGGCGGGACGCATGGCGAGACTCTCTTTTTAGGTTGAAACGAGACGCGGATAAAGCGAGCGAAAAAAACCCGGCGCTACGGCCGGGCCACGCAAAAAACAATCAGGGCAGTGCGGCGACGATGGAGATCTCGACGAGGATCTCCGGGTAGCACAGCGCCGCCTGGACGGTGGCGCGGGCCGGGGCGCAGCCCTGCGGGACCCACTGGTCCCAGACGCCGTTCATGCCGGCGAAGTCGGCGGCGACGTCCTTCAGGTAGATGGTTGCCGAAAGGATCCGCGATTTGTCGGTGCCGGCTTCATCGAGCAGGCGCTCGATGCTGGCCAGGACTTCGCGGGTCTGCTGTTCGACGCCGGCGGAGAGATCGTCTGCCACCTGGCCGGCGAGGTACACCGTGCCGTTGTGGGTGACGATCTGGCTCATCCGCTGGTTAGTGTGCAGGCGCAGGATGGCCATTCTGAGCCTCCGAGGCAGAGCCGTAGCGGGAGATGTCCAGACCTTCAGTGCTGATCTGCGGGCGCTTCTTCGCCATCAGGTCGGCGAGGTAGCGGCCCGAGCCGCAAGCCATGGTCCAGCCGAGGGTGCCGTGGCCAGTGTTGAGGAACAGGTTGCGGTAGCGGGTGGCGCCGACGATCGGGGTGCCATCCGGGGTCGCCGGGCGCAGGCCGGTCCAGAACTCGGCCTTGCTGACGTCGCCGCCTTCCGGGTACAGGTCGGTGGTGATCATTTCCAGGGTGGCGCGGCGACGCGGGTTCAGCGACAGGTCGAAGCCGGCGATTTCCGCCATGCCACCGACGCGGATGCGCTGGTCGAAACGGGTGATCGCGACCTTGTAGGTCTCGTCGAGGATGGTCGAGGTCGGCGCCATGTCCGGGTTGGTGATCGGCACGGTCAGCGAGTAACCCTTGAGCGGGTAGACCGGGGCGTCGATGCCCAGCGGCTTGAGCATCTGCGGCGAGTAGCTGCCCAGCGCCAGCACGTAGCGGTCGGCGGTGACCAGTTGGCCATCGACCCACACGCCGTTGATGCGGTCACCGGCGAAGTCCAGGCGCTGGATGTCCTGGCCGAAGCGGAATTCCACGCCCAGGGCCTTGGCCATCTCGGCCAGCTTGGTGGTGAACATCTGGCAGTCGCCGGTCTGGTCGTTCGGCAGGCGCAGGGCGCCGACCAGCTTGTCGGCTACCTTGGCCAGGGCCGGCTCGACGCGGGCGATGCCGGCGCGGTCGAGCACTTCATAGGGAACGCCGGTGCTTTCCAGCACTGCGATGTCCTTGGCGGCGGAGTCCAGCTGGGCCTGGGTGCGGAACAGCTGGGTGGTGCCCAGGGAGCGGCCTTCGTAGGAAATGCCGGTCTCGGCGCGCAGTTCGTCGAGGCAGTCGCGGCTGTACTCGGACAGGCGAACCATGCGCTCCTTGTTCACCGCGTAGCTCTTGGCGTTGCAGTTGCGCAGCATCTGCCACATCCAGGTGTACTGGCTCGGGTCGCCGGTCAGCTTGATGGCCAGGGGTGCGTGGGTCTGCATCAGCCACTTCATGGCCTTGAGCGGAATGCCCGGGGCGGCCCAGGGCGAGGCATAGCCAGGGGAGACCTGGCCGGCGTTGGCGAAGCTGGTTTCCAGGGCCGGGCCAGGCTGACGGTCGACCACGACCACTTCGAAGCCGGCACGGGCGAGATAGTAAGCACTGGCGGTACCGATCACACCGCTGCCAAGCACCAGAACACGCATTCTTGCCTCCTACGCCGTATCAGGGACACGGACGTTTTTTATTCTGAACGTAGATGCGGGCAGTATAGGAAGGCAGCCTCAGAAATATTCACTATTTAAAAGTGTCTATTTGACGAAAAATCCTGGCAAAACGCCCTTTAGCGGAGGGACATCCACCAGAATTAGGGCATTTTCGCCCTAGACCGAACGGTCGAGGATCTGGCGAAAATTTCACCAGAACAGGAAGAAATATCGAACGGATGTCGATCTACCAGAACTTCTCTCGCCAGGCATCCTGCCGGCACGATTTACCTGCCTCCGGCGGCCACTCCCCTGCGCCCCGCCGCGAACGCCGGAGCACAGGGAAATTCCCTTGGAATGCCTACTTGCGCACCCACTGGCCGTTGACCTGCACGTACTGCCCGGACGGCGTACGCTCGATGGCCTTCTTGCCGGCCAGGGCCTCCACGTCCTTCAGCGTGGCGCCACTCTGGCTGGCGACCTTCTGGTATTCGGCGCGGCGCGCGGCGTTGATCTGCGCGGCGATGTCGGCGGCCTGGCCACCGTTGCTGACCACGCCCAGGTAGCCGTCGGCCTGCTCGCCGACCAGTCCCTGGGACTTGGCGCCGCCCAGGGCGGACATGGCCTGCTCCAGGCTCATCGCCATGACCGGCAGGCTCAGGCAGAGGGCGACCAGCGCGGCGCCCAGTTTGCGGTGCAATCTCATGAAAAGGCTCCTTCTCAGAACAGTCCGCTGTTCTCGTTGATGATGCCGTCGAGCGCCTTGTCGACCTTGATATAGATCTCGTGCTCGATCTTCACGTTGAGGTTGATGTTGATCGGCTCCTTGGGCGCGGCCAGTTGCACGGTGGGTGTGCAGCCCTGGGCGAGGCCCGCCAGGAGCAGGAAGGGAAGTAAGGCGCGGAGGCGCATCGGGGTTCTCCTTGCGGTCATGGCGCGGCGGCCGGGTCATTGCGCAGGCGTTCCTGCACGCGCTTGCGGATGGTGTCGCTGACCCGGTCGCTCAGTTGCAGGCTGGTGAGCAGCTTGGGCACGTTCTCCTCCAGGTTGACGTTGAGGTTGATCGGCCGGCCCTGCTCCAGCTCGGGATTGCGCCCGCTCAGGCTCAGGGCGAGCAGCAGCTTGCCGGTGTCATCATAATCCACCGAGCTGGACAGCTTGTCGTAGCGGAAATCGTCTATGGCGGTCGCCAGCAGCTGCATGGCCGGATTGCTCTGCCCCAGCGAGCGGATCTTTTCCGAGCGGAACTGCAACACGCCCGGCTCGCGCGCGGCGACCTGCCCACCGTGAATATTCAGCTTTCCCTTCTCCAGGCGCAGCGGCAGCGTGCCGTCGATGGTTCCGGTGCCGGTCAGCCCTTCGGCCGGATAGGCCTTGAGGACCGCCTCCAGCGACAGGCCTTCCAGTCTGAGCATCTGACTCTGGCCGGGTGCGGAAAGATCCACCGCCCCCGCCGGCAACCAGGCGCGCCCATTGAACAGCGTCAGCTCGGCCTGCTGCCAGTCCACGCGGCCGGCCAGGGGCGCATCCAGCGAGGCCTTGTAGCTGCCCTGCAAGGACAGCGGCCCCAGGGTCACGCCGGGATTGAGCCCGGCGACCTTCAGTTGCGGCACTTGCAGCGCCAGCTGCGAGCCGTTCAGGCCGAACTTCGCCTGCAGGTCCAGCCCGTGGACTTCGCTGCGGTCGTAGACGCCCTCCAGCCCCTGTCCGCGCAGGTTCAGGTCAAGGCTCTGCGGTGCGCTGCCGGGCGGCAGGCGCCAGTTCAAGTCCAGGCTCGCCTTGCCGTTGTTCAGGCTGAGCAGCGGCGGCCAGTCGGCCAGGGACTTCTCCAGCGGGTTGCCGGTACGCAGGAAGAACTCCGGCAGGCGTGCCCCCAGGCTCAGGCCCTTGCCGGCAGCATTGTTCAGCTCGACCGTGGCATTCAGGCCGCCGCCGTTCTGCAGCTGGCCCTTGAACTGCTGGGCATCGAGGCTGACGGACAGCTCGCCGTTCGCGCTCCAGGTCAGCGGCTTGAGGTGTGCCTGGCGCAATTCGCCCAGCGCCAGTTGCTGCGGCGCCGTCAGTTGCAGGTTGAGCGGCGCGCCAGCGGGATAGGCCAGATTGAGAGCCCCCTTGCCGAGTGTGGCATTGAGCTTGCTGACCTTGAGTCCCTGCGGCCCATTCAGGGTGCCGACTTGCAGTTTCGCGCCAGCGGCGAAGGCCAGGGTCGCCGCCTGGTCGTCCGCACGGCCGTCGAAACGCAGATCGATGCGGCTGTTATCCGCCCGCAAGCCAGGCAGCTCCACGTGCGGGACAGTGCCCTCCAATCGCGCGTCGTTCAATTGCAGCGCCAGCGGGATCGTCTCCAGCAGCGCCACCCGCGAGCGCAGGCGCAGGTCGGCGGCGCCCACGGCACGCAGGTCGGCGCGCACACTGCCGGCCTCGTCGTCCACGCCGGGCTCCAGGTGCAACGTCAGGCGCGCCGGGCGCAGGCCGACCGGCAGCGCCTGCAGCCAGTCGCCGTAGAGATCGGACAGGCGCAGGTCGCCGCCGACCACCGAGGGGCGCCAACCCAGCGCACTGCCATTGGCGACCAGCCGCAGATCGCCCTGCAGGTTGCCCAGGCCGGGCAGCGGCCAGGGCTGGGAGAGTTGCAGGGCAAGATCGACGCTGCCCCGCCCATCGCGCAGCCCCGGCCAGTCCGGCCACGCCGCATCGCCGGCCAGCGTGGCGTCCCAGACCAGGCGCAGGCGTCCGGCCTCGGGGATCGGCAGCGGCAGGTCCGGGGTGGGCAGCCACATGCCGAACCAGTTGCGCACCGCCTGGATCGGCGGCACCGCGGGGCTGGCCAGGGTTCCGGTCAACTGGCGATTGGCCGGTGTCCAGCTCGATTCGAGGGACAACAGCGGCTGGTTGTCCAGGTAGCTGTCCAGTTGCAGCCGCCACTGCCCGTCACCGGGCTGCAGCAGTCCGTTGAAGGCGAGTTGCTGGCCCCTCTGGCGCAACTCCCCACCCAGCGCGGCGGCGCCACCTTGCAATTGTTCCCAATGCGCGCTGCCGTTCAGCGTGCAGCGCTGCTCGCGGGCACAGGGCAGTTCGACGCTCACCCGCTCCAGCGCCAGGCGACCGGGCAGTAGCGCCAGCCAGCGCGCCAGTTGCTCCGGCGCAGGCAATGCACCGCCCCCTGCTGCGCCCACCTCCGGCCACTGCCGGACATCGACGGTTTCGGCGGACACTTCCGCCAAGCACCAGCGACCGTCTGCATATTGCGGCCAGCCCACTCGCAGGCTTTCCAGGCGCACCGCGAGGCGTCCGCCCTCCGGGGTCTGTCGCTGCACTGCAAGGTGCTCCAGCAGGAGCCCCGCGCGGGAAACGCCCAGGCCCTGCCACTGCTCGATGCTCACGCCCGCGCCGGCCAGCAACCGGGGCACGGCCAGCCACAGCCCGCCCGCAGCCAGCGCCAGGATCAGCAACAGCAGAAGAAGGACAGTGCGCAGGCGCGGTAGCGACATGCCGGGCTCCGGGAAAGGCGTCTGGCTCCGGACCTTGCGGCGGGAGCATGGGTGTACAGGCTGGCCAACGGCCGGCGGAAGTTCAAGCGCTGCCAGTGATATTCCCTGCGCAACCGACTATATTGCCGACATTCCCCCAAAGCCGACGCTCGCCGTCCGAGTTACTCCGATGAGAACCCAGCACCAAAGCCGCCGCGAACTGGACAAGATCGACCGCAACATCCTGCGCATCCTGCAGGAGGAAGGCCGGATCTCCTTCACCGAACTGGGCGAGCGGGTCGGCCTGTCCACCACGCCCTGCACCGAGCGGGTGCGACGGCTGGAGCGTGAGGGGATCATCATGGGCTACAACGCCCGCCTCAACCCGCAGTACCTCAAGGCCAGCCTGCTGGTGTTCGTCGAGATCAGCCTGGACTACAAGTCCGGCGACACCTTCGAGGACTTCCGCCGCTCGGTGCTCAAGCTGCCCCACGTGCTGGAATGCCATCTCGTCTCGGGCCACTTCGACTACCTGGTCAAGGCACGTATCTCGGAAATGGCCTCCTACCGCAAGCTGCTGGGCGACATCCTGCTCAAGCTGCCGCACGTGCGCGAATCCAAGAGCTACATCGTCATGGAAGAAGTAAAAGAAAGTCTGACTTTGCCCATCCCGGATTGAGAGCGGATTGAATTCCGCTTGATCGCCGCAACCTGCCGGACTTTTACAACTTTCGGCTTCTTTTTACGGCTCCAGCTATTGGCGTGGCGGGAAGTCGGCGTTTATCCTGCGTAAAATTTTAACAACACAAAAATCAGGATATCGCACATGAACGCCCGCGTTCACCAGCCGGTGCACACCGACCATCATGCCCCTTCCTATTACGCCGCGAGCGTCAACCGACGCCTCGAAGTGCCGCCCCTGGCCGGCGAGGAGAAGGCCGACGTGTGCATCATCGGTGGCGGCTTCTCCGGGCTGAACACCGCCATCGAGCTGGCCGAGCGCGGCCTCTCGGTGGTGCTGCTGGAAGCCCACCGGATCGGCTGGGGCGCCAGCGGGCGCAACGGCGGGCAACTGATCCGCGGTGTCGGCCACGGCGTCGAGCAGTTCGAGCCGGTGATCGGCGCCGAGGGCGTGCGCCAACTCAAGCTGATGGGCCTGGAAGCGGTGGAAATCGTTCGTCGCCGCGTCGAGCAGTACGGCATCGACTGCGACCTGACCTGGGGCTACTGCGACCTGGCCAACAAGCCTTCCGACGTCGAAGGCTTCCAGGAAGATTTCGACGAACTGAAAAGCCTGGGCTACCGCCACGAGCTGCGCATGGTGCCCAAAGAGCAGATGCGCTCCATCGTCGGTACCGACCTCTACGTTGGCGGCATGGTCGACATGGGCTCCGGCCACCTGCACCCGCTCAACCTCGCCCTGGGCGAGGCCGCCATGGCGCAGAGCCTGGGCGCACGCCTGTTCGAGAACTCGAAGGTGATCTCGGTCGACTACGGTCGTGAAGTCTGCGTGCGCACCGCCGGCGGCAGCGTGCGCGCCAAGACCCTGGTAATCGCCTGCAACGCCTACCAGAACGGCCTGAACCCCTATCTCGACGGCAAGGTTCTGCCCGCCGGCAGCTACGTGATCGCCACCGAGCCGCTGTCCGCCGAGCAGGCCAGCGCCCTACTGCCGCAGAACATGGCGGTGTGCGACCAGCGCGTGGCCCTGGATTACTACCGCCTCTCCGCCGACAACCGCCTGCTGTTCGGCGGCGCCTGCCACTATTCCGGCCGCGACCCAGCGGACATCGCCGCCTACATGCGGCCGAAGATGCTCAAGGTATTCCCGCACCTGGCCAACGTGCGCATCGACTACCAGTGGGGCGGCATGATCGGCATCGGCGCCAACCGCCTGCCGCAGATCGGCCGCCTGCCCGACCAGCCCAACGTGTACTTCGCCCAGGCCTATGCCGGCCACGGAGTGAACGCCACGCACCTGGCCGGCCGGCTGCTCGCCGAGGCCATCGCCGGCCAGCACAGCAACGGCTTCGAGCTGTTCGCCAAGGTGCCGCACATCACCTTCCCCGGCGGCAGGCTGCTGCGCTCGCCACTGCTGGCCATGGGCATGGCCTGGTACCGCTTCAAGGAAGCGCTCTCCAGCTGACCGTCCGCGCCGGGCAACGGCTAGAATCTCCGGCAGTCCGCCCTGGGCGGCCTGTCGGAGACCCTTTCTTGCTTTCACGCCTGTTGCTGCTGGCATTGCTGGTACTTGGCGGCTGCGCCAGCACGCCGCCCACACCGTCGCACACCCTCCCCGCGCAAGGCACCGCGCTGGACAGCGCCGTGCGCGAGCGCGCCGTCGCCCACCCGGGGCAATCCGGCTTCCACCTGCTGGCCTCGAGCATCGACGCCTTCCTCGCCCGCGCCGAGCTGATCCGCAAGGCCCAGCGCAGCCTCGACATCCAGTACTACATCGTCCACGACGGCCTCACCACCCGCGCGCTGATCCGCGAGCTCCTGCATGCCGCCGACCGGGGCGTGCGCGTGCGCGTGCTGATCGACGACACCAGCAGCGACGGCTGGGACTACGAGCTGGGCACCCTCGCCGCCCACCCGAACATCCAGATCCGCCTGTTCAACCCGCTGCACCTGGGCCGCAGCACCGGCTTCACCCGCAACGTGGGGCGCCTGCTCAACCTCTCCGAGCAACACCGGCGCATGCACAACAAGCTGTGGCTGGCGGACGACAGCGTGGCCATCGTCGGCGGTCGGAACCTGGGGGATGAGTACTTCGACGCCAAGGCCGAGATGAACTTCAGCGACCTCGACCTGCTCGGCGTCGGTCCCGTCGCCCAGTCCCTCGGAATGAGCTTCGACCAGTACTGGAACAGCGCCCTGAGCCGCCCCATCGACGACTACTTGTGGGACAAGCCGGACAAGAGCGAGCTGGACCGCATGCGGCGCCGGATCGACCGCTACCTGGCGCGTGCCAAGGTCAAACGCTCGGGCTATGTCGCGCGGCTCAACCGCAACAGCAACCGACCGCACCTGGACAACTGGCTGGACGACCTGGTGTGGGCACCGGCCCGCGCGATATGGGACGACCCGCTGAAAGTGCTCAACCAGGACGAGCCCAGGCCCGGCCAGATGCTGAGCACCCAGCTCGCGCCGCTGTTCGACGGGGTTTCCCATGAGCTGATCCTGGTCTCGGCGTATTTCGTACCCACCCGCGCCGGACTCGATTATCTGACCCAGCGCGCCGACCAGGGCGTCAGCGTGCGCCTGCTGACCAATTCGCTGGAAGCCACCGACGTGCCCGCCGTGCACGCCGGCTATGCGCCGTATCGCATGGCCCTGCTGGAACACGGTGTGAAGCTCTACGAGCTGCGCGCCGAACCGGACCAGCGCATCGACGGCGCGCCCTGGATGGTGCGCGGCTCCAGCAGCGCCAGCCTGCACAGCAAGGCGGCGGTGTTCGACCGCCAGCGGGTGTTCGTCGGCTCGCTGAACTTCGATCCGCGCTCGGTGCTGTGGAACACCGAGGTCGGGGTCATCGTCGACAGCCCGGAGCTGGCCGAACAGGTGCGCAGCCTGGCGCTGGCCGGCATGTCGCCGAACGTCAGCTACCAGGTGGAGATCGACCGCAGCGGCAGCAAGCCGCGACTGGTCTGGATCAACGAGCGTGACGGCCAGCGCCATACGCGGCACCACGAGCCCGGCAGCCCGTGGCGTCGCTTCAATGCCTGGCTCGCCGGCGCCATCGGGCTGGAGAAGATGCTGTAGCGGCCTGTTGGGTTGATTCAGTGAATCCCATCAACCGCACAGGCCACTAGGAGCGCTCCTGCTGCAGCTCGGCGTCGGTCGTCTGCATCACCGGCGGCAAGCCACGGTAGGACACCAGCACGACGAAGCCCGCCGCCCCCAGCGCCATTACCATCGGCAGTGCATGGCCGCTGATCCATTGGCTCGCAGCCCCCGTGGTCAGCGGCCCGATCAGGCAGCCGATGCCCCAGAGCTGGGCGATGTGGGCGTTGGCGCGAACCAGGGCGTCGTCCCGGTAACGCTCGCCGATGAGGATCAGCGACAAGGTGAACAGCCCGCCCGCACTGGCGCCGAACAGCACCAGCACCGGCCAGATCGCCGGGCTGTGCAACAGCAGCGGAATGCCCAGGCTGCTCGCCAGCAACACCGAGCCGCAGCCCTTGAACAAGGTCTGCCGGGAGATACGGTCGGCCAGCCAGCCGATCGGCAACTGCAGCAAGGCATCGCCGATGACCACGGTGCTGACCATCGCCAGCGCCACCGCCTGGGTGAAGCCCTGTTGCACGCCGTAGACCGGCAGCAGGGTGAGGATCATCGCTTCGAAGCCGGCGAACAGCACCACCGCCCAGGCGATGGCCGGCAGCTTGGCGCAGAAGGCGAACAGCCCGCGCCCGGAAGCGCTGTGCGGATCGACCTTGGGCGCGCCGCCACGGCCCAGCAGAAGCAGGGAGCCGCCGATGAGCAGGCACACGGCGAACCAGAAGCCGCGGTCGTCATCGGTGCCGATGAAGGTCAGCAGCACCGGGCCGGACAGCTGGCTCAGCGCATAGCCGGTGCCATACAGGGCGACCAGGCGACCGCGCCATTTCTCGATCGCCAGCTGGTTGATCCAGCTCTCGCCGAGGATGAAGACCACGGTCAGTTGCACACCGATCAGCAGGCGCAGCACCAGCCACACTGGATAGTTCTGCAGCAGCGCCAGCAGGCCGACCGAGAAGGCTCCCGAAATCAGGCACAGCTGCATCACCCGCCGCGTACCCAGGCGCGCCGCGAGCCGGCCGGCGATCACCGCGCCCAGCAGCACGCCGGCCGCAGGCGTTGCCGCCATCACACCGATGGCAAAGCTGCCATAACCCCAGCCATCCAGGCGCAGCGATACCAATGGCATGGTCAGGCCGAGGGCCAGGCCGATGCTGATGACCGACAGGCAGACGGCAGAATAAGCACCCCAACGCATTGTCTTTCTCCTGTTCCATCCGGAGCGCACTCCGGGCTGATGACGAAGCCCGATGCGCAATGCAAAAGCGGCCGGGCTTCCCTAGGGAAACCCGGCCGCAGGTTTGGCTCTTGTCAGAGCGGCCCCAAACGGAGCCGACCTGGCCAGGCCTGGATCAATAAGGTCGTTACGGAGGGAGCGATGCCCTCCGAACCTCCCTTAGAGTTTGATCCAGGTGGCCTTGAGTTCAGTGTACTTGTCGAACGCGTGCAGCGACTTGTCGCGGCCGTTGCCGGACTGCTTGAAGCCACCGAACGGCGCGGTCATGTCGCCGCCGTCGTACTGGTTCACCCACACGCTGCCGGCGCGCAGCGCCTTGGCGGTCAGGTGGGCCTTGGACAGGTCGCTGGTCCACACCGCGGCGGCCAGGCCGTACGGAGTGTCGTTGGCAATGCGCACGGCTTCTTCGGCATCGCTGAACTCGATGACAGACAGCACCGGGCCGAAGATTTCTTCACGGGCGATGCGCATGGCGTTGGTCACGCCGTCGAAGATGGTCGGCTCGACGTAGGTGCCGCCGGTCTCTTCCAGGGTGCGCTTGCCGCCGGCCACCAGCTTAGCGCCGTCGTCGTGGCCCGCCTGGATGTAGCTCAGCACGTTGTTCATCTGGGTGGTGTCGACCAGCGCACCGACGTTGGTTTCCGGGTCCAGCGGGTTGCCCGGCTTCCAGGCCTTGATGGCTTCGACCACCAGCGGCACGAACTCGGCCTTGATCGACTTCTCCACCAGCAGGCGCGAGCCGGCGGTGCAGACTTCGCCCTGGTTGAAGGCGATGGCGCTGGCGGCGGCTTCGGCAGCGGCTTTCAGGTCCGGCGCGTCAGCGAAGACGATGTTCGGGCTCTTGCCGCCGGCTTCCAGCCAGACGCGCTTCATGTTGGATTCGCCGGCGTAGACCATCAGCTGCTTGGCGATCTTGGTCGAACCGGTGAACACCAGGGTATCGACGTCCATGTGCAGGGCCAGGGCCTTGCCCACGGTGTGGCCGAAGCCCGGCAGGACGTTGAACACGCCTTTCGGGATGCCGGCCTCGATGGCCAGCTGGGCGATGCGGATGCCGGTCAGCGGGGACTTCTCGGACGGCTTCAAGATCACCGAGTTACCGGTGGACAGCGCCGGGCCGAGTTTCCAGCAGGTCATCAGCAGGGGGAAGTTCCACGGCACGATGGCGGCGACGACGCCGACCGGCTCGCGGGTGACCAGGCCCAGTTCGTTGTGCGGAGTGGCGGCGACTTCGTCGTAGATCTTGTCGATCGCTTCACCGCTCCAGCGCAGGCTGTTGGCGGCGCTGTTCACGTCGATGCTCAGCGAGTCGCTGATCGGCTTGCCCATGTCCAGGGTTTCCAGCAGGGCCAGCTCGTGGGCGTTCGCCAGCAGCAGCTCGGAGAAGCGGATCATCACTTTCTTGCGCTGGGCCGGGGCCAGGCGCGACCACACACCGGACTCGAAGGTGGCACGGGCGACCTGCACGGCACGCTCGGCATCGGCGAGGTCGCAACTGGCGACCTTGGCCAGGAAGCGGCCATCCACGGGGCTGATGCAATCGAAGGTGGCGCCGGATACGGCGTCGACGTATTCACCGTTGACGAAGGCGCGGCCTTCGATCTTCAGATCCTTGGCGCGAGCTTCCCAATCGGCGCGAGTGAGGGTACCCATGACAACGTGTCCTCTTATTAATGTACTTATCTAAGGTCCAGGCGCCCGGTGCGGGCGCGCTGTCAAATATTCCGCAAGGTGGAGCAAATGCATGCTGTCCGCCACCCTAAACCGGAGGGCGGTAATTTTCAATATTTTTTACACTAGGCGGCAAAACAGCCTTGTCACGTTCGTTTTATTAAACATAGACTCCCCCTGATCGGTGCCCGAAGCTCATCCGCAGCCAGCGCCGAACGAAATATCCAACGGCGCCCCGCGTGCAGGCGCCCCGCTCGCCAACAACACACAAGAATCGAGACCGTCATGAAAGTCGATCAGATCGTCGATTTCGCCCAGGCCACCACCGCCCCGGAACACTACCGCCCCGCCCCGGACCGCATCATCAAGGGCGATCCGGCGCAGAACGTGCGCAACCACTACGCCAGCCCCTGCGGCCAGTTCAACGTGGGTATCTGGGAAGGCGAGCCGGGCCACTGGAACGTCAGCTACACCGAGCACGAATACTGCGAGATTCTCCAGGGCGTGTCGGTGATCCGCGACGCCGACGGCGGCGCCAAGACCGTGCGCGTGGGCGACCGCTTCGTGATCCCGGCCGGCTTCAGCGGCACCTGGGAAGTGCTGGAACCCTGCCGCAAGGTCTATGTGATCTTCGAGCAGAAGGCCTGATCGGCCCGATGTGAAAAAGCCCGCCAATCGGCGGGCTTTTTTGTGCCCGCAGCGGTGCGGGGCAAACAGCGGGCAAGAAAAAACCCGCCACGAGGGCGGGTTTCTTCACAAGGGCGAAGATCAATTACTTGATCTTGGCTTCCTTGTAGATTACGTGCTTGCGAACAACCGGATCGTATTTCTTGATCTCGATTTTCTCAGGCTTGGTACGCTTGTTCTTGTCGGTGGTGTAGAAGTGGCCGGTACCGGCGCTGGACACCAGACGGATCAGTTCGCGCATGACGGTGCTCCTTAGAATTTTTCGCCGCGGGCGCGCAGGTCGTTCAGAACGGCCTCGATGCCACGCTTGTCGATGATACGCATGCCTTTGGCGGAAACGCGCAGACGCACGAAGCGCTTCTCGGATTCAACCCAGAAACGGTGGTGCTGCAGGTTCGGCAGGAAACGGCGGCGGGTTTTGTTGTGTGCGTGGGAAATGTTGTTCCCGGTAACCGGACCCTTACCGGTCACTTGGCAAACTCTCGACATGGCTCAGCCCTCTGTAAACCACATGCCAAACCCGGCATGGGTTGGCTGCTTAACTCAATTGGATTCTCAGTTTCACCGGGGTCTTAACTGCCGCTTCGCCGCGATCGGGTCGCAGGATCAGAGCAGGGCCCCAGAAAAGAGCGCAGCTTTATATCAGAAAGTCACTTTGCGCTGCAAGGGAAAGCATGACTCGGAAAACCTGACGCCGGCCCCCGTGGGGCGTGGCACCCGTGCCGTTCGTCGCCTGTCATCGTTGTGACAGCCGGCGGGTTGGTCTAGGGTAGCTCCTTCGAGGTTGCCAACAGCCTTGCATGACCTGCCCAGCCTCGCGGATGGGTATCTTGCCAGCTCACACGGAGTCCGTCATGCGTCTCGCCCTTCTCGCCCTCCTTCTTTCCCCCGCCCTCGCCAGCGCCGCCTCGCTGAGCGTGTGCACCGAAGCCAGCCCCGAAGGTTTCGACGTGGTCCAGTACAACTCGCTGACCACCACCAACGCCTCGGCCGACGTGCTGATGAACCGCCTGGTGGACTTCGACGCCCGCCGTGGCGAACTGGTGCCGAGCCTCGCCGAGCGCTGGACGGTCTCCGCCGACGGCCTGACTTACGACTTCCAGCTGCGCGAAGCGGTGAAGTTCCACCACACCGATTACTTCAAGCCCAGCCGCGCACTCGACGCCGACGACGTGGTGTTCAGCTTCCAGCGCATGCTCGACCCCGCGCAGCCCTGGCACAAGGTGGCGCAGAGCGGCTTCCCCCACGCCCAGTCGATGCAGCTGCCGAGCCTGGTCAAGGCCGTGGAGAAGGTCGACGCCCACCACGTGCGCTTCCGCCTGAACCATCCCGACGCCACCTTCCTGCCGATGCTGAGCATGGGCTTCGCCTCCATCTATTCCGCCGAGTACGCCGACCAGCTGATGAAGGCCGGCACCCCGGAGAAGCTCAACGCTCAGCCGATCGGCACCGGCCCCTTCGTCTTCAAGCGCTTCCAGAAGGACGCCGTGGTGCGCTACGCCGCCAACGCCGAGTACTTCGGCGGCAAGCCGGCTGTGGATAACCTGGTGTTCGCTATCACTCCGGACGCCGCCGTGCGCATCCAGAAGCTCAAGCAGGGCGAATGCCAGATCGCCCTGTCGCCCAAGCCGGTGGACGTGGAAGCCGCGGCGAAGAATGCCGACCTGAAGATCGAGCAGACCCCGGCCTTCATGACCGCCTTCGTCGGCATCAACAGCCAGCACGCACCGCTGGACAACCCCAAGGTGCGCCAGGCAATCAACCTGGCCTTCGACAAGCGCAGCTACCTGCAGGCGGTCTTCGCCGGCAGCGCGACCGAAGCCGACGGCGTCTACCCGCCGAACACCTGGAGCTATGCCAAGGACATCCCCGGCTACCCGCACGACCCGGCCAAGGCCCGTGCGCTGCTGGCCGAGGCCGGACTGAAGGACGGTTTCAAGACCACCATCTGGACCCGCCCCTCCGGCAGCCTGCTCAACCCCAACCCCAGCACCGGCGCGCAGCTGCTGCAGTCGGACCTGACGAAGGTCGGCATCCAGGCAGAGATTCGCGTCATCGAATGGGGCGAGCTGATCCGCCGCGCCAAGGCCGGCGAGCATGACCTGCTGTTCATGGGCTGGGCCGGCGACAACGGCGACCCGGACAACTTCCTCACCCCGCAATTCTCCTGCGCCAGCGTCAAGTCCGGGCTCAACTTCGCCCGCTACTGCGACGAGAAACTGGACGGCCTGATCAGCCAGGGCAAGGCGGTGGCCGACCAGGCCAAGCGCAGCGAGCTCTATCACCAGGCGCAGCAGATCATCCACGAGCAGGCGCTGTGGCTGCCGCTGGCCCACCCGACCGCCTCGGCCATCACCCGCAAGGAGGTAAAGGGCTATGCAGTGAGCCCGTTCGGCCGCCAGGACTACTCCAAGGTGCAGCTCTGAGCGGCGAACTGCTTGAAAGACTGCTGCCGGAGTTCCAGTTCTCCGAGCGGCACTCGCTGACCATGCGGGCTTCGCCCGGACAGGTGCTGGACGCCGTGAGCCAGCTCACCGCCGAGCACGACCCGCTGGTACAGCGTTTCCTGCAGATCCGCGAGGCGCCGGCGCGGCTCGCGCTGCGCCTGGGGCTGCGTAATGCGCTGGCGGATCGCCCGCGTTTCGGCCTGCATGAGTTCACCCTGCTGGGTCGCCACGCCGACCAGGAAATCGCCTACGGGCTGGTCGGGCGCTTCTGGCTCAGCGATTTCGGCCTGCGCCCGTGTGCCGACGGCGAAGACTTCCGACGCTTCGCCGAGCCCGGCACGGCCAGGCTGATGCTGCACTTCTCCTGCGAGCCAGCCGACCGGGACGGCTATACCCAGGTTCGAACGGAAACCCGCGTGCACTGCCCGGACCGCAGCAGCCGCCTGCTGTTCACCCCCTACTGGCTGGCCATCCGCCCGGTCAGCGGCTTGATCCGCCGGCGCCTGCTGCGCGACATCCAGCGGCGCGTCTCAGAGCATTCCCAGCTCAGCCATTGATTGCGGCTCGCCATCGCCGACGATGAAGTGATCGAGCACGCGCACGTCGATCAGCGCCAGCGCATCGACAATGCGCCGGGTCAGCAGGCGGTCGGACTGGCTCGGCTCGGCGATCCCTGAGGGATGGTTGTGCGTGAGGATCAGTGCCGCGGCATTGTGCGCCAGCGCGCGCTTGACGATCTGCCGGGGATAGACGCTGGCGCTGTCGATGGAGCCGTGGAACAGCACCTCGAAGCTCAGCACCCGGTGCCGGTTGTCCATGAACAGGCAGGCGAACACCTCGTGGGGCTCGTGGCGCAGCCGTGCCTTGAGGAAGTCACGGACCGCCTGCGGGCTTTCCAGCGCCGAGTCGCGGCTCAGCTGCTCGGCGAGGTGGCGCCGGGCAATCTCCAGCACGGCCTGCAACTGCACGAACTTGGCGACCCCCAGCCCCAGGTGACTGCAGAAGGATTCCAGGTCGGCCTCCAGCAGTGCACGCAGGCTGCCGAATTCGCCCAGCAGCCGTCGCGCCAGGTCGACTGCGCTGCAACCGGCCACACCGGTGCGCAGGAAGATGGCCAGCAGTTCGGCGTCGCTCAGGCTCGCCGCACCTCGTTCGAGGAGTTTTTCCCGCGGGCGCTCCGCCGCGGGCCAATCACGAATGCTCACAGGACCTCCCAGTCACGCGGGCCCGCTGTTCCCCTGCGGGCGCTGTGCTATCTTAGCCCCCTCGCTTCGCGCAGCCGGGGGCCTGGGGAGGCGTCGCCGGCTTAAGCGCGCGTCATCCATTTCCGTAAATCAAGGCGACCTATGCAGCGGCTCTATCGTAAACGCATCGTCCTGGGCGTCGGCGGCGGCATCGCTGCCTACAAGAGCGCCGAACTGGTTCGCCGCCTGCGCGACCAGGGCGCCGAGGTGCGTGTCGTGATGACCCAGGGCGGCCGCGAGTTCATCACCCCGCTCACTCTTCAGGCGCTGTCCGGTCATCCGGTGCACCTGGACCTGCTCGACCCCGCCGCCGAAGCGGCCATGGGCCATATCGAGCTGGCCCGCTGGGCCGACCTGGTATTGATCGCCCCCGCCACCGCCGACCTGATGGCGCGCCTGGCCCAGGGCATCGCCAACGACCTGCTGACCACCCTGGTGCTCGCCACCGATGCGCAGATCGCCCTCGCCCCGGCCATGAACCAGGCCATGTGGCGCGACCCGGCCACCCAGGTGAACGCCGAACTGCTGCGCTCGCGCGGCCTGCACTTCTTCGGCCCCGCCGCCGGCAGCCAGGCCTGTGGCGATGTCGGCCCCGGCCGCATGCTGGAAGCCGAAGAGCTGGCGCAACGCGCCGCCGACTGCTTCGAGTTCAAGGACCTGACCGGCCAGCACGTGCTGATCACCGCAGGGCCGACCCAGGAAAACATCGACCCGGTGCGCTACATCACCAACCACAGCTCCGGCAAGATGGGCTTTGCCCTGGCCGAGGCGGCCGCCGAAGCCGGTGCGCGCGTCACCCTGGTGACCGGCCCGGTGCACCTGCCCACGCCTGACCGGGTCAACCGCGTCGACGTGGTCAGCGCCCGCGACATGCTCGCCGCCTGCGAAGCCGCGATGCCGGCGGATATCCTGATCGCCGCCGCCGCCGTGGCCGACTACCGCCCGGAAGTGGTCGCCTCGCAGAAGCTCAAGAAAGACCCCACCAAAGGCGACGGCCTGCTGTTGCAGCTGGTGCGCAACCCCGACATCCTCGCCACCCTCGCGCAGCGCAGCGACCGCCCGTTCAGCGTCGGCTTCGCCGCCGAGACCGAGAACCTGCTCGAATACGCCTCGCGCAAGCTCAAGGACAAGAATCTCGACCTGATCGTGGCCAACGACGTGGCGAACCCGTCGATCGGCTTCAACAGTGAAGAGAACGCTATCACGGTCATCGACCGCGAGCTGCACGAAACTGCGTTCGCCCAGACCAGCAAGGGCAAGATCGCCCGCCAGTTGATCGCCTTCATCGCTGACCGCACCAAACAACACTGAGAACTCAATGCACTCTCTGCAAGCCAAGATCCTCGACTCCCGCCTGGGCAACGAATTCCCGCTGCCGCAGTACGCCACCCCCGGTTCCGCCGGCCTCGACCTGCGCGCCATGCTCAAGGAGGACCTGCTCCTCGAACCGGGCCAGACCGTGCTGATCCCCACCGGACTGTCGATCTACATCGCCGATCCGGGCCTGGCCGCAATGATCCTGCCGCGTTCGGGCCTGGGCCATAAGCACGGCATCGTGCTGGGCAACCTGGTCGGCCTGATCGACTCGGACTACCAGGGCGAGCTGATGGTGTCCTGCTGGAACCGCGGCCAGACTGCTTTCAACATCGCCGTGGGCGAACGCATCGCTCAACTGGTGCTGGTGCCAGTGGTGCAGGCGCATTTCGAGCTGGTCGAGTCCTTCGACGAAACCCAGCGCGGCGCCGGCGGCTTCGGACATTCGGGCAGCCACTGATCGCTCACTTCAGGATGAATCGCCGAGGAGACGTTGCATGAAACTTTTCCAACGCACCGCCAAGGATGCAGGTGACCTGCCGGAGATCGCACCGGCAGGCAAGTCCGGCAGGCGCCTGGCCGCCGCGAAGGTCGATCTGAGGCCGCTGCTGCCGGCACTGGTGGTCGCCACTGCTGGCGTCGCCGCCGCGGGCGCACTGCTCTGGTTCAGCCTGTTCGGCAGCGCCGAACAGGTGCATCGCCAGCAACTGGCCAGCGCCTGGTCGGAAAACCAGGCCGGCGCCCTGCGCCAGGCGCTGAATCAGCTGGCCGCCGACAATCGCACCGTTGCCGGCAACCCGGAACTGCTGCCGACACTGCAGAGCAACGACCCCACCCGCATCGCCGCGCTGGAGAAATCCCTCGCGCAATGGCACATGGATGGCCTGGTGGACGTCCACCTGAACGCCAACGGCCAGGCCGTGCAGGACACGCAACGGCCCGGCCCGCTCAACTACGCGGCGCTGGACATGCTGCACCGCGTCGAAGCCGGCCAGGTCGTCACCCCGGAGGCCTACAAGGTCGGCCAGCGCTGGCTGCTGTACAGCGCCACCGCGCTGCGCGCCGCGGACAACTCGATCCAGGGCAGCCTGCTGCTGGTGCTCGACCTGCAACGCCTGCTGGGCGCCCTGCCGTCGATGCCCGTCGATGTCGGCCAACTGCAGCTGGCCCAGCAGTTCGGCAATTCGCCGGCGCAGATGCTGCTGCAATCCGGCCAGGCCGCCAACGCTCCGGCGCAACCACTGGGCAGTGGCAATCCGAACTGGAAACTCAGCTTCACCCCGGGGCCGGCACTGGTCGCCCCGCTGTATTCCCCCGTACTGCTGGGCCTGGCCGCCCTGCTCGCGCTGGCCGGCTCGCTGCTCGGCGCCTACCTGGCGCAGAGCGGTTTGCAGCGCCGGGTGAACAAGGATGCCCAGACCCTCGGCCAGTTCGCTCAGGAACTCGCCGGCGGCCGCATTGCCAAAGCTCCTGAGCTGAGCCTTGCAAGCCTGCAGGCGGTGGCTCAGGCGCTGGCCCGCCAACCACGCCGCAAGGCCGAAACCCCCGGTGCCAGCAGCCCCGACGCACCCGCCCAGGCGGCCCCCATGGCCACCCCGGCGCGCGCCCCGGCTGCCACCGAGACGCCATTGGTCGATCCGCTGTTCCAGAATTCCGACACGCTGGATATCGACATACTTGATGAAGACCAGGATCTCCTGGGATTGGAGCAAACCACCGCTATGAGCACGCCAAAAGCCCCGCAACTGCCCGCCAGCATCTTCCGCGCCTACGACATCCGCGGCGTTGTCGGTGACACCCTGACCGCCGATACCGCCTACTGGGTGGGTCGTGCCATCGGCTCCGAGAGCCTGGCGCGCGGCGAACCGAACGTCAGCGTCGGCCGCGACGGCCGCCTGTCCGGCCCCGAGCTGGTGCAGCAACTGATCCAGGGCCTGCTCGATTGCGGCTGCAACGTCACCGACATCGGCATGGTGCCGACCCCGGTGCTGTACTACGCGGCCAACGTGCTGGAAGGCAAGTCGGGCGTGATGCTCACCGGCAGCCATAACCCGCCGAACTACAACGGCTTCAAGATCGTCGTCGCCGGAGAAACCCTGGCCAACGAACAGATCCAGGCCCTGCGCGAGCGCATCGAGAACAACGACCTGGCCACCGGCGTGGGCAGCGTGCAGCAGCTCGACATCCTGCCGCGCTACTTCCAGCAGATCCGCGACGACATCGCCGTCGCCCGTCCGCTGAAGGTCGTGGTGGACTGCGGCAACGGCGTGGCCGGCGTGATCGCCCCGCAGCTGATCGAAGCCCTGGGCTGCACCGTGATCCCGCTGTACTGCGACGTCGACGGCACCTTCCCCAACCACCACCCGGACCCGGGCAAGCCCGAGAACCTGGAAGACCTGATCGCCAAGGTGAAAGAGACCGGCGCCGACATCGGCCTGGCCTTCGACGGCGACGGCGACCGCGTGGGCGTGGTGACCAACGAAGGCACCATCATCTATCCGGACCGCCTGCTGATGCTGTTCGCCAAGGACGTGGTCTCCCGCAACCCGGGCGCCGACATCATCTTCGACGTGAAATGCACCCGTCGCCTGATCTCCCTGATCAGCGGCTACGGCGGTCGTCCGGTGATGTGGAAGACCGGCCACTCGCTGATCAAGAAGAAGATGAAGGAAACCGGCGCCCTGCTCGCCGGCGAGATGAGCGGCCACATCTTCTTCAAGGAACGCTGGTACGGCTTCGACGACGGCATCTACAGCGCCGCTCGACTGCTGGAAATCATCAGCCTGGACAAGCGCGACGCCGAGCGCGTGTTCTCCGCGTTCCCGCTGGACATCTCCACCCCGGAAATCAACATCACCGTCACCGACGAGGGCAAGTTCGCCCTGATCGAGGCGCTGCAGGCCCGCGGCCAGTGGGGCGAAGCCAACCTCACCACCCTCGACGGCGTGCGTGTGGATTATCCCAAAGGCTGGGGCCTGGTTCGCGCGTCCAACACCACGCCGGTGCTGGTCCTGCGTTTCGAGGCGGACTCCCAGGACGAACTGGAACGCATCAAGGAAGTGTTCCGTACCCAGCTGAAAGCGGTCGACCCCGCCCTCAGCCTGCCCTTCTGACCCTGTAGCACTTAGCCGGAGCCCACCATGACCCAGAGCCGCGATGACGCCGCCCAGGTTGCCCGCGTCCTTGCCGAAGCCCTGCCCTATATCCGCCGGTTCGTCGGCAAGACGCTGGTGATCAAGTACGGCGGCAACGCCATGGAAACGGACGAGCTGAAGAACAGCTTCGCCCGCGATGTGGTGCTGATGAAGGCCGTCGGCATCAACCCCGTGGTGGTTCATGGTGGCGGGCCGCAGATCGGCGACCTGCTCAAGCGCCTGTCGATCGAGAGCCACTTCATCGATGGCATGCGCGTCACCGACGCGCAGACCATGGACGTGGTGGAGATGGTTCTCGGCGGCCAGGTGAACAAGGACATCGTCAACCTGATCAACCGTCATGGCGGCAGCGCCATCGGCCTGACCGGCAAGGACGCCGAGCTGATCCGCGCGAAGAAGCTCACCGTCACTCGCCAGACCCCGGAGATGACCACGCCGGAAATCATCGACATCGGCCATGTGGGCGAAGTGGTGAGCGTCAACACCGACCTGCTGAACATGCTGGTGCAGGGCGACTTCATCCCGGTGATCGCGCCGATCGGCGTGGGCGCCAACGGCGAGTCCTACAACATCAACGCCGACCTGGTGGCCGGCAAGGTGGCCGAGGCGCTGAAGGCCGAGAAGCTGATGCTGCTCACCAACATCGCCGGCCTGATGGACAAGCAGGGCGAGGTGCTCACCGGCCTGACCACCGAGCAGGTCAACGAGCTGATCGCCGACGGCACCATCTACGGCGGCATGCTGCCGAAGATCCGCTGCGCCCTGGAAGCGGTCCAGGGCGGGGTGACCAGCGCGCACATCATCGATGGACGCGTGCCCAACGCCGTGCTGCTGGAGATCTTCACCGACAGCGGCGTCGGCACCCTGATCACCAACCGCAGGAAGCACTGATCAAGACACCCGCCAGGAGCGATCCTCGCGGGTGTTTTTTTGCCTGGAGTTTTGTATGGCTACCTCTCCCGTCGCCCGCAACGATTTCAGCTTCTTCCATGGCCTGCGCGTGCGCTGGTCGGAGGTCGACCCACAGGGAATCGTCTTCAACGGCAATTACCTGACCTACGCCGACGTCGCCACCACCGAGTACTACCGCCACCTGGGCGTGAGCTACCCGGCCGACCTGCTGCGCGGCGGCGGTGATCTGTTCGCGGTCAAGACCACCCTGGAATACCTGGCGCCGGCGCACTTCGACGACTGGCTGGAGCTGGGCGTGCGGGTGAGCCGCCTGGGACGCAGCAGCCTGACCTTCCAGGTGGGGATCTGGTGCGACGAGCAGTTGCTGACGCTGGGGGAGCTGATCTACGCCTATGCTGGCGAGGATCGCACCAGCCAGCCCTTGCCGGATTGGCTGCGCGGGAAGATCAACGAATTCGAAAGGCGTACGCCGGAGCAGTGAACCGCCGGGCTCAGCGCGACGTGCCGAGCAGTTGCGCCACGCGCGCGCGGTCGGCCGCGAAGCTCGACATGGCACGCTCTCGCAGTTGCTTGTAGCGGTCGAGGTCCTGGTCCAGGCGCTTCGCCTCATCGCGCAGGTTGGATAGCTGGGCTTCCAGGTCAGCCGGCACCTGGCGGCCGGCGCGCTCCTGGTCGGCAGCCCGGGCCTGCAAGGCGGCCTGCTGGTTCTTGAGCGCCTGCAGATTACCCTTGGTCACGCCACTCAGGGCGTCCAGCTCCGTCAGCTTGCGGTCTCGCGCAAGATCCACGTCGTTCACGCTGGTGTACAGGCGCAGCAGCTGCGCATCGGAACTGGCCTGCGCGGCATCGGCCTTGCGTTGCGCGATCTCGGCGGGCGTCGGCGCCGGGGGCACCACGCGGACCACGCGCCCCTGGTCGTTGAGCACCTCGTAACCCTTGCCGATGAACTCCGAGGGCACACCCTGCCGGTCGATGACGATCCCGCCCTTGTCATCGATGTAGCGGTACATCTCCTTGGAATCTCCGGCGGCCAGCGCCTGACCGGCGAGCATGGCCCCCAGAAGTCCGATCAATATCCTGTAGCTGAACGCACCCTGCTCGGCCATGCCTGACACCTTGTTGCGGTTAGATACCGTACTGCGCGCGATACGCCTCGACAGCAGCCAGGTGCTGTTTCAGCTGCGCATCACCAGCAAGATATTCCAGCACTTGCTCCAGCGACACAATGCTGACGACCGGGATCGAAAAGTCGCGCTCGACTTCCTGGATCGCCGACAGCTCGCCCTTGCCGCGCTCCTGACGGTTCAGCGCGATCAGTACGCCGGCCGCTTGGGCGCCCTGCGCATCGATGATCTGCATGACTTCGCGGATGGCGGTGCCGGCGGTGATCACGTCGTCGATGATCAGCGCGCGGCCGGTCAGCGGCGCGCCAACCAACGTGCCGCCTTCGCCGTGGTCCTTGGCTTCCTTGCGGTTGAAGCACCAGGGCAGGTCGCGGCCATGCTGTTCGGCCAGCGCAATGGCGGTGGCGGCCGCCAGCGGGATGCCTTTATAGGCCGGGCCGAACAGCACATCGAAGGAGATGCCGCTGTCGACCACCGCGCTGGCGTAGAAACGTCCCAGCTGGGCCAGCGCCACGCCTGTGTTGAACAGGCCTGCGTTGAAGAAATAGGGACTGGTGCGCCCGGATTTGAGGGTGAATTCGCCGAAGCGCAGTACGCCGCGCTCGATGGCGAAGCGGATGAAATCGCGTTGATATGGCTGCATGGGAGAGAACCGGCCGGTATGAATTTAGCTAAACCGTTTGAGCTCGGGTATCATACACACACGTGATTTTGGGGGCCATTTATGCGGATCATCAGTGTGAACGTGAATGGTATTCAGGCTGCAGCCGAGCGTGGATTGCTCAGTTGGCTGCAAGCCCAGAATGCCGACGTGATCTGCTTGCAGGATACCCGCGCCTCCGCTTTCGATCTGGATGACCCATCCTACCAACTGGATGGCTACTTCCTGTACGCCTGCGATGCCGAAGTGCCCAGTCAGGGTGGCGTCGCAATCTATAGCCGTCTGCAACCCAAGGCCGTCATAAGCGGGCTGGGTTTCGAGATGGCCGATCGTTACGGGCGCTACCTGCAAGCCGATTTCGATAAGGTGAGTATTGCCACGCTCCTGCTGCCTACCGGGCAGGAAGGGGACGAGAACCTGAACCACAAGTTCAAGTTCATGGATGATTTCGCCCAGTACTTGAACAAGCAGCGCCGCAAGCGCCGCGAATACATCTATTGCGGCTCGCTCTACGTCGCGCACCAGAAGCTGGATGTGAAGAACTGGCGCGAATGCCAGCAGATGCCCGGCTTCATGGCGCCGGAGCGCGGCTGGATGGATGAAGTGTTCGGCACCATGGGCTATGTCGACGCCCTGCGCGAGGTCAATCGCGAAGGCGACCAGTACAGCTGGTGGCCGGACAGCGAACAGGCCGAGATGCTCAACCTGGGCTGGCGCTTCGACTATCAGATCCTCACGCCGGGTCTGCGCCGCTTCGTGCGCGGTGCCAAGCTGCCGCGTCAGCCGCGCTTCTCCCAGCATGCGCCGCTGATCGTGGACTACGACTGGGCGCTCAGTATCTGACGCCCCTCTCGTAAGCTGCATTGAGTGCAGCCAGAAAAAAGCCGGCTTCGAGCCGGCTTTTTCATGTCCGCAGGGCGGCTACTTGATCGGCCGCCAGGTGAAGGGATAGCGGTACTCCACCCCTTCATTGGCCTTGATCCCGGCGATGATGGTCAGCACCAGCGCACCGACGCTGACCAGCCCCAGCAGGAAGAAGCCGACCACTACCAGCATCAGCAGGCAACTGACCACGACCGCCAGGCTGACGGTGATCTGGAAGTTCATCGCTTCCTTGCCTTGCCGGTCCACGAAGGGATCCGACTCGCGCTTGATCTGCCAGACGATCAGCGGCCCGATCAGGTTGCCGAAGGGGAAGACAAGGCAGAGGAAGGCGGCAAAATGGCAAAACATCGCCCATTGCCGGGCTTCGCGGCCCGGTTCGCTGTGTTGCACCGGCATTTCGTCGCTCATCCTCTCGCTCCTTGCAGTTGAAGACCAGGCGGGTTCGCCGTTCGTCGGCTCAGTCGGCCAGTGCGGCGCGCTGCAGTTCGAACAGCTCGCGCAGACCCTGCTGCGCCAGTTCCAGCATGGCATTCAGCTCGGCCGGCTGGAAGGGTACGCCCTCGGCGGTGCCCTGGACTTCGATGAAACCGCCGGCATCGGTCATGACCACGTTCAGGTCGGTCTCGGCGGCGGAGTCTTCCAGATAGTCCAGGTCCAGCACCGGCTCGCCCTGGTACATGCCCACGGACACGGCGGCGACCATCTGCTTGAGCGGATTGCCCTTGAGCGCACCGCGCTTCTTCAGCACGGCCAGCGCGTCGATCAGCGCCACGGTGGCACCGGTGATCGAGGCGGTGCGGGTGCCGCCATCGGCCTGGATCACGTCGCAGTCGATGTACAGGGTGTTCTCGCCCAGCTTGGTCAGGTCCAGCGCGGCGCGCAGGGAACGGCCGATCAGGCGCTGGATCTCCAGGGTGCGGCCACCCTGCTTGCCGCGCGCGGCTTCACGCTGGTTACGCTCGCCGGTGGAGCGCGGCAGCATGCCGTATTCGGCGGTCAGCCAGCCCTGGCCCTGGCCCTTGAGGAAGCGCGGCACACCGGATTCGGCGCTGACGGTGCAGATCACCTTGGTATCGCCGAACTCGACCAGCACGGAGCCCTCGGCGTGCTTGGTGTAATGGCGGGTGATACGGATCGGGCGCAGTTGGTCGGCGGCGCGGCCACTGGGACGGTTCATGGAGGCATCCTGTACAGAGTTGCTGGCGGGGGAATGACCGCCATTATAGAGGCCAGCGGACGGACGCAACCACCGCCGGCGTGCGGCGGCGCGCCGCGCTGGGGTACAATTGCCGGTTTCCGACGACCTGTCGGCCCATTTTCTTCGGACTGCGAGCCTCGGATTCCCAGTCACGAACAACCTGCGAGGTAACCCCATGGTGCACAGCATGACCGCCTTCGCCCGCGTCGAGCGGGCCGGTACCCATGGGACCCTCAGCTGGGAACTGCGCTCGGTCAACCATCGCTACCTCGAGCCGAACCTGCGCCTGCCCGAGGCCTTCCGCGACCTCGAAGGCACGGTGCGCGAAGCCCTGCGCCAGGGCCTGTCGCGCGGCAAGGTCGAGTGCACCCTGCGTTTCGTCGAGGAGAACGCCAGCAAGACGCTGCAGGTGGACCGCGAACGCGCCGCCCAGCTGGTCGCCGCCGCCGAGACCGTTGCCGGCCTGATCCAGCAGCCCGCCCCGCTCGACCCGCTGGCCGTGCTGGCCTGGCCGGGCGTGCTGGTGGCCGACGTCGCCGATCCGCAGGCGCTCAACGCCGCCGCCATCGCCGCCTTCAACCAGGCCCTCGACGAGCTCAAGGCCGGCCGCGCCCGCGAAGGTGCGGAACTGGCGAAGATCATCGACGAACGCCTGGCATCGATGCTGGAAGAAGTCGTCAACCTGCGCCAGCTGGTGCCGGAGATGCTGGCCAACCAGCGGCAGAAGATCCTCGACCGCTTCCTCGAAATGAAGGCCGAACTCGACCCGCAGCGCCTGGAGCAGGAGATGGTCCTGCTGGCGCAGAAGAGCGATGTCGCCGAAGAACTCGACCGCCTGACCACCCACGTCACCGAAGTGCGCCGCGTGCTCAAGGCCGGCGGTGCCGCCGGTCGGCGCCTGGACTTCCTGATGCAGGAACTCAACCGCGAGGCCAACACACTGGGTTCGAAGGCGTTCGACCCGCGCTCCACCCAGGCCGCGGTCAACCTCAAGGTGCTGATCGAGCAGATGCGCGAACAGGTCCAGAATATCGAGTAAACCGGGCGTCTCCCGGCTACCCAACCGTCAACCGCAACTCCAGGAAAGCGCCATGTCCGGCACTCTGTACATCGTTTCCGCCCCGTCCGGCGCCGGCAAGACCAGCCTGGTCAAGGCGCTGCTCGACGCCATGCCCGCCGTGCGCGTCTCCGTCTCCCACACCACCCGCGGCATGCGCCCGGGCGAAGTGGACGGGGTGAACTACCACTTCGTCGGCCGTGACACCTTCACCGCCATGCTCGAGCGCGACGAGTTCCTCGAGCACGCGGAAGTCTTCGGCAACCTCTACGGCACCTCGCAGCGCTGGGTGGAGAAGACCCTGAAGGAAGGTCTCGACCTGATCCTCGAGATCGACTGGCAGGGCGCGCAGCAGGTGCGCCGGCTGATGCCCCAGGCGCAGTCGATCTTCATCCTGCCGCCGAGCCAGGAGGCCCTGCGTCAGCGCCTGACCAACCGTGGCCAGGACACCGACGAGGTAATCGAGCGACGCATGCAGGAAGCCGTCAGCGAGATGAGCCACTATGTCGAGTACGATCACCTGGTGATCAACGACGACTTCGCCCATGCGCTGGAGGACCTCAAGGCGATCTTCCGCGCCCGCCAGCTGCGCCAGGACGCCCAGCAGCAACGGCATACCGAACTGCTGCAACGATTGCTGGCCTGAATGAGCAGAGCGAAGGCTCTTCCATAAAGATTGGCGATTTTTTAGACTATTCAGTCCGCCCGGTATTTCCGGGCATCCATTTTCGTAACGAGGAACACCATGGCCCGCGTCACCGTTGAAGACTGCCTGGACAACGTCGATAACCGTTTCGAGCTGGTCATGCTCGCCACCAAGCGCGCTCGCCAGCTGGCCACCGGCGGCAAGGAGCCGAAGGTAGCCTGGGAAAACGACAAGCCCACCGTCGTCGCTCTGCGCGAGATCGCCTCGGGCCTGGTGGATGCTGAAATCGTTCAGCAGGAGGACGTGGTTGAAGAAGAGCCGCTGTTCGCTGCATTCGAAGACGAGGCCAACAACGAGGCCCTGTAAGTCGATGTCGGGCCGACGAAAAGGCGCGCCGCGACAGACTGCTCGGCAGGGGGTGAACCCATGCCGGGCATAGATGCATTCGCCGACCGACTGTCGAGCTATCTGGGCCCGGATCAGGTCAACCTGGTCCGCCGCGCCTATTACTACGCCGAGCAGGCCCATGACGGGCAGCGCCGCCGCAGCGGCGAGGCCTACGTCACCCATCCGCTCGCCGTCGCCAACATCCTCGCCGACATGCACATGGACCATCAGAGCCTGATGGCGGCCATGCTGCACGACGTGATCGAGGACACCGGCATCGCCAAGGAAGCGCTCACCGCGCAGTTCGGCGAGACCGTCTCGGAACTCGTGGACGGGGTCAGCAAACTGACCCAGATGAACTTCGAGTCCAAGGCCGAGGCGCAGGCCGAGAACTTCCAGAAGATGGCCATGGCCATGGCGCGCGACATCCGCGTGATCCTGGTCAAGCTGGCCGACCGCCTGCACAACATGCGCACCCTGGAAGTGCTGTCGGGCGAGAAGCGCCGCCGCATCGCCAAGGAAACCCTGGAAATCTACGCCCCCATCGCCAACCGGCTGGGCATGCACAGCATGCGCGTGGAATTCGAGGACCTGGGCTTCAAGGCCATGCACCCGATGCGCTCCGAGCGCATCCGCCAGGCGGTGAAGAAGGCCCGCGGCAACCGCCGCGAGATCGTCGGCAAGATCCAGGAGTCGCTGGTCAACTGCCTCGCCCGCGAAGGCATGGAAGGCCAGGTCCTGGGCCGCGAGAAGCACCTGTTCAGCATCTACAAGAAGATGCGCGGCAAGCGCAAGGCGTTCAACGAGATCATGGACGTCTACGCCTTCCGCATCATCGTCGACAAGGTCGACACCTGCTACCGCGTGCTCGGCGCCGTGCACAACCTGTACAAGCCGTTCCCCGGTCGCTTCAAGGATTACATCGCGATTCCCAAGGCCAACGGCTACCAGTCGTTGCACACCACGCTGTTCGGCATGCACGGCGTGCCCATCGAGATCCAGATCCGCACCCGCGAGATGGAAGAGATGGCCAACCACGGGATCGCCGCGCACTGGCTGTACAAGTCCAGTGAAGAGGAAGCCCAGAAGGGCACCCATGCCCGCGCCCGCCAGTGGGTGAAGGGCATCCTCGAACTGCAGCAACGCGCCGGCAACTCGCTGGAGTTCATCGAGAACGTGAAGATCGACCTGTTCCCGGACGAGGTCTACGTCTTCACGCCCAAGGGCCGCATCATGGAGTTGCCCAAGGGCTCCACGGCGGTCGATTTTGCCTATGCGGTGCACACCGACGTAGGCAACAGCTGCATCGCCTGCCGCATCAACCGCCGCCTGGCGCCGCTGTCCGAACCGCTGCAGAGCGGCGCGACGGTGGAGATCGTCACCGCGCCGGGCACCCGGCCGAACCCGGCCTGGCTCAACTTCGTGGTCACCGGCAAGGCGCGCACGCACATCCGCCACGCGCTCAAGCTGCAGCGCCGCTCCGAGTCGATCAACCTCGGCGAGCGCCTGCTGAACAAGACCCTCGCCGGCTTCGACAGCCACCTGGAGAAGATTCCGCAGGAACGCATCCAGGGCGTGCTCAACGAGTACCGCATGGAGGTCTTCGAGGACCTGCTGGAAGAGATCGGCCTGGGCAACCGCATGGCCTATGTGGTCGCGCGTCGCCTGCTGTCCAGCGAGGGCGAGAGCGCCACGCCGAGCAGCGAAGGGCCGCTGGCGATCCGCGGGACCGAGGGCCTGGTGCTCAGCTACGCCAAGTGCTGTACGCCCATCCCGGGCGACCCGATCGTCGGCCATCTGTCCGCCGGCAAGGGCATGGTGGTGCACCTGGAAAGCTGCAAGAACATCAGCGAGATTCGCCACAACCCGGAAAAATGCATCCAGCTCAGCTGGGCCAAGGATGTCACCGGGGAGTTCAACGTCGAACTGCGCGTCGAACTGGAGCACCAGCGCGGCCTGATCGCCCTGCTCGCCACCAGCGTCAACGCCGCCGACGGCAACATCGAAAAGATCAGCATGGACGAACGCGATGGTCGCATCAGCGTGGTCCAGCTGGTCGTCAGCGTGCACGACCGCGTGCACCTGGCCCGCGTCATCAAGAAGCTGCGCGCGCTCAAGGGCGTGATTCGCATCACCCGCATGCGCAGCTGATCCCACCCTAAGGAGTCGACATGACCAAGACCGTTATCCACACCGACAAAGCCCCGGCCGCCATCGGCACCTACTCCCAGGCGATCAAGGCTGGCAACACCGTGTATGTCTCCGGTCAGATCCCGCTGAACCCGCAAACCATGGAACTGGTCGAGGGCTTCGAAGAGCAGACCGTCCAGGTCTTCGAGAACCTGAAAGCGGTGATCGAGGCGTCCGGCGGCTACCTGCACGACGTGGCCAAACTGAACATCTTCCTCACCGACCTGTCGCACTTCGCCAAGGTCAACGAGATCATGGGCAAGTACTTCACCCAGCCCTACCCGGCCCGCGCCGCCATCGGCGTTGCCGCCCTGCCGAAGGGTGCCCAGGTCGAGATGGACGCCATCGTCGTCCTGGAATAAGCGATTCGAAACACCTACGGGGCCCCAGCGGCCCCGTTCCTTTGTCTGCAAGGAGCAAACATGCGTCGCGCCCTGATCCTGAGCGCCCTGATCGGCCTGCTCACCGGCTGCGCCGGCACCCCTTCCGACCCTTCCGGCGTCTGGGTCAACCAGGCCGCCATCGATGCCGCCGGCAAGGGCGGCAAGCTGCGCGAAGCGCTGCTGGCCTACGGTCCGAACCTGGAATGGAAGCTGGACACCAAGGCCAGCCAGGCCACCTTCAGCAACGGCTTCGAGCTGGGTGAAGGCCAGCTGACCGCCGAGGACCCCAAGCATTACCGCGTCGACTTCTACGGCAGCAACCAGGAAAGCCTGGAGCTGGACGGCAAGGAGCTGGTGCAGGTGGGCAGCGACAACTGGCCCGAGCAGCGTTTCGTCCGCCCGAAGCAGCAGCCCGCCGCCCAGAGCCCGGCCGGCAGCACCTTCCAGACCGCGCTGTACGAGGCTTATCTCAAGGGCACCTGGATCATCGAGGAAGGCCAGGGCAAAGGCAGCGAAGTGAAGTTCCTGCCCAACGGCAGCCTCGAAGGCATGCCGGGCGCCGACCGCTACGCCTTGTGCCTGGCCGGCGACTGCGCGGCCATGAGCGGCGACAACGACAGCATCTGGCTGCAACAGGGCCAGCAGGGCCGCGAGTACCTGTTCGAACGCGACGGAGACACGCTGGAGCTGTTCGAGGCGGTGAACCACGCCCAGGCAGACGAGATGCCGGAGTACGAGCGCGGCAACAAGGTCTGGACCCTGGAGCGCGACTGATCCGGGCGAGCGGGCGGGCTAGATCGACAAGATCAGCGCAGCCCGCTCCATAGCAACCAGCCCCCCAGCGCCAGCAACAGGCCGCCGCACAGGCGGTCCAGCGCCGTCACCCGGCGCTTCAGCCAGCCGCGCCAGCGCGGGCGATCCAGCAGGCGCACCAGCAGCAAGTCCCACAGCAACACCACCGCGCCCATCCACAGCACGCAGGCGCCCAGCGCCCAGCCGGGCAGCTGGAACTGGCCGAGCACGCCGAACAGCCCGGTGTAGAAGATCGGCAGCTTCGGGTTCAGGCTGCTGGCGAGAAGCCCCTCACGTACCCCACGCCAGAAGCCGCCAGCCTTGTGGTTGCCCATCTCCGAGGGTATCTCCAGCGCCCGCCGCGCCAGCAGCGCCTGGCCACCGAGCCAGACGAAATACGCACCGCCCAACAGCTGCACCACGCGTAGCCCGTGGCTTGCCACGTCCGGCAACAGGCCAAGGACGAACAGCACCAGCAGCATGCTCGCCAGATTGGCCAGGGCGATGCCCGCCGCGCAGCCGTCGGCATGGCGGCGACCACGCAGCAGCGCGGCACGGATCAGCAGGAAGAAATCCGGCCCCGGCGACAGCAGGGCGGCGAAGTGGGTGCTGGCGACCAGCGCGAAGGCGGCGAACATGACGATCTCCCGAATGCGGCGTCGCGCAGTCTGGAAGGGCCGGCCCCGGGCAGTCTTGGAAGAAACTCAGGTACGCGTGGCGCGCAGGAAGCGTCCCGGCGTGACACCGGTGAAACGGCGGAAGGTGCCGGAGAAATGCGCCTGGTCGTAGAAACCCAGCGCCAGCGCGACCTCCAGCGGCTTCTCACCGGCCACCAGCAGGCGCTTGGCCTCGCGGATGCGCCGTTGCAGCAGGTAGGTATGCGGCGGCACGCCATAGGCATTGCGGAAGGCTTCGATCAGATGGCGCGGGTGGCGTTGCAGCAGAGCAGCCAGCTCTTCGAGGCTCACGGCCTCGCGGTAATGCGCTTCCAGGTAGTCGCGCAGTTTCGCGGTGACGCCGCCGTCGCGGGCTGCCGACGCAGTCGGCCGCATACCGCCGTGGCGGACGAACACCAGCTCCAGCAGCGCCAGCAATTCGCTTTCCAGCGCCAGCGCATCGTTGCGCTCGAACTCCGTGGCCACGCGCCGCAACGCCTCCGCCACTTGCCCGTCGTCGTTCGGGTTGAGTGCCTGGAAGCCGCGCGGCAACTGCTTGCGGCCGAGCAGCGGCAGCAGGCGCGACTCCTCGATGTAGAGCATCCGATAGACCAGCCGCTCGGACTCGGCATTGCCGGTGTGCGGCTCCTCCGGGTTCATCAGCGACAGGGTGCCGGCGGGCAGCACGTGGTGCGCGCCGCGGCACTGGTAGCCGCCGGCGCCATGAAGGATGGCGCCGATGGCGAAGGCGTCATGACTGTGACGGCCGAACGGCTGCCCGGAGAAGTCCGCATGGAACAGCTCCACCCCAGGCAACCAGGGGCGCGCCAGCAGCCGGTTGGCGTCCATCTCAGTCGTCTTTACCAGCGAGGATCGCCGCGTAGCCTTCGCGGAAGCTCGGGTAGCGCGGCTCCCAGCCCAGCGCGCGGGCGCGGGCGTTGCTGCAGCGCTTGCTGCCGGCGCGGCGCACGCTCTGCTCGTCGGACCAGTGGGTGACGCCCAGTTGCTCGCGCAGCCAGCCGACTACCTCATGCAGTGCCGCCGGTTCGTTGTCGACGCCGAGGTAGCACGCCTCCAGCGCCACGCCGCTGCGGTCGGCTTCCAGCAGCGCGGCCAGCAGTCCGGCGGCGTCTTCGGCATGGATGCGGTTGGTGTAGAGCGGCGGCTCGCTGGCCACCCGGTAGCCCTCGCGCACCTGCTTGAGCAGCCACTCACGGCCGGGGCCGTAGATGCCGGTCAGGCGCACCACGCTGGCGGGAATGCCGCTCTCCAGCGCCACGCCCTCGGCTTCGAGCATCACGCTGCCGGAGTAGCTCTGCGCTTCGGCCGGGGAAGTCTCGTCGATCCACTCGCCATCGCGCTGGGCGTACACGCCGCTGCTGGAAACGAACAGCAGGCGCCTGGGCACCTGCCCGCGCTGTTGCAGCCAGCCGAGGGTATTGCGCAGGCCGTCGACATAGGCGGCGCGATAACCCGCCTCGTCGTGCTGGGTCGCGGCGGCGCAGAACACCAGGTAATCCAGCTTGCCCACCGGCCAGGTGTCCGGGCATTCGAGCTGCGCCAGATCGCCGGACACCGGCAGCACCTCGAAGGGCAGCGCGGCGATGTTGCGGCGCAGGCCATGGACGCGCCAGTCGCGCGCGGCCAGCTGGCGTCCCAGACGGCTGCCGACGTCGCCGCAACCGACGATCATCAGGCTCGGGAAGGTGCTCGTACTCATGCTTGGCTCCGTGAATCGGGCCTGCGAGTTTAGCGCGGTTGGTTCGCAGCGGTGCAGCCGCTATGCTTGGGCCACCTCAACGGATTCAGTGCCATGACCCTTACCGAACTGCGCTATATCGTCACGCTTGCCCAGGAGCAACATTTCGGCCGCGCCGCCGAGCGCTGCCACGTCAGCCAGCCGACCCTGTCGGTGGGCGTGAAGAAGCTGGAAGACGAGCTCGGCGTGCTGATCTTCGAGCGCAGCAAGAGCGCCGTGCGCCTGACCCCGGTCGGCGAAGGCATCGTCGCGCAGGCGCAGAAGGTGCTGGAGCAGGCCCAGGGCATCCGCGAACTGGCCCAGGCCGGCAAGAACCAGCTGACCTCGCCGCTGAAGGTCGGCGCCATCTACACCATCGGTCCGTACCTGTTCCCGCATCTGATTCCGCA
The DNA here is from genome assembly GCF_050474425.1 of Pseudomonas sp. B1-22. Lineage (NCBI taxonomy): Bacteria > Pseudomonadati > Pseudomonadota > Gammaproteobacteria > Pseudomonadales > Pseudomonadaceae > Pseudomonas > Pseudomonas sp. B1-22. The sequence goes on along the minus strand of NZ_JBCHVH010000003.1, from coordinate 22,706 downwards.
GCTGCACCGGGTCGCCCCGCAGATGCCGCTGTACATCGAGGAAAACTTCACCCACATCCTGCGCGACAAGCTGCGCACTGGCGAGCTGGACGCGATCATCATTGCCCTGCCGTTCCAGGAAGCCGACGTGCTGACCCTGCCGTTGTTCGACGAGCCGTTCTATGTGCTGATGCCCGCCGACCACGCCTGGACGGCGAAGCCGAGCATCGATGCCGAGCTGCTCAACGACAAGAGCCTGCTGCTGCTCGGCGAGGGCCACTGCTTCCGCGACCAGGTGCTGGAAGCCTGCCCGACCACCCGCAAGGGCGACGAGAACAAGCACACCACGGTGGAATCCAGCTCGCTGGAAACCATCCGCCACATGGTCGCCTCGGGCCTGGGCGTGTCCGTGCTGCCCTTCTCCGCCGTGGACAGCCACCACTACGCGCCGGGCGTGATCGAGGTTCGCCCGTTCACCGCGCCGGTCCCCTTCCGCACCGTCGCCATCGCCTGGCGCGCCAGCTTCCCGCGGCCGCGCGCCATCGAGGTGCTGGCCGACTCGATCCGCCTGTGCTCGGTCGCCAAGCCGACCGTCAAGGGTGAAGCCGAGCCGGCATGACCGATCTGTCGAACGTCCCGGTCACCGCGCTCAAGGGCGTGGGCGCCGCGCTGGAAGAGAAGCTGGCGAAGGTCGGCCTGGAGAACCTCCAGGACATCCTCTTCCACCTGCCGCTGCGCTACCAGGACCGCACCCGCATCACCCCCATCGGCGCGCTGCGCCCGGGCCAGGATGCGGTGGTCGAAGGTGTCGTCTCCGGCGCCGACGTGGTGATGGGCAAGCGCCGCAGCCTGCTGGTGCGCCTGCAGGACGGCACCGGCACCCTGAGCCTGCGCTTCTACCACTTCAGCCAGGCGCAGAAGGAAAACCTCAAGCGCGGCACGCACCTGCGCTGCTACGGCGAGGCGCGCCCAGGCGCTTCGGGCCTGGAGATCTACCACCCGGAATACCGCTCGCTCACCGATGCCGCCGCCGTGCCGGTGGAGCAGACGCTGACGCCGATCTACCCGACCACCGAAGGCCTCACCCAGCAACGCCTGCGCCAGCTCAGCGAGCAGACGTTGCAGCGCCTCGGCCCATCGAGCCTGCCGGACTGGTTGCCGGCGGAACTGGCACGCGACTACCGCCTGGGCCCGCTGGACGAAGCCATCCGTTACCTGCACCGGCCACCGCCGGACGCCGACCTGGAAGAACTCGCCGAGGGCCGCCACTGGGCCCAGCACCGCCTCGCCTTCGAGGAACTGCTGACCCATCAGTTGTCGCTGCAACGCCTGCGCGAGAGCGTGCGCTCCCAGGCCGCGCCGCAGCTGCCGCCAGCCAGGCGCCTGCCGCCGCTGTACCTGAAGAACCTCGGCTTCAAGCCCACCGGCGCCCAGCAGCGAGTCGGCGCGGAGATCGCCTATGACCTCGCCCAGCCCGAACCCATGCTGCGCCTGGTGCAGGGCGACGTCGGCGCGGGCAAGACCGTGGTCGCCGCCCTCGCCGCCCTGCAGGCACTGGAAGCCGGCTACCAGGTGGCGCTGATGGCGCCGACCGAAATCCTCGCCGAACAGCACTTCCTCAATTTCACCAAATGGCTGCAGCCGCTGGGCATCGAAGTCGCCTGGCTGGCCGGCAAGCTCAAGGGCAAGGCCCGCGCCAGCGCGCTGGAGCAGATCGCCGCCGGCGTGCCCATGGTGGTCGGCACCCACGCGCTGTTCCAGGACGAGGTGAAGTTCAAGCGCCTGGCCCTGGTGATCATCGACGAACAGCACCGCTTCGGCGTCCAGCAGCGTCTCGCCCTGCGCCAGAAAGGCGTGGACGGCCGGCTCTGTCCGCACCAGTTGATCATGACCGCCACGCCCATCCCGCGGACCCTGGCGATGAGCGCCTACGCCGACCTGGATACCTCGATCCTCGACGAACTGCCGCCCGGCCGTACCCCGGTGAACACCGTGCTGGTGGCCGACAGCCGCCGCATCGAAGTGATCGAACGGGTGCGCGCCGCCTGCCAGGAAGGCCGCCAGGCCTACTGGGTGTGCACGCTGATCGAGGAGTCCGAAGAGCTGACCTGCCAGGCCGCCGAAACCACCTACGAGGAACTCTCCTCGGCGCTGGGCGAGCTGCGCGTGGGCCTGATCCACGGGCGCATGAAGCCGGCGGACAAGGCCGTGGTCATGGAAGCCTTCAAGGAAGGCATGCTCCAGCTGCTGGTCGCCACCACCGTGATCGAAGTGGGCGTGGACGTACCCAACGCCAGCCTGATGATCATCGAGAACCCCGAGCGCCTGGGCCTGGCCCAGCTCCACCAGCTGCGCGGCCGCGTCGGTCGGGGCAGCGCGGCGAGCCATTGCGTGCTGCTCTACCACCCGCCGCTGTCGCAGATCGGCCGCGAACGCCTGGGGATCATGCGCGAGACCTGCGACGGCTTCGTCATCGCCGAGAAGGACCTGGAGCTGCGCGGCCCCGGCGAAATGCTCGGCACCCGCCAGACCGGCCTGCTGCAATTCAAGGTCGCCGACCTGATGCGCGACGCCGACCTGTTGCCGGCGGTACGCGATGCCGCGCAAGCCCTGCTGGCCCACTGGCCGCAATCGGTCAGCCCCTTGCTGGCACGCTGGCTGCGCCATGGACAGCAATACGGGCAAGTGTGACGCAGATCACTCTCGCCGGTCGGCTGACTGACCGGTCACGCTGACTGGCTGGTTATACTCCGACCCAGCCGTTGATAACCGGATCACATTCATGAGCGACGCCGCACGCGCCACTTCCGCCTCCTCGCAGGCCCCCGAGGTCATCCTGCAGCTGCTCGACAAGCTGGGGGTGGCCTATCGCGAGGTCAGCGACGTCACTTCCCTGCCCAGCGCCCGCCGCATCCAGGCCAGCCTGCTGGAAGACGCCGTCGGCACGCTGCTGGTGCTGTTCCCGCAGAGCCAGCTGCTCGACCTCAATCGCCTGGCCGAGCTGACCGGTCGCAAGCTGGTGGCGGTCAAGCCCGAACGCATGGAGCGCATGCTCGGCAAGCACCAGCTTGGCCGGCTGCCAGCCCTGCCGCCGCTGACCAGCTCGCCCTGCCTGTATGACGAGCGCCTGCTGCAGGAGCCGCAACTGCTGGTCGAGTCCGGCACCGCCGGCGTCCTGCTGGAGATCGCCACCCCGGCCTTCCGTGGCCTGCTGGAGAAAGCCAGCGCCGCGCGCTTCGGCGTGCCGCTGGAAGCCATCCGGCCGAACCTCGACCGCCCGGACGACGACCGCGCCGAAATCACCCAGGCGGTGCAGGCCTTCACCGCCCGCCGCATCCAGCAGCGCCTCGAGGAAACCATCGAGATTCCGCCGCTGCCGGAAACCGCACAGAAGATCATCAAGCTGCGCGTCGACCCCAACGCCACGGTGGACGACATCACCGGCGTTGTGGAGACCGACCCGGCGCTGGCCGCGCAGGTGGTCAGCTGGGCCGCCTCGCCCTACTACGCCGCACCCGGCAAGATCCGCTCGGTGGAGGACGCCATCGTCCGCGTGCTGGGCTTCGACCTGGTGATCAACCTCGCCCTCGGCCTGGCCCTGGGCAAGACCCTGGCCCTGCCCAAGGACCAGCCGCAGCAGGCCACGCCCTACTGGTACCAGGCGATCTACACCGCCGCGGTGATCGAGGGCCTGACCCGCGCCATCCCGCGCACCGAGCGCCCGGAAGCCGGCCTGACCTACCTGGGCGGCCTGCTCCACAGCATCGGCTACCTGGTGCTGGCGCACATCTTCCCGCCGCATTTCTCGCTGATCTGCCGGCACCTGGAAGTGAACCCGCACGTCGAGCACAACCTGGTCGAGCAGCACCTGCTGGGCATCACCCGCGAGCAGATCGGCGCCTGGCTGATGCGCACCTGGGACATGCCCGAGGAGATCTACACCGCCCTGCGCTTCCAGCATGACCCCAGCTACGCCGGCGACTGCGCGACCTACGCCAACCTGGTGTGCCTGGCGACCCGCCTGCTGCGCAACAACGGCATCGGCGGCGGCCCGGAGACGGGCATTCCGCAGGACCTGCTGGAGCGCCTGAACATCAGCCGCGACAAGGCCGAGGATGCGGTACGCAAGGTGCTCGACGCCGAGGCCGCGCTGCGTGAGCTGGCCAGCCAGTTCAACGCGCCGCACTGACACCTGCGCCAAAACGAAAAAAGGCCCCGACGGGGCCTTTTTTCATGGCGCGAAAATGGCTCAGGCGGCCTTCTTCTCGCTGGCCGGCGCTGCCTTCTTCTTCGGCTTGAGGTACTTCACCAGGCCCTGGAACCAGATCACCAGGCCCGGGTTGCCCTGGATCTGGATGTCCTTGTTCTGGATGCCCTGCATGAACGCCAGCTGCGGGTTCTTCGCGGTCATGGTGGCGAAGCCGTAGGCGCCGTCCTTGAAGCCGAGCGCGAAAGCCGGCTGCGGATGGGTGCCGCGGCGCGCGCTGACCTTGAGGTCCTTGACGATGTAGTGGCGGGCGACCTTGCCGTCGAGGGTGTGCAGCTGGAACACCAGGTCCTTGCCTTCCAGTTGCTTCTGGAACGCCGGATTCTCCCGGCTGGCCTTGGCCATCATGCGCCCGAGCATCCACAGCAAAAGACGAAATTTCATGCACAAACCTCGATGTTCGAGACAAAAGTCTGCGCATTGTAGTCACTTAAAAAAGAGACTACATCCGATCTTTTGATGGGTTTATGTAACCGGAGGAGGCAACCCGGAGCCGCTCTGGCTCCGGGTTCCGGGCGATCAGTTGACCGCGTCTTTCAGGGCCTTGCCCGGCTTGAAGGCAACGGTATTGCTGGCTTTGATCTTTACCGGCTGGCCGGTTTGCGGATTCTTGCCGGTACGGGCGCCACGGTGGCGCTGGATGAAGGTGCCAAAACCGACAAGGGTAACGCTGTCCTTGCGATTGAGCGCGCCAGTGATTTCATCCAGCAGCGCGTTCAGCACCTTGTTGGCTTGTTCTTTGGTGAGGTCGGCCTTTTCGGCGATGGCGGCGGCCAGTTCTGGTTTACGCATAGATATAGATGCCTCTTTGACGGTTTGTTGTTGTTGTGTCCGTGCTGTCTTCCCAACAGCGCCCAAGGCACCGCAGGCTTGCCGTACAGGCTCTAGGCTGCGGCAGACGGGGGGAGAATGGCACGCCGCACGCGGGCGCGCCAGTATCGTCCGACAATTTAAGGGCACATTCCCACAGCAAAACCGTCACCCCAAAGGGCTTTTACGCCAGCAGGGCTGGCAACTCCTTGTTAAGCGAGAGCTTTTCGCCAACGGCCGCGCCGGTGAGTGCGTAACCGAGCAATCGACCGGCGGTATCCCGATACAGCACCTTGAGGTCCGCGCCAGAGCCTTCCACCCGCCATTCTCCCTCGCTGCCACGGGGCGGCGGCGAGACCACCAGCGGGCACACCGGCGTCTTCACGGTGACCGGCATCGGGCCGTAGGCCACGCGGGTCGGATTGCCTGCCAGGGTCTGCGCCAGCGCACGCGCGCAGGACATCAGCGGCATCACGTAGAGCAGGTTCAGGCCATCGACTTCGGCGCAATCACCCAGGGCGTAGATGTTGGCGTGGGAGGTGCGCAGCTCGCGGTCGACCATCACGCCGCGATTGACGTCCAACCCCGCCGCGGCGGCCAGGTCGATGCGCGGGCGCAGGCCCACGGCGGAAACCACCAGATCGCAAGCGATCACGCTGCCGTCGGACAGGTGCGCTTCCAGCGCCTCGCCAGCGCGCACCAGGCGGTTCAGCACCGGGCCGAGGTGAAAGCGTACGCCGAGGCCTTCCAACCCCCGCTGCACGGCCTGCGCCGCGGCCGGGTGGAGCAGGCCGGGCATGACCTGCTCGCAGGGCGCCACTACGTCGAGCTGGTAACCGCCACTGGAGAGGTCATTGGCGAACTCGCAACCGATCAGTCCGGCCCCCAGCAGCAGCACGCGGCGCTTGCCGGCCGCCGCGCTGCGGAAGCGGGCGTAGTCTTCCAGGTCGTTGATCGGGAAGATCAGGTCCTGGGCGTCGCCTTCCACCGGCACGCGAATGGTATCCGCGCCCCAGGCCAGCACCAGGTCGCGGTAGTGGATTTCCTCTTCGCCGATCCACAGGCGCCGGTGGCCCGGATCGATACCGGTGACGCGGGTGTGGGTGAGGATGCGCGCCTTGAGCTGGTCGGCCATGGCGCCCGGTTCGGCCATGGCCAGGCCGTCGGCGTCCTTGTCCTTGGAGAAGCCGGTGGAGAGCATCGGCTTGGAATAGGAGCGGCCGTCGTCGGCGGTGATCAGCAGCAGCGGCGTCTCGCCGTCGAGCTTGCGCCACTCGCGCGCCAGGTTGTAGCCGGCCAGGCCTGTCCCGATGATCACCAGCGGTGCGTTGTCGCTCATTGCTCTCTCCACCTCAAAAGACGCCACTTCGTAAAGACGGCACGGCGGCCATCGGGCCGTCGCGTGAAACTCATTCGGTCGGGGAACGATCAAGAAATTGCGATCATCTCGAAATCGATCTTGCCCGTGCCGCAGTCGGGGCACACCCAGTCGGCGGGGATGTCTTCCCAGCGGGTACCCGGCGGGATGCCCTCGTCCGGCAGCCCCAGCGCCTCGTCATAGATGAAGCCACAGATCACGCATTGCCATTTGCGCATCGGCCAAGCCCTCCTGCGATCGCCTGGTGAAGCTAACGGATTTGTGCGCACCGGCCAACGGCGCGCGCGCCGCCGGGCTTCGTCAGCAGGGCCAACCCCGGCGTTTTCCAGTCTACGCCGTCAAACACGGCCTTGCCGGGCCACAAACGCCGACGGCGGCCCGAAGGCCGCCGTCGCGGGTGAACCGGGCGGGATCAACCGATTTCGATCATCTCGAAATCCAGCTTGCCGACGCCGCAGTCCGGGCACAGCCAGTCTTCCGGCACGTCTTCCCAGCGGGTTCCGGCAGCGATGCCTTCTTCCGGCCAGCCCTTGGTTTCGTCATAGATCAGGCCACACACCACACACTGCCACTTCTTCATCGGCTATCACCCTCGTGTTCTTGTCGCTTGGACGTCAGTGCATCCAATGCCCCGCTTTGTACTGGCGATGAGATCGGCGCGCAAGTACCGACCGACCGGCCAAACCTTTGGTGGGGTATGGCGTAACGCTGTCTTGCGGAGAACGCAATCGGCCGCGCAAAGCCGCCATGTTAAGCTGCCGCGTCCCTGGCCATCCGCAGTCATCACCGTGCCCGACGCAGCCCTGACCCACCCGCCCCGCTGGCTCACCGCCGCCCAGTTGCATCCCGCGCCTTCCGCCCTGATCCTGGACTGGCTGTTCGACGAGGGCTCGCTGACGCGCCGGCTGACCGCCCTGTCCGACGGGGGGTTCGCCGTACAGCCGCTGGCCGAGGGCTGGCACCGGATGCGCACCGACGAGTGCGCCGCCCTGGGCGTCCCCGATGGCAGCCTGGGCTGGGTCCGCGAGGTGTACCTGAAGGGCCACGGCCAGCCCTGGGTGTTCGCCCGCAGCGTCGCCGCGCGCCATGCGCTGGAAGGTTCCGGCTTCGACCTGCGCCTGCTCGGCAGCCGTTCCCTGGGCGAGTTGCTGTTCAGCGACCGCGCCTTCCAGCGCGGCCCCATCGAAGTGTGCCGCTACCCGGCCGCCTGCCTGCCCGCCGACGTGCGCGTCGAGCGCCCCTGGGGACGTCGCTCGCTGTTCAGCCGCGACGGCCTCGGCGTACTGGTCGCCGAAGTATTCCTGCCCACGCTCTGGCACCGGCTGGAAGAACTGTCCGTATAATCCCCGGATCGTTTCCGGAGGCCGCCATGTTCGTCGCCCTGATCAAACCCCTTGCCCGTCTGCACCCCCGCGCCTGGGACTTCCTCCAGTTGACGCGCATGGACAAGCCGATCGGCATCTACCTGCTGCTATGGCCCACCCTGTGGGCGCTGTGGATGGCCAGCGGCGGCGTGCCGAGCCTGAAGAACCTGGTGATCTTCGTCGTCGGCACCGTGCTCATGCGCGCCGCCGGCTGCGTGATCAACGACTTCGCCGACCGCAAGCTGGACGGCCATGTCGAGCGCACCAAAGCGCGTCCGCTGGCCACCGGCAAGATCACCGTGCGCGAGGCTTGGATCACCTTCTTCGTGCTGCTGGGGCTGAGCTTCCTGCTGGTGCTGTGCACCAACGCGCAGACCATCTGGCTGTCCTTCGGCGGCGCGGCCATCGCGGCGCTCTACCCCTTCATGAAGCGCTACACCTACTACCCGCAGGTGGTGCTGGGCGCGGCCTTCTCCTGGGGCATCCCGATGGCCTTCACCGCGGCGAGCGAAACCCTGCCGGCGGCGGCCTGGCTGCTGTTCTTCGCCAATGTGCTGTGGACGGTCGCCTACGACACCTACTACGCGATGACCGATCGCGAGGACGACCTGAAGATGGGCATGAAGTCCACGGCGATCCTCTTCGGCGACGCCGACCGGGCGATCAACCTGACCCTGCAGGGCCTGATGCTCCTGCTGCTGATCCTCGCCGGCAACAAGCTGGACATGCATCTGTACTACTACCTGGGCCTGGCCGTTGCGGCAGGCTGCTTCGCCTGGCAGTTCCATTCCACCCGCGATCGCGAGCCGATGAAGTGCTTCAAGGCCTTCCTGCACAACCACTGGGCGGGGCTGGCGATCTTCCTCGGCACGGTGCTGGATTACGCGTTGCGCTGAGTCTGCAGGAGCGAGCTTGCTCGCGAATGCCTCCGCAACGGGGCGAGGGTTCGCGAGCAAGCTCGCTCCTACAAGAGCCTTCTACCTGCAAGCACGGAGCTACTGCGGCTTGGCCACGTGCCAGGCGCCCATCTTGCCGTCTCCGGTCATGTCACCCGGTTTCTGGTCCTGCACGAAGGTATACAGCGGCTTGCCGTAGTAGGCCCATTGCATGCTGCCGTCGTCACGCTTGACCAGCGTCCAGTCCTCCATGGCCTTGGCACCCGCCGCGGCCATCAGTGGCGGCCAGTTCTGCGCACAGCCGCCGTTGCACATCGACTTGCCGCCGCTGTCCTTGTCGAAGGTGTACAGCGTCATGCCCTTGGCATCGACCAGCATGCCGTTCTTCTCCATCGCCGGTTCGGCCGCCAGCGCGGTCATCGCCGGGAGCGCCAGCCCAATGGCCAGGGCCGGTAGAAACCTCTTCATCGCGTGTCTCCTCTGGTGAGGTGGAACGGCGCGGGTGTTCCTGCAAGGCCAAGCCGACTATGCACTCGCAGCCGTCATTGCAGCCTGCCGGCGTGCCAGCGCCAGCCGCATCGCCAACCGCACGTGAAATGCACGGTGGCTGATTCAGCATAGACGAGCGCTCTACGGCAGGGCTCCGCTAACATCCCCATGTCACATCCCTGAAATATTTCCGTTATCTAATGCGGCGCAATACGAAAATTCCTGAGGCACCAGCATGGTTGGCAAGACAATCCTCATCGTCGATGACGAAGCTCCGATCCGGGAAATGATCGCCGTGGCCCTGGAGATGGCCGGCTACGAATGCCTTGAGGCCGACAGCGCCCAGCAGGCCCACGCGGTGATCGTCGACCGCAAGCCGGACCTGATCCTGCTCGACTGGATGCTGCCGGGCACCTCCGGCATCGAACTGGCCCGCCGCTTGAAGCGCGACGAGCTGACCTCGGCCATCCCGATCATCATGCTCACCGCCAAGGGTGAAGAGGACAACAAGATCCAGGGCCTGGAAGTCGGCGCCGACGACTACATCACCAAGCCGTTCTCGCCGCGCGAACTGGTGGCCCGCCTGAAGGCCGTGCTGCGCCGCACCGGCGCCGGCGACAGCGAGACGCCGATCGAGGTCGGCGGCCTGATGCTCGACCCAATCAGCCACCGCGTGACCATCGACGGCAAGCCGGCCGAGATGGGCCCGACCGAATACCGCCTGCTGCAGTTCTTCATGACCCATCAGGAGCGCGCCTATACCCGTGGCCAGCTGCTGGACCAGGTCTGGGGCGGCAACGTCTACGTGGAAGAACGCACCGTCGACGTGCACATCCGCCGCCTGCGCAAGGCCCTCGGCGAGGTCTACGAAAATCTAGTTCAGACCGTGCGCGGCACCGGCTATCGTTTCTCGACCAAGAGTTGATCGGGCTGCTCTAGCCCAGCGGGTACAAGGAACGGAATGTCGTGACCCAGAACTGGCGTGGCGTGCTGATTCGCCACCTGCTGTTAGTCGTCGCCGGCGGATTGCTGGTCGGACTGATCTCCGGGCAGTGGGGCTGGGCCCTCGCGGCTGCCCTGGCCGCCTACCTCGGCTGGACGCTCTGGCAGCTGCTGCGTCTGTACCAGTGGCTGAAGACCCACGAGAGCGACGAAGCCCCGCCCGACGGCTACGGCCTGTGGGGTGAGGTGTTCGACAGCATCTATCACCTGCAGCGACGCAATCAGAAGGCCCGCGGCCGCCTGCAGGCGGTGATCGACCGCATGCAGGAATCCACCGCCGCCCTGCGCGACGGCATGATCCTGCTCGACCGCGACGGCAACCTGGAGTGGTGGAACCAGTCCGCCGAACGCCTGCTGGGCCTGAAAAGCCCGCAGGACGGCGGCCAGCCGGTGACCAACCTGGTTCGCCACCCGCGCTTCAAGGAGTACTTCGCCCACGAGGACTACCGCGAACCGCTGGAGCTGACGTCGCCGATCAACGACAACCTGCGCCTGCAGTTCCACATCACCCTCTACGGTGCCGGCGAGCACCTGATGCTGGTGCGCGACGTGACCCGCGTCCATCAGCTGGAACAGATGCGCAAGGACTTCGTCGCCAACGTCTCCCACGAGCTGCGCACCCCGCTGACGGTGATCGCCGGCTACCTGGAGACGCTGCTGGACAACGTCGAGGACGTCAATCCACGCTGGACCCGCGCACTGCAGCAGATGCAGCAGCAGGCCGGGCGCATGCAGAACCTGCTCAACGACCTGCTGCTGCTGGCCAAGCTGGAAGCCACGGACTATCCGGGCGACAACAAACCGGTGGCGATCGACCTGCTGTTGCTGTCGATCCGCAACGATGCCCAGGCCCTATCCGGCTCGCGCAATCACCGTATCAGCCTGGAGGCGGACGCCAGGGTCAAGCTCAAGGGCAGCGAGGCCGAGATTCGCAGCGCCTTCTCCAACCTGGTGTTCAACGCCGTGAAATACACCCCCGACGAAGGCGAGATCCGCATTCGCTGGTGGGCCGACGAGCAGGGCGCGCACCTGGCGGTGCAGGACAGCGGCATCGGCATCGATCCCAAGCACCTGCCGCGCCTCACCGAACGCTTCTATCGCGTCGACTCCAGCCGCAACGCCAGTACCGGCGGCACCGGCCTGGGGCTGGCCATCGTCAAGCACGTGCTGCTGCGCCATCGCGGCACCCTGGACATCAGCAGCGTGCCGGGCAAGGGCAGCAGCTTCACCTGCCACTTCCCGCCGCAACAGGTCGAGCACCGCACCTGACGGCGCTCGTACACATGAGTTTGCAATCAGCGGGCTTGCCAGTGGCGTCCGTGAACCGCATTCTTGTCCGTCCATTCCTTATCCAACAGAACCATGGACCCTTCCCCTAGTAGCAACTTCCTGACCTACTTCGCCGATTTCGGCCTGATTCTCTTCGCTCTCTTCCTCGTCGTGCTCAACGGTTTCTTCGTGGCCGCCGAGTTCGCCATGGTCAAGCTGCGCTCCACCCGCGTGGAGACCATCGCCAAGCAGCACGGCTGGCGCGGCACCATCCTGCGCAAGGTGCACAACCAGCTCGACGCCTACCTCTCCGCCTGCCAGCTCGGCATCACCCTGGCCTCCCTGGGCCTGGGCTGGGTCGGCGAGCCGGCCTTCGCCGAACTGCTCGAACCGCTGCTGGCCATGGTCGGCGTGCATTCCGAAGAAGTGATCCGCGGCGTGTCGTTCTTCACCGCGTTCTTCATCATTTCCTACCTGCACATCGTGGTCGGCGAGCTCGCGCCCAAGTCCTGGGCGATCCGCAAACCCGAACTGCTGTCGCTGTGGACGGCGGTGCCGCTGTACCTGTTCTACTGGCTGATGTACCCGGCGATCTGGCTGCTCAACGCCAGCGCCAACACCATCCTGAAGATCGCCGGCCAGGGTGAGCCGGGGCCGCACCACGAACACCATTACAGCCGCGACGAGCTGAAGCTGATCCTGCACTCCAGCCGCGCCCACGACCCCAGCGACCAGGGCATGCGCGTACTGGCCTCGGCGGTGGAACTGGGCGAACTGGAAGTGGTGGACTGGGCCAACTCCCGCGAGGACCTGGTCTACCTGGAGCGCAACGCGCCGCTGGACGACATCCTCGCCACTATCCGCCGCCACAAGTACAGCCGCTACCCGGTGTACGACAGCGGCAAGGGCGAGTTCATCGGCCTGCTGCACATCAAGGACCTGCTGCTGGCCCTGACCACGCTGGAGAGCCTGCCGGAGTCCTTCGACCTCGACGAGCTGACTCACCCGCTGGAAATGGTCACCAAGCACATGCCGCTGGCGCGCCTGCTGGAGCAGTTCCGCCAGGGCGGCTCGCACTTCGCCCTGGTGGAGGAAGCCGACCACAAGGTGATCGGCTACCTGACCATGGAAGACGTGCTGGAAGTACTGGTGGGCGATATCCAGGACGAACACCGCAAGGCCGAGCGCGGCATCGTCGCCTACCAGCCCGGCAAGCTGCTGGTGCGTGGCGACACCCCGCTGTTCAAGCTGGAGCGCCTGCTGGGCCTGGACCTCGACCACGTCGAGGCCGACACCCTCGCCGGCCTGGTCTACGACACCTTGAAACGGGTGCCGGAAGAAGAGGAAGTGCTGGATACCGAAGGCCTGCGCATCATCGTGAAGAAGATGAAGGGCCCGAAGATCGTCCTCGCCAAGGTGGTGAAGCTGGACTGATCGTCCGCTCACGAAAAAGGCTGCCCGAGGGCAGCCTTTTTTATTGTGTAGTGCTGGGGGCTGACGCCGTTGTTCAATTGTAGGAGCGGGCCATGCCCGCGATCGCGCGCATGGCGCGCTCCTACAGACCAGCGTTGTACGTCACGGCGAAGCGGATGGAATCAATGCTCCCTGACCACCGCGAAGTTGGGCAACGTATCCACCGGCTGGGCGAAGTCGTAGGGAATCGATACCAGGTCCAGGCCGACGTTGCGCTGCACCACGAAGTGCAGGTGTGGGCCGCTGCTGTTGCCGGTGTTGCCCGAACGCGCCAGGGAGGTGCCGGTGGCGACGCGCTGCCCTTCGTGTACCAGCACCGAGCCGCGCATCAGGTGCAGGTAAACCCCCATGGTGCCGTCGTCATGCAGGATGCGCACGAAGTTGCCGGACGGATTCTTGCCGCGCCCGTCCTGGCCATTCTCGATCTTCACCACCATGCCGCCACGGGCCGCGACGATGGGCGTACCCACCGGCATGGCGATATCCATGGCGTAGCGGCCCTTGGGCGTAAAGTGGCTGTAGCGGCCATTGGCACCCTGGGTCAGGCGGAACGGGCCGCCCACCCACGGGAGGGCGTACTGGTAGGCCAGCGGCTGCAGGCGCGGGTCGCCCAGGGCATAGCGCAGCTTGGGTTTGTACGACATGGGCTTGCCGGGCTCGCGGGGGGTGAGCGTCGCCAGGCGGATGGCGCTGCGCGGCGGCAATACCCAGCGGATCGGCCGTTCGGGGGCGCCCACGGCGTTCTGCGCAGCGGTCACGCTCAGCTCCACCTCCACCGGCGCGTACAGGTCGTTGCGCACCTGCAGCGTCTCGCCGCCGGCGTGCTTCCTGGTCTCGAGCTTCACCTGTTGTTCCAGGTGCTCGACCATGCGATCGCGGAAGACGAACACCGCCGCACCCGGCACGGCCTTGTCCGTGTAGGTGACCACGCCGTTAGCGTCGGTGTACTTGTAGATGGTCACGGCCGAAGCCGTCCCTGATGCGGCCAGCAGACCGCACAGGAGGATACTGCGCCCTAGCATGTCGACTCTGGTTAAGGTATGGCGACAACGGCAAGACTAGCAGCGCGGCCGCTACGGAGCGACCGGCCGACCGTCGGCGTGTGAAACAGTGCCGCCCACCGGTCGGCGCAGGGTCAGGCGCCGGGCACGTAGTGCTTCTGGGAACTGCCACGGGCGATCAGGCGCGACAGGTAGTCGAGCTTCTGCGGATCGCGGTCGACGAAGCGGAAGGTGAGTTGCAGCCATTCGCTGTCGGGCTTGGGCTCCAGCGCTGCCACGGCGTGCAGGTAGCCATTGAGGCGGGCCACGTCGCTGTCCTCTTCCAGGTCCAGCACGGCGCTTTCCAGCACCTGTGGCAGCGGCGAGCCGCGCTTCACCACCAGCAGCGCTTCCTTCAGGCTCAGCGCCTTGATCACACAGGGCAGACTCGCGGCCGGCAGGCGCAACTGTCCCTGCTGGCCCTTGGTGGCGGCGCGCGCGGCGGGCGCAGCGGCAGCCGGAGCAGCAGCGGCGGCAGGACGCGGCGTCGGCGCGGGAGCCGGGCGCACCACGTCGGCCTTGCCACCGGTGAGTGCGCTGAGCGAGTCATTGGGCATGGAGCCGACCAGGCTGCGCTGCGGCGCCTGGGCCGCCAGCGCTTCGAGCTTGCCGGCGCGGGACAGCGCCTTCTTCACCTTGCTCACCAACTGGTCGTTGGAGAAGGGCTTGCCGATGAAGTCGGAGACCCCGGCCTGGATGGCCTGCACCACGTTGTCCTTGTCGCCACGGCTGGTGACCATGATGAAGGGCGTGGTCTTCAGGTTGTCCTGCTCGCGGCACCAGGTGAGCAGCTCGATACCCGACAGCTCGGGCATCTCCCAGTCGCAGAGGATCAGGTCCACGCCCTGGCGCGCGAGGAACTGCTGCGCCTTTCGGCCGTTCACCGCCTCCTCGATCTGCAGGCCGGGGAAATGGTCCCGCAGTCCCTTCTTCACCAGATCCCGGATGAACGGGGCGTCATCCACCACCAGCACACTGACCTTGCCCATCGGCAGCTCCTTCGAACGATAGGGCGAAGAATAGCCCCGTCGAGTGGCGAGATGCCATTGGCACGAAACCGACCGGCCATAAAATGACGAACCCGGCGCGCGGCCGGGTTCGTCGGTGCAGCGGGCGCAGGCCCTATTCGGGCTTGTTGCCATTGGCGGTGCCCTGCACTTCTTCCTTCATGCGGGTCAGGCCCAGGTGGCGAACGTCGGTGCCGCGCACCAGGTAGATCACCAGTTCGGCGATGTTGCGCGCGTGGTCGCCGATGCGCTCCAGCGAACGCAGGGCCCAGATGACGTTGAGCACGCGGGAGATGGCCCGCGGGTCTTCCATCATGTAGGTGACCAGCTCGCGCAGGGCGGTCTTGTACTCGCGGTCGACGGTCTTGTCGTACTGCGCCACCGACAGCGCGAGGTCGGCGTCGAAACGGGCGAAGGCATCCAGCGCCTCCTGCACCATCTTGCGCACCTGGCCGCCGATATGGCGCACCTCGACGTAGCCGCGCGGCGACTCGCCTTCCTCGCACAGCTGGATGGCACGGCGGGCGATCTTCGAGGCTTCGTCGCCGATGCGCTCGAGGTCGATCACCGACTTGGAGATGCTGATGATCAGACGCAGGTCGGAGGCGGCCGGCTGGCGGCGGGCGAGGATGCGCAGGCACTCCTCGTCGATGTTGCGCTCCATCTGGTTGATCTGGTCGTCGATCTCACGCACCTGCTGGGCGAGGCCCGAGTCGGCATCGATCAGCGCGTTGACCGCGTCGTTGACCTGCTTCTCCACCAGGCCGCCCATGGCCAGCAGATGGCTGCGCACATCTTCCAGCTCGGCGTTGAACTGCTGCGAGATGTGGTGGGTGAGGCTTTCTTTGTTGATCATGTGCAAACCCTTGAAAGGTGCGAAGTTCAGAACTCAGTCTTTTTCCGGTCTCATCCGGAGCATTGAGGCCCTTGAGATATCTTCGCTGGCGCGAAGGCGGAGCGCCGACAGTACATCCCGTACGGCAAGCTCCGCCGACAAAGCCAGAGGAGATTTCTCATGGCCTCAACCGTAGCGACCGGTGATGTAGTCTTCTGTCTGCTTCTTGGCCGGGTTGGTGAACAGGGTATCGGTATCACCGAACTCAATCAGCTTGCCCATGTACATGAACGCCGTGTAGTCGGAAACGCGCGCGGCCTGCTGCATGTTGTGGGTGACGATGACGATGGTGAACTTGGATTTCAGCTCGTAGATCAGCTCTTCGATCTTCAGGGTGGAGATCGGGTCCAGCGCCGAGCAGGGTTCGTCGAGCAGCAGGACTTCCGGCTCCACGGCGATGGTGCGGGCGATGACCAGGCGCTGCTGCTGACCGCCGGAGAGGCCGAGGGCGGATTCGTGCAGGCGGTCCTTCACTTCGTCCCACAGGGCGGCCCCCTTGAGCGCCCACTCGACGGCTTCGTCGAGCACGCGCTTCTTGTTGATGCCCTGGATACGCAGGCCGTACACCACGTTCTCGTAGATGCTCTTGGGGAACGGGTTGGGCTTCTGGAACACCATGCCGACGCGGCGGCGCAGTTCGGCGACGTCGACGTTCTTGGCGAAGATGTTGTGGCCGTCGAGGAGGATCTCGCCCTTCACGTTGCAGCCGTCGACCAGGTCGTTCATGCGGTTGAAGCAACGCAGCAGGGTGGACTTGCCGCAACCGGACGGGCCGATGAAGGCGGTCACGCGCTGCTTGGGGATGTTCATGCTGACGTCGAACAGCGCCTGCTTCTCGCCGTAGAACAGGCTCAGGCCAGGCACTTCGAGGGCGACGGTCTCGCTCGCCAGGTTCATGCCCTGGCGATCACCACGGCCGAGCGCGCCGATGTCGATGCCGTGGGTAGCGGTTTCGTGTTGCATCTTCAGTCTCCCTTGGAGGCTTGGCGGCGGGCCTTGCCCGCCGCCTGCAGAATCAGTTTTCCAGCGCCTTGTACTTTTCGCGCAGGCGGTTACGGATGGCGATGGCCGAGAAGTTCAGCAGGGCGATCACCATCACCAGCAGCAGCGCGGTGGCGTACACCAGCGGGCGCGCGGCTTCGACGTTCGGGCTCTGGAAGCCGACGTCATAGATGTGGAAGCCCAAGTGCATGATCTTCTGGTCCAGGTGCACGTACGGGTAGTTGCCGTCCACCGGCAGCGCCGGGGCCAGCTTCACCACGCCCACCAGCATCAGCGGCGCCACTTCCCCAGCGGCACGGGCCACGGCGAGGATCAGGCCGGTCATCATCGCCGGGCTGGCCATCGGCAGGACCACTTTCCACAGGGTCTCGGCCTTGGTAGCGCCCAGGGCCAGGGAGCCTTCGCGGGTGGCCCGCGGGATACGCGCCAGGCCTTCCTCGGTGGCCACGATCACCACCGGTACCGCGAGGATCGCCAGGGTCAGCGAGGCCCAGAACAGGCCCGGCGTGCCGAAGGTCGGTGCCGGCAGCGCTTCGGGGAAGAACATCCGGTCGATCGAGCCGCCCAGCACGTAGACGAAGAAGCCCAGGCCGAACACGCCGTAGACGATCGCCGGAACGCCCGCGAGGTTGTTCACCGCGATGCGGATGATCCGGGTCAGCAGCCCCTGGCGAGCGTACTCGCGCAGGTAGACTGCGGCGATCACGCCGAACGGGGTGACGATCACCGCCATCACCAGGGTCATCATCACGGTGCCGAAGATCGCCGGGAAGATACCGCCCTCGGTGTTGGCCTCACGCGGGTCGTCGCTGAGGAATTCCCACAGTTTCTTGAAGTAGAAGCTCAGCTTGGCGCCGACACCCATGGCGTTGGGCTGGTAGGCGTGCACCAGCTTGCCCAGGGTGATCTCGGTTTCCTTGCCGGTGGCGTCGCGCATGGCGATGCTGTCGCGGTTGAACTCCGAGTGCAGGGCATTGAGCTGCTCCTCCAGCACCTGGTACTGGGCATTCAGCTCGGCGCGGCTGGCGGCGATGTCGGCTTCGGCAGCGGCGTCCAGCTTGCCGTTGAGCTGCAGGCCGCGCTCTTTCAGGCGCAGGCGCTCGAGGCCGTGGTTGATGCCACCGATGTCCTTCTTCTCCAGCTGGTAGAGCTTGGCGTAGAGCTCGTCGACGCGCTTCAGGCGGGTCTGCAGCTCGGCCATGGCAGCCGGACCTTCGGCGACCACCTTGCCGTTTTCCTTCACGTTCAGCAGGTAGCCATAGAAGTTGCCCCACTCGCGGCGCTCCAGGGTCACCAGCTCGGCCGGATGACGCTTGTCGCCCAGCCACTCGCCAATCACCCAGGAGAAGTCGCTGCCGTAGAGGTCGCGGTTGCCCAGCTTGAGCAGCTCGCGGGTCATGAACTCCGGGCCGTTGTCCGGCACCGGCAGGCCGGCACCGCGTAGACGCTCGCGCGGTACCTGCTCGACCTGCACTTCCTCACCGATCAGGGTCTTGGGCGCTTCACCGGGGACGCTGTAGCTCGCTTCGATTACATCCGCCGGCCAGAAGTGGCCGAGACCGCGCACGGCGATCACGGCGAGCAGGCCGATGGTCATGATCACGGCGATGGATACCGCCCCTGCGTTCATCCACACCCAGGGAGTACCGCTGGCGAACCACGCTTTGACGGATTCCTGTTTCTGTTTCACGGAACTAGCCTCGTCGGGCGCCGCTTAGAGCGACGCGTATTTCTTGCGCAGGCGCTGACGGATCAGCTCTGCCAGGGTGTTCATCACGAAGGTGAAGGACAGCAGCACCAGTGCCGAAAGGAACAGCACACGGTAGTGAGTCCCGCCCACCTCCGACTCGGGCATTTCCACCGCGACGTTCGCCGCGAGGGTGCGCATGCCCTGGAAGATGTTCACGTCCATGACGGGGGTGTTGCCGGTGGCCATCAGCACGATCATGGTCTCGCCCACGGCACGGCCGAGGCCGATCATCAGGGCGGAGAAGATGCCCGGGCTGGCGGTCAGGATCACTACGCGGGTCAGCGTCTGCCAGGGCGTGGCGCCCAGGGCCAGGGAGCCGTAGGTCAGGCTCTTGGGCACGCTGAAGATGGCGTCTTCGGCGATGGAGAAGATGTTCGGGATCACCGCGAAGCCCATGGCCAGACCTACTACCAGGGCGTTGCGCTGGTCATAGGTGATGCCCAGGTCATGGCTGATCCACAGACGCATGTCGCCGCCGAAGAACATGGTCTCCAGGTGCGGGCTCATCCACAGGGCGAAGGCGCCGGTAGCGAGCACGACCGGAATCAGGATCGCCGCTTCCCAACCGGCCGGCAGGCTCAGGCGGATGCGCTCGGGCAGGCGGCTCCAGATCAGGCCGGCGGCGAGGATGCCCAGCGGCGTAAGCAGCAGCAGGCTGAAGATGCCCGGCAGGTGACCTTCGACGTACGGTGCGAGGAACAGGCCGGCGAAGAAGCCCAGGATCACGGTCGGCAGCGCTTCCATCAGCTCGATCACCGGCTTGACCTTGCGGCGCATGCCCGGAGCCATGAAATAAGCGGTGTAGACGGCGGCGGCGATGGCCAGCGGTGCGGCGAGGATCATCGCGTAGAACGCGGCCTTCAACGTACCGAAGGTCAGCGGCGACAGGCTCAGCTTGGGCTCGAAGTCGGTGGTCGCGGCGGTGGACTGCCAGACGTAGCCCGGCTTGTCATAGCTCTCGTACCAGACCTTGCCCCACAGCGCGCTCCAGGACACTTCCGGGTGCGGGTTGCTGAGGCTGAGGCGGCGCAGCTCGCCACCCTGTTCGAGGATCAGTCGGTTGGCGCGCGGCGACAGGGCCATCAGGCCGGCCGACGGAGCGACGTTTTCCACAAGCAGGGTGCGATGCGCGGTGCTGTGGAAGATGCCGAGGTTGCCCTGCTTGTCGAGCGCCAGGAAGCCTTTGCGGCGCTGCTCGGGAGCGATCTCGGTCACCGGCTGGTCGCCCAGCTTGAAGTCACGCACATGGGACAGGCGCGGTTCGCCGTCTTCGCCACGGGCCATGAACCACTGGCCGATGCCCCCCTTGGAGTCGCCGACCATCAGCGAGATGCCACCCAGCAGCTGGCTGCTGGCGGTCACTTCGGCGGAGGCGTCGTCGAGCAGCTTGTAGCGGCCGTTGAGCTGGTGGGTGCCGAGGTTGAACACGTCAGCCTGGGCGCGGCCGTTGATCACATAGAGCCACTGCTTGCGCGGGTCCATGTAGATCGCCTTCACCGGCTCGGCGATCTGCGGCAGGTCGATGCGTTCCTCTTCCAGCGTGGTCTCGCCGGTCAGCATGTTTTCCTGACTGGTCAGGCTGAGCAGGAGCATCTGGCTGCCGGTCGAAGCGGCGAGCAGCAGGCCTTCATCACCCGAGACGATCGCGACGTGCTCCAGCGGACGGCCCTGGGTATCCAGGTTGATCGCCGCTTCGCCGTAGGGGTAGTCGATCTGCGGAGTGATGGTTTTATGGTTGTCCGGGTAGGTGACCTTATAGGTGTGCTTGAACACCAGCGCCTGGCCGTTGGACAGGCCCAGCGCCACGGTCGGGTGCCCCGGCTGGTCTTCGGCGATGGAAGTCACGCTGCTGCCGGCGGGCAGCTTGAGCGCGACACGGCTTACTTCCTCGCCAGTCTTGGCGCTGAAGAAGACCACCTCGCCATTCGCGGCGACGCGCATGCCCACCATGTTCTGCTCTTCGATGCTCAGCAGCAGCGGCGCTTGCGCCGTCTTCAGCCAGGCGGGAGCCAGCGGGTCACGGGCCTCCAGCGTGGCGCCGCGGAACAGCGGCAGCACGACATAGGCGAGGTAGAAGAAGATCAGGGTAATGGCAGCCAGGACGGCGAGACCGCCGACCAGCACGTACCAGCGGGTGAGTCGATCCTTGAGCGCACGCATGCGGCGCTTGCGCTGCAGCGCAGGCGTATTGAAATCGATCCGCTCGGGGAGAGAAGAAGTCATCGGGGAGTTGGCCAGGTCGTTCATGCAGTGACACCCTAGCGGCTCTGTGTGACAGAAAGATGACATGGAGGTGACGCGACAAAGCCCACCAGCAGAGCCATGCTGGCGGGCCCGGTCGGGAAGGCGTCAGCCCATGCCGGGCGGCACTGGCCGCCCGGTTGGCGGGCTGATTACAGACCCAGGTCCTTGATCGCTTTTTCGGCGACTTTCGACGGCAGCGGGATGTAGCCGTCTTTCACGACAACCTGCTGGCCGGTCTTGGAGAGCACCATCTTCAGGAACTGGGCTTCCAGCGGGTTCAGCGGCTTGTTCGGGGCCTTGTTGACGTAGACGTAGAGGAAGCGCGACAGCGGGTAGCTGCCGTTCAGGGCGTTGGTTTCATTGTCTTCAATGAACTCGCCGCCTTCCTTCTTGGCCAGGGCAACGGTCTTCACGCTGGCGGTCTTGTAGCCAATGCCGGAGTAGCCCACGCCGTTCAGGGACTGGCTGACCGACTGAACCACGGAAGCCGAACCCGGCTGCTCGTTCACGTTCGGCTTGTAGTCGCCTTTG
The DNA here is from genome assembly GCF_050474425.1 of Pseudomonas sp. B1-22. Lineage (NCBI taxonomy): Bacteria > Pseudomonadati > Pseudomonadota > Gammaproteobacteria > Pseudomonadales > Pseudomonadaceae > Pseudomonas > Pseudomonas sp. B1-22. The sequence continues at coordinate 1,310 of NZ_JBCHVH010000003.1, read as the reverse complement.
CACAGGGCTTCTTCCTTGAAGTAGCCGTAGGTGCCGGAGACGGAGTTACGACCGAACAGCTGCACGGGCTTGTTGGCCCAGTCACCGGTCAGGCCCAGGTCACCCCAGGTCTTCACTTCCGACTTGCCGCCGCACAGGCGGGTGGAGGAGAAGATGGCGTCGACCTGTTGCATGGTCAGGCCTTTGATGGGGTTGTCCTTGTGCACGAAGATCGCCAGGGCGTCCACGGCGACCGGAACAGCGGTCGGCTTGTAGCCGTACTTCTGTTCGAAGGCCTGCAGCTCGACGTCCTTCATCTTGCGGCTCATCGGGCCCAGGTTGGCGGTACCTTCGGTCAGAGCCGGCGGCGCGGTGGAGGAACCGGCGGCCTGGATCTGCACGTTCACGTTCGGGTACAGGCGCTTGTACTCTTCGGCCCACATGGTCATCAGGTTGGCCAGGGTATCGGAGCCAACGCTCGACAGGTTGCCCGACACACCGCTGGCTTTTTGGTATTCCGGCAGGGCCGGATCAATTGCGGCGACCGCACTGGCGGTGCCTACGCCCGCGGCGACAAAGGTCAGGGCCGCCATCAAACGCTTGAGTTTCATGCCTTGCTCCTTGAGGAGAATGGGGTTGGATGGAACGGGGGCCAGTATCGTCAGGCCGCATGAAGACTCTATGACGCGAATGTGACAGTTGGATGAAATGCCATCAGGCAAATGCACGAGCGGTAGGGCAACGTAGAAAAATGCCGAAAGACGCGCGCCAGAGCCCCTGAAGGGCTCTCTCCGCTCCTGTAGGAGCGAGCTTGCTCGCGAGCTGGGCCAGCTCCGCAAACCGTCATAATCGATGAAATGAAGCCCTGGAGCGCTTACCCGGCCACACAGGGCATTGCACCCCGTAGGAGCGGGCCATGCCCGCGATCACCGTCGCCTCCACGCGCACGGCTGGCCTAGGTTGGCTCAGAGGACCACGCTGCCCAGCCCACTTTCCCGCGCGCAAAAGCAAAGCCCCCGGCCAGCGATGCTGACCAGGGGCTTTGGGATAGGCGCTTGACGATGACCTACTCTCACATGGGGAAACCCCACACTACCATCGGCGATGCGTCGTTTCACTGCTGAGTTCGGGATGGGATCAGGTGGTTCCAACGCTCTATGGTCGTCAAGCAATTCTTTCGGACGCTCGTGGCTTGCGCTCACGCTCATCCAGATTCGGGTATGTGACAGGTCTTTGCGGTTCACACGAACTTTCGGTTCGTTACGTCTTCACCGTACAACACGCAAATTGTTTGGGTGTTATATGGTCAAGCCTCACGGGCAATTAGTATC